>NZ_JH164966.1:342701-347379 GCF_000227275.1 Neisseria sp. GT4A_CT1
CAAAGCAGTTGCAGCTCAAACCGAATTTTCCTTAGCCGTAACAAGCCCTATCCCGCAGGAGAGAGAACAAAGTGCCGCTGCCGTTTCAGACGACCTGAAAACCGAAAGCAACCTGCACCCCGTCGAAAGTAGTCTGCACGGGCAAATCCAACAGCAACCTGCTCCCTCCCCCGTGGGGGAGGGTTGGGGAGAGGGCAAAGCGGTTGCCGCTCAAAGTGCCATCGCCGTCATCACCGAATCCGACCTCTACCAATACGTCGCCCGTTCGCGCGTCCACAACCGCCGCAAGAAACACGCCGCCGTTTCAGACGGCCTGTTGCGCGACCTTGCCGAAATCAACATCGGCGATCCCGTCGTTCACGAAGAACACGGCATCGGGCGGTATATGGGCTTGGTAACGATGGACTTGGGCGGCGAAACCAACGAAATGATGTTGCTCGAATACGCGGGCGAAGCGCAGCTTTATGTGCCTGTTTCGCAACTGCATTTAATCAGCCGCTACTCCGGCCAGGCGCATGAAAATGTCGCCCTGCACAAGCTCGGCAGCGGCGCGTGGAACAAGGCGAAGCGCAAAGCCGCCGAAAAGGCGCGCGACACCGCCGCCGAGTTGCTCAACCTCTACGCCCAACGCGTCGCCCAATCGGGACACAAGTTTGAAATCAACGAGTTGGACTACCAGGCGTTTGCCGACGGCTTCGGCTACGAAGAAACCGAAGACCAGGCCGCCGCCATCGCCGCCGTGATTAAAGATTTGACGCAGGCGAAGCCGATGGACCGCCTCGTGTGCGGCGATGTCGGTTTCGGCAAAACCGAAGTCGCCCTGCGCGCCGCGTTTGTGGCGGTGATGGGCGGCAAACAAGTCGCCGTACTCGCCCCGACCACGCTTTTGGTCGAGCAGCACGCGCAAAACTTTGCCGACCGTTTCGCCGATTTCCCCGTAAAAGTCGCCAGCCTTTCGCGTTTCAACAACAGCAAAGCCACCAAAGCCGCGCTCGAAGGCATGGCGGACGGCACGGTCGATATCGTTATCGGCACGCACAAATTGGTGCAGGACGACATAAAATTCAAAAACTTAGGGCTAGTCATCATTGACGAAGAACACCGCTTCGGCGTGCGCCAAAAAGAGCAGCTCAAACGCCTGCGCGCCAATGTCGACATCCTCACCATGACCGCCACACCGATTCCGCGCACCCTCAGCATGGCGCTCGAAGGCCTGCGCGACTTCTCGCTGATTACTACCGCGCCCAGCCGCCGCCTCGCCGTCAAAACCTTTGTCAAACCCTTCAGCGAAGGCAGCGTGCGCGAAGCCGTATTGCGCGAACTCAAACGCGGCGGGCAGGTATTTTTCCTGCACAATGAAGTGGATACCATCGAAAACATGCGCGAGCGGCTGGAAACCCTGCTGCCCGAAGCCCGCATCGGCGTAGCGCACGGACAACTGCGCGAGCGCGAGCTGGAACAAGTCATGCGCGACTTTTTGCAGCAAAGATTCAACGTGTTGCTCTGTTCCACCATCATCGAAACCGGCATCGACATCCCCAACGCCAACACCATCATCATCAACCGCGCCGACAAATTCGGACTGGCGCAACTGCACCAGCTTCGCGGGCGCGTCGGCCGCAGCCACCACCAAGCCTACGCCTACCTGCTCACACCCGAATACATCACCAAAGACGCAGAAAAACGCCTCGACGCCATCGCGGCGGCAGACGAACTCGGCGCAGGTTTCACCCTCGCCATGCAGGATTTGGAAATCCGCGGCGCCGGCGAAATCCTCGGCGAAGGACAATCCGGCGAAATGATACAGGTCGGCTTCACGCTCTACACCGAAATGCTCAAACAAGCCGTGCGCGACCTCAAAAAAGGCCGCCAGCCCGACCTCGACGCACCGCTGGGCATCACCACCGAAATCAAACTGCACAACCCCGCCCTGCTGCCCGAAAGCTACTGCCCCGACATCCACGAACGGCTCGTCCTCTACAAACGCCTCGCCGTCTGCGAAACCGTGCAGCAAATCAACGCCATACACGAAGAACTCGTCGACCGCTTCGGCCTGCCCGAACAACCCGTCAAAACCCTCATCGAAAGCCACCACCTGCGGCTTGCCGCAAAAGAATTGGGCATAGACGCCATCGACGCCACCAGCGAAGCCGTCACCGTTACCTTCGGCAAACACCACCAAATCGACCCGACAGAAATCATCCTGCTGATTCAGACAGATAAAAAATACCGGCTGGCTGGAGCGGATAAGTTAAGATTTACAGCCGAGATGGAAAATATCGAAGTCAGGATTAACACCGTGAAGAATGTGTTGAAGACTTTGAAAGACAGGGTGATAGTTAAGTAAGGATGGAGGAAAAAAGGCCGTCTGAAAAAGGTGTAGGCTGCTTTTAAAGGCATTGAAACAGCAAAAAAAGTAGTCTGCACTAGGCTGTATTATTAATTATTTTCTTATAATTTATGCATAAGGGGTGTATTATGGATAATTTACTATTTAATTTATTATTTTCTTTTTTATTATTCTTTATATCAAATTGGTTTGGTAAGAGATCAATAAAATTTGGATATTATCAATTGTCATTTGATAGTAGTGAAGAACAACCTATATTTAATATATTGTATCGATCTTTTACTCCTGTTGCTTTTATATTAGTATTGTCAGTTTTTCTAGATAAAATAAATCTTTTTTATTTAACAAAAAATATTTATATAACAACAATATTTTATTTCTTAATAAGATTTATTTTTATCTTAATTATAGGTAGATTAAAAATTACAAACTGGATAAAGCATATTCTAATAGCTTTTATTTCTATATTTGTATCATACATTGTTTATAAAAATTTTATTGAAAAAAGATACTTTCCCTTGCCGACGGAACAAGAAATTACAACGGCATTGTGGTTTGCGGTTATTGGTTACATATATAAAGTTATTAAAGATATTTCAATATCATCTTTAGATAATAATAGAAAATTAAATTATGTAAAGCATAAGCACAATCGTTTTTCTCATAAATATGGTTCTATTATTGAGGAAGCGATTGGGACTGGTATAGATAATAGCACTATTGAAAAGCAAAAAGCATTAATATATTCGATTTTAATTTATGAAGACTTTAATAGACATATATTGTATAGGCTTATGGAAAGATTATTTTTTTGGACTGGTAGAATTAAAACATCCGGCATCATGCAGGTAACTTCAGACGTATATTTATCTAATCAAGATAGCGTAAAAAAAGGGGCATGTATCTTAATTGAAAAATATAACGAAGTATACAAAGATAAATATAATAATACCCAAGATAAAAATCATAGCCTATATACAGCTAGAAGAGAGAGTATTAAATATTATAATTCTGATATATCATATATTAATGAAGTTGAATCTATTTATAATTTATTAGAAGTTATATATCCGAAATCTTCAGATATATATGGATGTGATGGTGAGTAATTAGCGAGCGTAGGTTGGGTTGACAAACCCAACAAAAACCTGAATGTTGGGTCACGACCCAACCTACATCTGCTTTAAGTATAAATACAGAAGCAGTATAAAAAGGTCGTCTGAAAATACCAAAAATGTCAGATTCGAGTACCGAATCCACGGCTGCTTTAATGTACCTATCAATGTAATCTGTTTTAAGCCTAAGAGATTTATTGGGAAAAATATCCAACAGATCGTTCCTCAATGACTCAAATTAAAACGAAGCAGTTCGGCAGCCTCATGCTTAGGCTGTTCTAATATCACCTGCATTGTATCGATTGTAAAACGGCACATCAAAGCCTGCTCTTCAGCTGTATATTGCTTTATTTCATCCTCATTCTCGTTATTGATTACCGCCAACTCCTGTTCACTATATTTCTTCCATAAAATCTGATTTACTTTATCTTGTGTTTGCGCTATTTCAGTTTCGTCCGGCATTTTTCGATGAATATCGGCAGATTGCAAAGCTCGTACTCTAGCTTGTTTTATAGAGGCGAAATAGGGCTTCATTTGCTTTGAAAAAAGCGAAATATCAGGAGCTAAATGAGGATACTCCAAATAAAAGCAGTTTACCGTGTCGTTTTCGTTCAGGAGTTTGGTACGCAACTGCATATCTTCCTGAAACATAGCAATTAAGTTGTCATCATCTGCATAAGGCAATTTTCTTAACATGATGTCTATTGTTTCTGAGAGAAAAAAACGCATATCTTGTTCATGATTTTTTGATTTCATAAAATCTTCGGCTTTCGCCACGATTTGGGCATAATCTTGCGGAAACTTGTCTTTGAATATTAAGAATATCATTCGGTTTCCTGGATCTTCCATCATCAATTCCTCCGCTGTATGCGTCGGACGCAAAGCTTTGTTTGCGAAATGGTAAACAGGGTTCAGGCCAAGAAACAGAAAGAATAAAATAGGTACGCCCAAAAATTTGGCCAGCCTGCTTTTACAATATTTTTTCACACAGATATAAGTTAACCATACTGATGATAATAGGCAAAATAGAAAAAGAATATAAGGCATTATATTGAACCCTTAATAAACAGCGAAATTTGGAGATTGAATGAATATCTAGATACCAAATCATTTATACTGCGCATAGACAAGCATAACGGGGGGTCACACCTGAATGCGATACCTAAAACATAGCCTGGCAAAAATTTTTAAACTGCTTCCCGCATTATATAGT
>NZ_JH164966.1:347753-352481 GCF_000227275.1 Neisseria sp. GT4A_CT1
CAGGACAAGGCGACGAAGCCGCAGACAGTACAGATAGTACGGCAAGGCGAGGCAACGCCGTACTGGTTTAAAGTTAAGCCACTATACCTATGGTAGCAAGCAAGCGTAGGTTGGGTTGGCAAACCCAACAAAAACCTGAATGTTGGATCACGACCCAACCTACATCTGCTGATCCAACAGCTTGCTATAAACTATAAAACTTGGTACCTTCGATTTTAAACCCTATCGAGTTAATATTAAAAATGAATCTTATAAAATATCTGGTTACTTTACTCTTCATATTCTTTATCCCGCAAAATACTATGGCTGATTCTTCTGAGATTTATAGATATTCGGGTAAAAAACTATCGATAGAAAAAGAATATTCCCAACCTCTATTCCTTTCCATGAAAGAAATAGAGGCTAGAGGATTAAACATCTCTGAATACAATATATCATGCAGCACTTACCTTGATAAAACAGAAAACAAATATTATGTTTTTACCTACTCTCCCCAAATATTAAATCCTCATCGCAGAGGAGGACATGGGATTATAGAAGTTCATATAAACGCTAAAACTCATGAAATCAAATCACATTTTTCAAGATAGCCCCTGCATTAGACACAAACAAGGCAAACTATATGAAAAATAACGATTCTCTGAGTTTTGATGCTTATTTGGCATGCAAGGATTTATCAGTTACTGAGTTACTCAATATCCTGCTGAATTCTAATACTCAAACTCAATATGAGGCAGCTAGAAGATTGCAATTTTTTCGGTATCGTGAAATTAGCGATATCGTCAAAAATGTCCTCTTAACAAGCCGGTATAGTCGACATAGGGAAATTGCTGTCTTTATTCTCGGACAGATTCAGAATAAACTTAACAAATCCGAACTTGAAGATGTTTTATCTCTTTTAATTGATTTTATAAGCAACGATAAAAGCATTAACGTAAAATCCTCAGCGATATCTTCTTTAGGGCATTTGTTTCATCATTATGACTTAGGAGAGGAAGAATTCTGCGCAATAGAGGAAAAAATTCAATTAATTTGGCGTATACATAGATATTCTATCGTTATGGCTACTGCTTTCAGCTCTGCATTTTTTCCCAAAAGAGATTATATTGAAGAATATCTGATAAAAAATTTAAATAGCAAGCATCCGAAAGTAATTTCTTGGATTGTGTATGCTCTAAAAGAAAAAAGCTATTACTCGAAATCGATTGAGACTTTACTATTGAATAAACTAGACCATTTTCGCATAGAATCATATATTTATAGCGAGATAACTGCCTATTTAATCTCAACCGGCTCTGAGAAAATTATTCCATATATTGAAAATATGATATTAACTCAAAATAAAATTGATGATGAAATTTATATGGCGCTTAAACATAATTCATCAAAAAAATTTTCATCCATAAGAAAAATCATGTTGGAAAAATTTCAATAAATTATCAGTATGCCTCATAATATCTCATCTTCTATGCAGGCAATTTTGTTTTATTCTTAAACTCTATTTAATAACAAGGATTTAAATGAAATCTTATTTTTTGATATTTTGCGCACTGCTTACATCAGCCAATATTGCCCGAGCCGATACGATGGAAACCATGCGTATGCACGATAAGTCTTTGTCTAAGGTCTTGGTAGAAGCTGCCCGCGATGGCAGTTTTATTGACTTGGATAAAATCGGTCGCAGCATTGATATCCCCGAACTGGCGCATGAAATCAATCGAACTGCTAACCATACTATAAAAAACGACAGACAATTCAACAGCACATACCATGTTAACCAAGATCCATATCAACAATACGGTATCCGTAGTATTTCGTTTGCTGAATGGTCGTCTGAAAAAGGCAAGATGAAGCAGCTTGAATTTGAACTTCACAATAACCGCTGTCCGTTGCCACCTACAAACTATGAAGAGTTCGCAGGCAGTCCCAGTTTTATCGGCCATTTAGACGGTAAAGACATATCCATTCTTACGTTACCCGCCCCGGCAAAGGCAAAACTGCTTTTTATGAAAAAACGTAAAGACAACTGCGCGGTCATGATTGTTCAAGAATTTGTCACAGCCGATTTCGGACCTGGAATTCATAAATAAAAAAGAACACTACAAACCACAGATAAAGCTTCGTTGCTATTGTTCTTTTGAACTGAGCCACGATAACTTCTAACTCAAGCAAAGGGTCGTCTGAAATCGTCAATTCGTCTTTCAGACGACCTTTCCTCCACTGGAATTTTTGATTTTTCAAAATCTCAACGTAACAAAAAACCTGCCCGAATCGTCGGGCAGGTTTGCTTATGGTTGAACCGAGTCGAATTAGTTTTTGTCCAAGTCGACCAGTTTGTTTTTGGCAATCCAAGGCATCATGGAACGCAGTTGTGCGCCGACTTTCTCGATTTGGTGATCGGCAGTCAGGCGGCGGCGGGCGGTCATGCTGGCGTAGTTGACGGCACCTTCTTGGATGAACATTTTGGCGTATTCGCCGGTTTGGATGCGTTTGAGGGCGTTGCGCATGGCTTCGCGGGATTTGTCGTTAATGACTTCCACGCCGGTAACGTATTCGCCGTACTCCGCGTTGTTGGAGATGGAGTAGTTCATGTTGGCGATGCCGCCTTCGTAAATCAGGTCAACGATGAGCTTCATTTCGTGCAGGCATTCGAAGTATGCCATTTCGGGCGCGTAGCCTGCTTCGGTCAGGGTTTCGAAGCCGGTTTTGATCAGTTCGACCACGCCGCCGCACAATACGGCTTGTTCGCCGAAGAGGTCGGTTTCGGTTTCTTCGCGGAAGTTGGTTTCAATCACGCCGCCTTTGGTGCCGCCGTTGGCTGCTGCGTAAGACAGGGCGATGTCGCGGGCTTTGCCGCTTTTATCTTGGTAAACGGCGATCAGCGAAGGTACGCCGCCGCCTTTCAGGAATTCACTGCGTACGGTGTGACCGGGGCCTTTGGGGGCGACCATAATCACGTCCAAGTCGGCACGCGGTACGATTTGGTTGTAGTGGACGTTGAAGCCGTGTGCGAAAGCGAGTACCGCGCCTTGTTTCAGGTTAGGCTCGATTTCGTTTTTGTATACGACGGGTTGGTTTTCGTCGGGCAGCAGAATCATCACTACGTCTGCTTTTTTGGTGGCATCGGCTACGGACAATACTTCGAAGCCGGCTGCTTCTGCTTTTTTCCAAGAGCCGCCTTGGCGCAGGCCGACTACTACGTTTACGCCTGAATCTTTCAGGTTGGCTGCGTGGGCGTGGCCTTGTGAGCCGTAGCCGATGATGGCGACGGTTTTGCCTTTGATCAGGGACAGGTCGGCGTCTTTATCGTAATAAACTTGCATTTGATTTCCTTTGGATAAAATGGGTTCCGGCTTTGTGTTGAGGATGCCGGACAGTTGGATTGAGGGTAAAGGGTTAAACGGAGAGTTCTTCCATCAAAACGATTTCGAGCGCGTCGGTTTTGCCGTCGATGGCTTTGACGAAACCTTGGAAATGTTCGCTGGCGTTATGCGCGTCGATGGCGGCTTGGGATTTCCAGTTTTCGACGAAGACGAAACGCTCGGGTTTGCCGATTTCCTGATGCAAATCGTAGCTGATGTTGCCTTCTTCCGCGCGGCTGGCTTTGACCAGGCTTTGGAACAAGGGTTTCAGCGTTTCCGTGTATTCGGGTTTGACGGTAACCAGCGCGACGATTTTAATGTTTGACATCAATCTCTCCTGCCGTTTCTGTTTTCAGACGACCTATCGGGTCGTCTGAAAACCTGACGGTGTTAAATTTTCAAAATACGCTCGCCGCGGCCGATGCCGGCTGCGCCTGTGCGTACGGTTTCCAAAATCTGGGCGCGTCCGACGGTTTCGAGGAAAGAGTCGAGTTTGTCGGTCGAACCTGTGATTTCGATGGTGTAGCTGCGGTCGGTTACGTCGATGATGCTGCCACGGTAGATTTCGGTCAGGCGTAAAAATTCGTCGCGGTCTTTGCCGACGGCGCGGACTTTTACCAACATCAGTTCGCGTTCGACAAAACGGCTTTCGTTCAAATCGACCACTTTGACCACCTCAATCAATTTATTGAGTTGCTTGGTGATTTGTTCGATGACTTGCTCGTCGCCATGGGTAACGATGGTCATGCGCGAAAGGGTTTTGTCTTCGGTCGGGGCTACTGCCAAGGAGTCGATGTTGTAGTCGCGAGCGGAGAAGAGGCCAACCACGCGGCTCATCGCGCCTGATTCGTTTTCCATCAGAACAGATAAGATATGTCGCATTGTCGTTCTCCTTACGCTTTAGGGTTTTCGCGCATATGCGGCGGCAGGACCATTTCGTCCAAACCTTTGCCGTTGCCGACCATGGGCAGCACGTTTTGTTTCTTATCGGTCAAGAAGTCGATAAATACCAGACGGTCTTTTTGTTTGACCGCTTCCAAAAGCGCGCCTTCAACATCGGATTTTTTGTCCACGCGGATGCCGATGTGCCCGTATGCTTCCGCCAGTTTGACGAAATCTGGCAGGGAATCGAAATAGGTTTCCGATTCGCGGTTGCCGTAATACAGCTCCTGCCATTGGCGAACCATGCCGAGGTAGCCGTTGTTGAGGGTAACGACGTTAATCGGGACATGGTATTGGAAGCAGGTGGACAATTCCTGGATGTTCATCTGAATCGAACCTTCACCCGTAATACAGAATACGTCTTGGTCGGGAGCGGCGAGTTTCGCACCCAACGCATACGGCAGACCTACGCCCATCGTACCCA
>NZ_JH164966.1:352784-425770 GCF_000227275.1 Neisseria sp. GT4A_CT1
CCGCCGGAATTGAGCCATTGGCGCGGGCGTTCGAACGGATAATATTGCGCCGCGAACATTTGGTGTTGTCCCACGTCCGAAGTGATGATGGCGGAATTACCGGTAACTTCGGCAAGTTTCTGCACGACATATTGCGGCTTGATGATTTCGCTGTCGTTGTCAAACCACAGGCAGTTGCGCGAACGCCATTCTTCGATGTTTTTCCACCATTTGTCCAAAGAGTCGGCGGCAGGTGCATCCTGCTTGCCCCACAAAGCAATCATTTCGGACAAGACGTTTTTCACGTCGCCGACAATCGGAATATCGACTTTGACGCGTTTGGCGATGCTGGACGGGTCAACATCAATATGAATGACTTTTTTGGCTTTTTCAAAGAATTTGGACGGAACGGAGACGACTCGGTCGTCAAAACGCGCGCCCACTGCCAACACGACATCCGCGTTTTGCATGGCGAGGTTGGCTTCGTAAGTGCCGTGCATACCCAGCATACCTAAGAATTGGCGGTCGCTTGAAGGGTACGCGCCCAGCCCCATCAGTGTGCCGGTACATGGTGCGCCCGTCATGCGGACAAACTTCGTCAGCTCTTCCGAAGCATTGCCCAATACCACGCCGCCGCCGAAATAAACGATCGGACGTTTGGCGGAAGCCAACATTTGGATGGCTTTTTTAATCTGCCCGATATGGCCTTGCACGACAGGTTGGTAAGAGCGGATAAAGATGTCTTCCTGCGGATAGCTGAATTTCGCCATCGCCTGCGTTACATCTTTGGGAATATCGACTACGACCGGGCCGGGTCGGCCGCTGGCGGCGATTTGGAATGCCTTTTTAATAGTCTCTGCAAGCTCGTTGACGTTGGTTACCAAGAAATTGTGTTTGACGCACGGACGGGTAATGCCGACCGTATCCACCTCTTGAAACGCATCCGTACCGATGAGCGAATTACCGACCTGTCCGCTGATGACCACCATCGGAATCGAATCGCTGTATGCGGTGGCAATGCCTGTCAGCGCATTGGTCACGCCCGGACCGGAAGTAACCAGCGCGACGCCGACTTTGCCGCTGACGCGCGCATACGCATCTGCCGCGTGTACCGCCGCCTGCTCGTGTCGGGTCAGGATGTGCTTGAATTTATTGAGTTGGAAAATAGCGTCGTAGATTTCGATGACTGCGCCGCCCGGATAGCCGAAAACGTACTCTACACCTTCGGCTTTGAGACTTTGCACTATGATTTGTGCACCTGATAATTGCATAATGACCTCTTTTATACGGCTTCAAACCAATAGGGGCAACCCGCCTCGCCACAGCACCTGTAATGCAAGCCCTCCAAGCAGCGGTTTAGGGTACGCGCATTGAAGGAACACGGCGACAGTCAGACTGTCCAATCAATTGGAATGAAACACAGAGTTTATGAATGAAAGAATGCAAACGATAACGCAAACCGCCTGTTCAATCAAGACAAAATCTTTCATCTTTTAACATTATCCGAATACCGAAAAGATTGAGTATTGATTTTTATAAAATAAATATTCGGGCATTCGGAATATATTAATGAAAATTGTTGACAGTTTTTATAGAAGGGGTCGTCTGAAACCCGTTTTATAGTGGATTAACTTTAAATCAGGACAAGGCGACGAAGCCGCAGACAGTACAAATAGTACGGCAAGGCGAGGCAACGCCGTACTGGTTTAAAGTTAATCCACTATACACTGTTTTCAGACGACCCTCAGGCTACCACCCTCCTCCTCCGGTTTCGCATTCTCTATAAACTTATTTCTCCCGTTTTGTCTATGCCCTCCGGCATGTTTTCCAAGAAGAGATGCAACAAATGATCAATCACCAAATCATTGGTGGTGCTGCAATAAGGCCTATTCGCATAATGTTCTTTGTGATGATGGTATTGGCTTTTGATAATGGCGGAATCCTGAACCATCAGCCGTTCCAGAAACGGGCGGAACAGATGGAATTTGATGGGCAAAGGAAAGCGGCTTTTAGGGAAATGGACTCGGACATTTAAGCCCATACTGCCCTTGTTTTGAGGGATAAAAAAGGCGGAAATCCGATATTCATGACTGTTCGGCGTGAAGTAATCGATACGCACCAAACCCGGGAAGGTAAATGCCGCATCGTTAACGGTAATGCCTTTGTCGAACAGCTTGTTAATCAATCCGTTTTGCTGTTGATTGAGACGATAATGCGTCACGAAACCACGTTCATGGTGGCTCTGGCTGATCTGCATGCTTTGTTTGCCGTTGTTGCGCAGCAGTTTGGCATGGATATAGCGTGTATGGGTCGGGTCGAGGAAGTTTTCGATGGCGTGGATAAAATCACCTTCCATATATCGGACGGCGTTGGCGGTTTCAAAACCTTCCGGCGCTTCAAAATCGGCATACGGTTCAAAAGGAATATCGGAAACCAGACAAACCCACACCCAATCGTCGTACTCTCGGCATGGAAACGTAGGAACACTCTCAGCTTCTTCACAAGCACACATCCCGCCGACAACAGTCAAAACTTTGCCTTGCGCGTCAAACTCCCAGCCGTGATAACAACATTGGAGTTTGCCCGAAACGATTTTGCCCGCACTCAGCGGCACATGCCGATGCGGACAGCAATCATCCATACAGGCTGCGTGTCCGTTCAGCCGTACCAATACCAGCTGCTGTCCCAACAATTCGCGATGAACGGGTTTGTCTTTCAGCTGCTTGCTCGGTATCAACGGATACCAAGCGCGTTTCATTTTTTCTATATTCATGGTTTGTGTCGTTTTATTTGATTGTGATGGCAAATCAACTTTTTCATGTTGATACACCTCTTTTGAAACTTACAGCATGGATTAACCTAGGCAGCTCTTGCGCTTATAGGGGCGGTAGGCTTTTCCATTAAAGCGGTAACGCGTTTCGGTGCAATATCCTGCATTGCCTTCTGTAACGGCGATATCGCGCAAACCGTTATGTTGTTTCGGTAAGATATTGATTCCATAGCCTCCGTCTTCCAACAAGACCTCTGATTTGCCGCGTCCGCTGGAGAGGATTTGGAATTCTGTCGATGCGCTACCGCCCATTGTGCAGACTGCGACGAAATATTTAGCGTCCTTTTTCGGGGAAAGCAAAAGGGGCGCAACGGCAAAATCACCGCATTCGTTTTGTATGGATTTGAACGCAGGCTCTACCTTCGCATTTGCGGAATATTGACGGAATGCCGGATTGCCCGATACTTCCAACGATATCGTTTCGGCGGATGCGGCCGCAGTGGCGGCAAGGCAGATGAGTAAAAACGTTTTTTTCATGATGTACTCCATGTTTTAAGTTCAATATTTATAGTGGATTAACTAAACCAAGACGGCGTTACCTCGCCTTAGCTCAAAGAGAACGATTCTCTAAGGTGCTGAAGCACCAAGTGAATCGGTTCCGTACTATCTGTACTGTCTGCGGCTTCGTCATCTTGTCCTGATTTAGTTAATCCACTATATGTTTACAGTTTGTATTTAATCAGGATTTTTTTGTAATACCCCTGGCTCAATGCGTGTAACAGCTTCCAAATAAGCCGGCGCGCAGGTCGGAGATGGGACGTATAGACCGCCATATATTCGATTTCAGGTACTGCGCCGCGTACCCTTTTGAAATCGGGCGCACCGGAACTGAAATTTAAAGGGACATCCGCTTCGATACAGGTTTGCATGGAACGCGTCATGCAGCGGCGGTATAAGGCATCACTTTGCGGCTTGGCATCATCGTAGCCGACGATGGGCGAAGTAGCGGCGCCGCTGTCGATGACCACGCCTGATACGCCGGCACTTTCACCGGTTTTGCCGTCACGCAGTAGAAATAAATTCAAGATATCGCGCGATACGGCTTCGCGCATAAATTCAGCGGTAAATTGTACGTTTTGCTTGGAATATTTGTTCAGATACAGGCGGTTGTACCAATGCACCGCCGCTTCAAAATCCGCATCAGGGCTGTCGGCACTCAAGCGCTCGAAAACATAACGTCCATCATTAAATATCTTGCGGTCGCGTTTGGTATTGGTTTTTGCCATGACTGCCTGCCAATCGTCCATAATGTAAACCTGCCGCGTCACAACCATTTTCCAACCGAGCTGTTCCAGCCGTTCAATCAAATCCTTATGCTGGCGCGGATTCAGCGAACGGACGGACAAAGCATGTTTCGGCCATTTTGCGACGGCGGCTTGGGTCAGCTTCGGCATTGGGGTCGTCTGAAAAGCCTCAGAGAAGCTATTGGTAGAAAGGCAATAATTGTTCAGCGTCACCATACGGTCGATCTGATTCAGCCGCAGAATGCCGCTTAACGCCGACAACAAACTCGCCGCAAGCATACGCTGCCCGCCGGGCAGTTTGACCAACTCGTCCTTCGCATAATCCACGATTGCCGAATGCGGCGACGCGGTATAGCAATTAGGCGTGATCCGGTTGATGACGGTACAGGGAATATCCAAACCGTCGATATTCAAAACCTCGGCGCGGGCATTCATATTGGCAAACAGGCGTTGCAGCGGAATGTCTCGGAACAATGCCGAAAATTCGTGGGACAGATCAGTTTTCATCGCCGTCAAACTCAATATCGAAAGTGCTGGCGCTGGTTAAAGGCTTATGATGCCGGATACTGCGCCACATCATCTCGCCCAATGCCAGCCATTGCGCATAGAAAGGCAAATCGGCAATCACATCATCGGCTCGGCGGAAGTCCTGCCAAAGCGCCGTCCATTTTCCCTCTTTCCAAGCCCGATAACCGAAAAGCAGCGGCAAGGTCGCACCGACCCGTAAAGGTTTGGACGGCGTGTTGTGTTTCCGTTGCTGCAAGCGCCCTGCTCCGTCAAATATCAAATCCTCGCGTAAAAGATGCAGGCCGCTGGTCGCGCGGGGGTTGCATTCCAACAGCCACAAATCGTTTCCGTCATCAATGAAGTCAAAAGCCGCCTGTCCGTGATACGCATTTTGCTCGGCAAATTTCGTCACAAATTCGTCCAAACGCGGGTCGGAAAGCGGCTCGAAATAGGTCGAGGCCGAATCGTTGAGCAGGTAGCGCGGGCGGTAGGCGGCATGCGCCAACACGCTGCCGTGTTCGCAAATCACATAATTGCACACCCCCTGCCCCGTAATGAAATCCTGCTGCACCCAAGGATAATCCGCACTGATATGGATGTTTTTCAGACGACCCTCCGTTACGCCGCGTATTACGGAACGACCGAAACGCGAATAAACAGGCTTCAATACCGTTTTCTTCACGCTGTCGTATCCGACCTCGCCGACCGACGTGATTCGGCGCGTAGCCGGAAAACGCACCGCCGTATCCTGCGGCATCCGCTCGAAAAAACGGAATTTGTCATGCAGGGTGAACAGCGTTTCATGATCCGGCATCCAACATTTGGCACGCTCCGATTCCGGCAAATCCAGCTTCGCCAAATAAAAAATATCTTCACAGGTCGGAATCACACAATCCGCCTGCGCCACCAATTCCGTCATAGCACGCGCATAGCCGGCGAAATCCAAACGCGGCGCGGGAATGCGGCGGTACTCGCCCAATCCGGCAAAAATGCCAACCGGGAAACGCAGGCTGTCGCAAAACACAACCTGATGTCCGCCGCGTTTGGCGAACCGCGCCCATTCCAGCGCAACGGGCGCGCGGGGAGAAGTAATGAGGATGTTCAATTTGTATTCCTGAAGCGTTTGGCTTTGCATCGATAATTTATGTCGTCAGAATGACAGTGTATCACATTGTCAAAAAAGGTCGTCTGAAAACGGGATGAACCGTTTTCAGACGACCTGCATACCTTACCCCAAACTCTCTGCCGCCTTTCCGATATGTCCTACGGAAAATAGGACGAATCAGTAAACAGCTTGCAAGCCGTTTCTTTGCTTCTCCACTCAAACTTTGCGGATAGTCAACTATGGTACTTATAGCCACTTGCCAGCATGTATGTTTTAAAACATAATGACCCCGCTTATCTATACCAGATGCTTCACAACAACAATACCATCCCTCAGCAAATCGCGCCCACCCTACTCTTCCGACAACATCCCCTGCGCGTTTTTACTGATGACACGTTACTCAAAACCGTCTGAAAACAAATGTTTGAACACTACGCTTTCTATCCGTGACAAGCGCGGAAAATGGTTTTATCCGACTGTTATCCAAGTGAGGACGCCTCCTCTTTAATTGAATTCCTTAAACAATTTCTTGCCGCTTCGCAGCCCGATGTCCCCTCCCAAACCGACTTCATCATAACGATGATTATGGTTTGACCGCTGCCTGCGTTACCGAAATTGCACCGATGGGGCTGAATTGCCCAAACTGTTGATTAAAAATAGCTTAGTGTGATGTGGACATCAGGTCGTCTGAAAACGTCTTCTGTCTTCGTTTTCAGACGACCCTTGACCCGCGCGACTCAACATCATGCGCTGTCACAACACGCCCCTTTTTATCGGTATCCATTGCTCAATGATGTTTACCGAAACCGGTTTTATTACAAAAAAACGAAAGGACTACCTCATGTCGGACAATACGCAACCCACGCGGCAGGGCTTGCCCTCGCTGCCGAAAAGCACGATTTGGATGCTCAGTTTCGGTTTTCTCGGCGTTCAGACGGCCTTTACCCTGCAAAGCTCGCAGATGAGCCGCATCTTCCAGACGCTCGGCGCCGACCCGCACAGCCTCGGCTGGTTCTTTATCCTGCCGCCGTTGGCGGGGATGCTGGTGCAGCCGATTGTCGGTTATTACTCCGACCGCACATGGAAGCCGCGCTTGGGCGGCCGCCGTCTACCGTATCTGCTTTACGGCACGCTGATTGCGGTCATTGTGATGATTCTGATGCCGAACTCGGGCAGCTTCGGTTTCGGCTATGCGTCGCTGGCGGCTTTGTCGTTCGGCGCACTGATGATTGCGCTGTTGGACGTGTCGTCGAATATGGCGATGCAGCCGTTTAAAATGATGGTCGGCGACATGGTCAACGAAGAGCAGAAAAGCTACGCCTACGGGATTCAGAGCTTCTTGGCGAATACGGGCGCGGTTGTGGCGGCGGTCTTGCCGTTTGCGTTCGCGTATATCGGTTTGGCGAATACTGCCGAGAAAGGCGTCGTGCCGCAGACCGTGGTTGTGGCGTTTTATGTGGGCGCGGCGTTGCTGGTGATTACCAGTGCGTTCACGATTTTCAAAGTGAAGGAATACGACCCGGAAACCTACGCCCGCTACCACGGCATCGATGTGGCAGCGAATCAGGAAAAAGCCAACTGGTTCGAACTCTTGAAAACCGCGCCTAAGGCGTTTTGGACGGTTACTTTGGTGCAGTTTTTCTGCTGGTTCGCTTTCCAATATATGTGGACTTATTCCGCTGGCGCGATTGCGGAAAACGTTTGGCACACGACCGATGCGTCTTCCGTAGGCTATCAGGAAGCGGGCAACTGGTACGGTGTATTGGCGGCGGTGCAGTCGGTTGCGGCGGTGATTTGTTCGTTTGTATTGGCGAAAATCCCCAACCAATACCATAAGGCGGGTTATTTCAGCTGCCTGGCTTTGGGCGCGCTCGGCTTTTTCTCCGTATTCTTCATCAGCAACCAATACGCGCTGGTGTTGTCTTACATCTTAATCGGTATTGCTTGGGCGGGCATCATCACTTATCCGCTGACGATTGTAACCAACGCCTTGTCGGGCAAGCATATGGGCACTTATTTGGGCTTGTTCAACGGCTCCATCTGTATGCCTCAGATTGTTGCTTCGCTGTTGAGCTTCATGTTGTTCCCGATGATGGGCGGTTTGCAGGCCAATATGTTCTTGGTAGGGGGCGTCGTCCTGCTGCTGGGCGCGTTTTCCGTGTTCCTGATTAAAGAAACACACGGCGGCGTATAATTTTCTTCATTTATCGGCAGGAGGGTCGTCTGAAACTTCTGCCGACGCTTTATTTGATTTAAGTAAGACGAACCGTATTTCAAAACGGTTTGCCATAAAACCATCAAAACAGGAGCTTTACGATGTATACAAGAATCATGGAAGTCAGCCCTTGGACGCTGCGTTCGGCAAAACTGGAAAAAGAACACAAACGGCTGCAAGAGAGCCTGACCAGCTTGGGCAACGGCTATATGGGTATGCGCGGCAGCTTTGAGGAAACCTACTCTGCCGACAGCCACTTGGGCACCTACATCGCCGGCGTGTGGTTTCCCGACAAAACCCGCGTCGGCTGGTGGAAAAACGGCTACCCCAAATATTTCGGCAAAGCCATCAACGCGCTCAATTTCAGCAAAGTTAAAATCTTTGTCGACAATCAGGAAGTGGACTTAGCGAAAAACGACGTTGCCGGCTTCTCCGTCGAACTCGATATGCAGCACGGCGTGTTGCGCCGCTCGTTCACCGTATTCGGCGTGCGTTTCGATGTGTGCAAATTCCTGTCCGTCGCGCAAAAAGAGCTGGCGGTTATCCGCTGGGAAGCCGTATCCGTTGACGGCAAAACCCACCAAGTCCGCATCGATTCCATCATCGACGCCGACGTGAAAAACGAAGATTCCAACTACGAAGAAAAATTCTGGCAGGTATTGGACAAAGGCGTTTCAGACGACCGCTCCTACATTGCCACCCAAACCGTCGCCAATCCCTTCGGCGTAGAGCAATTCATCGTCAACGCCGAGCAAACCTTCGCCGGCAGCTTCAAAGCCCTCGGCGGCAGCCAAACCGACTGGCAGGTCTCCAACTCTTTCGAAGCCGAAGTCGGCAGTACGCCCGAAACCTTTGAAAAACGCGTGATTGTTACCACCAGTCGCGATTATCAGGGCTTGGAAGCGGTGAAAGCCGCAGGCCGCGCCTTGTCGGAAAAAATCGCAGGCGTTGCGTTTGAAACCTTGCTGGACGCGCACAAAGCAGGCTGGCTGCACCGTTGGGAAATCGCCGACGTGGTTATTGAAGGCAGCGACGAAGCGCAACAAGGCATCCGCTTCAACCTGTTCCAACTGTTCTCCACCTACTACGGCGAAGACGCGCGCCTGAACATCGGCCCGAAAGGCTTTACCGGCGAAAAATACGGCGGCGCAACCTATTGGGACACCGAAGCCTATGCCGTGCCGCTCTACCTCGCACTGGCGGAACCGGAAGTTACCCGCAACCTGCTGCAATACCGCCGCAACCAACTGCCGCAGGCGCAACACAACGCGCGCGAACAGGGCTTGGCGGGCGCACTCTATCCGATGGTGACGTTTACGGGCATTGAGTGCCACAACGAATGGGAAATCACCTTCGAGGAAATCCACCGTAACGGCGCGATTCCTTACGCCATCTACAACTACACCAACTACACCGGCGACGAAAGCTATCTTGCCAAAGAAGGCTTGGAAGTCTTGGTCGAAGTGTCCCGCTTCTGGGCGGACCGCGTCCACTTCTCCAAACGCAACGGCAAATACATGATTCACGGCGTAACCGGCCCGAACGAATACGAAAACAACATCAACAACAACTGGTACACCAACACCCTCGCCGCATGGGTATTGGACTATACCCGCGAAGCCCTGGCGAAATACCCGCGTCCGGATTTGAACGTGGGCGCCGCCGAGCTGGAAAAATGGGCGGACATCAGCGCGAATATGTACCGTCCGCATGACGAAGAACTCGGCGTATTCGTGCAGCACGACGGCTTCCTCGACAAAGACATCCGCCCCGTGTCCGCGCTTTCGCCCGACGATTTGCCGCTCAACCAGAAATGGTCGTGGGACAAAATCCTGCGTTCGCCCTTCATCAAACAGGCGGACGTATTGCAAGGCATCTACTTCTTCGGCGACCGTTTCAACATGGACGAAAAACGCCGCAACTTCGACTTCTACGAACCGATGACCGTGCATGAAAGCTCGTTGTCGCCTTGTATCCACGCCATCCTTGCCGCCGAACTGGGCAAAGAAGAAAAAGCCGTGGAAATGTACCAGCGCACCGCCCGCCTAGACTTGGACAACTACAACAACGACACTGAAGACGGCCTGCACATCACCTCCATGACCGGCTCGTGGCTCGCCATCGTCCAAGGTTTCGCCCAAATGAAAACCTGGGGCGGCAAACTCAGCTTCGCCCCGTTCCTGCCGAGTGCGTGGACAGGTTATGCCTTCCACATCAACTACCGCGGCCGTCTGATTAAAGTCGCCGTCGGCAAAGAAAACGTCGTCTTTACCCTACTCAAAGGTGAGCCGCTCGATTTGCAGGTGTACGGCAAAGACATCACGCTCAACGGCAGCCACACCGTTGCGTTGGAAAAATAAGGAGGGCGCAAAATGACTTTTACCGCAGTCCTGTTTGACCTCGACGGCGTCATCACCGACACCGCCGAATACCACTACCGCGCATGGAAAAAGCTCGCCGAAGAACTGGGCATCAGCATCGACCGCAAGTTTAACGAGCAGCTCAAAGGCGTGTCGCGCGACGATTCGCTCAAACGCATCCTCGCGCACGGCGGCAAAACCGTCAGCGAAACCGAGTTCGCCGAACTGACCCGCCGCAAAAACGACAACTACTTGGAGATGATTCAGGCAGTCAAACCCGAAGACGTGTACCCTGGCATTTTGCCCCTGCTGGAAGCATTGAGGACAAACGGCAAAAAAATCGCCCTTGCGTCCGCCAGTAAAAACGGCCCGTTCCTGCTCGAACGCATGGGGCTGACCCACTTCTTCGACGCTGTCGCCGACCCTGCCGCCGTCGCGCATTCCAAACCCGCCCCCGACATCTTCCTCGCCGCCGCCGAGGGCGTGGGCGCAGACATCC
This sequence comes from Neisseria sp. GT4A_CT1, assembly GCF_000227275.1. Classification (NCBI taxonomy): domain Bacteria; kingdom Pseudomonadati; phylum Pseudomonadota; class Betaproteobacteria; order Neisseriales; family Neisseriaceae; genus Neisseria; species Neisseria sp. GT4A_CT1. Next base: position 363,524 of record NZ_JH164966.1, read on the forward strand.
GCCAATGCATCGGCATCGAAGACGCCGCCGCCGGCGTCGCCGCCATCAAAGCCGCCGGCGCCTTGCCCATCGGCGTGGGCAAAGCCGAAGACTTGGGCAGCGACATCGCGCTGGTGTCCGACACTGCCGAGCTGACCTACGCCTACCTGCAAAACGTGTGGGTACAGTCGGGCAGGTAAAGCGCGTCAGGTAAAGTTGTTAAGGAAGTAAAAAGGTCGTCTGAAAACAGGATAAACCGTTTTCAGACGACCTTTCGTTTATCTTGCACACAAATAAAATTTGCCGCAACGGTTTCAGAATGCGCGATCTCCTGTTGGAGCGAACTTTCAGAAGATTTTTTGCGAAACCTGAATGTAAGCCTGCGGCTTACCGCCCTCTCCCTAACCCTCTCCCACGGGGAGAGGGGACAAAATTGGCTGAAATCCAAAAATGGCTGGAGTTCGGTATCCTCAATCCCCTCTCCCCACGGGAAGAAGGTACAAATTGGCTGGAAATCCAAAGCATAGTTGGGTTTCAGCATCCTCAATCCCCTCTCCCCGTGGGAGAGGGTTAGGGAGAGGGCAGCGAACCGTCAGGTTTGCTTTTTAGCGATCGTTGGCTTGACGACCTCATCAACCCTGTCTCTCCAACATCCCTTGAAACCGCAACAATGCCAGCCATAAGAATCCTACGCCGATACAGCCCATGATCAGCATATGTCCCCACACGATTTCAATCCCTGCGCCGCGGAACAGGATGTCTTGCGAGAATTTGACGAACTGCGTCAGCGGCCAATATTCGCTGATCAGTTGCGCCGCGTACGGCATGTTGCTGCGCGGGGATGCGCCGCCGGCAAACAGGTTCATGACGATATACACCGGCAGCATCAGCATACCGAACTGTCCCATCGTCGATGCGAACGTGGCAATCATGATGCCCAGCGACGCCACCGAAAACAGGAACAACGCCAGCCCTACCGCATAAAGCGGCACCGAGCCGATGAGCGGCACGCCTATGCTCAAATGCACGATAAACCACAACGACGACAACGCCGCCACCCAAATCACGGCGGCATTTGCCAGCACTTTGCCCATCATTAGTTCGAACGCATTGACCGGCATCACCAGCAAATGCTCGATTGTGCCGCGTTCGCGTTCGCGGATAACCGCCGCCCCCGTCAATAAAATCAGCAACATACACGACATCGAGCCGATTTGCGAAGTCGGCATGAACCACGCGCTCTCGCCGTTGGGATTGTAATAAGTGTTAATGACGGGGCTGATTAACTCCGGCCGTGTCACGCCGGTGAATTCGTAAATTTCGCGGTTGATAATTTGCGAAAGATAAGACGCGCCCACCCCCGCCTGCGTCATCGACGTCGCATCAACCAAAAGCTGCAAATCAGGATTATGCCCCGCCGCCATGTCGCGCTGGAAATTGGGCGGCACTTCCAAAATAAAGGTGAACTCGCCCTTATCCATCAATTCGTCCGAATCCTCGCGCCGCACGTCCTCTACCGGTTTGAAAAACGGATGTTGCACGGCATCGCGGATACGCATGGACAAAACCGAACGGTCTTGGTCGATGATGCCGACGGTGGCATTTTTCAAATCCGCGCCCACCTGCGCCATCTGATAAATCGTGGCGGTAAAGATATACGCAATCAGCACCATCAGCACCGGATCAGTCAGCACACTGCGGAACTCTTTGAGCATCAGGGTCAGAATGTTTTTCAGGGTACGCATGGGGATTCCTGTTGGTAGATTGCTTTCTCAAAGGTCGTCTGAAAAATTGTCCGGCTGTTTTTCGGCTTTACAGCCTCTGTTTTCCCATTAAAAGTCCGACAGCAGGTTCGCCGTGCACACACAATAGAGTCTGTTTTTTCCTAAAAAATCCCGTCGAAACGCATCGGATAAAGTCAACGCGTATGGAATCAGCTACCACGTTGATTGGTCAATCCAACTCGTTTAGTCAGACCGACAATGTATAATTATGTTTGTCAAATAAGGTCTTTGGGATCAGCTTTGATTTCAGACGACCTATTTCATCAATCCAATCTAAGGAACTATGATGTCCGTCAAACCTTTACTGCTCTGCCTGCTTCTCGCTTCCCCTGCTGCTTTTGCCGGCAATCTATCCTGCCATGAAACCCCGAAATCCACAGGCAACTCCGAACTCGATGCCATCGTAACCCGCTACGAATGCCGTTACACCGGTTCGCTGCAACAAGCCTACTCCGCCTTTATGAGGCAAGGTTACAACGGCGAAGCGCCCTACCCTAAAACCGTTCCTTCCACCCTGCCGCGCAAAAACCTGACTCTAAACGGTAAAGAAAAAATGGACTGCGGCAACACGGAAAACGCACAACCCGAAACCTTTGAATGGTCCTTCAAACTGCGCCGTAAAAATCCCAATCATATCAATATGGAATACCAAAGTTTGGATTGCGCTTCAGGCGCTCATACCGATACGGAATTTAACCGCAACGGAAAAACCGTCAAAATCATTCACAAAGTTTACTCCTCATAAGCGGATAACATCCATATCGTGAAATTTGGCGTTTGCCGCATCATGGGTGGGACTACGGATAAACTGATACGAAATGGCAAACCCACTCCGTAGCAGTTTAATCAAAAGTTCCACTTATTCCGCCAGCGCCGCATCCACTGCCGCAAGCGCATGGATGGCGGTGCTGTCGAACACGGGCAGCGGGCTGTCGGTTTCGTTCACAAGCAGGCAGATTTCGGTGCAGCCGAGTATCACGCCCTGCGCGCCTTCGTTTTTCAGACGGCCTATCACGTCGTAAAAGTAGCGGGCGGATTCGGGGCGGATGTGGTTCAGGCACAGTTCGTCAAAAATAATGCGGTGGATTTCGTCTTGTTCGGCGGCGGTCGGAGCTATGGTTTTCACGCCCTGCGAACCCATGCGCTCAGTATAAAAACCGTCGCTCATGGTAAAGCGCGTGCCGAGCAGGCCGACGGCGGACAAGCCCTGCCGTTTGATGGCGGCGGCAGTGGCATCGACGACGTGCAGCAAGGGGATGCCGGCCGCCTGTTCGATGGCGGGGGCGACTTTGTGCATGGTGTTGGTGGCGAGCAGCAAAAAATCCGCGCCGCCCGCTTCCAGCTTCCGCGCGCTTTGCGCCAACACGTTTCCTGCCGCCGCCCAATCGCCGCTTTTCTGCAAACGGACGATTTCTTCAAAATCCACGCTGTCGAGCAGGATTTTGGCACTGCGGTTGCCGCCCAAGCGGCGGTTGGTCTCGCGGTTGATGATTTGGTAGTAGAGCACGGTGCTTTCGGGACTCATACCACCGATGATGCCTATGGTTTTCATGTTTTCTCCTGAAATTTAATAAATAAAGTCTGCAAAGCTCAAGACAAGGAAGCACATCCTACGGCTGTTGCGGCATTTCTTTTTCAAAACGGAAGAAATATTCAAACGCTTCATCTTGCCCCTCTGCTTGCGGTCTAGTGGTATCGGGGTGGTGCGGATTGAAAAACTCTACGATTTTAAAGCCGCATTTATTGACGTAGAAATGGATATTGCGCTTCTCAAAATACGGCGTATGCGTTTCCCACACGCGTACTTCGGGGTGCAGCCGCTCTATCGCCCGCCACGCTTTCCCGCCCAAGCTGCTCCCGTGTTTCTGCGGGAACATAAACAGTAAATCCAACGAACCGCACTCCGTTTCGGCATTGACGACAATTACCGCGCCGCCCGCTTTTTCGCCGTCGGCAACAATGTGATAACTCTCTGCTTTGGGTGCATTCATAGATTCTTCGATTTCTTCTCGGCTGATAACTTCTTCTCCGTCGTCCAAATCGTCTGCCACCGCCAATCTGAACGACTGCTGCAAGACGCGGATAAACTCGTCTTTTTCGTGTTCTTGAACGGGGATAAGGGTAATGTCAGTCATCATGTTCTCTTGTATCTAATGTGTGGAGTTAATCAATCCTAGCGCGTCAGCACGAAGCTGTCATCTATCAGCCGCCACACGTTTTCTGCGGGCGTTTGCGCCAATACGATGCTCAACCAATGTTCTTTGTTCATGTGGTAGGCGGGCAAGATGCCTGCCGTCGCGCGCCATGCGCCGATGTGTTCGGGGCGGCATTTGACGTTGACGATTTCCGTCATACCGCCCTCGCCTATGCCCAGTTTTTCAGACGGCACGGGCATATACAAACAAAACCATTTGCGGTTGCCCGTGTGGCGGAATACGGCAAAGTCGGGAGATTTCGCCCACGGATATTCCGCCGCCGCGCCGTAGCGTTCGGCCAGTCCATCAAACAGGGTTGCTCGGTTCATGGCGTTTCTTTCTTTAATAGTGGGCTAAGGTTCGGGGTGGACATCCATACCCGCCTGCCGAGTTTTCAGACGACCTCTCACTTCTCCTGCTTCTTCAACAACACACACGCCAAAATCAGGCTGGTGGCGGCAAAGGCGGCGATGGCGGCGTATTCATGCAGCAGATCGGCGGTGTGCAGCCCTTTGGTGAAGCTGCCGACGCTGACGGTGTAGTACCACGACGACGGGAAGGTTTTGCCGATAACCAGCGCGCCGCCTTCCATGGTGGACAGCGGGTAGATAAAGCCGGAATAGGTTTGCGCGGGAATCATGGTGATGATGGCGGTGGCGAAGATGGCGGCAAGCTGGGAGCGCACGAAGCAGGAAATCAAAAGCCCCAGCGCGGTGCTGGCGGACACCATCAAGAGCGTGCCGACGGCGAGTCCAGCAAACGAGCCTTTGAGCGGCACGCCGAACAGGTAAATAATCATCAGCATCATGGCGGCGAAATTGACCATGCCGACGGCGATATAGGGAAGCTGTTTGCCGATCAGATATTGCGCCACGGCGGCGGGCGATGCGTAGAAATTGGCGATGGAACCGATTTCGCGTTCGCGTACCACGCCGACCGCCGACATCATGGCGGGTATCATCATCAACACCAGCATCATCACGCCCGGGGCGATGGCGTTGATGCTGTCGAAATCCTGATTGTACATAAAGCGCGGTTCGATGCCGGCAGGGGCTTTGAGCGAAACGGGCAGCCCGCTTTCGGCGATGCGGTCTTTGGTGTAGGCGGTGATCAGGCTGCCGATGTAGCCGCGGATGTTGGTGGCGTTAAACGGCATGGAGCCGTCCACATAAAAACCGACTTCGGGTTTGAGCCCGCGCGCCAAATCGCGCCCGAAACCGCTCGGAATATCGATAACCAATATGGCGCCGGAGCTTTTGAGCACGGTGTCTATTTCGGCTTCGGACTGTATAGGCGGCTGTTGGAGGAAGTAGCGCGAACCGTCGAAATACTCGACCAGCTCGCGGCTGGCGGCGGTTTGGTCGCGGTCGTAAACGGCAAATTTCAGATTCCGCACGTCAAACGAAATCCCCCACGATACCGATGCCATGATAATCAGCGGACCGAACACGGCGAAAAACAGGCGGATTTTGTCGCGCAGGAGTTCTTTGGCTTCGCGGCGGGCGAAAGTCCAAATCATGGAGAAGCGGTATTTGAAGCTTTGGGTGTCGGGCGTTGCGGACGGATTTTCAGACGGCATCGGATTGTGTTTTTTGGGATCGTCTGAAAACTCGGAATGCCCGTTATCCGATGCCACTTCCGCGTGCATGGCTTGTGCCACAGTAGCCGTAGGTTGGGTCGAGATCCAACTTGTCGAATCCGAAAACATTGTTGGGTCTTGACCCAACCTACCTTGTTCGGAATACCCGTTATCCGATTCCGCCTCAATCAGATACTGCACAAACGCTTCTTCCAAATCCGGCGCATTCTGCCTTGCCGCCAGTTCGGCGGGCGTACCCACCGCCAGCACGCGGCCTTTGTGCATAAAGGAAATGCGGTCGCAGCGGGCGGCTTCGTTCATAAAGTGGGTGGAAACGAAAATGGTGATTTTGTCTTCGCGGGAGAGTTTCAGAAGATGCCGCCAAAACATATCGCGCGCGGCGGGATCGACCCCCGAAGTCGGTTCGTCCAAAATCAACACTTCGGGGTGGTGCAGGCAGGCGGCGGCAAGTTGCAGGCGTTGACGGATGCCCAGCGGCAGCGATGCAGGCGCGGTATCGGCAACGTCTGCCAAATCAAACTGTTGCAGAGCTTCTTCCACCGCCGCCGCGCCTTTAGCGCCCATCTGGTAGAGTCTGGCGTGCAAATCCAGATTGCGGCGCACGCTCAGTTCTTCATACAGCGAAAACGCCTGCGACATATAGCCGACGCGCATTTTCGTGTCCAAGCCGCCCGCGTCTATCGGCTTGCCCAACAGCGTGGCGTCGCCTTCGGTCGCTTCCAGCAGTCCGGTCAGCATTTTCATGGTGGTGGACTTGCCGCAGCCGTTGCTGCCGAGAAAGCCGAAAATCTCGCCTTTTTGAATGGTGAAGCTGACATGGTCCACGGCGGTAAAATCGCCGAAACGCTTAGTCAGCCCGTGCGCTTCCATCGCAGGCGGCGCATCGGGGTCGGGGACGAACGGCGTGATCTCCAAACCGCCCGAACCCTGCTGTTTCTCCGGCGGCAGCATTTTGACGTAGGCCTCTTCCAACACATCGGTGCCGTAGTCCGCCAGCACGTCGGCAGTGGGCTTGTTTTCCAGCAGCCTGCCCGCGTCCATCGCCAGCAGCCGCTCGAAACGCTGCGCCTCTTCAATATAGGCGGTCGCCACAATCACGGTCATGCCCGCGTGTTCCCGCCGCAAATCGTCCACCAGCGCCCAAAACTGGCGGCGCGACAAAGGGTCCACGCCCGTGGTCGGTTCGTCCAAAATCAACAAATCCGGGCTGTGCACCAGTGCGCAGCACAAACTCAGCTTCTGCTTCATCCCGCCCGATAGCTTGCCCGCCGCCCTGCCGGAAAACGGCGCAAGGCGGGTCGCCTCCATCAGCCGCGCAATCTGCCGCGTGCGTTCCTGCCCGTCCAAACCAAACAGCCGCGCGTGGAAATCGATATTCTCATACACCGACAAGGTAGGATACAGGTTGCGCCCCAAACCCTGCGGCATAAAGGCGATGCGGTGCGACAAGTCCCGCCGCACGTCCTTGTCCGCCATATCGCCGCCCAACACTTCCACCCGTCCGTCCTGAATCACCTTCACACCCGCCATCAGCGAGAGCAGCGTCGATTTGCCCACGCCGTCCGGCCCGATCAAACCGACCGTCGCGCCTTTCGGAATGTCCAGCGACACATCGTCAAGCGCAAGGGTCTTGCCGTAGCGGTGGGAAAGGTTTTGAATGGAAACGGTGTTCATGAAAACTTCTTTCGGGTCGGACAAGGGATTTTCAGACGGCCTCAAACGGGTACGAGGCCATCTGAAAACAGCTCGCGGGCTTCTTCGGGTTATAACGGATGATTTTGGCTGCGGTCGATTACTCTACCGTGTAACGCAAAATCGTTTTGAGCTTTTCCACGGCGGTGCGGTTCAGGTTGTTAAGATAAATTTCCCGATGGTAATCGCTGTTGCGTTTCAAGCCTTTCTCATTGCAGAAACCGTCCAATTTGGCAAAAGAGGCGGGTTCGTCGTCAAACGCGCCCTGATGCAGGATGCTCACGCATTTGCCTTCGGCCATCCGTTCAAACCGTATTTCGTCGTAAAGCGGATTCGGCTTTTTGACCCTGACCTTTTCCAATGCTGAAGCTACCATTTCTGCAGTAATAAAATCAGGCTGGCCTATCATAATGGTATAAACCAAGTCTTCTTTTACTAAGGTCCCCTGCGTTTTCCGGCGCCAAATCCCTTCCAAAGGATAAACGGTGAAATCATCGATCTCGCAACCGGCCGCCGCTTTCTTGTAATCCATTTTGACGGCGTAAGCCAAGGCATAAAGGGTCGAGACCCGTTCCGAGAAATCGGGAGCATTGGGATTTCCTTCTCCGTCTATCATGATGAAGGGCTGCGCGGGAACCTCCGTCAAAGTCGGAACCGCTTTGATGTTGTAACAAGCCTTTTGGGCTTTTTTCCATTCATATTTCATCTTGATTCACCTCCGTAAGCCAGGCCGCGTTTACTTGATCAGTTTCGGGCATCAGGCCGTTTAAAAAATGTAAAGCCGCCGTTTTTCAGACGGCCTTACTGGCAGGAAATTCGGGGCGTAAAACCAAAATTCGTAACTAAAATAAAATTCCACCACGTCTTTCGGCGAAAAATAACCGAATTCCCGCCCGTTTCCTTCAATTTCGCCGCTTACTGCATAACGCCAAAGCTGTTCCATCTCTTCGGGAATATAAAAATAATCGGGCAGCCGCAGGCCGGTGGCGGCAAATCTCTCCGCCACGCCTGCTTCAGGAAAAGCCTGCATCAAAACACGGATACCTTCATCGCCGATATGCTTGTCCGCCGTCTGGAAAAAACATGCCAAATCCTCATCGGATGCGGACGCTTCGCGGCTGAGAAAGTTAAACTCCTCGTGCCACATCTTTAAAAGCTTGTTCCCGGTCTTGCGCAATAGTTTGCCGTAAGTTTTTTGGTTTGGCGGACACCGTCTTTTTCCTCATGACCGATATGGTAAACCTCAATGTCGCATCCATCTTCCTCTGACAGATAGCGGACTTCATAAGCCTCGCCTGCCTTAGGTGTGAAAGAAGCGGCGACTCGGCAACTATAATGGTGATTTCTCGTTTGAGACGAAAATGCGCCGTCCAAAACCACAGGCTGATCCGCCGATACGACCATCTCGCGATAAGAATCACGGAAAACGAATCCGGTGTCTTTTTCCGTTTTACGGCTCAACTCGGTAGGCGGAATACCTATCGAAATATTCCTAACCTTACGCGGCAATCCGTTGACAAAACGACGGTTTACCGCGTTCCGTTTTGTTCCCTCCCATTTTGCGCAGTCCGTTTCAGGATAGATGCGGATCAAATCCGAACCATATGAACCATACGAGCGGATTTGTGCCTGACTGCCCGGATCAAAAACAACGTTTTTCTTCACAACCTGACTCTGCATCGAGCCACACGCCGACAACAGTAAAATAGAACCCCAAAGTACGACTGATTTCATTATTCTCTCCAAATTTTCAAAATATAGTGGATTAAATTTAAGTCAGGACAAGGCGACGAAGCCGCAGACAGTACAGATAGTACGGCAAGGTGAGGCAACGCCGTACTGGTTTAAAGTTAATCCACTATACAATTGTTGATAAACAAGATTCAAGCGTAGTCGGTTATCCCGAAAAGGTCGTCTGAAAAACCGTCCTACCTGTTTTCAGACGACCTCAATATCGCATATGCAATGACAAATACCGCCTGATTTATCTAAAGGATACAACGAACAAAGGTCGTCTGAAAACCGTTCCTGAAATTGAGGAAACCGATATTTTCAGACGACCTTAACGATATTGGAACCGATACGCTTAACAACGGCTTTTTTCAGTCAAATATCGGATACACGACTTGCCGCGCATTATTCCGCCAACCAAATCAGGCTGACCATGCGGCCGGTTTGTCCGTCGCGGCGGTAAGAGAAGAAAGTGTCGCGTTCCAAGACGGTGCAGTGTGTGCCGCCGTAGATCATGTCCACCCCTTCGCGGCGCAGAACCAAACGCGCCAGTGCGTAGATGTCGGCAAGATATTTACCGCCGCCGATGTCTTCGAATGCGTCCTCAGCTTCAGGCATGGGCGTACAAAATGCGTCGAACACGTCTTGTCCGACTTCAAACGCGTCCGCGCCGATGGCAGGGCCGAGATATGCCATGATTTCGACGGGCGCGACATTCATCGCGGCAATGGTGTTTTGCAGCACGCCGCCCGCCAAACCGCGCCAGCCGGCGTGTGCGGCAGCGACGACCGTACCGGCTTTGTCGCAGAACAAGACAGGCAGGCAGTCGGCAGTCATCGCGGCGCAGGCGGCTTTGCCCGTGTTGTCCACCGAAGCGTCTGCGTCGGGCGTGTTGCCCAATGCGTCGGCAGCGTTGACGACGATGGTGCTGTGGATTTGATTGAGGTAGGCAACAGGCAGCCCAACCTGTTCCTGCACGATTTCACGGTTGCGGCGCACTGCATCAGGATCATCGCCGACGTGCGAACCGAGGTTCAAACTTTGATACACGCCTTGGCTCACGCCGCCGTTGCGGGTGGTAATCAGGGTTTTCACGTTGGCGGGCGCAGGCCAATCGGCAGTCAGGAAATTTTTACCTTGCGGGGTGAGGTTTAAGGTTTCTGTGATGGTTTTCATGTTTTTATCTGAGTAAGGAAAGGTTTGAAAGAATGTGTCTATCGGCTTCGTATTAACGCATCTCTACGACTTCCAATAATTCTGTGTTTTCCAATCGGTAATAAAGGTCATAACCCCGACCATGCTTATCTTCTCCTTGATTGGGCAGGAAACTGATACAGGCAAATTCTTTATTCTCGGAAATATTGAACCAAATAGTATAGTTCCTCAAATCCGATTGATTCTGCAAATAACGATCAAATTCTTTTTTAGCCGCAGCCATTACCAATAACAAACTTCCATCTAATCTAAATAAATAATCAGATTCAAAAGCATCTCTCCAAACTTTTTCCTGATAACTCATGCCGGCACCTAAATCCTCTATCTTAAATTGACCATTCAGTATGGCAAGTAAGCTTTTTCAACCGTATCGCCTGAATATTCCCATCTGCCTTAGAAAGTAATCAAGGTCATTTAAATAATACAATTGCGTATTAACGCATCCCCACTACTTCCAATAATTCCGTATCTTCCAGTCGGTAATAAAAATTATAACCCCGACCATATTTATATAGTCCTCTATAAGGAATTTCAAAAAATATCCCGCCCACCATTTCATCTATTTTAGGTATCAAACTAATGCAGGCAAATTCTCCATTTTCGGAAATATTTAACCAAATAATATAGTTTTTCAGATCCCATTTACCTTGCGAATAACCATCAAATTCTTTTTTTGCAGCAGCAATTGCCAATAAAAAATTCCCGTCAATTTCAGATAAATCGTCTAATCTAAAAGCATCTCGCCAAACTTGCTCCTTATGACTCATCATCATCTCCTAAGTTATTTGTTTTCACGGGCAGTAAAATCATGGAAACGATGGCAGCTTTGGTGGCAAGTCGGTATGTTTTTTCAGACGACAAATTGCCGTAACCCGCCAGCCACTGCATTTCGCCGTCCATTTGTGCAAGATTTACCAAATCTGAAGAAGACATCTTAATCCCTCACATAAACCACTTCGACGTCGTAGTCGTCTTCGTTCCAATCATCATCGTCATCCGTGCCGAGTTTGTCCTGCCATTCTTCTTCGTTGCTCAAAGACGAATCCAACCCCGCTTCAAGGCGCAGGACGGAGAGCAGGTGGTAAATATCGTCGGGAATCGGGGCTTCAAAAGAGACGGTTTCGCCGGTTTTCGGATGGACGAAACTTAAGCGGTAGGCATGCAAAGCCTGACGCGCACCCAGACTTTTAACGGCTTCTTTTACCGGTTCGCTGCACGGATGGCGCAGGTTACCGTAAACAGGGTCGGCGGCAAGCGGGTGGTTGGCTTCGCGCATATGGACGCGGATTTGGTGCGTCCTGCCTGTTTCGAGCGAGCATTCGATGTAGCTGTGGGCAAGATAGCGTTCCAACACTTTGACATGTGTCACGGCAGGTTTGCCGCCGAATTTGACGACCGCCATTTTCAGGCGGTTGTGCGGATCGCGTCCGATTTGGGTTTCGATTTTGCCGTCAAAGGGAACAATGCCGTTGGCGACGGCGCGGTAAATGCGTTTGACCGTGCGTTCTTGAAGTTGCTGCACGAGGGAGTTTTGTGCGGGCAGGGTTTTGGCGACCACCATCAGGCCGCTGGTTTCTTTGTCTAGCCTGTGGACGATGCCCGCGCGCGGAATCTGGCTCAATTCGGGACAATGCGCCAATAAACCGTTGAGCAGCGTCCCCGTCCAGTTGCCTGCGGCGGGATGAACGACCAGTCCGGCAGGTTTGTTGACGACGATGACGGTATCGTCTTCGTACACAATATCCAAATCCATCGCTTCGGGTTTGAACGCGAGATTCTCTTCGCTCGGACGTACCGTTACGCTGATGGATTCCCCGCCTATCATTTTGTCTTTGGGTTGGGCGGGCTTATCGTTTACAATGACCGCGCCTTCTTTAATCCACGATGTCAGGCGGCTGCGCGAATAATCAGGCATGAGCTTTGCCAACACCGCATCCAGCCGCCCGCCCGCAAGCTCCAGCGGAACAGTCAAATTAACACAACTTTCTGCTTCGGGGGCTGACGTAAAGTCTAAATCGTCGCTATAATCGGCTTCATTATCAAAGGAAGTATTCTGCATGAAAAAAATTCTTTTAGTAGTTTCGTTAAGTCTGGCACTGGGTGCCTGTGCAAGCAATAAAGGTACGGTCGATAAAGACGCGCAAATCACACAAGATTGGAACGTGGAAAAACTCTATGCCGAAGCGCATGACGAGTTGAACAGCAGCAATTATACGCGAGCCATCAAGTTATACGAAATTTTAGAATCCCGCTTCCCCAACGGCCGCTACGCGCAACAGGCGCAGCTGGACACCGCATACGCCTATTACAAAGACGACGAGCCTGAAAAAGCCCTCGCCGCCATCGACCGCTTCCAGCGCCATCACCCGCAACATCCGAATATGGATTACGCGCTTTACCTCAAAGGCTTGGTTCTATTCAACGAAGACCAATCCTTCCTCAACAAACTCGCTTCACAAGACTGGTCCGACCGCGACCCTAAAGCCAACCGCAGCGCATACCAAGCGTTTGCCGAATTGGTACAACGCTATCCGGAGAGCAAATACGCCGCCGACGCAACCGAGCGCATGGCGAAACTGGTGGACGCATTGGGCGGTAACGAAATCTCCGTTGCCCGCTACTACATGAAACGCGGCGCCTACCTCGCCGCAGTCAACCGCGCCCAAAAAATCGTCGAGCGTTACCAAAATACCCGCTACGTCGAAGAATCGCTCGCCATGATGGAGCTGGCTTACAAAAAACTGGACAAACCCCAACTCGCCGCCGACACCCGCCGCGTCTTGGAAACCAACTTCCCGCAAAGCCCGTTCCTGCAACACCAATGGCAGCCGAACGACATGCCTTGGTGGCGCTACTGGCGTTAAGACTTGAAGTTTAAAGCATAGTGATACCGTATCGCCCTATGCTTTTCTGAAACCAAAGGTCGTCTGAAACTGAAAAATACAGTTTTAGACGACCTTTTTATGTTTCAAACAATCATTATTCGTGGGCAAAGCCCACGCTACCTTCCTGGTTATGATGGTTTTGGAGATCATTCATTGTATTATTTTGAACATACGAAAACCGGTTTGTTTTTTTTGATAGCAAACCAAAGCAAAGATAAGGTCATTCATAGTAATATTGATAATATGTGCTTTGACATTTAGATGAAGAGAAAGACGACTATGAAAATCTCAATAGATACAAGCAATCTAGATCAGTTTAAATTCTTGCTTAATACCTTGCTCCTAGGGAGAGTAACATCTCTATTGCAAAAGAAAGCAAATATTGACGATATAGAATATTTAATGTTTGGACCAAAGAGTATTGAACTTTTAAAATTGATTCCTATTGAATCCATATACTCAGATATTATTCACCAAGGCACGGAAATCGAAGATATAGCAAGTTTATTTCCTGATAAATTAGATGATTATTTGGAATCTATACAAAAAACAATATTAAATAACTATCAATCTATATCTCTATCCAAACAAGACCCAATTAACATTACCTTGTTGTTTGATAAGACTGAATATTTGGTTAAATGAATCATAGTAATCATATGGTAGCCGTAGCGTGGGCTTCGCCCACGAATCCCCAAACTAAAAAAGTCGTCTGAAACCCAACTTTCAGACGACCTTTTTATGTTTCAAGCAATCGTTATTCGTGGGCAAAGCCCACGCTACCGCTCCTACATCGCCTGACCGACTGCGACATTTCAAAAAATATAACGAATGCAAACAAAAGCCTCTATACCTCCATTCTCCGACCAAAGCTACAACCCGTAGCGTGGGATTCGCCCACGAATTCCAAAAATACAAAAAGGTCGTCTGAAACACAAACCTAGTTTTTCAGACGACCTCTCCACGACCTCACTCACTTCGGCAAATTTCAACGCAAACTTTACCAATCCAACCCATAATTACCTCCACCCGCGCAGGCAGGAATCCATCGGAAACCCTAAGAAACAGATATTCAAAAACAGTTGCCGAAATTCAAAAGTAGATTCCCGCCTGCGCGGGAATAATGGCAAACAAATATCCCGTCGGATACAGTTATCCCAACCTACACCGACAACCCAAAATCGTCTGAAATCCACCGTAGCGTGGGCTTTGCCCACGAACCCCACAAATATAGTGGATTAACTTTAAACCAGTACGGCGTTGCCTCGCCTTGCCGTACTATCTGTACTGTCTGCGGCTTCGTTGCCTTGTCCTGATTTAAATTTAATCCACTATACAAAAAGGTCGTCTGAAACCCAACTTTCAGACGACCTTCTTTCTAATCCCATCTACTTCATCGCAGCCTTCAACGCAAACGCTGCCAGCAGTGCGCCGAAGCGGTATTTGCGCGGAATGGCGAGCCCTGCCGTTTTATACAGCAGGTTTGTCTGCGTCAGCTCGTTGCCCAAATCCAGCAGCTTCATCAGCGTGTCCGACTTGCGCTCTTCCTGTTCCTTCAATTTACGCTGTTTCAAATACGATGCCTCAATCCTCAGGCGGACGAGTTTGGCTTCCAGTTGCAGCAGTTCGCGTGCTTCATCGCGTTCCGTTTTATTCATCGTCCCCTCCTTCCTGCATATCTTGACCGCGCAGGCAGGCGATGTCTGCCCGGATGTCCTGCAAGGTTGCCGCGATTTGGTTGTTTTGGCTGCGCCAATCTTTTGACACTTTACCGAACAAAATTGCAATGACAATTAGGCTGAGGGCGGTTATCCCGAAAAATACCCATATCGCCGCGGTATCCGACAACGCGCGGTTTAGCCCGAACAATAGGCTGATGAATGCAATCAGCAGCAATATGCCCGATACGACCAGCCATATGATGATGCGGAACACGTTTTCCGCCTGCTCCGCCAAATCCAGATTCAAAATCTGCAACCGCAGCAAAAGCAAATCAATACCTTGATTCAGCAGCGTTTTCGTATGTTCGATATTTTGTCTGATACCCATATTCCGATTTCCCTGATTGCTCCGAAACGGACAATCCGAAGGCTTTTGGGTCGTCTGAAACCTTTGCCGACCCGCATAAGCAAACGCCGCCGGAACAAGATTTCGGAAAATCGTGTCCGGACGGCATTCATGTTTGACCGATTATCGGCGGTTCAGCAATACGCCGACGACCAAGCCTGCCAATGCGGCAAAGCCCATTGCGTAATATGGTTTGTCGTGTACGGCTGCATCAGCTTGGCGCGCGCCGCGTTTGATGCGGTCGCCCGCTTCTTCTCCAAACTCGGCAAAGCGTTTTTTGCCTTCTTGGAAACGCTCTTCTGCCAATTCTTCAAATTCGTCGTATTTTTCGCGTGCGCGGTCGGCATGATGTCTAATGCGCTCGCCCGCTTCGTCTTCAAAACGATATAAACGCTCTTTGGCGGCTTCGAGTTTTTCCTGCAATTTGGCTTTGGCTTTTTTACCTTCTTCCGAGCCGGCTTCCACGCCTTTGGTGTACAGTTCTTCGACATCGTTCATTACATCTTGAATGTCTTTCAACAAAGCTTCTTTGCGGGATTCAAAATCATGTTTTTTCATTACCTTCTCCTTGATGTCCTTACCGTTGAAATAACAGATTGTTCATCTGTTAATCGATTATAACCCTTTTACACTTCTGCTCAAGTCAATTCGGCTAAAGGTGGTTTGAAAACATGTAAAGATTAACGCGGGAGATAAAAGGTCGTCTGAAAACTTTCAGACGACCTTTGGGCCCCTTTAAAACTTTTCCGTCATGTAAACTGCTTCTTGGAGGAAGGGCTCCGTCCAAACAGCCTACCACTTTATTCTCAAGGCAACGGAGGCATTGCGCGGTTTGCCGTAAAAATTGCTGCGGGAGTTGGTGTAATAGCGTTTATTGGTCAGGTTACCGACGTTGACCGCCAGTGCGGCGTGTTTGTTGATTTTATAGCGCGCCATGACGTTCCATATCGAATAGGAAGGCTGCCACAGTGCTTTGGGTTTGTCGGAAACGTAATATTGCCCGTTGGAAAGACCATGCCCCCAAGGTTTGGGCTTGGTACCACTGACCCAGCGCATCCCCACCCCCATCGTCAGCTTGGGGGTAAAGTCGTAGCTGGTGAAGAATTTGAAGGTTTTATCCGGCGCGGTATAGGTGCCGCCGTACTCCAGATTCATGTCGTCCCCCAAGTCGTTGGAGGAGTTGGGCGCATCGTAAGGTTTGTCTATCTTCAGTTTGACAAAGCCCGCCTGCATCCGCCATTTCGGGGTAATCTGTCCGGCAAGGTTGATGTCGAACCCCCTGCTGGTATAGCCCTTACCCGTACCGTATTCCCAATCGCCTTGGAAGCACCACGGTTCGTTGCCGTTTTCCCCGCCGTATTTCCATTCGTAACAACGCGAGCCTGTAGGTTCGAGCGTGGGGTAATTTTTCTGAGTCATGGTGAAGTAAGACAGGGCGAAATTCAGCTTGTCGTTCCACAAGCCGCCTTTGATGCCGACTTCTTTGGAATTGCCGGTAATCGGCGGCAGCCATCCGCCGCCCTCGCCATAGGCCGGCCGATTCCTTAAAACATTGTTGGTTTTCAGGATGCCGGTATAGCTGGCGTAGGCATTGATGGTCGGCGTCAGCTCTACAATCACGCCGCCGTACGGGACGAATTTGCGCACCGTATCGTGATACATCCTGCTTTTATTGTGATCGGGGGCGTACCCTTCGTCGGGCATTTCGACCGTATCGTCCGTTATCACGTTGTTTTTGTTTTTATAAAACGACCATTTCCCGCCCCCTTTGTCCCGCCATGTCAGCCAACGCCCGCCTATCACCGCCGTCAGCCACTTGGCCGGCTTGAGTTTCAGGGCAAAATAGGGACCGTATTGTTCCGAAGCCAAATGATCACGGGAAATCAACCCGTCCGGTCCCAATTTTTTCTCCCAAGCCCGGTTGTACCCCAACATGGGATAGCTGCCGTTATTCCAGTAATCAAGCGGAATCGCCTGCCATAAATAGAAGTTACGGTCTATCGGTTCCCCCGTCATGGCCGCAATACCTGTAGGCTTGGCATCATCGACATTCAATTCGCCGCTGCTGCTGAAATTATAATCGTCCCTCGTCTGGGTATGGCGGATGCCGCTAAAACCGACAATAAACTGCTGGTCCTGGTCAAAAAGTTTGAAACGGCTGTCCAGATGGATATCGAACGCCTTGTCGTCGTATTTGTCGCGTTCGCGGCCGAAATCGTAAGTTGCCGCGTTAAATTGCGGCGCGTAGCCGTTTACCCCCATATCGCCGTAACGCAGGTCGCTTTTGGTGCGGCTGCGGGTATAGGCGGTTTGCAGCTTGATATGGTCGTTGAAATGATGTTTGTATTCGGCAAACATATTGTCGCTGGTGGCTTTGTTAAACGCCCATTCCGCCCCGTTGTTGAAGCTCGGCGGAACGTCTCGGGCATCTATCCAATGCGTCGGGGAATCCCCCAATTCGAAATCATAGTCCTGGGTAACTTTCGAATAACGCATCAACCCCTTGGTCGGCGCGCCGGTGATGTTGCGGTACTGACGGCTGAAGCCCAGCGTAAAGCTGTCTTTGTCGGTTGGCGTCCAATCGAATACAGTGTATAAGGCATGGGATTTGCGTTTGATTCTGTCCATAAAGCTGTCGCCGTCCTCCCATGTTCCGACGATGCGGCCACGCAGGGTTTGGGATTTGTTCAACGCACCGCCGTAATCGAATTCGACACGTTTGTTGTTCCAAGAACCGTATTTCAGGTTCAATTCCCCCGCACTTTTCGCTATTGGGCGTTTGCGCACAAAATTGACGCTGGCCGCCGGATCACCCACTCCGGTGCTCAGCCCGTTCGAACCACGGATGATTTCCACCCTGTCGTAAAGATAGCTGTCCTGTGCGGCAATAAAGCGCGGTCCGCCAAGCAGGTATTTATTGGCCAGCACACCGTCAAGCTGGTAATTGTCGACGGGAAAGCCGCGCGAATAATACTGGGCTTCGCCCATGCCGGTAACGGAGTCCTGCAAGACGGTAATACCCGGCGTTTCTTCCAGCACCTGATCAAGATTCTGCAAATTCTGATCCTGCATCTGCTGCTGGGTGAAAACGGTTACACTTTGCGGGGTTTCTTTGAGTTTCAAGTCAAGTTTGGTGGCCGAGGTGCTGCCTTTGACGGTGTAGTTGCCATTACTCTGGGCGGGTGTATTTCTTGCCCCCTTTACGGTAATTTCGTTCAGATTGACTTTATCGGGTACAGTTTGAGCATATGCGGATGAAAATGCAAAAGCGATGACGATACTCAAACAGTTAGGCTGCCACAGGCTGTTCATAACTGCTCCTTAATGGGAAATGAATTCAGATATGAGTAAGGTCGTCTGAAAAAGTAAGATAGGAAGATGTTGATATGATTGATTTGTTTTTGAGAATGATTATATATTGAATAAAAATTAAAGATAACACTGCAAAGTATAGAATATCCGACAATTTATGTAGCTTATGCGACAATCTGTACGATATAGTGGATTATAGTGGATTAACTTTAAACCAGTACGGCGTTGCCTCGCCTTAGCTCAAAGAGAACGATTCTCTAAGGTGCTGAAGCACCAAGTGAATCGGTTCCGTACTATCTGTACTGTCTGCGGCTTCGTCGCCTTGTCCTGATTTGAATTTAATCCACTATAACGCTGGAAACAAACGCCTAACGAAATTTGCAGATTATGGCAAACCAAGTAAAAAGGTCGTCTGAAAACCTGTTTCCAAGTTTTCAGACGACCTTTCAGCTTTTCAGTCAAAACGACCAAGCGTTACGCCAAGCCTTTTGCTTTCAACACTTCCAGCATGGTGCTGCCCAATTCGGCAGGGCTGCGGGTGTAGGCGATGCCGGCTTTTTCGAAAGCGGCGAATTTTTCTTCCGCAGTACCTTTGCCGCCGGAGATAATCGCACCGGCGTGGCCCATACGTTTGCCTTTAGGAGCGGTAACACCTGCGATGTAGCCGACGACGGGTTTGGTTACGTTGGATTGGATGTATTCGGCTGCTTCTTCTTCCGCAGTACCGCCGATTTCACCGATCATGATGATGGCGTCGGTATCGGGGTCTTCTTGGAAGAGTTTCAGCGCGTCGATTTGGTTCATGCCCGGAATCGGGTCGCCGCCGATACCGATACAGGTTGATTGACCCAAGCCCAGTTTGGTAGTTTGTGCCACGGCTTCGTAAGTCAATGTACCGGAACGGGAAATGATGCCGATGCGGCCGGGAGTGTGGATGTGGCCCGGCATAATGCCGATTTTGCACTCGCCCGGAGTAATCACTCCCGGGCAGTTAGGGCCGACCAAACGTGTGCCGTTGCCGTTGGTTTCCAAGTAACGTTTAGCTTTGAGCATGTCCAGGGTCGGCACGCCTTCGGTAATCACAACCACCAAGCCTACGCCTGAATCAACTGCTTCAACGATAGAATCCAACACAAACGGAGCAGGAACGTAAATCACGGATGCGTCTGCGCCGGTTTCTTTAACCGCTTCTTTCATGGTGTTGAACACGGGCAGGTTCAGGTGGGTTTGACCGCCTTTGCCCGGGGTAACGCCGCCGACGACTTTAGTGCCGTAAGCCAGAGCTTGTTCGGAGTGGAAAGTACCGTTTTTACCGGTGAAACCTTGAACCAATACTTTGGTGTCTTTATTAATCAATACGCTCATTCTTTTCTCCTTAGGCGTTTACGGCTGCGACAATTTTTTCGGCTGCGTCATTCAGGCCGTCGGCGGAAGTCAATTTCAGACCTGATTCGTCCAGGATTTTCGCGCCGAGTTCGGCGTTATTGCCTTCCAAACGGACAACGACAGGCACGTCAACGTTGATTTCTTTAACGGCTGCCACGATGGCTTCCGCGATCATGTCGCAACGGACGATACCGCCGAAGATGTTGATCAATACGCCTTTGACGGATTTGTCTTCGAGAATCAGTTTGAACGCTTCAACTACGCGCTCTTTGGTCGCGCCGCCGCCTACGTCCAAGAAGTTGGCAGGTTGGCCGCCTTTGAGTTTGATGATGTCCATAGTTGCCATCGCCAAACCTGCGCCGTTCACCATACAGCCGATGTTGCCTTCCAGCGCAACGTAGTTCAGGTCGAATTCGGAGGCTTTCAGCTCGCGTTCGTTTTCTTGGGATTTATCGCGCAATTCGGCGATTTTCGGCAGGCGGTAGAGGGCGTTGCTGTCGATACCGATTTTGCCATCCACGCAGGCGAGCGCGCCGTTTTCTCGAACTGCCAGCGGGTTCACTTCAAACAGGGCAAAGTCGTTTTCGACAAACGCTTTGTACGCGCCGGTCATCAGTTTGACGAACTCGTTGATTTGTTTGTCTTTCAAGCCCAGTTGGAACGCAACTTCACGCGCTTGGCAGGGTTGCAGGCCGACCAGCGGGTCAACGGTTACTTTGAAGATTTTTTCAGGGGTTTCAGCGGCAACTTTTTCGATTTCCACACCGCCTTCGGTCGAAGCCATGAATGTGATGCGACGGGTAGAACGGTCGACCACCGCGCCCAAATACAGCTCGGTTTGCACCGGATACATGTCTTCGCAAACCAAAACGCTGTTGACCGGCTGACCGTTGGCATCGGTTTGATAAGTAACCAAATTGGTGCCAATCAGGCTTTCTGCCACTTCTTTGGCTTCTTCACGGCTTTTGACGACTTTTACGCCGCCCGCTTTACCGCGTCCGCCTGCGTGGACTTGGGCTTTAACGACGGCAAATTTGCCGCCCAGTTTGTCGTAAGCGGCTGCGGCTTCTTCGCCGTTGTGCGCCAAAATACCGCCTTGCACGGGCAAGCCGTAGCTTGCCAGCAGTTCTTTAGCCTGATACTCGTGTAGATTCATGGATTTCTCCTTTAGATTAGTGGAATGCCCTGAGACTGCCCATAAATGACAACCCCGTGCGTTTCAGACGACCTTTCGGCGGTCGGAAAATCGTCGTTTCACTTGCTGAACGGCAACCACATCCGCGCAAGCAGATACATGATTGCGCCGCCGCCCCCGAGGATAAAAAAGACGATGCCTTTTTTACGCGAATTCGGGCAGAGCAGGTAAACGGCAAGGCTGAAACTGATAAACAACAATGCCACGCGCCAAACCAATTCTTTGTCTTTGAAGCGGTTGAGCGTATAAGTTTCGGTCATCATCACATACATCTGCCACAACGCGGCCATACACATGCTGATGATGCCCATCGGTATAAACAGGATACCGATTACTTCTTTATTCATAATCAAATGCTGTCTGTGAATGTGTCGCCGATTATATATAGTGGTTCAAGTTTAAACCAGTACTGCGTTGCCTCGCCTTGCCGTACTATCTGTACTGTCTGCGGCTTCGTCGCCTTGTCCTGAATTTAAACTTAACCCACTATCGTAGATTCATAGAAAATGCTTAAATCGTCATTCCGACAAGAGAACAATGGCAACTGATATGCCCTATTTTCCCTCTATACCTATCGGAACATTGCTTCCGAACATTCATCTTTCCGAAAAGGTCGTCTGAAACTTTTTCAGACGACCTTTTATGCTTTACTTGACCTCATCAGCCATGCAAAGCGCGCTTGTCGGCGGCCAGTGCGGCTTCGTGAACCACCTCGGACAAGGTCGGGTGGGCATGGATGATGCGTGCGATATCTTCGCTGCTGGCGAAGAATTCGAGCGCAGTGACGCCTTCAGTGACCAATTCGCTGACAACCGGGCCGATCATGTGTACGCCCAAAATGCGGTCGGTTTTGGCATCTGCCAACACTTTGACCGTACCTTTTGCCTTACCCATTGCCAACGCGCGGCCGTTTGCGCCGAAGCCGGAAGTGCCTTTTTTGTATTCCACGCCTTCGGCTTTGAGCTGCTCTTCGGTTTTGCCAACCCAAGCGATTTCGGGGTCGGTATAAATCACGAACGGTACGCTGTTGAAATCGATATGCGGTTTCTGACCGGCGATGCGCTCGGCAACGGCCACGCCTTCGTCGCTGGCTTTGTGCGCCAGCATCGGGCCGCGAACCACGTCGCCGATTGCCCAGACATTAGGCAGGTTGGTGCGGCATTCGGCGTCCACTTTGATAAAGCCGCGCTCGTCTTTTTCCAAGCCGACGGCTTCTGCGTTCAAGCCTTTGGTGTTCGGAATACGGCCGATGGCGACGATGAGTTTGTCAAAGACTTCGGTTTTGGCTTCGCCTGCGGCGGTTTGGTAGGCAACGGATACGCCTTTGCCTTCAGATTTGATGTCGCCGATTTTCACGCCCAGTTCGATGTTCAAGCCCTGCTCTTTGGTGAAGTATTTGAAGGCTTCTTTGGCGATTTGCTGGTCGGCGGCGGCAAGGAAGGTCGGCATGGCTTCGAGGATGGTAACTTGCGAACCGACGCGGTTCCATACCGAACCCATTTCCAAACCAATCACGCCCGAACCGATGACGCCCAGTTTGGCGGGCACTTCGGTCAGGTTCAATGCACCTTCATTGTCCAATACGTTTACATTGTCGATGGCAACCTGCGGCAGCGGACGCGGCACGGAACCGGTCGCTACGATGACGTGTTTGGCTTCGATAACGGTTTTCTCGCCTTTGTTATCGACTTCGATTTGGTAGGCATCACCGTTTTTTCCGGCAAATGAAGCCGTACCGAACAGGCTGGTTACTTTATTTTTTTGGAACAGGAATTTCACGCCGCCGGTGAGCTTGGTTACGATGGCGTCTTTGCGCGCAATCATTTTCGCCGCGTCGAATTTGATGTCGCCGACGCTGATGCCGTGTTCGGCAAAATCATGCTGCGCAGCATGGAAATGTTCGCTCGACTGCAACAGGGCTTTGGAAGGAATGCAGCCGACGTTCAGGCAGGTGCCGCCCAGCGCGGGCGCATCGCCTGCTTTGTTGACGCCCGCATCGACACAGGCGGTTTTAAAACCCAGTTGGGCGGCGCGGATGGCGGCAACATATCCGCCGGGACCTGCGCCAATGACTACTACATCGTATTGAGACATGTGAAAAATCCTTTGTTTGACATTTTTGCCGCAGGAAAACCTTCGGCAGCGGTATAGTGGATTAACTTTAAACCAGTACAGCGTTGCCTCGCCTTCCCCTGATTTGAAGTTCATCCACTATATTTTGCATAAGAGGTCGTCTGAAAGCGCGGCTTCAACGAAGTTAAAACTCATTCTGCCTTTTTCAGAGTGCGAAGCCTGCCCGCAGGCACGACCTTTGAAACTTCAGCTCGATTGGTTCGGCCGCATCAGCGGCGGCAGGAATGCGGGCTGTATTCCCTGACTTCCTGTCCGGTGAAATTGTTGTAAACGCGGACGGTAGCGTGCGGATAGCGTTTGCACAAAACGCTGCGGGCGACGGGGATGCCTGCTTTGTTGCTGTCCATTTCAAAACGCTTGTTCAACATTCTGCCGCGCGCGTCGTAGGCGTTGACGGAATATTCCTTGCCTTCGAATGCGGCACACGCGCCAAGCAGGGAAACGACAGCCAAAAGCGGAAACAGGGAAATGGGTTTCATGGATACGCTCCTAATGGATTTTCAACCGTTTGCCTCTGCACGGAAAGTGGCAGCAACAAACCATATTCTCCCTTAGATTTCAAACATCCCGCCGTTTTCAGACGACCTTTTTTCGTTTCAAGGTCGTCTGAAAGCCAGTAAGCAGCCTGATTTCAAACTGCTTTGTTTTGATCCGCTTTATATCCCTTTGGCGGCGTTTACAGATCCAACAACAGGCGTGCCGGATCTTCCAGCGCGTCTTTGATGGCAACCAAAGTCAGCACAGCTTCGCGGCCGTCGATAATGCGGTGGTCGTAAGAGAGCGCCAGATACATCATCGGGCGGACAACGACTTGACCGTTTTCCACGACTGCGCGCTCTTTGGTTGCGTGCATACCCAAAATAGCGGATTGCGGCGGATTGATAATCGGGGTGGACATCATGGAGCCGAACGTACCGCCGTTGGTGATGCTGAACGTACCGCCGGTCAAATCTTCCAGCGCGATTTTACCGTCTTTGGCTTTTTTGGCGTAATCGACGATGGCTTGTTCGATGTCGGCAATGCTCATTTGGTCGGCATCACGCAGAATCGGCACAACCAAACCGCGCGGACTGCCGATGGCGATACCGATGTCGAAATAACCGTGATAAACGATGTCGTTGCCGTCAACGGAGGCATTCACCACCGGATATTTTTTCAGCGCGGCAACGGCTGCTTTGACGAAGAAAGACATGAAGCCGAGTTTGACACCGTGTTCTTTCTCGAATTTTTCTTTGTATTTCGCGCGCAAGTCCATGATGGGTTTCATGTTGACTTCGTTGAACGTAGTCAGAATCGCGTTTTCCTGTTGCGAAGCCAAGAGACGTTCGGCAACGCGGGCGCGCAGCCGGCTCATCGGAACGCGTTGTTCCGGACGCGCACCCGCGGGAACAGGTGCAGACGCGGCAGCGGGTGCAGCAGCAGGTTTGGCGGTAGCGTTTTGCACGTCTTCTTTCAAGACGCGACCGTCACGGCCGGAACCTTGCAGCGCGTTCACATCCACACCGGTTTCGGCTGCCAGTTTGGCGGCGGCAGGCATGGCGGCATTGGTTTGCGCAGCGGCGGGAGCGGCTTCAGGCGCAGGCGCGGTGGCTGGTGCTTCAGCAGAAGCGGTTGCTGCGGTGTCGATGCGTGCCAACACTTGCTCGGCGGCAACGGTTTCGCCGTTTTGGGCAATGATTTCGACCAATACGCCGGCTTGTGGGGAAGGTACTTCCAAAACCACTTTGTCGGTTTCGATGTCGATCAGGATTTCGTCGCGTGCTACGGCTTCGCCGACTTTTTTCTTCCATTCCAAGAGCGTGCCTTCGGATACGCTTTCGGACAGCATGGGTACTTTTACATCAATAATCATTATGTGTCTCCGGATGGTCGTTGGTTTTCAGACGACCTGTTGTGTGTTATCTCTTTTGTTTGGCGGGCGTTCCGTCTGAAGTGTTTCATTCGGAACGCCGCACCGTATTGCGTTACAGCGTCATTGCGTCTTCAACCAGTTGTTTCAGCTGGGCGACGTGTTTGCTCATATAGCCGACGGCTGGCGATGCGCTGCTCGGACGGCCGGCATAAGACAGTTTTTGGCTTTCGCCGATAACGTCTTCCAAGCGGTGGCGGATTTGGTAGAACGCGCCCTGGTTTTTCGGCTCTTCTTGCGCCCAAACCACGGATTTCGCGTTCGGATATTTCGCCAACTCTGCACGCACCTCGTCGTATGGGAACGGATAAAGCTGCTCGACGCGGACGATGGCGACATCGTTTTCCAGTTTGCGCTCGGCACGGCCTGCTTCCAAATCGTAGTAAACCTGTCCAGCGCACAGAATCACGCGTTTCACGCTTTCATTATTACCACGCTCGGCGGTATCGCCGATAACGGGACGGAAGCGCGAACCTTCGGTAAAGTTTTCCAGCGGACTCATCGCGCCTTTGAAGCGCAACAGGCGTTTGGACATGAAAATCACCAGCGGTTTGCGGTACGAACCCAAGACCTGACGTTGTAACAAATGGAACATTTGCGACGCTTCAGACGGCATAATGATTTGCATATTGTGTTCGGAACACAGTTGCAACCAGCGTTCCACGCGGCCGGATGAGTGTTCTGGACCTTGACCGTCGTAGCCGTGCGGCAGGATGGTGGTTAAACCGCACAAACGTCCCCACTTGGTTTCGCCGGACGACAGGAATTGGTCGATGGTGACTTGAGCGCCGTTGGCAAAGTCGCCGAACTGCGCTTCCCAAATGGTCAGTTTGTCGGGTGCGGAGCAGGCGAAACCGTATTCGAACGCCATGACCGCTTCTTCATTCAAGATGGAGTCGATAACGAGGAATTCGCCTGCGCCTTCGCCCATATTGCGCAGCGGTACATAAGTACCGTCATCCCATTTTTCGCGTTTTTGGTCGTGCAATACGGCATGGCGGTGTGAGAACGTACCGCGTCCGGAGTCTTCGCCAGAAATGCGCACGCCGTGGCCTTTGGTGACCAGGCTGGCGTATGCGAGGGTTTCCGCCATACCCCAGTCAATCGGCTGACTGCCCGCAGCCATGCCTTTGCGCGCTTCGAGCACGCGTTTGGCAGTCGGATGCAGTGCAAAGCCTTCGGGAACGGCGGTAAATTTCTCGGCCAGACGCTCGATGTCAGCAGCGGGCAGGCCGGTTTCCACATCTTCGCGCCAGTCTTTGCCTTGGTATTTGCTCCAATCGATTTGCGTGCGTTGGAAATTGCTCAACGTTGTTTGCTCGACGTGTTCGCCTTTATCCAAAGCGTCGCGGTAGGCTTGGATATAGCCGTCGGCTTCCGCCTGCGTTACCACGCCTTCTGCGATCAGTTGCTCGGTGTACAAAGTACGCGCACCGGGGTGTTGTGATACTTTTTTGTACATCATCGGCTGGGTCAGGGTCGGATCGTCGCCCTCGTTATGGCCCCATTTGCGGTAGCAGACGACATCGATCACGATGTCTTTGTTGAATTTCTTACGGTAGTCCAAAGCGGCTTGAATGGCGAAGCAGACGCGTTCAGGATCGTCGCCGTTGACGTGGATGACCGGGGCGGAAACCATTTTCGCCACGTCGGTACAATGCACGGTCGAACGGGTGTCGCGGGTATCAGAGGTGGTAAAGCCGATTTGGTTGTTGATGACGATGTGAACCGTACCGCCGGTGGTATAGCCGCGCGTTTTGGACAGGTTGAATGTCGCTTGGTTGACGCCCAGGCCGACAAATGCAGAGTCGCCGTGAATCAATACGGGCAATACTTTGTCGCGGCCGTTTTCGCCCAAACGTTTTTGTTTGGCGCGTGCAGAACCTTCAACGACAGGATTGACGATTTCCAAGTGAGACGGGTTGAACGCCAAAGAAACGTGCATCGGACCGTTCGGCGTAGCGATGTCAGAGCTGAAACCCATGTGGTATTTCACGTCACCGCTGGGCAGCTTGATTTCGGCGCGGCCTTCAAACTCGGCAAACAAATCGCCCGGTTTCTTGCCCAAAATGTTGACCAAGACATTCAGACGACCTCGGTGTGCCATACCGATGATGACTTCTTCGACACCGTCTTTACCTGCGTTTTGAATCAGGTAATTCAGACCGGCAATCACACTCTCGCCACCTTCAACGCCGAAGCGTTTCTGACCGACATATTTGGTATGCAGGTAACGCTCCAAAGTCTCGGCAGCGGTCATTTCTTTCAGGATGCGGCGTTTCTGTTCGGCACTGTAACTCGGGGTGGACAGCACATCCTCGAAATAATTGCGCAACCAGCGGCGTTCTTCTGTATTGGGAATGTAGATGTATTCCAATGCGAGGTGGCCGCAGTAGGTTTGCTTGAGGTTGCTGATGATTTGGGACAGAGGCAGTTTGCTTTGGCCGGAAAAATCGCCCTCGCCCATATTGAACTGAACCGCCATATCGGCATCATTCAGTCCGTGGAATTTGGGATCGAGGGCTTCAATGTTGCGTGGCGGGATACGTTTGAGCGGGTCAAGCTGAGCAGCGCCCACACCTTGAATACGGTAAGCAGAAATCAACCGCAGTACGCCGACCTGTTTCTTCATCATGGCTTCGTCCATACCGCCGGCAATAGCCGCTGTCGATTTGGTTTTTGCCAAATTGGCGAAGGATTCACGGATCGGAGCATGGGCGATATCAACATCCGCCGCACCGGGCTGCTTGCTTAAGTCGGTGAAATACTGCTTCCATTTTTCATCGACCGAATTGGGGTTTTCCAGGAAATTCTCATACAACTCCTCGATGTAGGGAGCATTTGAACCGAACAGATAAGAAAAATTGAGTTTTTCATCCATCATGACGCGAGCTCTTTTCTTTAAAATATAAACAAAGGGTAGAATTCCATGTGTTTCAACGGAATCCATGCCGTTTGAAATGACACTTCATTCTACCCTATTTCCAGCCAAATTACTTGTATCTGTTTCGTTTGCTGCAGACAAACTTATTTAAAAAAACTATTCGGCTTTCTCAAATGAAGTTCCGACAACATATTAATATACTGATTTTCAGCGTTTATCCGCCGGCACATAATCGCGGCGTTCCGCACCGGTATAAAGTTGGCGCGGACGGCCGATTTTCAGCGAAGGATCGCCGATCATTTCATGCCAGTGCGAAATCCAGCCCACGCTGCGCGACAGGGCAAAGATGACGGTAAACATTTCGGTCGGAATGCCCAGTGCGGACAGGACAATACCGGAGTAGAAGTCGACGTTGGGGTACAGTTTGCGCTCTACGAAGAACGGGTCTTTCAGAGCAATTTGTTCCAATTCCATCGCCAGTTTGAATTTCGGACTGTCTTCCAAGCCCAATTCTTTCAGCACTTCATAACAGGTCTCGCGCATGATGCTGGCGCGCGGATCCATGTTGCGGTACACACGGTGTCCGAAGCCCATCAGGCGGTATTTACGCTGTTTCACGCCTTCCATATATTCGGCAACACGGGACACATCACCAATTTCGTCCAACATTTTCAAGACGGCTTCGTTCGCACCGCCGTGGGACGCACCCCACAGACAGGCAATACCGGCAGCGATACAGGCAAACGGGTTCGCACCTGAAGAACCTGCCAAACGGACGGTCGAAGTCGATGCGTTTTGCTCGTGGTCGGCATGAAGGATAAAGATGCGGTCGAGCGCGCGTGCCAATACGGGATTGGGTTTGTAGTCTTCACATGGTGTAGCGAACATCATGTGCATGAAGTTTTCGGAATAAGAGAGGTTGTTTTTTGGATAATTGAACGGCAGACCGTTGGAATAACGGTAACACATTGCCGCAATCGTCGGAATTTTGGAAATCAGACGGTAAATCGCGATTTTGCGGTGTTCGGGGTTCGTGATGTCCAGGCTGTCTTGATAGAACGCAGACAATGCACCGACCACGCCGACCATCATCGCCATCGGATGCGCGTCTCGACGGAAGCCGCGGAAGAACCAAGTCAGCTGTTCATGCACCATCGTATGACGGCGGACGGTATTGTCAAATTCTGCCTTTTGCTCAGGCGTCGGCAGTTCGCCGTAAATCAGCAGGTAGCAGACTTCCAAATAATCGGATTTTTCGGCGAGTTGTTCGATGGGATAACCACGGTAATACAGCAGACCTTTGTCGCCGTCGATATAAGTGATTTTGGATTCGCAGCTTGCTGTTGAAACGAATCCAGGGTCGAATGAGAATAAGCCTGTGTTTTTCGTCAGTGCGCGGATATCGACCACGTCATGACCGATGCTCGCCTCCAATACGGGCAGTTCTAAATCCTCTTGATTGGGTACGTTGAGTTTAATTGATTTGGACATATTTATCGCTCCTTTGTAGGTTGGGGCTTTCGTTGCTGCCTATGCAGCACGGTCTTTATTTTCAGACGACCTCCGTATCCTAGAAATCCGCCGAAAGGCAGGCGGATTTCCAATACGTCAAGCTTGTCTGATTTTTTCAAGCATGGGGATAAGGTGTTCCTTGTCTGTCGCCGAATGTCCGTTGATCAGGGCAAGAAGCTCTTGATCTTGAAACTCAAGGATTTCGGAAAACTCGGACAGCTCTTTATCGCTCAAATGCTCGAATTCTTTTTCCATAAACCTGCCGAAAATCAGATCTAACTCCAATAATCCTCGGCGGGTTTGAAAACGGATTTTCCGTTTGGCAATATCGTCAAAAACCATCATTTCTTAAACGGCTCGTTTCAACATAATTTCTTTAATCTTACCGATGGCACGGGTCGGATTCAAGTGTTTAGGACATACGTCCACGCAGTTCATGATGGTATGGCAGCGGAACAGACGATACGGGTCGTTCAAATTGTCCAAACGCTCGTTGGTGATGGTATCTCGGCTGTCGGCGATGAAGCGGTAGGCGTTCAGCAAACCGGACGGACCAACGAATTTGTCGGGATTCCACCAGAACGACGGACAGGCAGTCGAACAGCAGGCGCACAAAATACATTCGTACAAACCGTCCAGCTCTTTACGCTCTTCCTGAGTTTGCAGGCGCTCTTTGTCTGCATCGATGGGATTATCATTGACGACGTAAGGTTTGATGGAGTGGTATTGCTTGAAGAACTGGGTCATGTCCACAATCAGGTCGCGGATGACAGGCAGACCGGGCAGCGGACGGATTTTGACGGGCTGTTTCAAGCCGCGTAAATCAGTCAAACATGCCAAGCCGTTTTTGCCGTTGATGTTCATACCGTCAGAACCGCAAATACCTTCGCGGCAAGAACGGCGGAAAGACAGGGTATCGTCTTGCGCTTTCAGGCGCACCAGCGCGTCCAAAAGTTTGACGTCGGTAGGTTCCAGTTCCAACTCGTAACGTTGCATATAAGGTTTGGCATCAACGTCCGGATTGTAACGGTAAATTTCAAAACTCATTTTTTCCATGAGAAGTGTTCCTTTTCTCATAAACCGCCTGATGGTTTTATGTTATGGGTTCAGGCTGTTCAGTGTGGTGGTGTATTTGATTTTCAGACGACCCCTTGTGATACGGAGGTCGTCTGAAAACGCATCAGTAAACGCGCTTGGCCGGTTTGATGTATTCCACGCTCAAAGGCTTGGTGTGTACCGGTTTGTAGGACAAGGTATTGGTATCCGAATGATACAGCGTGTGTTTCATCCAGTTTTCGTCATCGCGCTCAGGATGGTCGTCTGAAGCGTGCGCGCCGCGTGATTCTTTCCGTGCTTCAGCAGACACCAAAGTCGCTTTTGCCACTTCAATCAGGTTATCCAATTCCAAAGCTTCGATACGCGCGGTATTCCACACTTTGCTCTTGTCTTTGATTTCAGTACGTTTCACGCGCTCGGCAATCACCATGATTTCTCGAACGCCTTTGCTCAGAATCTCATCAGTACGGAACACGCCGGCGTGCAGTTGGACAGAGCGTTGCAGCTCGCGACGCAACGCATCAACGTTTTCACCATCAGTTTGATTATCCAAACGTTCGATACGTTGGCGGGTCAGCTCGCCCGCATCCGCAGGCAGAGGTTTCCAATCGCTTTGCTCTTTGATGAATTTAATCATGCTGTCGCCGGCAGCTTTACCGAATACCACCAAGTCAAGCAGGGAGTTGGTACCCAAACGGTTCGCACCGTGTACGGAAGCACAAGCGCACTCGCCCGCTGCGTACAGACCTTTCACCGGCACTTCATATTCATCGCCTTGCGGAACAACGACTTCACCATGATAGTTGGTCGGAATACCGCCCATCATGTAGTGGGTAGTCGGCACGACGGGAATCGGGTCTTTAATCGGATCGATACCGGCAAACTGAATGGAAATCTCACGGATGCCCGGCAGTTTTTCCATAATTTTTTCGGCACCGATATGGTCGATTTTCAGCAAAACATGGTCTTTGTTTTTGCCGCAACCGCGACCTTCGTAGATTTCCATCGCCATTGCGCGAGAAACCACGTCGCGCGAAGCCAAGTCTTTTACGGTCGGTGCATAGCGTTCCATAAAGCGCTCGCCGTCGGCATTCAACAGAATACCGCCCTCACCGCGCACGCCTTCGGTAATCAACACGCCTGCACCTGCCACACCGGTCGGGTGGAATTGCCAGAACTCCATGTCTTCCAACGGAATGCCTGCACGAGCGCAAATACCCAAACCGTCGCCGGTATTCATATAGGCATTGGTAGAAGACGCATAAATACGACCGCCACCGCCGGTAGCAAACATCACAGCCTTAGCATGGAAAATGTAAACTTCGCCGGTTTCCATTTCCATAGCGGTAACACCGACGACATCACCATTCTCATCACGAATCAAATCTTGCGCCGTCCATTCCACAAAGAATTGCGTATTGGCACGGACGTTTTGTTGATACAGCGTATGCAGCATCGCATGACCGGTACGGTCGGCAACCGCGCAAGCACGTTCTACCGCGCGCTTGCCGTGTTCGGCAGTATGCCCGCCAAAAGGACGCTGATAAATTTTGCCGCTTTCCACGCGGTCAAAAGGCATACCCATGTGTTCCAACTCAATCACCGCTTCAGGCGCGGCGCGACACATAAACTCAATCGCGTCTTGGTCGCCTAGCCAGTCAGAACCTTTCACGGTATCGTACATGTGCCAGTCCCAACGGTCTTCTTGCACATTACCCAGCGAAGCAGAAATACCGCCCTGCGCCGCTACAGTATGCGAACGGGTCGGGAACACTTTAGACAAAACGGCACAATTCAGACCGGATTTGGATAATTGGAGGGCTGCGCGTAAACCTGCACCACCACCGCCGACAATCACGGCATCAAACTTGCGAACAGGAAAACCCATACTTACCCCCAAATTACTTTAACTGAATACACCAAGCAGCCGACCAACCAAACGATGGTGGCAACCTGCAAAAACAAACGCACACCGAAGGGTTTGATATAGTCCATCCACAAATCGCGGATACCCACCCAAGCGTGCAAAAATACGGCGATAAAGCTGACCTGGGTGAACACTTTCACCCAAACTTGATCGAAAAATACCTGCCATGCCGAATATTCTTTAGGCAGGGTAAACAGAATCACTAAAAGTGCGACGGTATAAATCAACATGATAACCGCAGTCGCACGCTGCATCGCCCAATCGCGCAAACCGTAATGGGCACCGGTCAATTTACGCTCTACCATAACAACGCTCCCAAAACGACGGTCAACACCAAAGCGGCGGCAAACACCAATTTGGCAGTATTGCGCGCAGTATTCAGCTCAAGGCCTTTGTGTGCATCTAAAAATAAAAAACGGATACCGGCGAGAAAATGGTGCAGATAAGCCCACAACACGCCGATTAAAATCAACTTGACCAAAGGATTGGAAACGATGGCACGGTAAGTTTCAAACGCCGACTCGCGGCTCAACGTACCGGACAGGAGATACAGCAAAACGGGAAGCATTATAAATAATCCTACCCCGCTGATGCGGTGCAAGATGGAGACAATTCCCGGTATAGGCAACCGTATATTGGGAATCTCCAAAAAGACAGGACGCGGTTTGACGGACATAGCCAGTTCCTCTGTATTTTTTTATCAGCTCAAAACCAATAACTCAAATTACATCGAGTTACATAAACTATAATTTACCTGTTTTATCCGATTTTGAACAGTCTAATTTATAAACAATCTAATAAATTTTACCAAAAAACATCATAAACTGTACCAATAACAATAAACATCTCTATTAATACTTAAACCAACATTTTTTCCACTACCGCTTAATCAGTTTCGCACAATCTCACACCATCAAAATAGTATTAATATCCTGTTTCTTGTGATAAAAATATGAATTAATATCATTTACTAACGCATCCACAAGAAAAACAGCCATAACCTTATGGGATAAACGTTGCATTCAAAACAAAATTTCAACAGGCAACTTTTCAGACGACCCTCTTATTTTTCTATTACAAAACTGCAATATTTTAGTGAATATAGATTTGCGTCATACTTCATATCGATGGTGTGATTTCTACTAATGCCTTCAAAAAGACAGCGCTGCAACCATAGCGGAATGATACGGGCTTCAGACAAACAGCTGATTGACGCTATTCATAAATTAAATGACATAGCTGAAGTGCTGAAGTAGATCTCATTGCAAATAAAAGTGCGGTTAAAACGTTCAACATTTTTAACCGCACTTTTTGTTTCTAACAATTAACCTATTTAATCACACCACACGCCATGCGTGCACCGCCACCACCAAGCGGAGCAGGATGATCGGAATGATTGTCGCCACCAACGTGGATCATAATAGAATGACCACGAACTTCATTAAGGTGTTTGATGCGTGGCGCAAGAACCGGATTGGTGGCTGTACCGTCGTGTAATACGGTTAATGCAGGCAAATCGCCTAAGTGGGCATCATCTTGCCATGGGAAACCGTGTTTTTTGGTTTCTTTCGGATCCCAGTGGCCGCCGGCGCCCAAGCCTGCAGTCAGTTTACCGTCTTTTTCTTTCGGCTCACAGCTTGGGTTTTGATGAATGTGAAAGCCATGCAGTCCAGCTTCTAATCCGCTTAAGTTTGGAGTAAAGACCAAACCGTACTTGGATTCGGTAATCGTTACAGTGCCTACATCTTTATTACCATTAACCGGGTCAAGTTGTTGCACTTTCACTTTAATAGAAGCACCGGCAGGTGTCATGTGGTCATGTTTGTGTTCATGCGCATTAACCACTCCCGCAGCACAGATTGCACTGATACCAACAGCTACGAGTGTTTTAAATTTCATTTATATCTCCTTTTTATGTCAAATTTATGTCAAAGCCCCTTTGTATTCTAAACAAAATGGGGAGTAAATCGAGTATTTTTAAGATGTTATTAGCTATCAAAGCCATTTGATTTTTCTATCTTTTCCACTAATCGAAATAATATTTATTTATAATATGAAACAGCTACGATAAAGAAGTAGTCAACCATAATTTTTGCCTCGTTTAGGCAAAACTGACATTTCTTTGCCTTACTCCGTTTTATACTTTGCCCGCATTACGGCAAACCCTTCCCACTCAATTACTGTGAGGCTTGTTATGAAACATTCCGAAGAAAAACAATACACCCAGTCTTCCGATCCGGAAAACTTTATCCCCAAATTCAGAAGGCGCAATTTGGATAAAACAGGTTTCCTCAATAAACTCGCCCGTTTTGCAGGTCGGTTGGGCGAGCCCATCGTACGCCAGTTGTATGCGCTGTATTATCTTTGGGACTCCCCTCACACCCCCAGACGCGCCAAAATGATTATCGTCGGCGCATTGGTTTACTTCCTCAGCCCTATCGACAGCATTCCCGATTTGCTGGGTCCTTTGGGATTCAGCGATGACATTGCCGTCATTACTTTGGTGTACAGCCAGATGAAAACTTATCTGACGGAAGACATCAAAGAGCGAGCAAGACTGGCAACCGAGAAGCTGCTGCGTAAAACATCATAAATATCGACATCCAAAACAAAAGGTCGTCTGAAAATTTTCAGACGACCTTTTGTTTGAAATGAGAAACTTATTTCAACGGAGTCATATTCATCACTTCCATCAGGAAGTTGGTAAACGCCGGATTGGAAGGTTTGTTGCCCATATTTTTCCAGCGTTGCTGCCATCCGCGCAAAGCGTTTTGAATATACAGCTTAGATTGTTCGGTATTGATTTCGCCTCGTTGGCTGTCAACGGCAGAACGCAGATAAACCTCATATACGCTGTCATCCACGACATTGCGACCGACAAGCTGAATGCGGAACTTGTTCAGATATTGCGCAGCTTGAACTTTGGTCATTTTTCCTTGGCTGACTTGATAGCTCAAACGCGTTGCCTCGTCGCGGATTTTTGAAACATCACTCCAATGCGAAGAAGCCAAACTGAACGCTGTAGGTTTTTCAGCCTTAGTTGCTTTAACGTTAGGCTTAACATTAGTCGGACGGACAGGCACTTCTTGCAAACTTGGGACATAAATGGTCTCACAACCGGCAAGTGCCGCCAACGCAAATAAGATGGGGATATATTTTTTCATGTCTACCATTATAATCAGGATTATCCAGATAACCAAATTCTATATCAATCTGACTTTTTCTGTTGACTGAATTACAACAACTTTCGCCTTACATTCCAATCTTTACACGATATGGTGGTTTAAATCCATTTTTGCGCCACACCATGCCGCAAGACCGCAAAAAAGACCGCCGAAGCGGTCTTTTTTATCACTCATGTTCTCTCAACTCTACTATGCCAAATCGGCAAACAGAGGCGTAGAAAGATAGCGTTCGCCATAAGAAGGCAGCAGCACGACAATCAGTTTGCCTTCATTTTCAGGCTGTTTGGCAAGCTGCAGCGCGCTCCATACTGCCGCACCGGAAGAAATACCGACCAAAATACCTTCTTTTTCCGCCATCGCGCGGGCGGTTTCAAACGCCGCTTCGTTCGGAACTTGGGAAACGCTGTCATATACCTTGGTATTCAACACGGTAGGGATGAAACCGGCGCCAATACCTTGAATCGGGTGCGGACCTTTTTCACCACCGCTCAACACCGGAGAAGCTTCCGGCTCGACGGCAACGACTTTGACTTCGGGTTTGTATTTTTTCAACACTTCGCCCACGCCGGTAACCGTACCGCCCGTACCGACACCCGCCACAAAAATATCGACTTTACCGTCGGTATCGCGCCAAATTTCTTCGGCGGTCGTTTCGCGGTGGATTTGCGGGTTCGCCTCGTTATCGAATTGGCGCGGCATAAAATAAGTATCGGGATGCTCGTCCACCAAGGCTTGGGCTTTTGCAATCGCACCCGCCATACCTTCAGATGCTGGAGTCAAAATCAATTCCGCACCGAACGCACGCAACAGCATTTTGCGTTCTTTACTCATACTTTCAGGCATCGTGATTGCCAGCTTGTAGCCGCGCGCCGCGCACACCATTGCCAAACCGATACCCGTATTACCGCTGGTTGCTTCCACAATTACGGTATCTTTACCGATTTTGCCCGCTTTTTCAGCAGCTTCGACCATCGCTTCGGCAATGCGGTCTTTCACGCTGCTGCCGGGATTGAAAAATTCCAGTTTGACAGCGATTTCGGCTTTCAAACCTTCAGTCAGACGGTTTAATTTGACCAACGGGGTGTTGCCGATCAGCTCGGTGATGCTGTTTGCAATCTTCATTTTCTACTCCAGATTTTGATGTGATATGACCTGTATATTAAAGACAGGTCGTCTGAAAAACCAATATCGAATATTTCTTTCTTTATAACTTTTGGTTGTTTGGCTTGATTCGCAAAATTTTTTTCTTAATGAAGCCCGATTTCTCCGACCAAAGCTCCTGTTACCAAAACCTGCATGACCAAGGCCATCAGCCAGCCCAGTCTGAGCTGTGCTTTACTGAACACCGCCGGCGACTGCTTGGCAATGCTTCTGCGGTGCAGATAAAAAACGGTCATGATAACAAACTGCAAAATAAACCAATAAACAGGCTTGAGCGCGTACAATTTCAACAAAGCCGGCAACGTAAAAGCCAAAGAACGGCTCGGCAACATAAAATACAATATAGCGATAATCGACACAAAAGCCAAAGTCATCAACACATTGCTGACAGCAAACACACTCAAAAACGGATGCCGTAAATCCGCCTGCCAAAAATCAGTATCCGCCTGTTTTTTCCAATGAAAAGCAAAGAAAAACACACTGGCAAAAGTCAGATAAAAATGCGGGACAAACAACGGACCGACATGGGTAATCCCCCACATTCCCGGCAAAAGCTGCGATCCCAAAATCGATACACCCAGCCACAAAACGACCGAAGCCCAAAACCACTGGAACATTTCAGCGCGGAAAATCAATCCAAAAAACACCAGTCCATAAGCAACAACGGCGAGAAAATCCAAATTCGTCCAAATCATGAATACTGCAACTCGCCTTCAAAAACCGTTTGAACAGGCCCTGTCATCAAAACGTCCTCACCATGCGACCAAGTAATAAACAAATCTCCGCCCGACAGCGAAACCTTCACTGGCACACCTTCCGCCAACAGCCCCAACCGGACGCCCGCAACCACAGCCGCACAAGCCCCCGTACCGCAAGCCTGCGTTTCACCCACACCGCGCTCAAATACGCGCAGGCGGATAGATTCCCTATCGACAATCTGCATAAAGCCGACGTTGACACGTTCCGGAAACTGTTCGTGCGACTCAATGGCTTCGCCCCAATGAGCCACGGGCGCAGTCTGAACATCCTCCACCACAATCACAGCATGAGGATTGCCCATATTCACACAACTGACCTGCACCGTTTCCAAACCGACCATCACCATATGCGTCAAAGCATCATCTGCTTCGTCAGGAACCGGTACAAACGGAATTTCAGACGACGTAAAGCGCGGTTTGCCCATATTCACGGTCACCAAACCATTATCCAACAGCTTGGGAATAATCACACCCTTAGCCGTTTCCACCAAAATTTCCTTTTTATCGGTCAAACCTTTATCCGCCACAAATCGGGCAAAACAGCGCGCACCGTTGCCACACTGCTCCACCTCGCTGCCGTCCGCATTGAATATACGATAACGGAAATCCACCGCATCGGAAGAAGGCTTTTCTACTAACAGCAACTGATCGAAGCCCACCCCTCTAAAACGGTCGGACCATTCGGCAAGCGGCGCAGTCAGCGGATCAAAATCCTGCCCGATACCGTTTACCACCATAAAATCATTGCCCAAACCGTGCATTTTGGTAAATTTCAAGGTTTTCATTGTTTTTTCCAGAATCCGTTATCGATTAAATAGGGAGCGAATATCCAAATATTCTTAACCTTTTTACTTTGCAAAAAAATCCGTCTGAAGGGTCGTCTGAACAGCATTCTACACTATATATATGCTATATCGCAGATTTTCCCGACTTCATACCGCCATACGCCGATATCCTTATTATCCATACAGCCTTAATGCTTCTTTCTCCCACCTTAATCAAAGCTAACGTCCTCCACCGAATAAAAACGATATAATTCAATAAGAAAAGTCACCATATGTGGTTTTATTTTCATAACATCATTGCCCATCCGAGGCAAAACCACGCCTTTCCGTTATCGCCTGCAATCAGGTTCATACTCATAGCGAGGAAATGCCATGAAACCCTCAATCCCCCTCATCCTTCTCGCATCTGCACTCTGCGCCTGCACCGCCGGCACGCCTGGTATGTCCATCGGTTTAGGCATAGGAACCGGTATCGGACACCATGTCGGACTCGGCACTTCCGTCAACATCCCGATTACCTTAGACAAAAATAAAACCGCCCCAAACAATACAGGCGGCATTAATATTATTGACGAACAAATCGTGACTTATTTCGATACACACGGCAATCCCAGCAACAGCGCCGTCAAGGGCGGCTACTACCGTCAACTGAAAAACAAACGAGGCGATCAATATACCGTACAAGATTTTTACAGCGACAACAGTCGGAAGCGGACAGACCCCTATACCTTAAGCCGCAACCAACTGATGCAATTCCGCGCCACACCAAACAACGGCTCACTCACCACATACGCCTATAACGGCACCGTAATGCAACACCAAGAGTTCCGCAACGGAAAACTTGTCAACGTAAAATATTAGACAAAATAGCATCCTGACAGGCCAACTACGCCTGTTGCCATTTGCGCCCTACTGGTTTCAAAAACAACTATTCACAAAATAAATACTTTTAACATTCAACTATTTGTAATATTACTACGCCTCATCTGAAAAATAATATTGACACTTTTTTTTCAGACGCTATAATGCACCCCATTCCCCGATAGCTCAGTCGGTAGAGCGACGGACTGTTAATCCGCAGGTCCCTGGTTCGAGCCCAGGTCGGGGAGCCAAATTTCAAAAGCCTGAACATAATGTTCAGGCTTTTTTGTTTACCAATCCTACTTTGGCTTCTTCAGCATCCTTCTTCGGATGCTTCCCAATCCCAACATCCTTGCACCCGTGTCCCACACACACCAAACATTAATCAAAATTTATATAAATCAATAATTTAGTAAACAGATATCAAATGAAGCATACCCTGATCATTCACATAGATAAAAACATTATTTTTTCTAAATACATATATTGAAGAATTCTTCTCACATATCCAATCGCACTTTTCAGCAAAATTTATCCAGTTATCAATACTCGAGAATTCTGAAAACAAATCATTTAAAACTACAGATTTGGCATTTGTGTTCTCAAAATTTATCTGCATACCTATTATTTTTTTATTTTCTAACGAGAGCATTATATTTTCATAATTATCTAAAAATATTTTTGATTTTTTAGAAGTTCTCATAGGGTTTAATACAAAACCTTTGATTTCTTGGCAAATATCTTCTTGATCATCCCCTACATAAAGATTACCAATCCTTCCGCTTTCAACAATATCACTAATTAAATACGGTCCACATCGATTCATCACTACTTCCTCACACACAAATTTGGTCTAAAATCCACTAAAACTTTTTAATCGACAACCTTATCTATATCGATATCAGAAATTTTCCATTCTTCTAATAAACCCAGGTCGTCTGAAATTTTTCAGACGACCTTTTTACTTTTTTATAGTGGATTAAATTTAAATCAGGACAAGGCGACGAAGCCGCAGACAGTACAGATAGTACGGAACCGATTCACTTGGTGCTTCAGCACCTTAGAGAATCGTTCTCTTTGAGCTAAGGCGAGGCAACGCCGTACTGGTTTAAAGTTAATCCACTATATTTCAACCAGCCGCCGCCCAATGCCTTATACAGCGACACCAGCATCTGCGCCCTTGCCAGCCGCGCCGCAATCAGGTTTTCCTGCATTTGGCCTTCGGTGATATGGGCTTTGAGGGCGACATCCAGCGTTTTGTAGCCGTTGCGAAACATTTTTTCCGTATCGGCAGCATGGCGTGCCGCCTGATTATGGGCGGTTTGCAGCAACTCGGTTTGACGGCTTAGCGATTCCACGCCTTGATATGCGCTGTCAACTTCGCCCAGCGCGGTCAGGAGCCGTTTGTCGTATTCCAGCAATGCCGTCTGAAGGCGCGCATCGGCAGCTTTGATATTGGCTTTGATGCGGCCGTTGGTAAACAGCGGCGTCTGTATGCCCACCGACAGCAAACTTGCCCAGCCGGTCAGCGAACGGTCGCCGTCCACACCGATACGTCCGCCCTGCCCCATAAAGCTGATGGTGAAGCGTGGCAGTAAATCGGCTTTGGCACTGGCGAATTTGGCGGCATAGGCATTGACTTGCGCCGCCTGCGCGCGCAGGTCGGGGCGGCGTTCCAGCAAGCCTTGCGGTGTCTGCCCGCTTGGTGCGGAGGGTTGGCGCGCCAACGCATCGACAGACGATTCGGGCAGCGTAAACGTCTGCGGCACGTTACCGGTCAAAACGGCGATACTGCGCACATAAGCGGCGTATTCCGCCCCTATCGTGGCGCGTTTGGCTTCCGCTGCGGTCAGTTGCACTTTCGCCTCGTTCACTTCATAACCGCTGACATGTCCCGCCTTAAAACGCCCTTCGATGTAGCGCACCATCCGCCGCAAGGTGGCAACGGTTTGGTTGGCGGTTTTCAGACGACCTTGAGCCGCACGCGCTTTGAAATAATTGTCGGCAATATCGCCCGCCACCAGCATTTGTGCGCCGTACGCCAGCTCTTGTTGTCCGAGTGCAGCATAACGTGCGGCATCGGCATCGCTGCGTTTCTTGCCGAAAATATCCGGCTCCCACGAAGCGGTCAGTCCGCCGTATAGGCTGGTGCCTTGAGAATCGATGGTATCGCCGTTTAAAGACGAGGCCTGCGGATAACGCGAGAGCAACGCTCTGGCATTGCTGTTGAGCGGATTATCCATTTTGCTGTCATTCGCCCCCACCTTGCCGCTCAGGCCGACGGTCGGCCCCAAATCGGCACGCGCAGCCCCCGCGACGGCACGGGCTTCGTTCAGACGGCTGACGGCGATTTTCACATCATGCCCCTGCGCCAAACCCTGCGCGATTAATCCGCTTAACACCGGATCGTTCCACTGCTGCCACCACGCCCCGATGTCCGCATTGCCCTTCGCCGCCGCATCCTGCGTAAATGTTTCGGGCAACTCAACCTGACTGTTTAACGGAACTTCAGTATTTTTGCAGGCAGCAAGCGCCAAGACTGCGGCAATACACAATAAATGGATTTGATTGAATTTCATCGTATTTTCCTTTTTGAAAAGGTTTTAGCGTTCCGTGTTGGCGAAATTTGCTTCGCTCGTTTTCAGTGTACGCAGCCTCTTGACGTGGCAACCTTTCAGACGACCTTTCAGAAGATTTTTTTGCGAAACCTAGGAACCTGAATGTAAGCCTGCGGCTTACTGCCCTCTCCCTAACCCTCTCCCACGGGGAGAGGGGACAAATTGGTTGAAAATCCAAAAATGAGGCATTAGATTTTCTTTCGAAAAATATGGGTATCAAAAAAGCCTTGAGAATTGGTGGCTAGACAAACCGTACCCTATCGAAGCTAACGCCTATAATAAATAGTCCGTATCAAGCATGGCAAGTTCACAGGACTTGCGCCCGGTTTCACGATATAAAGCCTATATTCATGATAAACAGCAGGACGAAACCCATCGACAAGGTCGTCTGAAATCCAATTTCGCTTTTCAGACGACCTTGTGCCGTGAATTAATTCTGCAAATACAATGTTGCTTACCGCACAACACCTTTTCCTACCGTTACGCCTTCTATACATCCTTCTCATGACAAGAATGCTACAATTGGCATATTTTTACCGTTATCGGACAGGTGTTTTATGCAGTATTTCTGCCTACTCATCCCCATCCTCATTGGCTATTTTCTTGACGAAATGACCGTCGGCGTCATTTTCGGCTCTATTTTATGGTTGTTTGCGCGGGAACTCGGCAAACCGCGTCAGGAAGAACATGATGCAAAGCTGCAAAACCTGGAAAAAGAAATCGAGTTGCTGAAGCTGCGTTTGACGGCTTTGGAACAAGAAACCGTTCATGATAAAGCAGAAGTCGGGCAGGCGCGGAAACTGCGTGCTGTTTTGTCCGAACATGCCGACGATATTCAGACGACCCCTGCGCCGCTTCATGAGAAGGTTGAACCTGTTGCAACTGCGGACAATGCGTCCGTCGAGCCGCACATCGAACCGGTTACCGCCCCCTCTTTTTCTACGCCTGTTCCCCCTGTTTCCGCTGAATCTTCCGTACAGCCCGAACCTGCTTTGTCCGCAGATAGCGTCGAAACGCCTGCCCAAGTTTCCGCTATTCAAGAAGACGAACGCAAACAAGACGCACCTGTCCTGCAAACGTCGTCTGAAAACGAAGCGCCGATGTCGTCTGAACCTATATCTGAAACTGCAGACGCAGATTCTCGTGAAACCATTATCCGAAAAGAAGAAGGTTTCGATTTCAAATTCTCCGAAAATCCGATTGTTGCTTGGTTCCTGCGCGGCAATCCACTGCTGAAAACCGGTATCGTGGTGCTGTTCCTCGGCTTGGCGTTCCTCTTGCGCTATGCCTCCGAGCGGATTCATGTGCCGGTGGAAATGCGTTACCTGACCGTGGCAGGCGCGGGTCTGGCGGCGGTCATCGGCGGCTGGAAGCTGCAAAGCCGCAAACGCGAATACGGCTTGGTGTTGCAAGGCTTCGGCGTGGCGGTGATGTATCTGACCGCTTTGGCGACGTTGAAACTGCATCCGCTGCTGCCCGCACCGATCGTGTTCGTGCTAATGGTGGCGATGGTCGTATTGATGGCGTTGCTGGCGATCAGGCAAAACGCGCAGATTATGGCGCAGGTCGCCTTGGTCGGCGGTCTGGCGGCGCCCATCCTGGTATCGGACGGCAGCGGCAATTATTTGGTGCTGTTTTCCTACCTTTCCCTGCTCAATGCCGGCGTAGCGGCGATTGCCTGGTTTAAGGCATGGCGGCCGCTGAACCTGACGGGTTTCGCCGGAACCTTCTCCATCGCCGCGTTGTGGGGCATGCAAAGCTATACGCCGCAGCATTTCGCCACGACCGAACCTTTCCTGATTTACCACTGGCTGCTCTACACCTTCATCGCCTATCTGTTCGCCCGCCGCAAGCTGACGGATAGCCGCGAAGACACGCTCGCGCCCGTTGCCGACAATGCGACGCTGGAAGAAATTTGGAACAGCATCTGCTCCCACGGCCTGCGCGTCCACGTCCTCGACCATACTTTATTGTTCGGCACGATGGCGGCGGCGTTCGGACTGCAATACCGCATGGTGGAACACTGGCCGTCTGCGGATGCATTCTCTGCGCTGGGCTTCGCCGCCGTTTACGGGCTTGCCGCGCTGATGCTGAAACAGCAACAGGGTTTGTATATCCTGCGTCAGGCGTTTGTTGCCTTGTCGCTGCTTTTCCTCACGCTCGCCGTTCCGCTTTACTTTGAACGCGGCAACACCGTCATCCTGTGGACGGTAGAATCCGCGCTCGTGTATTTCTTCGGGCTGCGCCAACAGCGTCCGCATATGCGTTTGGGTGCGCTCGTCGTTTATCTGCTGGCGGCGCTGACCCAACTGAGCGGTTATCAGGAGGGAGGATCCACCATCCTGCAAGGTCAATGGTTCACCACCCTGCTGACCCTGTTCGGCGGCGCAGCAATTTACCTGCAGTGGCACCTCTACCGCCGTAAAGGCTCGGCACACTGGGAACACACGCTTCAAAACGCAACCCTCTGCGCCGCCCTGCTCTACACATCCATCCTGCCTTTACTGTTTTTCGCGGAACGCGGCAGCATCATCATTTTCTCTGCTTTGGTGGCAGCTTGGGCGTTCTGCCGAGGCAAAGGCAAGTCGGACGTGTTCAGCACATTCGCCTTGGGCAATGCAATCTTTATCCTGCTCTTCCAAGCCTCGATTAATAATGAATCCAACGGCTTCCTGACACACTGGCACCTCTTTGCCGCCGCGCCACTGCTGTTTGCTGCCGCCTACATGCTGCAATATCCGCGCGTCCAAACCGAAGCATCTGAAAACCAAGACAAACAAGACCAAACCCTCCCGTTCTCGCAAATTGCGGGCTGGGCTATCCTCGTTA
Source organism: Neisseria sp. GT4A_CT1 (assembly GCF_000227275.1). Taxonomy (NCBI): domain Bacteria; kingdom Pseudomonadati; phylum Pseudomonadota; class Betaproteobacteria; order Neisseriales; family Neisseriaceae; genus Neisseria; species Neisseria sp. GT4A_CT1. Next base: position 408,183 of record NZ_JH164966.1, read on the forward strand.
TCGCCCTGATGCTGGGCGGCTTCGCCATCTATACCCAATGGACGGGCGAAGAAACCCTGTTCATCGAGCTTTGGGCATTGCCGATATTCACCGCCTTGCTGTTGCTTGCCAACCGTTTGAACTGGAAAGAGCTTTTTCAGACGACCTTGGCATTCCTGCCCCTGTTTGCCCTGCACTTCATCGGCTATCACCTCGAACATCTATGGACGGCCGCCGCAGCCCTGCCGCTTGCCGCCGCCACCGTGTTGAACTTCCTCATCCTGAATAACCGCCGAACCAATGCGCCTATCGGCTTGCACAAAATCAACATCATCATGCTCGGCATCCTTTGGTCGCTTTGGTCGGGAATGTATGTCGGCGAACTCGTCGACGGCGTTTGGTCGCAGCTCTCGTGGCTTGCCGTACCGCTGATCATGTGGGTCGTCCTTCATACGCAGCGGCAGCGCGGCTTTTTCAGACGACATCAATCCGCCTATCAGCATTCCGCCCTGCCGATAGCCGCCCTTGCCGCGGCAAGTTGGATGATATGGACGAACTTCTCTACTCCGTTCCAACCCACGCCGTTGCCGTATATCCCGCTGCTTAACCCGCTGGAACTCGCCTGCGCCGGAATGCTGTGGTTCGCCCTGAAGTCCCTGCCCGAAGCTCTGCCTGCAGAATACCGCCGCGTGAACGCGCCCGGCGTCGCCGCCCTCGCATTCATGGTCATCAGCGCGGGCGTGATGCGCCTGTGGCACTTCTACGACGGCATCACTTGGCGCCTCGACATCATGCTTCAATCCTTCGGCCTGCAAGCCAGCCTCTCCGTCGTCTGGGCAGTGACCGCCATCATCCTGATGGTGTACGGCAACCGCCGCAAACTGCGCCCCTTCTGGATAACCGGCGCAGCGCTGATGGCCGTCGTCGTCGTCAAGCTCTTCCTCATCGAGCTTTCCAACAGCGGCGGCATCGCCCGCATCGCCTCCTTCATCATCGTCGGCGTGCTGCTGCTCTTGGTCGGCTGGTTCGCGCCCGTTCCGCCCAAAGCAGTGGAAAACGAAGAGGACAAAGCATAGCCCAGTCCCCAAAGAAAAGGTCGTCTGAAAACCGACAGCAAGTTTTGCTAAAATATTTTCAGACGACCTTCAGGCATCCCGAATCCAACCCGGCATGGCAGAAAATCGACCACTTTTGTCAGGTCTGCTTCAATCTGAGCGTGCTTTACCGATTATTGATGGATTAAAATACACATACAAAATGAAAAAGTCTAAAGAGGAGATTAAAAATGCCCAACCGCAGCGAACTTCCGTTGATTTATTCCTGTTCCGGATGTTCTGACGTAGCGCAACTTGCCAACAATACCGCCGTAGCACTCGATCACGCCGGCGAATTTGAAATGTCGTGTATTTCCGGCGTAGGAGGCAAAGTCGCACCTTTGGTACGCAAAGCGCAGTCCGGCAGGCCGATACTGGTCATCGACGGCTGCCATCTGCATTGCGCCAAGTCATGTTTGGAAAACGTAGGCGTCGAAATTTCAGAAGAACACCACGTCAAACTCTATGACTTGGGCTACAAAAAGCGTTTTGGCAAAAGCTATGACGAAGCGGCGGTAGAAGAAGTCTATCAATATGTCTTAACTAAAAAACACGATGTGTTAAGCAACTAGCCACCTTTCCCCCAAGCAATCCGTTTGCAAAACCTTCAACACAAACCCGAACGGATGACAACCGTTTCAAAACAAAGGTCGTCTGAAAACCGATAGCAAGTCTCGCTAAAGCGTTTTCAGACGACCTTTTTTAATAGGGAGAACGTTACCGCCCGATTGCCAACTTGTTCAATATCTTGAAGGTGAAAAACAATTGCTGCCTAGACGGTACAGCGGCTTACAGGTTTCAACTTCATGCTCAATATTATAAAATCCATCACCTTCCCGACATCCGCACCACCCCATGAACTACGCCCTAGATGCCCTATGGTGGAAACTCACCAACCCGTCCGTCCGCGCCCTCGCCACTCTGCTGACTGCCCCGCCACTTTGGCAAAGCGGCTGCGAATTGAGCGTCCGCACACTATTGGGCGAACACGGCTTCCGCTATCTTTTGGATTTGGACGGCAATCCCTCCCCCTTAGACGACTATCTCGCCGAACACGCCCCCTTCGGCAACCGACTCGGCATCTACGCCGAACGCCTGCTCGTATTTTGGTTCGCCCATGCACCGCATACCGAATTGCACGCCTATAACCTGCCCGTGTTTTCAGACGACCTCACGCAAGGCGCCGCCGATTTCATCGCCTCCATCAACGGCAAACCCTATCATATCGAACTGACCTGCAAATATTACGGCAGCGGCAGCGGCAAATCCGCAGACCTGTGCGGACTCAATCCCAAAGACACCCTCGCCGCCAAAGCCGCCAAACTGCCCCGCCAGCTTGCCCTGCTTCATTCCTCCGAAGGCAGCGAAACCCTTCGGCAAAACCGTCTCCCCGACGCGCCGCAACCCGCCTCAATCATACGCGGTATCGGCTTTTTCCCAGTCGGCGCAGATTCCGCCGAAGCCCCGCTGAACCCATACTGCTGGCGCGGAATCTTCATCCGCGACTGGTCGGCATATCCGACCCACGAGGGCGCACGCTACCACTTCATCGACCGCATGGCATACCTCGCCCCCGCCCGCGTCGCCGAGGCGCAAACCCTGTCCGAGCGAGACATCCGCCAAATCGAAAGCGGTTTAATCGCCAAACTCGAATTGCGCCCCGACGGCTTTTGGCATGAAATCGAACGCATCATGAAGGTCGTCTGAAACCCGATTCAACGTTTTCAGACGACCTTTCCAGTATAATCCAAGCCTTTCCCCCGATTGCGAACCCACCATGACCCCGATCCAACTCGACCATACCGCCAAAGTGCTGGCTGACATGCTGACTTTCAAACAGCCTGCCGATGCCGTTTTGTCCGCCTACTTCCGCGAATACAAAAAACTCGGCCGCCAAGACCGCCACGAAATTGCCGAAACCGCCTTCGCCGCCCTGCGCCATTATCAAAAAATCAGTACCGTCCTGCGCCGTCCGCATGCCCAGCCGCGCAAAGCCGCGCTTGCCGCGCTCGTCCTCGGCAGAAGCACCAACATCAGCCAAATCAAAGACCTGCTCGACGAAGAAGAAACCGAGTTTCTCAGCAGCCTCAAAGCGCGCAAAACCGAATTTTCAGACGACCTCCATACCGCCGCCGAATTGCCGCAATGGCTGGTGGAACAACTGCAAAAACATTTCAGTGAGGAAGAAATCCTTGCCTTCGGCCGCAGCATCAACCAAGCCGCGCCGCTCGACATCCGTGTCAACACGCTTAAAGGCAGACGCGACAAAGTGCTGCCCCTGCTTCAAGCCGAAAGCCCCGACGCAGAAGCCACGCCCTATTCCCCTTGGGGCATCCGCCTGAAAAACAAAATCGCCCTCAACAAACACGAATTGTTTTTAGACGGCACGCTTGAAGTCCAAGACGAAGGCAGCCAGCTCCTCGCCCTGCTCGTCGGTGCCAAACGCGGCGAAATCATCGTCGATTTCTGCGCCGGCGCAGGCGGCAAAACCCTCGCCGTCGGCGCGCAAATGGCAAACAAAGGCAGAATCTACGCCTTCGACATCGCCGAAAAACGCCTTGCCAACCTCAAGCCCCGCATGACCCGCGCCGGACTGACCAATATCCACCCCGAACGCATCAGCAGCGAACACGACGGCCGCATCGCCCGCCTGACCGGCAAAGCCGACCGCGTTTTGGTCGATGCCCCCTGCTCCGGCTTAGGCACACTGCGCCGCAACCCAGACCTCAAATACCGCCAATCGCCCGAAACCGTCGCCAAACTTTTGGAACAGCAACACAGCATCCTCGATGCCGCCGCCAAACTGGTCAAACCGCAAGGCAGGCTGGTTTACGCCACTTGCAGCGTGTTGCCCGAAGAAAACGAAATGCAGGTCGAACGCTTTTTGGAAGAACACTCGGAATACGAACTCCTCGACTGCGCCGAATTGCTCGCCGGTTTGAAAATCGATTTGAACACCGGCAAGTACCTGCGCCTCGATTCGGCAAAACACCAAACCGACGGATTCTTCGCCGCCGTTTTGCAACGCAAGGAATAAATGTTCAAACAAGGCGTAAATATATAGTGGATTAACTAAATCAGGACAAGGCGACGAAGCCGCAGACAGTACAGATAGTACGGAACCGATTCACTTGGTGCTTCAGCACCTTAGAGAATCGTTCTCTTTGAGCTAAGGCGAGGTAACGCCGTACTGGTTTAAAGTTAATCCACTATACGAAAGGTCGTCTGAAAACCTGATACTAGGTTTTCAGACGACCTTTTTAGCGCAGATTAAAGCGAATTTAATCGGGCAATGCCCGTTTGCCGAAATCCTCGAACGATAAAGAAGAGAATAGGTAAAGCATCCCGTTTCCCTAAAATCCAAACATACAAAAAGGTCGTCTGAACATTTTCAGACGACCTTTTGCGTTGTTGAAACTTAAGCCAAAGAAGCGTTTACAAATGCGGTCAATTGACCTTTTGCCAAAGCGCCGACTTTGGTGGCGACGTTTTCGCCGTTTTTGAACACCATCAACGTCGGAATACCGCGCACGCCGAATTTGGCGGGGGTGGCTTCGTTTTCGTCGATGTTGAGTTTGACGACTTTCAGACGACCTTCAAATTCGGCGGCGATGTCGTCCAAGATCGGAGCGATCATTTTGCAAGGGCCGCACCAAGGTGCCCAGAAGTCGAGCAATACGGGAACGTCGGATTTCAAAACGTCTTGTTCGAAATTTGCATCAGTAGTGTGGATAATCAGTTCGCTGCTCATGAGTTTTTCCTTTTTGTGTCAAATTGAATCAGATGTTGTGCAGAATAGGGCTTGGGGCTGAAAATTTCAAGTGTCGCAAAAGTGTAATAGCTTTTTTGTAAGGTTGCCATCGGGATTGGCTAATGTTTTTCAGACGACCTGCCCGATCGGTCAGCCTGCCCTAAAGCTCATCAGATGGCGCGTGTAATCGCTGGAAGGGTTGGCAAATACGGTTTCGCAGCCGCCCTCTTCAACGATTTTGCCGTCTTTCAGCACCATCACGCGGTGCGACAGGGCGCGGATGACGGCGAGGTCGTGGCTGATGATGATGAGGCTGAGACCGTGTTTTTTCTGCAAATCGGCGAGCAGCTCCAGAATCTGTTGCTGCCATTGTACGTCGAGCGCGCTGGTGGGTTCGTCCAAAACGAGGATTTTCGGGCGGACGATGATGGCACGGGCGATGGCGAGCCGCTGGCGTTGTCCGCCGGAAAAGGCGTGCGGATAGCGTTCGAGCGCGTCTTCGGGCAGTCCGACCTGACGCAATACGTCTTGCACGCGCTGCCGCATTTCTGCGCGGGACAAATCGGGTTCGTGGACGCGCAGGGCTTCGGAAACGATATTAAAGACGTTCATGCGCGGGTTGAATGCGCCGAACGGGTCTTGGAACACCATTTGGATGTCGCGCCTCGATTCGCGCGTCCAAGCTTCGCCGTTGATTTTCAGACGACCTTCCGCGTCGATAAGGTGCATGACGGCTTTTGCCAGCGTGGTTTTGCCGCAGCCGCTTTCGCCGATGATGCCCAGCGTTTCGCCCGCTTTCAAATCGAAGGACACCGGCTCCAGCAGGGTTTTGCTGCGTTTTTTGAACCAGCCCGCCGTTTCTTTGACGGCAACGGAAAGCTGCTCCGCCTGCAAGACGGTGGCAGGATTGCCCGCCAAAGGCACGACCTTGCGTGCGGCACCGGCGTTCAACAGCATTTTCGTATATTCGTGTTGCGGACGGGCGAACACTTCCGCCGCTGCGCCCGTTTCGACAATGCGTCCGCCGCGCATCACGGCGACGTCGTCCGCAAAGCGGCGGACAAGGTTCAGGTCGTGGGTGATGTAGAGCATGGTCATGTTGTGCGCCTGCTGCAAGCGCGCCAACAAATCGAGAATCTGCGCCTGCACGGCGACATCCAAGGCGGTGGTCGGTTCGTCGGCAATCAAGAGCTTGGGTTCGGCGGCAACCGCCATCGCAATCATCGCCCGCTGCCGCTGTCCGCCAGAAAGCTGGAAGGGATAGGCAAAGGCTTTCTGCTCAGGCTCGCGGATGCCGGTTTCCGCCAAAAGTTCGACCGCCCTCGCCCATGCCTGTTTTTTGTCCAAACCCAGATGCAGGGTCAGCACTTCGGCAATCTGCGCGCCGACGCGCATCACGGGGTTGAGCGCGGTCATCGGTTCTTGAAACACCATGCCGATTTCCCGCCCGCGCAGCTTTTGCAGGGCGCGTTCGGATTGGGTCAGCAAATCGTTGCTGTCGAATTTCAGACGACCTTCAAACGACACCAGCGGATTCAGCCGCATAATGCCCTGCGCCAACACGGTTTTACCGCTGCCGCTCTCGCCGACCAATGCCAGTTTCCTGCCGGTCTGTACGGTCAGGCTGACATCGTGCAGGACTTGCTTGCCGGGGAAAAAGGCGTTTAGGTTTTCAATTTCAAGGATGGGTTTCGTCATGGTATCGAGGTCGTCTAAAAACGGAAAACGGTTGGAATCAAATCGGCAATACCCGCCGCACGGGCAGAAATCTTTACGAAGCAATAAGCCATATCTGATGGTTTACAAGAAACGCGCCCAACAAACATCGGCTTTCTGCTTTTCAGACGACCTCTGATTCAAACCCGCAAACCGAGGTCGTCTGAACGCTTATTATTTCTGAAACTGCTCTTTCAACACCCGTTTCAACACTTTGCCCGTGGCATTTTTCGGCAGTTCGTCTTTAAAGTAAATCTGTTTGGGGATTTTGAAATTCGCCAAATGTCCGCGCAAATGGGCGCGCACGTCGGCTTCGTCCAACGTTTCACCGTCTTTGAGTTGGATAAAGGCGATGATTTCTTCATCGGCGTATTGGTCTTTCACGCCGATGACGGCTGCGGCTTCGACGGCGTCGAGTTTGTAAATCGCCTCTTCGATTTCGCGCGGATAAACGTTTTGCCCTTTGGAAATAATCAGGTCTTTTTTACGATCGACGATAAAGATAAAGCCATCTTCGTCTATCGTGACAAAATCGCCTGTTTTCAGCCATCCGTTGACGATGGCTTCGTCCGTGGCATCGCGCATATTCAGGTAGCCCTGCATGACCGAACCGCCTTTGACGATGAGTTCGCCCACTTCGCCCGTCGGCACTTCGACCAATTCGTCGTTGACGGCTTTGACTTCCAATCCGGGCAAGGCGATGCCGACGCTGCGGGCTTTTTGCCTTTCGGGCGTGTTGACGGCGACAACGGGCGAGCATTCGCTCAAGCCGTAGCCTTCCAAAAGCTTGGCGCGCGGGAACTTCGCTTTAAAATCAAGGATGGTTTGTTCCGCCAAAGGCGCGCCGCCGCTGATAAACAGACGGACGCGGTTGAACCATCTGAAATACCAAGGGATTTTCGCTTTGCTCATGGCGGTGTAAATCGCGGGCACACCCAAAAACACGGTCGCGCGTTTGAATAAAACCTGTTTCAAAACGTTGGAGAACGGGAAAACGGATTTCACCAAAATAATCGAACACGCCATATAAATCGGCAGCAACACCATGGCCGTCAGCGTAAAGCTGTGGAACATCGGCAGGAACACGACGAAGCGGTCGCGTTTGGTAATCTTAAAGATGCGCTCGATGCCTTCAAGGTTGGAAAACAGGTTGCCATAGCTGATTAATGCGCCTTTAGGGTGGCCTGTCGTGCCGGAAGTGTAAATAATATGCGCCAAATCATCGATTTTCGGTTGGCGGCTCAAATCGGGCGCACCCGAAAAACGGCGCGCTTCTTCAAAACGCACATCGGCTTCGTCCGCCGCTTTCGCCTCGCCTATCCAAATGATTTTCTCGACACGGGTCTGCTTCTTCAGCCCCTTCAATTCTTTCTGCAAACCTGCCGACGCAAACATAAACCGCGCTTTGCAGTCGTTCAAAATATACGCGTATTCGTTGTTTTTCAAAAACGTATTCATCGGTACGGCAACCGCGCCGATGGCGGATACGGCAAAATAGGCGCTGATAAATTCGGGCGAATTGGATACCGCCAAAGCCACTTTGTCGCCGAACTTGACGCCCATATTTTGCAGATATGCGGCTACGGCATCGACTTCCTGCTTGAGTGCATGGTAGGTGGTTTTTTCTTTGTCGTTGAACACCGCAGTACCTTTGCCGTTTTTACGGCAGGCAGCGGCCAGCATTTCGTAGAAATTTGTGTTGTGTGTTTGATTCATTGGAATTCTTCAAAAATTAAGTGAGTAAAATATTTTTGCGGTCGCGCCCATAAACAGGTTTTTCGCCCTGAAAACAAGCTCGGCCTGAAAAGCCATCTATATAGCAGGAAAATGAGCTATCGGCTATTTTATATTCATCCGCAATACGGAAAATCATCCCCTCGCGCGCACGTCAAACGCCTGACGCAAGCCCTCGCCTATCATCACCAGCAAAAGCAGCATAACCGTCAGCGTACCGACGGTGGACAAGCCTATCCACCAAGCGTCCAAGTTGTCCTTACCCTGCGCCAAGAGTTCGCCCAAGCTCGCCTGCGACGCGGGAACGCCCAAACCGAGGAAATCCAAGCTGGTCAGCGCAAGCACCGCGCCGGAGATGCGGAAAGGCAGAAACGCCAATACGGGCGTCAGGCTGTTGGGCAGGATGTGCCGCCACATAATCGCGCGGTTGGCCACGCCCATCGAACGCGCCGCCAAAACGTAATCCGCCTGACGGTTTTTCAAAAACTCGGCGCGGACGTAGTCCGACAGCCCCATCCAGCCGAACAGCGACAGCAACACCAGCAAAATCAACAAACTGGGATTAAAAAACGAAGACAGGATAATCAGCAGATAAAGCTCCGGCATCCCGCCCCAGATTTCGATAAAACGCTGCATCAAAAGGTCGGTCTTGCCGCCGAAATAACCCTGCACCGCGCCGGTGATCACGCCGATTACGGTCGTTACAAAGGTCAATGCAAGGGCAAACAACAGGGAATCGCGGAATCCGTAAACCAAACGCGCCAAGACATCGCGACCGCGGTCGTCCGTGCCGAGCAAGTGCCTTTCGGACGGACTTGCAGGGTCCGGCTGCGTGTCGAAATCATTAAGCGTATCGGCATCGTAGGGATTGGGCAGATAAACGGCGTAATTGCCGTTTGATGTGATGTTGCCGCGTATCAGCGGGTCGAGGTAATCGGCAGGCGTATCGAAATCGCCGCCGAACACGGTTTCGTTGTATTCGTTTACCAGCGGAAAATAATATTCGCCCTGATAACGTATCCACAAGGGCTTGTCGTTGCTCCACAAAGGCGCAAGCAGCGCGACGGCAAACAAAACGGCCAAAACCCGCAGCGCGAACCAGCCGCGTTTGTGTTGCTTGAATGCCTGCCAGTAAGAAAAATGTTTACTCATAGCTTGTTATTATCAGGCCGACTGAAAATTTTCAGTCGGCCTGATATATAAGGATATAGACATGAAATTATACATTTTGAAAAGCAGATAGTGCCAATTTCAATGCTTCGATTTCACGTTCTTTTTGTAGTAACAACTCATTCTTGTGATCCAGTATAAGTTGCAATTTTTCTAACTTTATAGTACTTTCGTTTGCATAATGATTGCCATCATATTGAATATTTTTATTAATTAAATAAATCAGGCTTCTATCATCAGCCTTCAGCAACTCCATCAAATTAATACCCAATATGGTAGTAATCCGCTCCAACATTGGAATATTCATTCTCGTTTTTCCCTGTTCAATCTTAGCATAGCCATTGGTAGACATATTTAACCGGGAAGCCATTTCCTCTTGTGTAAGTCGACTCAATTCTCGAACTTTCTTGATTTTTTCGTTAATTTGCATAATATTCACTTCAATACTTTTTGATACTTTTCGGGTGGGCTAATGGATAATTTGTTGGTGGCTCGATTTTTTTAGTAGTATATCATATTATTGCGCTGGCAAACGCATTGCTACTTACAACTTATTTAAAAAAGGAAACAATATGTATGAACTGATTGACCCAGAATTCGTTACCAGTCAGAAAATAACAAATATTTTCAAAAATGCCTATATCGATATCAAAGAAGCACAATATCTCTCTGATTCAGATTCATATTATTGGATGATAGAACTAAATTCAGAAGGTGTGCTTATTGGACTTGATCCTAAAGAAAAGCAGTTCGATATAGGAGAAAATACTGCTCTATGTACTTATAACGAATTTGAGAACAATGAACGTTTTATTCTTAATCTAATAAACGAAATGAATAAAAGATTTAACATACGGTCTTACATAAGGCTTGATAAAGAGCAGAGTATATGCGTTTTTTCAGCCAGGGCAGTGTATAGATATGGCAAAGGTTTTAATCCTGCTGATTTTATTGATGAATGTCGTTTTTTTGCTGGCGCTTATCGTCATATGCTATCCAATTATTTAGTTCCTAAATTTAAACAAGAAGGAATATTGAATGATTAATACAATAAATGAGATCGATGAGATCTTAAAAAACTCTAATCCTGATGAATGGCAGAGAAATGAAAATCGAGGACTGTTTATTTATCGTTCTGATGTTAATCTAAGAATAGAGCGCGATTCGAATTTCGAAGATTTTGATGAGGATTGGCTTCCTTCTACTCCGTTTGATAATATATCAGGTAAAAAACCGGTTTATAAAGTCAAATATATTGTTAAATATAATCAAACAGAAATAGCTCATAAATTTCTGATACTAATTGACGGAGTATATGTACTTATACCGATGCCAAAAAAATCCAATAATTTAGGAGGTAGTTTATTTGTTACTTCTGATGATGTAAATTTTGCAAAAATTGTAACAATATGCCCTCCAACGGTATCGCAAGAAATATCTCCAGTCAATGAATATATAAACAAATGTGGTTTTGATATTATTTGAATTTGTAAGTTAATTAATAGGTCGTCTGAATGTTTTTTTTCAGACGACCTATTTCTGTCCGCCGAAATGAATGCGCGGATCGACCCACGAATAAGAAATATCCGACACCAATTTCGCCAGCAAACCCATCAGCGTGAACACATACAGCGTTCCCATCACCACCGGATAATCGCGCTTCATCACCGCCTCGTAGGAAAGCAGCCCCAGCCCGTCGAGCGAGAACAAGGTTTCAATCAGCAGGCTGCCGGTGAAAAACGCGCCGATAAAGGCAGCGGGAAAGCCGGTAATCAGCGGAATCATCGCGTTGCGGAAAACGTGTTTCCACAAAATCTGTTTTTCCGGCAAACCCTTGGCGCGGGCAGTATAGACATATTGGCGGCGGATTTCTTCAAGAAACACGTTTTTCGTCAACACCGTCGTTACCGCCAGACTGCCCGCCACCGAAGCCGTAATCGGCAGCGCCATGTGCCACAGATAATCCTTAATTTTGCCCGCCCACGACAACGTATCGAAATCATCGCCGACCAACCCGCCCTGCGGGAACCACGCAAAAAAGCTGCCGCCGCCGAATAACACCAGCAGCACCAAACCCAACACAAACGGCGGTATGGTATAACCGACCAGCACTACCATCCCCGTTACCGCGTCAAAACGGCTGCCGTCGCGCACCGCCTTGGCAATGCCCAACGGGATACAAATCAGATAAGTCAGGAAAAACGTCCACAAGCCCAAGCTCATCGACACCGGCATTTTCTGTTTGACCAGCTCGAACACGGTTTCATGATGGAAAAAACTCTTGCCCAAATCAAAACGGGCAAACCGCCACACCATATCCGCAAACCGCGTCAGCGGCGGCTTATCGAAACCGTACAGCGCATTCAACGCCGCCAAATCTTCCGGACTGATGCGGTTGCCGTTTTTCATGATATTGCCCGCCGTCGCATTCGCCGTCTCGCCGCTGACCGCACCATGCGTCAACTGCTGCACCATCTGCTCGACCGGCCCGCCCGGCACAAATTGGATAACGGCAAAAGTAATCGCCAAAATCCCCAACAGCGTGGGGATTAAGAGTAAGAGGCGGTGGGAGATGTAACGGTACATATTTGGTATCTTTAAATTATTTTAGCAAGCAACAATATATTGATAATACATTTTCTTCTTACTCAGAATCTCCAAAATCTAAACCTCTCTGTGCAAACTGTCCAAAGTTTAATTTTTCAACTTTTTTACTATCATAACTTTTTCTAAGCATTATCCTAATACACATTAAATATTTTGGATCTTTTATTGAATAAGAATTAACTTTATTATTTCTAATTATTAATGGAGAATCTCCTTTACTTAATTCCGAAAGAATATTACCAATACCCATATTAGTTTCAGGAATTGTCTGTGGAAACTCCTCTTTAATTAAAGATGTAATATCATTTGAATTAAACTGATGAGCTTCAATTTTTGCTATGCAATAAATAACTTGATTTTTCCTAGCTATCTCCGTATTGATACTATTTAGATTATTTTCAATTTGCTGATAACATTCTTTTAATCCATCTTTAAGCCATTCATAATCAGCAATCTTAATTAGTTCCTTATCATACATATTATTATTATCTTGGATTGCGTACGCTAATTGTTCACCATATTCTTGAACTCGTTGTGCAATTCCCAAAGTCACATTGAAAACATGGTTAATCAAAAAATTAAGTTCTTCCTTAGAAATTATAAATCCTAATAGATTTAAACCATTTTCAATAATATATTGCACTTGTTTAATAGATAAACCTCCAACTTCATCCATTTCTTTTATTCTATTTGATACTGATTCCGTATTTTTAGTTTTTCTAAAATATTGTAAAACTCCATTAGGGGTTCCCACAAGCAAGAAATACACCTTATATATAGAATATCTTTCATCATCAAGTAGCAAAATAATATTTGCTAACTCATCCATTAAATTTTCATTATTAAAAATAGCCTCTAAATTATCCAATACAATAAATTTTCTTTGATCTTTATGCGCATTATTAAATAAATTAAATGCTTTAAGCAAAATATCATTAGATCTAATTGAATATTGTCCTACATGATTTATCTTACCTCCAACTTCTGCCTTTACTCCAAGATTAAAACCAGCAGAAATTCCTGTCTGTTTAGTTTCGCTGTACCCTGTTTTTTCATAAAAATCTAACGGAGAAATGACATTAAAAATCTCCTGTGAAATAGAACCATTTCTAGCTGCAGTACCTAAGTTTACTATCTTATATGGTACTCCTTCTTCCGTTAAAACCTTTTTGTAAAGCCATGATTTTCCATTACCACTCTCTCCATAAATTAGAGTGTGAAAATCCCTTTCAATAGCTCGTTTCAATTTACTTTCTAATTGAGGGCGCGCGACATACATCATAGGATTTATAGCACTACTTTTAGGAGTAAAAACTTCTGTAATTTTCATATTTCTCTTTCTAAGTATTGATTCTTTACAGGTTCGCAGTAGCTCGTAAATTTGGTAATCATATTCAATAATACATGAATAGACACAATCTTACATTGATGTCTGCCCTAACTATTATTTTTACAAGCTTTAATGCAATAAACTTTTCAGACGACCTTCCTTATTTCTCCAAAGCCTCTTGCAGTTTCTTCTCAATCAAATCCGCGTCAAACGACTTGGCAATCAGCTCGAAGCGCGAGTCGCGGCGCCATGAGACTTGGTTGGCGCCCCATTGCCCGTCCACCCAGTTGAGCCACACCCATGTGCCGAGCACTTGGAACACGCCTTTGGCGCGGACGAGGCCGTCTGTGAATTTGGTCAGGTCGTTGAAGAAGTTGGTCAATTTTTCGCCGTCGAAATCGCGTCCGGCGGGGAATGTGAAACCTTGCGACTGGAAGCCCATGGTGTTGTCCGGCAGGGCTTTGAGACGGTAACGTGATTTTTCGATAACGGGAATGTCAAGCCATTGGATGTCGAGCTGTGCGTTTTGGACTTCGACCACTTTGGCTTTGGGTGGGAACAGTTTTGCCGCTTTGTCATGAAATTCGGCAAGCTGTTCGGGGGTGCATAAATCGGTTTTGCTGGCGACCAATACGTCGCAGATGCCGATTTGGTCTTTATACAACGCCTGCTGCGCGTAATCGGGGTTGATGAACTGGCGCGGATCGACGACGGTAAAGACGGCGCCGATTTCCAGAAGACTGTCCAGCGGTTTGGCTTTCAATTCGTCAATGACACTGGCGGCGTGTGCCAGTCCGCTTGCCTCAATCATCAGGCGGTCGGGCTTGGCGTCGCGCAGCATTTTCTGTACGGTTACGCCCATTTGCGGGCCGGCGGTACAACACAAACAGCCGCCGGCGATTTCTGCCACGGGGATGCCGTTGTCGCTCAATACGGCGCCGTCAATACCGATTTCGCCAAACTCGTTGACGATGATGACCCATTTTTCGTTCGGGTCTTTTTGCTCCATCAGGCTTTTGAGCGCGGTGGTTTTGCCTGTTCCCAGAAAACCTGAAATCAGGTGGATTTTAGTTTTTTTCACTTCTGACATTTTTTACAGATTCCAGTTAAAACAACGTGTTCTTCTTTCAGCGCAAAGCCGCTTTCGGCAACGCCTGCGCGCAGTGCCGCCCATTCGTGGCTCAGGGTTTGTTCGTCCGCCGTGCCGCATTCGGTGCAGACCAAAATAAACGCGCTATGGTGCGCTTCGGCTTCTTCGTGGTCGTGGCAATGGTCGTCGCACTCGTGCTGCGCGTGGCTGCACAAAATATAGCCGTTGACCGCCGCCACTTTGTGCAAAACGCCCTGCTCCGCCCAAAAATCAAGGGCGCGGTAGGCCGTCGGCGGCGCAACCACGCCCTCGCTCTGCTGCTGCATCTGCGACAAGACGTTGTAGGCTTTAATCACGCCGCTTTGCTGCAAAACGATATCGAGCACCTGCTCGCGCAAAGCGGTTACCTGTACGCCGTCACGGCGTGCCTGTTCGAGGATTTTTTGTTTGATTGCGTGTTTCATAAAGGCTTTCAGACGACCTTAAAATTCTGAACGGAGAGGATTACATTATAACGTGTTTATGTAAGATGCAGATATTCGGAGGTCGTCTGAACCCGAGCGCCACCGTTCAGACGACCCATCCCATCCAATCTGCCTATTTGAACCACGACTTAATCCGTGCAAACAAAGACATACTCTGTTTCTCGAAACTTTCCGCCTGTGCGGGCACGGGCAGCGTATTGCGGATCACTTTCATACCGGCAAACGTTTGGGCGACGGGCATGATTTCGATGGAGTTGACGTTCATGTGCGCCGGACGCTGATAGAGCCACAAAGCCGTATCCGCGATGTCTTGCGGTCGGATGGATTCGACGTTTTCATAAACCTTTTCCGCCCGCTCGTCATCGCCCTTAAAGCGGACATTGGAAAACTCGGTACCGCCGCACAAACCCGGCTCGATGTTGGTGACGCGGATGTTTTTATCCGCCAATTCCGCGCGCAGGTTCATGCTGAACTGGCGCACAAACGCCTTGGTCGCGCCGTACACGTTGCTGCCCTCGTAGGCATAGCTGCCGGCAATCGAACCCAGATTCATGATATAGCCTTGTTTGCGCTCCGCCATTTGCGGCAGGATTTGGCGCGTCAGGAAAGTCAGACCGACGATATTTGTTTGAATCATGGTTTCCCAATCGCCGAAATCTGCTTTGTCCGCTGTTTCCAAACCCAACGCCAATCCGGCGTTGTTGATCAGGCAATCGATTTCGGCAAAATTTTCAGGCAGGCTGTCGAGCGCGTTGCGTATCGACTCGGTACGCGAAACGTCCATTTCCAAAGGATAAAACCGCTCGCCCAATTCGGATGCCAATGCCTGCAGTTTCTCGCCGCGCCGTGCCGCGCCGATAACGGAATAACCGGCCTGTACAAACGTGCGGCACATCGCCTCGCCGAAACCAGCAGACGCGCCGGTAACCAAAATCGCCATAACTATTTCCTTTCTTTTCTCGTTTTGTAAACCCATTTCAGGTATGATTGCAACTTTTCAGACGACCTCTTCGGATGTCGTCTGAAAAATATGAATAACAAAATACTATCACAGGACACCAAAGCCATGAATACCAAACTCTTCTCAGCGGCGCTGCTCGCTGCCCTGACCCTTGCCGCCTGCGGTGGCGGCGCACCTGCGCAACCCAAAGGTCCGATCTCCGAAGACCGTACCACCGCGTTCAAATCCATGATGCCCGAGTTCTCCAGCATGGGCAAAATGGTAAAAGGCGAAGAACCTTACGACGTGGAAAAATTCAAGCAGGCTGCGGCAACTTTTGCCGAAACCAGCAAAAAACCTTTCACCTTCTTCCAATCTGACGACAAAGGCAACGGCCGCGCCCTGCCTGCGGTTTGGTCTGATGCGGCCAAATTCAAAGCCGAAGAGGACAAATTCGCCGCTGCCGTTGAAAAACTGAACGCCGCCGCGCAAACCGGCAAGCTGGAAGAAATCAAAGCCGCTTACGGCGAAACCGGCGCAAGCTGCAAATCCTGCCACGACACCTTCCGCGCTCCGGAAGAATAAGCCGCTGCACTGACATACAAAAAGGTCGTCTGAAATCCGGTTTCAGACGACCTTTTTTTGATTTTTAATGATTGCCGTGCTTAATAATCGGCTTCAACGGCAATCCAGCCTTCGTGCAAACGCTTTCATGTTCCGTAAACGTCAAGTTTGACGGTTTGCCTGTCAGTTATCCTTGTTTTCACAAAAACGCTAAAAAGAAAACCCGTCAGATAATCGACGGGTTTTCGTATGGTGGCGGAGTAAGAGGGATTCGAACCCTCGATGCAGGTTGACCCCACATGCTTCCTTAGCAGGGAAGTGCCTTCAGCCTCTCAGCCATTACTCCTAAGGAAGTGCGTAATATACTGGTTTGACTCGGGCGTGTCAAGCTGGGCTTCAGGGTATTTTTTAACCGTATGAAATCATTTGTATAAAATATAAAGAAGCGTGAAATTGTAGCCCGTATGCGACGGCTGGTACAATTCATGCTTGGTTTCAGGATGTGATGAAAATGAATGATTTAATCGTATTGAACAAGCCTTATGGCGTGATTTGCCAGTTTTCGACGCATGAAAAGTATGGGTGTTTGAAAGATTATGTGGTGCTGCCGGACTTTTATCCGGCGGGACGCTTGGATACGGACAGCGAGGGTTTGCTGCTGTTGACGAACGACGGGCGTTTGCAGGCGCGGATTGCAGATCCTAAGTTTAAGCTGGAGAAAACTTATTGGGCGCAGGTGGAAGGTTCGCCCGACGAAGCGAAGCTGGATATGCTGCGGCGCGGAGTGGATTTGGGCGATTTTGTCACTCGTCCGGCAAAGGTTCGCGTGTTGGAAGCGGACGAAGCAGATGTTTTATGGCCGCGCGTGCCGCCTATCCGCGTGCGCAAGTCCGTGCCTGATTTTTGGGTGGAAATTCGGATTTCGGAAGGAAAAAACCGGCAAGTCAGGCGGATGACGGCTAAGGCGGGTTTTCCGTGCCTGCGTTTGGTCAGGGTGGCAATAGGTCGTCTGAACGTGTTTGATTTGGGCCTGCCGCTTGGTCAATGGACGTTTGCGCCGCATAAGCCTTGATGGATGGCTGTTTATAAATTAATTGGCTGAAATTGATTGGCTGATAACGAAAAAGA
>NZ_JH164967.1:0-57252 GCF_000227275.1 Neisseria sp. GT4A_CT1
ACTTTAAACCAGTACGGCGTTGCCTCGCCTTAGCTCAAAGAGAACGATTCTCTAAGGTGCTGAAGCACCAAGTGAATCGGTTCCGTACTATCTGTACTGTCTGCGGCTTCGTCACCTTGTCCTGATTTAAAGTTAATCCACTATAAAAAGGTCGTCTGAAACCCATACATTCAGTTTCAGACGACCTCAAATCACGAATCAGCGCGTACCGAAAATCTTATCGCCCGCATCGCCCAAGCCGGGGATAATGTAGCCGTTTTCGTTCAGATGGCTGTCGAGGGCGGCGGTGTAGATGGTGACGTCGGGATGCGCTTCATTGACGGCTTTGACGCCTTCGGGCGCGGCGACGAGTACCAACGCCTTGATATTTTTGCAGCCTTTCGCCTTCAACAGGTCGATGGTAGCCACCATAGAGCCGCCGGTGGCGAGCATGGGGTCGATAATCAGCGCGGGGCGTTCGTCCATGCTGTCCACGAATTTTTCAAAATAGGAAACGGGTTTGAGCGTTTCTTCGTCGCGCTGCAATCCGACCACGCTGATTTTGGCAGTCGGAATCAGGTCGAGCACACCGTCGAGCATACCCAGACCGGCACGCAAAATCGGTACGACGGTCAAGGTTTTACCCTTGATGCGGTCGCCTTCGATTTGACCACACCAGCCGTCGATAATGTATTTTTCAATTTCAAAATCACGGCTGGCTTCGTAAGCCATCAGGCGCGCCAGCTCGGTAGTGAGGGTGCGGAATTTGTAAGTGCTGCAATCGGCCTCGCGCATGAGCGTGAGTTTGTGGCGGACAAGGGGGTGATTGATAACGGTTACGTTCATTTGGCAGGCCTCGGATTGTTTTTGAATGGGTGTGATTATACTTTTTTTTATAACGAAACAAAATAAAGGATACGCAACGGCGGCTTATTTTCTGCGATCTTCAGGCTTACGTTTCCCCAATGGTTTTGCCCCGCCCTGCTCTTCGGAGGTTTAAACCGCTCCCTATACCTTCACCCTACATCCTGATTTCGCGCTTTCATATACTTTTTCCAGCAACCACAGCACCTCCGCCACTTGGCGCGGCTGCACCGCTGCGGGAGATTTGCCTTGCAGTGCGTCATAAAGGTTTTCATAAAACGCTGCATAATTGCCGCTGACGCTTTCGATTTTTTTGCGGACAACCACCCCATCGATTTCCGTATGCAGGATGCCCCATTCGTCTTGCGGCTCACGGTTCCACGCCCCGACGGGTTGCGCGCCGCCGAGCAGCAGGGCTTCTTGGTTGTCGGCGTTTTGTTTGACGTATGAACCGCGTTTGCCGTGCAAGGTCATGAACGGCAAAGGTTCGCGGGCATATTTGCTTGCGGTCAGGGCGACTTTTTTGCCGTCGGCGTAATAAAGCGCGATATAGAAATTATCGTCGCTGACTGCTCCGTCATGCTGATAGCGCACGTCGGCATAAAGCTCGTCGGGCATCCCGAAAACATCGACCGCCATATCCATGAGGTGCGAACCCAAATCGTACACCAGCCCTACGCCCGCCTCGCCCGTTTCCTTCCAGCGTTTTTTGTTCAAGGCAGCCGCATAACGCTCGAAACGGAACTCCGCATCCACAATTTCGCCCAAAAGGTCGTCTGAAAGCAGTTTTTTGGCGGTCAGCGGCGCGCTGTCCCAACGGCGGTTTTGGTAAACGGTCAGCAATACGCCCTGCCGCTCGGCAAGTTCCGCCAATTCACGAGCTTGCGCCGCCGTGGCGCACAACGGTTTTTCCACCACCACATTTTTACCCGCACGCAAAGCCTGAGCGGCAAAATCGAAATGCGTCTGGTTCGGCGTGGTCACGACCACCAAATCCACATCGTCGGTAAGCAACTCCTCAAACGAACGCACGGTCTGCGCCTGCGGCAGGACTTCCTGCGCCCTATTGCCGCTGCGTTCAAACACGCGCACGACTTCAAACTGCGCATCCGCACGCCAAAACGGCAGATGGAACACCTGCGCCGACATGCCGAACCCTGCCAATCCGATTTTGATTTTCTGCATAGCCAAACTCCTTTTCAGACGGCCTCAAATTGCCGTATATCCGTTATAATACCGCATTTATTTCACACAGGCCGTCTGAAAACAAAGTTGAAACGGCCGCCGCCGTTTAAGGAAAACCATGAGAAAACCGCAACGCGGCTATGCCCGCCAAGACCGTGTCAAAGAACAAATCATGCGCGAACTGGCCGAGCTGGTCCGCACCGGCCTGAAAGACCCGCGCGCAGGCTTCATCACCATCAACGAAGTCGAAGTCACCCGCGATTACAGCCACGCCACCGTGTTCTACACCGTCCTCGACGACAGCACCCGCGACATTACCGAAGAAGCCTTGGAACACGCCAAAGGCCACTTGCGCAGCGAGCTGGCCAAACGCATCAAACTCTTCAAAACGCCCGAACTGCACTTCAAATACGACGAATCGCTCGAACGCGGCATGAGCATTTCCAGCCTCATTGACCAAGTGGCGGCGGAAAAGCCGGTGGAAGATTAAAGGTAAAGGTCGTCTGAAAAACGCCGCAGTCAAAGCGCGAACCTGTTTTCAGACGACCTTTTGCAATCTTTCCCACCCATACAACTGCCACTTACCCTTCCCCATCATGACCGCCAAACCCGCCAAACGCCCCGTCAACGGCGTCCTCCTGCTCGACAAGCCCGAAGGACTTTCCAGCAACACCGCCCTGCAAAAAACCCGCCGTCTCTACAACGCCGAGAAAGCGGGGCATACCGGCGTACTCGATCCTTTGGCAACCGGACTTTTGCCCGTCTGCTTCGGCGAAGCGACCAAGTTCGCCCAATACCTGCTGGATGCCGATAAAGCCTACACCGCCACGCTGAAACTCGGCGAAGCCAGCAGCACCGGCGATGCAGAAGGTGAAATCATCGCCACTGCCCGCGCCGATATTTCCTTAGCCGAATTTCAGACGGCATGCCAAGCCCTGACAGGCAACATCCGCCAAGTACCGCCGATGTTTTCCGCCCTCAAACACGAAGGCAAACCGCTGTACGAATACGCCCGAAAAGGCATCGTCATCGAACGCAAACCGCGTGATATCACCATTTACGCCATCGATATTACCGAGTTTGACGCGTCCAAAGCCGTCATCGACGTACGTTGCAGCAAAGGCACCTACATCCGCACCCTCAGCGAAGACATCGCCAAACACATCGGCACGTTCGCCCACCTGACCGCCCTGCGCCGCACCGAAACTGCCGGTTTCACCATCCGCGAAAGCCACACGCTCGAAGCCTTGGCAGAATTAAACGAAACTAAACGCGACGCCCTGCTCCTGCCCTGCGACGTTTTAGTGCGGCACTTCCCCAAAATCGAACTGAACGACCGCGCCGTAACCATGCTCAAATGCGGCCAGCGCCCACAGTTTACCGAAAACATCTCTGCCGACCAGCCCATCCGCGTTTACGACAGAAGCGGAACATTTATCGGCTTGGTGGAATACCAAAAAGAAATCAGCCGCCTCAAAGCCCTGCGGCTGATGAACACGGCGAAAGAATGAAGAATCTGATTCTTAAGCGAAAATATGGAAAAGGTCGTCTGAAATATATAGTGGATTAAAATAAAAATGAGACAAGGCAGCAACGCCCGCCGTGTATGGGTAGTACATAAGAGCGTTGGCAACGCCGTATCATTGCAATTTTAATCCACTATAGTTTTCAGACGACCTTTTGCAATAGCACCTTAGAGAATCGTTCTCTTTGAGCTAAGGCGAGACAACGCCGTCCTGGTTTAAAGTTAATCAACTATAAAACGCTTTTTCCGCCTTATTCACGGACTACCATTTCCCCATACTCCAAGACCGCACGGTTTCCCCATTCGGTCAGCCTCTCCAAAACAGGCAGGAAACTTCTGCCGAAATCGGTCAGCGCATATTCCGCCCTCAACGGCGGCCTGTTGCCGAATACTTCGCGCGAGACCAGCCCGCCTTGTTCCAACTGCTTGAGCTGACGGCTTAATACGGCTTCAGTTACCCCGTGCAGGCTGCCGTGCAATTCGCCGAAGCGTTTCACACCGTCCTGCAAATGATAAAGGATGACCGCCTTCCATTTCCCACCAACCAAATCCATCGCCACACTGAGCGGACAAGGATAGATTTTGCCGCCGAAACTGAAACACTCGCTTTGACACTCTGTCTTCATCCGATACACCTATTCAAACGGATAGTTATTGATTGCAGGTTTTGAAGCTGCCTAAAATCCTATCATCTCCAACATCCTGATAAGGAATGAAACATGGCACTCGTCATCCTCGCACATCCTAATTTCGCCCAATCCGTCGCCAATAAAGCCGTCATCGGACATCTGACCCGCAGCGGTTTAGACGTTGAAATCCGCGACATCGCCGCACTTTATCCCGACTACCGCATCGATGCCGCCGCCGAACAACAGGCTCTGTTGCGCCATCAAACCGTCTTATTCCAATATCCGCTGTACTGGTACAACATGCCCGCAATTCTAAAGCAATATTTCGACTCCGTGTTTACTTACGGCTTTGCCTACGGCACGGGCGGGGACAAACTGAAAGGCAAAAACTTCGTCGCCAGCATAACGGTCGGTTCGCCCGAACAAGACTACCGCGCAGATGGGGACGCGCATTTCCGTGTGTACGAATTCTGCAAAAACCTGGAACAGACCGCCTATTTTACGCAGATGCGCTACATCGACCCGTTCTATTTCCACGGCACATCGCCCGCCTTATACAGCCGTGAAGAAATCCAAAGCAAAGCAGAGGATTGCGCGGAAGGATTGGTAACATTATTGCGGAAATTGGACAAAAAAAGTTAGAGGATACAAGTCGTCTGAAAAACAGGAAAACCGGTTTTTCAGACGACCTTTTTTGCAAACTATGTTTTGATTGCACACCCATTCAAGAATGATGCCGCCTTGTAGCGTGGGCTTTGCCCACGAAGATGATGAATAAAAAAGCTGCTGAAATTTTCTCTATTCTCCGCGGGCAAAGCCCACGCTACGGGTTTCAACCGACCATAATGTAATGAATGCAAAACAGGTCGTCTGAAAACGTACAACTTCTGTTTCAGACGACCTCTTACCTATAAAAAACCGCAAGTATGAAACCTGTGGTTTACTGTTAAATTCGTAGCGTGGGCTTTGCCCATGAAGATGATGAGTAAAAAAGCTGCCGAAACTTTCTCTATTATCCACGGACAAAGCCCGCGCTACGGGTTTTAAACAACCGTGTAATGAATGCAAAACAGGTCGTCTAAAAACGTATAGTGAATTAACTTTAAACCAGTACGGCGTTGCCTCGCCTTAGCTCAAAGAGAACGATTCTCTAAGGTGCTGAAGCACCAAGTGAATCGGTTCCGTACTATCTGTACTGTCTGCGGCTTTGTCGCCTTATCCTGGTTTAAAGTTAATCCACTATACAACTCCTGTTTCAGACGACCTCTTACCCATAAAAAACCGCAGGGATAAACCTGCGGTTGTTGTTTTACAGTTTGCTGTCTTCGCTGTCGAGGAAGCTTCTGAGGCGGTCGCTGCGGGTCGGATGACGCAGTTTGCGCAGGGCTTTGGCTTCGATTTGACGGATACGTTCGCGGGTTACGTCAAACTGTTTGCCGACTTCTTCGAGCGTGTGGTCGGTATTCATGTCGATACCGAAGCGCATACGCAGGACTTTGGCTTCGCGCGGGGTGAGGCTTTCGAGGATTTCTTTGGTGACTTCGTGCAGGCTGGTGTACATCGCGGCGTCTGCAGGGGCAACGTTGTTGGCGTCCTCGATGAAGTCGCCCAAGTGCGAATCGTCGTCGTCACCGATCGGGGTTTCCATCGAAATCGGTTCTTTGGCGATTTTCATGATTTTGCGGATTTTGTCTTCCGGCATTTCCATCAACTCGGCAAGTTTGGCAGAATCGGGCTCTTCGCCGGTTTCTTGCAGATACTGGCGGGAGATGCGGTTCATCTTGTTGATGGTTTCAATCATGTGCACCGGAATACGGATGGTGCGCGCCTGGTCGGCAATCGAGCGGGTAATCGCTTGGCGGATCCACCATGTCGCGTAGGTGGAGAATTTGTAGCCGCGGCGGTATTCGAACTTGTCGACCGCCTTCATCAAGCCGATGTTGCCTTCTTGAATCAAATCAAGGAACTGCAAACCGCGGTTGGTGTATTTTTTGGCGATGGAAATCACCAGACGCAAGTTTGCCTGAATCATTTCCTGCTTGGCGGCTGCGGTTTCTTTTTCGCTCAACACCATGTTTTTGTTGATGTCTTTCAGCTCTTCGATGGAAATGCGGGTTTCTTTTTCCATGTTTGCCAACTCGGTTTGTTTTTCGAGGATGGCGTGGCGGAAGCGGTCGAGCGCGTCGCTCCAGACCCTGCCTTTGGCGACTTCTTCTTCCACCCATTTCAGGTTGGTGATTTCGGGCAGGAAGTTTTGGATGAAGTAGTCGCGTTCCATATGGACGCGGTCAAGGCAGATGTCGCGGATTTCGCGTTCGAGCTTGCGGATGTTTTCGACACGGCTGCGCAGGTTGCCGCTGAGGCTTTCGATTTGGCGGGTGGCGAAACGGACTTCCAAGAGCTTATTGGCGATGGCGTCACGGTGTGCCAGATAATCTGGGTGGCGGCTGTCGTGTTTTTCCAGCTTTTTGATCATCTTGCCGTATTCGCTTTCGATGAAGGCGAAGTGTTCCAGCACTTTTTGCTTCAATTCGGCAAGATGGGCAGCGGACATGGCTTCGGAGTCGCTGCCGGAATCGTCGTCATCGTCGTCTTCATCCGCTTCATCTTCTTCACTGCTGCCGGAATCGTCGTCGTTTGACGCGCTTTCCAAGTGCCCCAAGCCCAATTCGTTGAGCAACACTTCGTTCGGGTCGATGATGGCTTCGACCACTTCGTCCACGCGGATTTCATCCTTGCGGATTTGCTCGATCAGCTCGAGGATTTCGGCAATGGAGCCCGGACAGGCGGAAATCGCCTGCACCATGTTTTTCAGGGCGTTTTCGATTTTTTTGGCGATGATGATTTCGTCTTCGCGGGTCAGCAGGTCAACCTGCCCCATTTCGCGCATATACATACGCACGGGGTCGGTGGTTCTGCCGAACTCGGAATCCGCGCTGGACAAGGCGGCTTCGGCTTCGGCAACGGCATCGTCGTCGGTTACGGCGGCGGCGTTGTCGCTCAACAAAATGTCTTCCGCATCAGGAGCCTGCTCGGTCACTTGGATACCCAAGCCGGAAATCATGCTAACGATGTTGTCGATTTGATCCGCATCGGACATATCGTCGGGCAAGGCGTCGTTGATTTCGGAATAAGTGATGTAGCCGCGTTCCTTACCCATGATGATGAGCTGGCGCAGGCGGGCGCGCTGCTCTTCGAGGGTCAGCGGACGGTTGTCGTCCTGTTCTTGATAGTCTTCGTGATTTTGGTCTTTAGACATGGATTACTTTCTTGATCTGATGGTGTGCCGACGGTTTGCATGATGCACCTGAAGGCGGAACAGAGTTACAACCGATTTAAATTCAATCTGCCGGGTTGTAACGCTGAGGTCGTCTGAAAGCTCTTTGGAACGGGTGTTCTGCGGGATCATCATGTTCGCAGCTTGGGACAATGCTTTTCTGACGGCCTGAAGGTTGCTGGATTCGGCAGGGATTGCCGTTCGTTCAATTTTGCTTTGCCGTCAAAAGCGACAGCAAGAGTTTTTTTTCATTTTCATTCAAACCCGATTGCAGGCTTTTCTGCTTGAGGGTTTCGATTTGTTGGTATTTCAACTCGTTAAGGAGTTTCTTCATGCCGATTTGGAAGTTCTCGCGGTCTTCTTCGCCTCCGCCTTCCATTTCTTCAGAATAGAGTGTCGATTGGAAGATTTGGTTCACGGTTTCTTCGTAAGGAGAACCGCGCATATACTCTAAAACCTGCGCGGTAGCAGGTACGGCGGCATGGCTTTTAATGGTTTCGGCGAGATTGGCAAGGCAGGCGAAATCGCCGTCCAATGCCACATAATCGGGCAGGTCTATATATGCAGCCCAATCCGGATTTATCAAGAGGCTGCGGATTTGCCGTTGCACCAGCGTCAGCATGACAGGTTGTTTGACGGAAATCGGAGGCAGTTTGTAGCTTTTTTGTTTGACGTGCCGCTTCGGCGCTTCCTGCCCCAGCAGTTGGGCGAGATTGTCGGGATCGATGCCGACCAGCTCGCTAAGCCGTTGTTTCAACAGATAAGCCAATGCCGGCGCGGTGATTTGCGCCAAAAGCGGCGAACTGGTTTTCACCAATTCCGCCTTACCTTCCTGCGTATTGAGATTGAGGTCGTCTGAAAGATGCTCCCAAAAATATTCCGACAAAGGCTTGCTTTGATTCAACAGCGCGTCTTCAAATTGCGCTTTGCCGTAGGCGCGGATGTAGCTGTCGGGGTCGTGTTCTTCCGGCAGGAATAAAAAATGCAGCGATTTATCGTCTTTCAACTGCGGCAACGCGTTTTCCAGCGCGCGCCAAGCCGCCTTCCGCCCCGCGCTGTCGCCGTCGAAACAGAAATAAATACTGTCCGCCTGACGCATCAGGATTTTGACGTGTTCCGCCGTCGTCGCCGTGCCCAAAGCCGCCACGCCGTAGCCCACGCCGAACTGCGCCAGCGCGACCACGTCCATATAACCTTCGACCACCAAAATCCGCCCTGCTTCCTTGACCGCAGCACGACCTTCATACAAGCCGTAAAGATTTTTCCCTTTATCAAACAAAGGTGTATCAGGCGAATTCAAATATTTCGGCTTCGAGTCGTCCAACACCCTGCCGCCGAAACCGATGACCTGCCCGCGCGGATTGCGGATGGGGAACATAATCCGATGACGGAAGCGGTCGTAATGCCGCCCCTCATTGTCAATCACCATCCCCGTATCCACCAACGCAGTATTCGGGTACGGTTGGAACACTTGCGCCAAAGGCTGCCAGCCGTCGGGCGCGTAGCCCAAACCATAATGCGCGATGACTTCCGCGCTCAAGCCGCGTTTGTCCAAATAAGCCTTCGCCGCCGGATTAAATTTCAACTGTTGCGCATAAAAATCAGCCGCCGCAGCCGTCGTTTCCTCCAGCGTCTGCTGTTTTTTCTTACGTTCGGCACGGACTTCAGGATTGTCGTTCTGCCCGCGCACTTTAGGCACAGCCATGCCCACGCGGTCAGCCAGAAACTGCACCGCCTCCGGAAACGACAGCCCCTGATGTTCCATCACAAAACCAATCGCCGAACCATGCGCCCCGCAACTGAAACAATGATAAAACTGCTTCGTCGGACTGACTGAAAACGACGGTGTCTTTTCCTTATGGAACGGACAACAAGCCATATAGTTCGCCCCGCCCTTCTTCAGCGGAACCTGCTCGTCGATAATATCGACAATATCGACTTTGGCCAGAAGCTCGTCAATGAAATCGGATGGAATCATAGTTCGGCGGATGCGTATGGACGGGACAAACGTTTTCAGACGACCTTTTATCTTAAAGGTCGTCTGAAAACGGAATCTCGAATCGGTTTGAAAACAAGGTTCGTATTATAACGTGTATTCAGGATAAAAATAGCACTCTTACAAAACCGACTCCTTAGCGGACAGCTTATCCAACATAAACCTTCGAGGTCGTCTGAAAATTCGTTTTCAGACGACCTCGGGTGCTTAAAACCTGTATTCTGCTTTGACGGTAAATTCGTTGCGTTTGTAGCGGTTCAGCCAGGACGAGCTTTTGTTGTCGGTGTGTTTGATGCTGAAAACGGGCGTGATGCCGCGAAAGGACGGACGGTCAAATTTGATGTCCAACTGATAGGTGCGTTCGAAATCATGGCGGCGGGTTTCCAGCCAGGCATGGTAGTCCTGATAGGCTGTTTTGCGCCAGATTGCCTGAAAGGTGGCGTCGATACCGGATTCAAAACGCTTGTTGACACCCGCACGCAGACCGTGCCTACGGTAGGAATCCACTTTTTCGCGGCTGTTTTTGCGCAGGTAGTCGTAGCCGCCGAATACCAGCCAGTCTTTCGGCAGGGCGTAGATGGCGGTGGTGAACAGAAGCGTCTGCGGGCCGTTGAAATGTTTTAATTCACCGCGGTAGCGGTCGTATTTGTGGTCGAGCTGCACGCCCAGCGAGGCTTGGTCGGAAAAGGTACGGCTGTATGCCGTGCTGATGCCGGCACTGCTATCGCGCAGTTTGCCGCCCGACCATTCGTATTGCACCTGCGGGCCGATACTGAAGGAATGGTCTTTGCTCTGAAAACTGTAAGCGGGGCTGACGTTGATATTGTGTTCGCCGTATTCCTTGTTGCCGGGATAGAGCCGACCCCATGCGTAGCCGCCCAGTTGCAGGCCGTGGTGGCCGTTGAGCGATATGCGTCTGCTTAAGTTGGCTTCATATACCCACATCCGGTTTTTCAACGCATCGGGCGCGTAGGCGTCAAGCTGTTCGTTGCGGCAGGACAGCATTCCGTCGCCGTCCAAAATCGGCTGCCCGTTCGAATCGAAACCGCAGCTTGTCTGATTGCGGACAACCGTCGCGCCCGACGACTGGTTTAAGTTGGTGTCGTAACCCGCGCCGAACGAAACCGAACCGCTCCACGCATCGCGTTTCTTCAAAGCGTCGGCAAACACTTTGATTTTCTCATTGACGGCGGGCACTTCGGGAATATCGATGCCGTCGAACAATGCCGCCGATTCTTTGTTTTGTTTGTCTATAAACAGCAGCCGCGCCAAATCCAGGCGGCCGCGCAGAAATTCGGGATTTTTGCGGTAAAGTTCGCGGTATTTCGCCAGCGCGGCCTTCAAATCGTCGCGGAACACTGCCTGATTAGCCTCGGCAAACAGCACTATATCGGGGTCGGAATCATCCTGACGGCGGTAAATGTCCAACAGCCGCGCCGTTTCCTCTTCGTTTTGCGCGTTGACCGCCTTCATCAGCGACAACGCCAAATCTTCGCCGTCCTGCACTTCTCCTGCGCCGAACTCAACCGCCGTATTGTCCGCTTCGTTCCTTTCCTGCTGCGCGCGGCGGAGTTCCGTTCCCTGTTTGAGCTGCATGAAGCGGTCTTCCCTGTCGTCGGCAAACGCGTGGGGCAGCAGGCTGATAAAAAAAGGAAGGAGCAAAAGGCGTTTCATAAAATTCTTTCCTGTGTATCGGGCGGCTTTGTTTTTCAGACGACCTTTTCAAAGAAAAACTGACATTTCATCTTTACCGGGCAAGAGCATTGTTTATTTGCATAAAAGCCCCTGCCGGGTCGTCTGAAAATGAGCTTCTCGAATTCATCGAAACAGCACGCCTTCAAACTCACGGGCCGTTCGGATAATACCGGCTTAAACGCATTGCGAAGCCCGATATTTCCGAACGGCCCTGTACGATGTGCATTGTGTGTCGGATTTGTGTTTTATAGGCGGACGGAATGGGAAACGACAAAAACCGTCCGCCTTATCGCATTATGATTCATTATTTGCCGGTTTTCGTACCGCCAAAGGCAGTGTTATAGGCAGGGTTTCGATCAAACTCAGCCACACCCGCAATCGCCGCGCCTTGGTTGCCGAAGAAATGACCACGGGTCGTACCGGCCACTTTGTTTGCCGTAGCTTTACCTTCAAATGAAGCCTGAGCCGTATTGATGGCGGCATTGTTAACAGTAACTATCAGACCCGTACGTTTCATTTCGCCGTTCAGCGTTCGCTTACCGAAATCAGCTTTCAACGTACCGTTTAAGAGGGCTGTATTTTGCGTATGATATTGGTTGATACCCTTAACCGTATAAGTGGCAGTACCCGTAGTCGGCAGATTGGTGGTTCGACCCGTGCCGCTATAGAAGGCAGTGTAATTCGTACCTTTTGTACCAACAGCCGCACCGGAAGGAACAGCAGACCAGTCGCCGAAGTAAACATCCATATTACCGACTTTGGAATAAGACAGACGGCCCAAATGGGAATGGTCGGGCATTTTGGGAATCAGATGCCATGCACCGGTCATCCGATACAGATTGGCAACTGTAACACCGTTTTTGTCTTTACCCAAAACACCTCTAGCCAAGGTTCTGACAAAGAATTTGTTTGCCGTCGCATCAATTTTGGCAAAAGAAACAGGCTTGTTATTGGCAATACCTTTCTCTGGAGTTCCTGAGACAGCCTTGGTATCGCTAACAAAAATGGAAGCTTTACCTTTATGCTCACCTTCGTTTTCAAGAGTAACACCAATATGCTTTACCCCTTCGGCTTGAATCGATTTGGTCGTCGCACCAGTCGGGTTGGCTTGAAAACCTTTAGGCAGTGCAAACACAGAAGAAGCGGCAAACGCAACACTCAATACCGCAACGGTTTTTACGAGTTTCATAATTCACTCCAAAATAAAGTTTTACAAAATCAACGAACTTTCTCAAGAAGAATCTGAATCAAACTTACAAATCCGCCCTCTTGGAAAAGTAAGGTAAGTATATTCCTATTTTTATTAAATAGAAACATAAATTATTATCATTTCTGAAAATTTACACTTCACCAATATTAGAGTTTTGATAATTGTATTTAGAAACTATTTTAGAACTTGCCCGTAATCCCTACCCTGATGGTTCTGCCCGGTGCAGGCAGGTAAGAACGGCTCATCGGGTCGAGGTAGTAGCGGTTGGTCAGGTTGCTGCCCACCAGTTCGGCAGTCAGGTTTTTGCCGATTTTGTAGCGCAGGTAGGCATCCCATACGGCGACAGGCTGCCAGCGCATATCGTTATGCGGGGGCTTCATATTGTCATTCAGATATTTATTGCGCACATCGTAGAATGGCTGCCAAGCATCGTTGCGGTTTTCATAGACGCGGCTGTGGTAATGGAGGCGCACGCCTGTTTCCAGTTTGTTGGCAAGGAAACGTCTGCCCAATTCGGCATCAATTGACCAGCGTGGTTGAAGTGCGCTTGCCAGATAGCCCGAATCGGTCAAGCCGCCGTGGTTGCAGACAGGACGATTCATAGTCTTACCGTTTTTCACAAAATAGCTTGAATCAACCATGCCCTCTGTTGCGGATGTCCAAGTGAAATTTTCGTCGCACATTTTGTTTTCCAGGCTGCGGAATACGTTCAGGCTGCCGAAGACGCGTCCGGTATCGAAGCGGGTGGACAGCTCGACACCACTGCGGATTTGTCTGTCGAATTGTTCGAATTCGAGATTGCTGTCCCTATCGATAACGTTTTCGGTCTTGTTATGGAAGTAATTGACGCGGAAATCCGCTTTTTTCATTTTCGGTAACAGCCCCGTTAAATCATGAATATAGCCCACTTCCCAGTTTTTGGCGTGTTCGGGCCGCCAGCCATAGCCCATGCGGTTGAATGAGCCGGCGGCGGTAGAAAAGCCGTAAGTCCCTTCAAAAATGCTGGGGTAGCGCAGGGTTTCGGTATAGCGCAAATAGGCGCGGCTGTAATCAGTAAAATTGATGGTGGCAGAAAATGCAGGCACCCAACCGCTGCCCTTCTGCTTCATTGCCCTCTGTCTTTCGGCTTCGGTCATTGGCGTTGTGTAAACACTTGCACTGGCTGCGTAGTATTTAGGTACAAATTGCGGACTGTCTGGAATAGACGGGTCATATACAGGATTGGCAACTTTGGTGTGCAAATCAGGAATGCTGCCATTGGTAAGGGGATGATCCTGCATATTCAGACGACCTTTATCGTCTTTCAACCAATAGAAATCCACCTTTTCATTAGGATTGACCCATGTTTCGCGATCATCTGTCAAAGTCGGAATATATTGCGAATTGACTTGAAACGAAGTCAGGCTAATTTGTTTATGTTTTTTTCTTTGTTCTGAATATTCGTCCGCCATATATAAAGCATAATCAAGACTGCCATTTGCCAAAGCATCGTCAATTGCCTTGTAATCCGCGTATTCTTGCGGCGTGGCAACCCTGCCGATCGAATATTTTATCCCCCTGTTCATTTCTAACGGATCGCCGGTCTTATTCGTGCCGCTTTCCAAACGTCTGCTTTTATCCTGAAGTTGGAAATTGGTATATCGCCCGCCTGCCGTCAAAGTCAGCCAGCGGAAGGGTTCGTAGCGGAAATTAAAGCCCAGATTGTATTCTCGCCGCTTGCCGTTTCGAGGTACACCGTATTGGTTCAATTCATAATTTGCCCTGATGGTGCTGTTTTCGAGTTCTTCCCGATATTTGTCGTATCCTCCCCGCTCCAGCTCGTCTGAAAAATCATTGCGCGATGTCAGTTTTTCGTTTTGAAAATCGCCCATCAAGGTCAACGACAGTTTGTCGCTCAATTTCATACGGTTGGAGAATTGAAAGCCTGTACGGTTGTTACGGGCGTAATAGGCGTTGCCTTCAATGGTGTTGAAGCGTCCGTTGGTATTGGGCGTTTCGGGTTTGGGCGGTTTGGGGGCTTCAAAGCCTGCATCCAGCAATTCCTGCCGCTCTGCGGGGGTGTATTTCTGCCATCTGTCGTATTCGTCCCATGCTATTTGAAATTTGTTGTCCTCATAAACGGTATCGCCGGGCGAGCCGCCTGCGGTATTGGTTTTGGATTTGGTACGCGTTGTCCAAAGCGTGGCATCGAAATCTATCCAACGGCTGCCCTCGGGCTTCCACGAATAGTCGATATTGTAGGAACGCTGTTTGACCCATGCCTGCGGCCATTCGGCAATTTTGTTGAGGACGGACGCATCCCAACTGATGGGGCCGATAATACGCGAAGGCATGATTTCGCCGAACGTGGAATCGGTATGGCGCAGGCCGAATTTGAGCGTTTGGCGGTTCGGCAGACGGAAGGTGGTTTTACCTACCCATGATTTGGTTTCGAGTGAGGTATTGCTGACTTCCCCGCCCGGATGGTAGAAAAGTCCGATTTTTGAAATATCGGGTGCGCCCAGCATGTTTTCACTGCCGTAAAATTTCTCGCCCTTGGCAGCGGCTTCTTCTTGACGACGTTTTAATTCGTCTAAAGTTTCTTGTGTCCAAGGACCGATATAGCCGTAGCGTTCCGCCCCTTTTTTGCCGGAAAAATAATTGCCTTTACTGCGGTAGGCATAGGCGAGCATGGCATCGAAATTGTCCTGCTTGGTGGCAGCGGCAATGCGGTAGGCTTTATCCTCCCCAAATTTATTGCGTCCGTTGAAACGCTGGTCGATTCGGTCGGTATCGTCAAAAAACGAACGCCAAATACCGCCCGTCGCTACTGCGGGAACAGGCAAGGTTCGATAATCGACTGAATGTTCATAAGCATTCTCACGCCTCTTGATGGAATTGTTGGAAGCCTCCGCCTTCACTTCAAATCCGTATTTCTGCCCTTCGGGGACAATATCGTCGGCATCGATGGTTTTCAGGGCGACGGAGCCGCCTATGCCGCTTTTCATATCGCGGCTGAACGAGGGGCCTTTTTCGATGGAAACGCTGCTGATGATGTTGGGGTCGACGTAGTTGCGGTTGTTTGCGCCTGCGTAGCCGCGCCAGACGGTAATCGCCTGCTCAGTGCCGTCGATGGTAACGGGAATCCGTCCCTGCCCCTGTACGCCGCGTATATTGGGATCCAACGCGCCGCTGTTGCGCGCGTCGCCGCTGTACACGCCGGACATACCGCTCAAAAGGTCGGACACGGTGTTGCCTTTGAAGGTTTCGACTTCGTTTTTGCTCTTGTAAAGATTGACGATTTCGCGGGAATAAACCCGGTTTTTACCGATTTCGTCTTTATTGCGTGTGCCTTTGACGGTAACGGTATCGAGAATCACGGTCGGTGTATTATCGGCAGCATAAATGATGGGAGAGAAACCGATGGCTGCGATGCAGGCGGCAAGTGTGTTGACTTTGGCTGGCTTCATAACGGATTCCTTGTATGGCGGAATGTCAGACAGCGTCGTCTGAAAGTTTTCAGACGACCTCGGAAAGGTTTTGCCGCAAACAGATTGAATAATATTTAATGATTTTGATTATTATTTGTATATTTTTTTGAGATTTTAACAAGTTTTTAAGCGCATGCAAACATTTGCCAGATATATCCGCATTCAATAGTTAAAATGATTTAAAAACTTATTCCATTGTTTAACATGAAAATATTCCATTTCTATATAACCCATATAGGCAAACAAGAAATTCAAAAATAAAAATTGCCTGAATATGTCTTATCAGCCGGTCAAAACACTTTCTTACCATTCAAACGAAAAGTCCTAACCAAGCCCATAAGGCATTTTCAGACGACCTTTTTAGCTACCTATTTTTGGTTCTTCTTCTCATGTGGCTCAAACTACCCAATCAGTTTGCGCTTTTCCCCTATGAAGAGAATAATGACCTCCATCCATCATCTATACACACGAGGGCAGGCATGAACTCTTTTGCATCATTGTTAAACCATCCCGATATTTCTTTTCTTCCGATTCCAGCCAGCATCAAAGTCGATAATCCGGCGACGGGCGAGACTTTGGCGTTTGTCCGCACGACTCGTTCAGACGACCTCAAACTACTGATTCAAAAGGCGGAGGCTGCACAAAAATTATGGGCGGCAAAAACCGCGTTGGAACGCGCCGATGTGTTGTGGCGTTGGTATTTTTTGATCAAGGAAAACAAAGAAGAACTGGCGCGCATCATGACGATGGAACAGGGCAAAAGCCTGACCGAGGCGCGCGGCGAAATCGATTATGCGGCTTCGTTTGTGCGCTGGTTTGCCGAAGAGGCGCGGCGGATTGACGGCGATGTGCTGACAAGCGTGAAAGCGTCGCAAAAACTGGTCGTGTTGAAACAGCCCGTCGGCGTTACCGCTGCGATTACGCCGTGGAACTTCCCGTCCGCGATGATTGCGCGCAAGGCCGCGCCTGCTTTGGCGGTGGGCTGCGCGATGATAGTCAAACCTGCGTCGCTCACGCCTCTGAGCGCGTATGCGCTGGCGCTATTGGCTTACGAAGCGGGCGTGCCGCAGGATTTGCTTCCCGTCGTCAGCGGCCGCGCTTCGGAAATCAGCCATGAATTTGCCACGAACCCGACCGTGCGCAAAATCAGCTTCACCGGCTCGACCGAAGTCGGTGCGAAAATTTTTGCCGACAGCGCGGCGGACATTAAAAAACTCAGTTTGGAACTGGGCGGCAACGCGCCGTTTATCGTGTTTGACGATGCTGATTTGGACAAAGCCGTCGAAGGCGCGCTGGCCAGCAAGTTCCGCAACAGCGGCCAGACCTGCGTCTGCACCAACCGCGTGTACGCTCAATCGGGCATTTACGACGAATTTTGCCGCAAATTAAGCGAAAAAGTAGCCGCGCTCAAATTGGGCAACGGCTTGGATGAAGGCGTGAACCAAGGGCCGCTGATTGAGGAAAAAGCGGTGGAAAAAGTCGAGCAGCACATCGCCGATGCGCTCTCCAAAGGCGCGGTCTGCCTGACCGGCGGCAAACGCAGCGCGTTGGGCGGAACGTTTTTCGAACCGACTGTCTTAAGCGGCGTAACGGCGCAAATGGCGGTGGCGCGCGAAGAAACCTTCGGGCCGTTGTGCCCCGTATTCCGCTTTGAAACCGAAGCCGAAGTCATCGCGGCCGCCAACGATACGGAATACGGTTTGGCGGCTTACCTCTTCACCTCCGACGCTGCCCGACAATGGCGCGTCGGCGAAGCTTTGGAATACGGCATGGTCGGCATCAATACCGGCTTAATCAGCAATGAAGCGGCACCGTTCGGCGGCGTGAAACGCAGCGGGCTGGGACGCGAAGGCAGCAAATACGGTGCGGACGAATATTTGGAATTGAAATATTTGTGTATCGATGTGGCGGATTGAGTTTGGTCTCAGGAGGTCGTCTGAAAACGTAACTTCAGCAAGATAATCTCCCCCTATCTTTGCAGCAGCACTCTGAAAAAATTGGCGGAAATCAACAAATACGCGATATAAGACTAACGTATCGTGCAACTGATAAGTTCGCCAAATATTTTGCTGGGGCAACGACACCAAACTTTAAGGTTCACTGGATAGTATGGGAAAGTCTTTTATGTAGCCCGCGAATGGGCAGGATAATTAACCAATACAACAAGTTAAAAGAAATAGTAAATTTAAAATCTGTTTACTTAGAGAAAATAAACGTAAATTGAAAACCTAACTTTCTCATAAGGTCGTCTGAAAAATTTCCCAAAGCCAGCTTTGGAGCAATCGATTTTAGAATTTTGTGAAATATCAGTAAATTATGGAGCTTATTTTAAGTATGATAAGGAAAGTATTTATCTTTTCGGCTGTAATAGCATTATCCGGTTGTTTTGCCGGTAAACATAAAGTTCAGGTATTACCGGACGCAGAATTAAATAAGCCATATTTCACAGAATTAAATGTAACTAAATATGCTGCTTATCCCGATAATTTCAGGGTGAAAATGGATCCTCTAAATTCAGGGTTGACTGTAAAACCCACCGATGAGTGGTATGATACGGTTCATATTTCTGGAACTCCAATAACCAAGCAGAATATTACGATTGAAATATCTTATTATGTAAGAGGTGAAGTAGGATGGTTTGAAAGTAAGGCTCAGAAGAAATTTTATCAGATAAAAGTTAAAGAATAAGTTAAGGTTATCTGAAAGTTTAGTTTAGACAGCTTTCCCCTAAGAAAGGATTGTTCATATTTCAAGAAAGTACTGTGTTGTTTACATAACAGACGTAGATTGAATTGAAAACCTAACTTTCTCAAAGGTCGTCTGAAAAATTTCCCAAAGCCAGCTTTGGAGCAATCGATTTTAGAATTTTTTGAAATATCAGTAAATTATGGAGCTTATTTTAAGTATGATAAGGAAAGTATTTATCTTTTCGGCTGTAATAGCATTATCCGGTTGTTTTGCCGGTAAACATAAAGTTCAGGTATTACCGGATGCAGAATTAAATAAGCCATATTTCATAGAATTAAGAACTAAATATGCTGCTTATCCCGATTATTTCAGGGTGAAAATGGATCCTCCGAATTCGGGATTGACTGTAAAGCCTACCAATATGTGGTATAACAAATTGAATATTTCTGGAACTCCACAGACCAAACAGG
The DNA here is from genome assembly GCF_000227275.1 of Neisseria sp. GT4A_CT1. Lineage (NCBI taxonomy): Bacteria > Pseudomonadati > Pseudomonadota > Betaproteobacteria > Neisseriales > Neisseriaceae > Neisseria > Neisseria sp. GT4A_CT1. Next base: position 18,989 of record NZ_JH164967.1, read on the forward strand.
ATATTAAGATTGAAATATCTTATTATGTAAGAGGAGCAGTAGGCTGGTTTGAAAGTATGGACCAGAAAGAATTTTATCAGATAAAAGTCAAAGAATAAGTTAAGGTTATCTGAAGGTTTAGTTTAGATGGTTTTTCTCAAAGAAAGGATTGTTCATATTTCAAGAAAGCACTGTGTTATTTACATAACAGGCGTAGTTTGAATTGGACACCTAACTTTCTCAAAGGTCGTCTGAAAGTTTTCAGACGACCTTTTTACTAATGGCAGTCGTCCCGTTCGATTGTTCATGCAACAGAAAAAACGGAAGATGATATAGTGGATTAACTTTAAACCAGTACGACGTTGCCTCGCCTTAGCTCAAAGAGAACGATTCTCTAAGGTGCTGAAGCACCAAGTGAATCGGTTCCGTACTATCTGTACTGTCTGCGGCTTCGTCGCCTTGTTCTGATTTAAATTTAATCCACTATAAATTGGCATAAAAATATATTGTTAAACTTTTCATCATCAATAAAAAACCAACCTCTCAAAGGTCGGTTTTTTTATTTTTCGCAGAAATACGAAATGGCGATTATGAATGCGCTTCCAAATCTGCCAAGATTTGATTCAGGCTATTCCTAACCTCTTCTGCCTTTGCAGCAGGATGACCGTTTGCATCCAAAGAATCACGGCTGAAGCGGTCGACATAAGGCGCAAAGGTATCTTTCAGCTTCATCAGTTTCACCACATCGGAACGGGTGTAACGATCGCCGCCGTAACCGACAACGATACCGTTCTCATGTTGCCACTGGGCAAATTGTGACGGGCTGATTTGCACCAGTTCGCACATTTCGTCCAGCGAGAAATAACGTTTTGCAGGAATAACGGGATTAGCGTTGTTTGTCATAGTAATGCTCCACCATGCCTTTGAGTTTTTGGCTGGCATGGAAAGTGACTACGCGGCGGGCGGTAATCGGTACTTCTTCGCCGGTTTTCGGATTACGGCCGGGACGTTGCGGTTTGTCGCGCAACTGAAAATTACCGAAACCGGAAATTTTGATTTCTTCGCCGCGTGCCAAAGTGCTGCGGATTTCTTCAAAAAAGAGTTCGACGATTTCTTTGGCATCGTTTTTGGTTACATTGCTGACTTTATCTACCAAAATATCGGCCAATTCGGCTTTAGTTAGTGTCATATTATTACCTTCTGTTGTAATAGGTGCAGATTATTACCAATTTCTATTTAAAATTCAAGCGAATATTTATTTTTTAACTGCGAAGTTGCGCTCCCGCAGCAGTTGCCGCGTCAATCAGTTTTCCGATAACCGGCTCGACTGTTTCATCCGTCAGCGTGTTTTCCATATCCTGCAAAATCACCTTAACCGCCATGCTCTTCATCCCTTCAGGCAGGCCCGTACCTCGATACACGTCAAACACGCTGATTTCCTGTACCAACTTGTTTGCCGCGCCGTTCAAGGCGGCCAACAAATCATCATGGGTCATGGTTTCAGGCATCACAAAAGCCAAATCCCTGCGCACCGGCTGAAATTTCGATACTGCCTGATAACGCGTTTTTTCGCGTTCCAATACGGCTGCCATATCGATTTCAAATACCAGCGTTGCTTGCGGCAAGTCGTATTTTTGTAGCCATTTCGGATGCAATTCGCCAACAAAGCCGATGACTTGGCCGTCTGAAACGATATTGGCGGCTCGGCCGGGATGCAGCGCGGGATGTTCGGTTTTGACAAACTCAACCGCTTTGTTTTTCAACAGATTTTCTACATCGGCCTTAATATCGTAAAAATCCGCGTTGCGCGTTTTCTCGCCCCATTGTTCGGGCATCGCCGCACCGTACCACAGGCCACCGATGCGTTCGTTTTGTACAAACTGGCCGTCTGAATCCTTGCTGAACACGCGGGCGATTTCAAACACGCGCACGCGGTTTTGCTTGCGATTTAGATTGTTTTGCAAAATTTCCACCAAACCGCCGATGAGCGTGGAACGCATCACGGCATATTGCGCCGCCAGCGGATTTTGCAGGCGGATGGGGTTGGCGTTGGCGGCAAAGTCGTGTTCCCACTGCTCGTCAACGAAGGCGTAGCTGACCACTTCGCGGTAGCCGCGCGCCGCCATTTCGTTATAAACGGCAAAACGCGGACGGCGTGTTTCGGGCAGCGCCAACATTTTCAGACGACCTGACGTGTAATCGTCGGGGATATTTTCATAGCCGTAAACGCGGCCGATTTCTTCAATCAAATCAGCTTCGATTTCGATGTCGAAACGGAAGCTCGGCGCGGTAACACGGAAGCCTTCCGCCGTTTTTTCAGGTTGCAGGCCCAAGTGCTGCAAAATGGTTTCCACCTGTTCGGCAGGAATGTCCACGCCCAACACGGTTTTCAGACGACCCAAACGCAATTCGACCTGCTTGGCTTCGGGCAATTCACCCTGCGCTTCCACCATTTCGCCTGCCGCACCGCCGCAGATTTGCAAAACCAATTCGCTAGCGCGTTCGATGGCATCGGCCTGCAAACGGTAATCCACGCCGCGCTCAAAGCGGAACGACGAATCCGAACCAAAACCGTATTGGCGCGATTTTCCGGCGATGATTTCAGGCGCAAACCAAGCCGCTTCCAGCACGATATTTTGCGTGTCGTCTGAAACCGCGCTTGCCGCGCCGCCCATCAGTCCCGCCAAACTCAACGCGCCTTTTTCATCAGCGACTACCAGCGTGTTTTCAGACAGAGAGACGGTTTTCTCGTTCAGGCATTCCAGCGTTTCGCCTTCGCGCGCACGGCGGATGTGCAGGCTGCCTGAAAGTTTGTCGGCATCAAAAACATGCATCGGCTGACCAATTTCCAGCATCACATAATTGCCAATGTCCACCAGAGCGGAAATACTGCGGATACCGCTGCGCTCCAAACGCTGCTTCATCCAATCCGGCGTAGCGGCGCGCGCGTTCACGTTTTCAATCACGCGGCTGATAAAGCGGCCGCAATCGGTAGGCGCATCAATCTGCACGGGCTGTTTGCGGCTACCCGTGATTGGCGCGGCATGGATTACAGGCTGCTTGAACGCGCAACCCGTCAGCGCGGATACTTCGCGCGCAATGCCTTTGATGCTCAGGCAGTCGGCACGGTTCGGCGTGATTTTCAGCGTGAACACCGTATCGTCCAAATCCAGATATTCGCGGATGTTTGCACCGACGGGCGCGTCTTGCGGCAAAATGTGCAGACCGTTCACGCCGTCGTCAGGCAGACCGAGTTCATCGGTGGAACACAACATCCCGTTCGACACCACGCCGCGCATCTTGGTCGGCTTGATTTTGAAATTGCCCGGCAACACCGCACCCGGCAACGAACACGGCACTTTGACGCCCGCTTTGACATTCGGCGCACCGCACACAATCTGCACCAACTCACCTGTACCCGCATCGACTTGGGTAACGTTCAAACGGTCGGCATCAGGATGTTTTTCAACGGATTTCACTTCGGCAATCACCACGCCTGTAAACGCAGGCGCGGCAGTCTCGGCTTCTTCCACTTCCAAGCCGGACATGGTTAACAGATGTTCCAGCTTATCGGCGGAAAGTTCGGTATCGGCTTGGGTTTTCAGCCATGAGTAGGAGAATTGCATGTTATGTTCTCAATCAACTAATTAACTTTTTATCAGATTTTATTTTCAGACGACCTGTTTGCTTGGGAGTGTAGGCTGCTTTTTAACTTTGTTAGAGCAGTTTCTTTTAGGCAGCCTGCACAATCATTTCGCAAACTGCTTCAAAAAGTTCAAATCGTTATCGAAAAACAGCCGCAAATCATTCACGTTGTAACGCAACATGGCAAAACGGTCGAGGCCGATGCCGAAGGCGAAACCGGTGTATTTCTCGGGGTCGATATTCACGTTTTTCAATACATTGGGATGCACCATGCCGCAGCCGCCGACTTCCAGCCATTTGCCGTTTTCGCCCATGATGTCGATTTCGGCAGACGGTTCGGTAAACGGGAAGAAAGACGGACGGAAACGTACTTGCAAATCATCGCGTTCAAAAAAGCGGCGGATAAAATCGGTAAACACGGCTTTCAAATCGGCGAAAGTTACACCCTCTTCCACCCACAGACCTTCAGCTTGGTGGAACATAGGCGAGTGCGTAGCATCGCTGTCCACACGGTAAACGCGGCCGGGGGCAATAATGCGGATAGGCGGCTCTTTTTTGTCGAGCATATAGCGGATTTGAATCGGGGAAGTGTGCGTGCGCAAAACATCGCCGTTTTCAACGTAGAACGTATCCTGCATGGCGCGTGCCGGATGGTTTGCGGGAATGTTCAGAGCTTGGAAGTTGTGGAAATCGTCTTCGATTTCCGGGCCGTCTGCCACTTCAAAACCCATGCCGTGAAAGAGTTCGACCACGCGCTGCAAGGTCAGAGTTACGGGATGAAGACCGCCATTTTCCTGCGCGCGTCCGGGCAGGGTAATATCGAGTGCTTCGGCGGCAAGCTGGGCTTGAAGTTTGGCTTCGTTGAGGGCATCGCGTTTATTGTTAAAGGTCGTCTGAAACTGGTTTTTGCACTCATTGATATGCGCACCTATGGTTTTGCGCTCTTCAGGCGACATTTGACCTAAGGTTTTCAGAAGTCCGGTCAATTCGCCGGTTTTACCAAGATAACGGGCTTTGATTTGTTCTAGAGCGTTGAAGTCTTGCGCTGCTTCTACGGCGGCAATGCCTTCTGCAACGATACGGTTTACATTTTCCATAGTGGTTTTATCGTCTGTCGGTTGATGATGGGTCGTCTGAAACAATGAGGCCGCCTGTATGGTTTGGTGTTGCCAAACTTTTCAGACGACCTTGTATCGTTTACGGCCAATCCGTTTGATAGAATCGGCGTATTTTAGCGCAAATCAATTCAAAAAAATAGGCTTTAAAGAAAGAAAATCAATCACATAGACTTTCTTCAAACAAAGAAAAAAGGAAGCCGTAGCTTCCTTTTCAAATTTTTTTGGATTAAGCAGCCAAAGCAGCTTTGGCTTTCTCAACCAATTGTGCAAAAGCGGCTTTATCGAACACAGCCAGATCAGCCAATACTTTGCGGTCGATTTCGATAGAGGCGCGTTTCAGACCGTTCATAAATTTGCTGTAAGACAGACCGTTTTCACGAGCACCTGCATTGATACGGACAATCCACAATTGACGGAATTGGCGTTTGCGTTGACGACGGTCACGGTATGCGTATTGACCGGCTTTCATTACCGCTTGCTTGGCAACGCGGTATACGTTTTTACGACGACCGCGGTAGCCTTTGGCTAACGCGAAGATTTTTTGGTGACGGGCACGAGCGGTTACACCGCGTTTTACGCGTGGCATATTCTAAACTCCTTAAGCGTAGGGTAACATTTTAGCAACAGAAGCCAAATCGCGATCGTTTACCATAGAGGTACCGCGCAGTTGGCGTTTGTTTTTAGTGGTCTTTTTAGTCAAGATGTGGCGTTTGAACGCATGAGCGCGTTTTACACCGCCGTTACCCAGTACTTTGAAGCGTTTTTTCGCGCTAGACTTGGTTTTCATTTTAGGCATGGGAAAACTCCATTCGTTATTAGATAAGGCATCAGGGGGTTTTAAAACATTGGTTTCAAACACTTGAACCCAAAATGCCACGGTTTTTGCCGCCAATCAAAAGCTTACTCCGAAGCGGCAATCGGAGTAAGCTGAAAATTATAACTTTATTTTTTCTTCGGTGCAATCATCATCACCATTTGACGGCCTTCCATTTTAGGGAAGGATTCGATTTGAGCCACTTCCGCCAAATCCTCTTTCACGCGCTCTAAAAGTTGCGCCCCGAGTTGCTGGTGAGCCATTTCACGCCCGCGGAAACGAAGCGTGACTTTGACTTTATCGCCGTCAGCCAAGAAGCGGTTGATGTTGCGCATTTTGATTTGATAATCGCCTTCATCGGTACCCGGACGGAATTTGATTTCCTTAATTTGTACCTGCTTCTGGTTTTTCTTGGCTTCGTCGCGTTTCTTGGCTTGTTGGTATTTATATTTACCGTAATCCATCAGTTTGCACACAGGCGGTTTGGCAGTAGGGGAAATCTCTACCAAATCCACATCCTGCTCTTCGGCCATGGCCAAAGCTTCACGAACCGATACAACACCAAGCTGTTCGCCTGACTCACTGATTAAACGCACTTCTTTAGCGGTAATTTCGCCATTGATTCGTGCTTCGCGTTCTTGAGCGATGATGAATACTCCTATAAAAATTAATGGTTGACAAGGGCGTCTGAGATTTCTTGCTGCAGTTGTGCAATGAAATCATCCAAATCCAAAGAACCCAAGTCTTCTGCTTTGCGGCGCACGGCCACTTTGTTTTCTTGCTTCTCTTTATCGCCGACAACGATTTGATAAGGGAAGCGGTATTGGCTGTTATCACGGATTTTGTAACCGATTTTTTCGTTACGCAAATCCAGCTCTACACGGAAGCCAGCAACCTGCAATTTGGCAGCCACTTCACGGCAGTAATCTGCTTGATTTTCGGTGATATTCATAATCACCATTTGAACCGGCGCCAACCACAATGGGAAAGAACCTGCATGGTTTTCAATCAAAATACCGATAAATCGTTCCAAAGAACCCAAAATGGCGCGGTGCAACATTACCGGACGGGCGCGGTCATTATTTTCGGTTACATATTCTGCATCCAAGCGTTCCGGCAACACAAAATCCAGCTGCAGCGTACCACACTGCCAAGAACGTCCCAATGCGTCTTTGACGTGATATTCGATTTTAGGTCCGTAGAACGCACCTTCACCCGGCAATTCGTCCCATTCCACGCCGCAAGCAGTCAATGCTTCGCGCAAACCTTGTTCTGCCTTATCCCATACGTCGTCTGAACCGGCGCGCTTCTCAGGACGTAGTGAAAGTTTGACGGACACATCATGGAAACCGAATTGCTTGTAAATACGAACCAGCAATTCATTGAATGCCCGCGCTTCGCTGACGATTTGATCTTCGGTACAGAAAATATGCGCATCGTCTTGTACAAAACCGCGGACACGCATCAGTCCATGTAATGCACCGCTCGGCTCGTTGCGATGGCAAGAACCAAATTCTGCTAAACGCATTGGCAAATCGCGGTACGAGCGCAGACCGTTATTGAAAATCTGAACATGTCCCGGGCAGTTCATCGGTTTAACCGCGTATTCGCGCTTTTCCGAACTGGTTACGAACATATTGTCTTTGTAGTTATCCCAGTGACCGGATTTTTCCCAAAAGGTTTTATCCATGATTTGAGGAGTTTTGACTTCCTTGTAACCGGCGGCATTCAGCTCTTTGCGCATATGCTGCTCAATGGTCTGCCACAAAGCCCAACCTTTGGGATGCCAAAACACCATACCCGGTGCTTCGTCCTGCAAGTGGAACAAATCCAGTTGCTTGCCTAATTTGCGGTGGTCACGTTTTTCTGCTTCTTCAATACGCTGGATATAGGCTTTTAATTCGTCTTTTGTCGCCCAAGCGGTGCCGTAAATACGTTGCAGCATTTCATTATTGCTGTCGCCACGCCAGTATGCACCTGCCAGCTTGGTCAGCTTGAAGTTTTTCAGGAAGCGTGTGTTCGGAACGTGCGGACCGCGGCACATATCAACATATTCCTGATGATGATACATACCCATTGCTTCAACTTCGGGCATATCTTCAATCAGGCGCAGTTTATATTCTTCGCCGCGATCTTGGAAAATTTTGATGGTTTCGGCGCGCGGAGTCATGATTTTGATTACATCATAATCCTGAGCAATCAATTCTTTCATACGCGCTTCGATAGCGGCAACATCCTCAGGCGTAAACGGTTTTTCCGTTGCGATATCGTAATAAAAGCCCTCTTCAATGACGGGGCCGATAACCATTTTTGCATTAGGATAGAGCTGCTTGACTGCGTGACCGACAAGGTGGGCGCAAGAGTGACGGATGATTTCAACGCCTTCTTGGTCTTTCGGGGTAATGATTTGGACGGTTGAATCTTCGGTAATCGGATCGCACGCATCGACCAATTTGCCGTTTACCTTACCCGCCACCGTCGCCTTCGCCAAACCTGCTCCGATAGACGCGGCAATCTGTGCCACGGTAACGGGCGATTCGTATTGGCGGACTGAGCCGTCCGGCAAGGTAATGTTCAACATCAAAAAGCTCCAAAACATTAAAAAATAACGGCATAAATGCCGTTTGGGAAATTTGGTAGGCACGATTGGATTCGAACCAACGACCCCCACCATGTCAAGGTGGTGCTCTAACCAACTGAGCTACGTGCCTGTTTAATAGGGTTCAGATTATAGACGATACTTTGACGCAATGGCAAGCATGAAAACAAGGTTTCAGACGACATTGTCGGAACATTGTGATTTTTTTGAAACATTTTCAACAGTGAACATCTCGATACGAATAAGGTCGTCTGAAATATTCAAACACCGCTATTGCGATGAAAATCCTTTATAATCGCGTTTTTACCTCAATCGTTTGACTGCACGGCGGCTTCGCACGCCGTTTTCTACATTTATAGATACAACCTATGCTCAAATTTACCTTACATAAAAAAGACGGTCATGCCCGACGCGGCACGCTGGAACTGAACCACGGCAAAATCGAAACACCCGTATTCATGCCGGTTGGCACTTACGGCTCGGTTAAGGCAATGAATCCGCAAAACCTGCACGATATCAAGGCACAAATTATTTTGGGCAACACTTACCATTTATGGCTGCGTCCCGGTTTGGAAGTCATCGAACAATTCGGCGGCCTGCACGATTTTATCGGCTGGGACAAACCGATTTTGACCGACTCGGGCGGTTTTCAGGTTTTTTCGCTCTCCGATATGCGCAAACTCACTGAAGAAGGCTGTACCTTCCAAAGCCCGATCAACGGCGACAGACTCTTCCTCTCGCCCGAAATCTCCATGAAAATCCAAACCGTACTCAATTCCGACATTGTGATGCAGTTGGACGAATGCACACCGGGCGAAGCAACGCACGAACAGGCGCAAAAATCCCTGCAAATGAGCCTGCGTTGGGCAGAACGCAGCAAAAAAGCCTTTGAAGATTTGAAGAACCCGAATGCACTGTTCGGCATCGTGCAAGGCGCGATGTATGAGAATTTGCGCGAAGAATCGCTGCGCGGCTTGGAACAATTCGACTTCCCCGGGCTTGCCATCGGCGGGCTGTCTGTCGGCGAACCCAAACCCGAAATGTACCGCATGTTGCGCGCCGTCGGACCGATGTTGCCCGAACATAAACCGCATTACCTGATGGGCGTCGGCACACCCGAAGACCTCGTTTACGGCGTGGCGCACGGCGTGGACATGTTCGACTGCGTCATGCCCACCCGCAATGCGCGCAACGGCTGGCTGTTCACCCGTTTCGGCGATTTGAAAATCAAAAACGCCAAACACAAGCTCGACAAACGCCCGATAGACGAAAGCTGCACCTGCTACGCCTGCCAAAACTTCAGCCGCGCCTACCTGCACCACCTGCACCGCGCCGGCGAAATCTTGGGCGCGCAACTCAACACCATCCACAACCTGCATTTCTACCAAGTCATCATGGCGGAAATGCGCGAAGCCATCGAGCAAGGGAAATTTGCCGATTGGCAGGCGCAATTCCATGAAAACCGCGCTCGCGGGGTGGATTGAGATTGAACCATGTTTATCGAGGTCGTCTGAAAACGTTATATTCAAGTAAACACCGTTTTCAGACGACCTTGCTGTTATAATGCAAACATTAATTTACATTATTTGAGAGTGCGATATGTTTACCCAAGCAGCCCAAGAATTGACCACCGTCCGCGACATCCTGCGTTTCGCCGTCAGCCGTTTCAACGATGCCGGTTTGTTTTTCGGGCATGGCTCGGACAACGCGCACGACGAAGCCGCCTACCTCATCCTGCACACCCTCAACCTACCGCTGGACACGCTGGAACCTTACCTTGACGCCAAGCTGCTGCAAAGCGAGAAAGAAGAAGTGTTGGCAGTACTGGAACGCCGCGCAGTCGAACACATCCCCGCAGCCTACCTCACACATCAGGCATGGCAAGGCGATTTCGATTTTTATGTTGACGAACGCGTTATCGTACCGCGTTCGTTTATTTACGAACTGCTCGGCGACAGCCTTACCCCATGGATAGAACACCCCGAATTGGTTCACCGCGCATTGGATTTGTGTACCGGCAGCGGCTGCCTCGCCATTCAAATGGCACACCACTACCCCGCCGCTGAAATTGACGCCGTCGATTTGAGCTTGGATGCGCTGGAAGTAGCCGCCATCAACATCGAAGATTATGGATTGGAAGAGCGCATCAACCTGATTCACACCGATTTGTTCGAAGGTTTGGAAGGCACATACGACCTGATCGTTTCCAACCCGCCCTATGTCGATGCCGAATCAGTCGATATGCTGCCAGACGAATACCTGCACGAACCCGAACTCGCCTTGGGCAGCGGCGAAGACGGTTTGGACGCCACCCGTCAAATCCTGCTGCACGCCGCCAAATACCTCAATCCCAAAGGCGTATTGTTGGTCGAAATCGGACACAACCGCGACGTATTGGAAGCCGCCTATCCCGAGCTGCCGTTCACTTGGCTGGAAACCAGCGGCGGCGACGGATTCGTATTCTTGCTGACCCGAGAGCAATTGCTGGGATTGGAATAATCCCTTGCTGATTTTGATACGGCCGAAAATCTTCTGCATATAGGTTTTCGGCCGTATTTTCATGATTGTGCTCGCCCCAAACCATTATAGTGGATTAACTTTAAATCAGGACAAGGCGACGAAGCCGCAGACAGTACGGCAAGGCGAGGCAACGCCGTACTGGTTTAAAGTTAATCCACTATATTATTAACGTTGAACATATCCGTTTAATCTGTTTTCAGACGACCTCCCTACACACAAAATCAATATTCCAATCGGAACCATTTCTTATATTTATTGTCTGTATTTAAATAAGCATTCATAAAAATATTATATTTAACCCGCATGACCTGATGGATTATAATGACGAATAACAGCCGGAATATGCTTTATTCAAATATTATCGACTTGACGACTCAACTAAATACCTATTATTTACATCTCCGCCACATCGGAACAACCAGACAATGAACCACTTTTGGACAAACAGCCTGACCGCCTGCATCCTGCTTGGCGCGTCGCTTCAAGCTTCGGCACAAACCCATTCCGTTTATTTCAATCAAAACGGCAAAATTACCGCCACAATGTCATCGGTAGCTTACGTCCGCCAATACACCGTCGAATCCGGCGTAGCGCAAGTGCAGGACTTTTACTATCCGTCCATGAAAAAATATTCCGACCCGTATGAAATACCGGCGGCGCAGATCAAAACCTTCGTTCCCGTCCTCAACAACGGTACTTTGACACTCTGGCATTTCAACGGGCAAAAGAAAATGATCGGCAGCTACCGCAACGGCAAGCCGAACGGCGAATGGACCAACTGGTACCCCAACGGTAAAAAATCGGCAGTCATGCCCTATCTGAACGGCTTGAGCGAAGGCGTCGGCTCACGCTATTACCGCAACGGCACGAAAGAAAGCGAAATCCAGTTCAAACACGACAAGGCAAACGGCTACTGGAAGCAATGGTATCCCAACGGCAGCCCGAAAACCGAAATGACCATGGTCAACGACAAACCGACCGAAATCATGAGTTGGGACGAAAACGGCCGCGCCCTTTCTGAAATTACCATTACCAACGGCAAACGCAACGGCGTTGTCTTGGAATGGTATGACGACGGAGCCAAAAAGTCCGAAACGGTTTACGCCAACGACCAAATAGTGAAAAAGACAAATTGGGATAAAGAAGGTTACGTTATTGAATAACAGAAAAGGGAAACGATATGTTTCCTTTTTTGTTTAAAACATCACTCTCCTTACCGAATCATGCCGGCCTGACAGGGGTCGTCTGAAACCTGCCGTTCCCGATGGCATAGAATTTACATTTAAATATCAACCGCTCCCCTTGTTCCTTTACAGATTTCGTTTAAAATACAACCCAAACAACAACTATTCAAATTACATAAAAATATGCGCTATTACGGTACGATTACACGCTGGAATGACAACCGCCAATTTGGAGCCATCCGCGAAGAAAGCATGGGTACAGAAGTGTTCGCCCCGCTTTCCGCCTTTACCACACTGACACGTCCGCCTGCCGAAGGCCAACGCGTCTCATTCGACATTGTCAAAGGCAGACGCGGACGCGACGAAGCCGAAAATATCTGCTTCTCCCTTGACTGTGTCGATGAATTCGACTTTTTCGACACCGAACCTGAGCCGTATAAAAAAACCTTTTCCAAGCTCTTGCTGATTATCCCCATCATCGCCCTGCTTGCCGCCGGCGGATGGTTCGGCTGGGATTACTGGCAGAAATACCAGCAACAGGCACAAGCGGCAGCGGCCGCACCGCCGAAGACGATGGTGGAAGAAGTTGCAGCCAAAATAAAAGCCGAACGCGAAGAGTGGTTGGATGCGGTCAACAGCCGTGGTCGTACAAATGCTAAACATAAATCTACGGACACCCAAAAATCTGATCACTCCTCTGTCTCTTCAACATCAAAAAACGAATTCAAATGCGATGGTCGTCAATATTGTTCCCAAATGACTTCCTTAAGTGAGGCAGAATTCTTCGTTAAATTCTGTCCGAATACCAAAATGGACGGTGATCATGACGGCATTCCATGTGAAAACGACAGCCGTTGGCATTAACCTATCTCTTCTCTGCGCAAAAGGTCGTCTGAAAACCCAAATCCAAGGTTTTCAGACGACCTTTCACCTTAGCCCTGTTTCAACACCCCAAATTCTTTTAAAATACCGCCTGATTTGAATTTAACCGAAAGACCGATCTTCATGAACCTACATCAAACCGTCGAACGCGAAGCCACCGCCGCCTTTGCCGCCGCAGGCATCGCCGACAGCCCCGTTGTTTTGCAGCCGACCAAAAACGCCGAACACGGCGATTTCCAAATCAACGGCGTGATGGGTGCGGCGAAAAAAGCCAAACAAAATCCGCGCGAATTGGCGCAAAAGGTCGTCGAAGCATTGGCGGACAACGCCGTGATTGAAAGCGCGGAAGTGGCCGGCCCCGGCTTTATCAACCTGCGTCTGCGCCCCGAATTTCTCGCCCAGAACATTCATGCGGCTTTGAATGACACGCGTTTCGGCATAGCGGAAACCGACAAACCGCAAACCGTCGTCATCGACTATTCCTCGCCCAATCTGGCAAAGGAAATGCACGTCGGCCATCTGCGTTCCAGCATCATCGGCGACAGCATTTCGCGCGTATTGGAATTTATGGGCAACACCGTCATCCGCCAAAACCACGTCGGCGACTGGGGTACGCAATTCGGCATGTTGGTTGCTTATTTGGTTGAGCAGCAAAAAGATAATGCCGCGTTTGAGTTGGCGGATTTGGAGCAGTTTTACCGCGCCGCCAAAGTGCGCTTTGACGAAGACCCCGCCTTTGCCGACACCGCGCGCGAATACGTTGTGAAGCTGCAAGGCGGCGATGAAACCGTGTTGGCGTTGTGGAAACAGTTTGTCGATATTTCGCTCTCGCACGCCCAAGCCGTTTACGACACGCTGGGCTTGAAGCTGCGCCCCGAAGACGTGGCGGGCGAATCGAAATACAACGACGATTTGCAGCCCGTGGTCGATGATTTGGTTCAAAAAGGTCTGGCGGTCGAAGACGACGGCGCGAAAGTCGTGTTCTTGGACGAGTTTAAAAACAAAGAAGGCGAACCCGCCGCATTTATCGTGCAAAAACAAGGTGGCGGCTTCCTCTACGCCTCCACCGATTTGGCGTGCCTGCGCTACCGCATAGGTCGTCTGAAAGCCGACCGCCTGCTCTACGTCGTCGACCACCGCCAAGCCCTGCACTTCGAACAACTTTTCACCACTTCCCGCAAAGCAGGCTATCTGCCGGAAGATGCAAAAGCCGAGTTTATCGGCTTCGGCACCATGATGGGCAAAGACGGCAAACCGTTCAAAACGCGCAGCGGCGACACCGTAAAACTGGTTGACCTGCTGACCGAAGCCGTCGAGCGCGCCACCGCTTTGGTGAAAGAAAAAAATCCCGAATTGGGCGCGGACGAAGCCGCTAAAATCGGCAAAACCGTCGGCATCGGCGCAGTCAAATACGCTGATTTGAGCAAAAACCGCACCAGCGATTATGTGTTCGACTGGGACGCCATGCTCTCGTTTGAAGGCAACACCGCCCCCTACCTGCAATACGCCTACACCCGCGTACAGAGCGTATTCCGCAAAGCCGGCGAATGGGATGCAACCGCACCCACCGTTTTGACCGAACCGCTGGAAAAACAGCTTGCCGCCGAGCTTCTGAAATTCGAAGACGTGCTGCAAAGCGTGGCGGACACGGCGTATCCGCACTACCTCGCCGCCTACCTCTACCAAACCGCCACCCTGTTCAGCCGCTTCTACGAAGCCTGCCCGATACTCAAAGCCGAAGGCGCAACCCGCAACAGCCGCCTGCAACTGGCGAAGCTCACCGGCGACACGCTGAAACAAGGCTTGGATTTGCTGGGCATTGATGTGTTGGACGTGATGTAAGGCATTTTCCATAAGCCAAGGTCGTCTGAAAACGGATTTTCAGACGACCTTTTTCTCTTCTTTGCCCCTTACGCTATACTGTCGGAAATATTTTCAATTCCGACAATTCTTTATGCCCGATTTCCTCCCCGTCCCGCCAGCCGAACTGTGGCAGGCGACGCTTGAACACCTCCGCCTCTCCCTGATTGCCCTGCTTTGCGCCGTTGCGCTGGCCGTGCCGCTCGCCGTGTGGCTGGCGGACAAACGGCGTTGGGCGGAAGGCGTTTTGCAGGTAACCAATATCCTGCAAACTATCCCGTCCCTCGCGCTGCTCGGCTTGCTGATTCCCTTTGTCGGCATCGGTTCGCCGCCGGTTTTGATTGCGCTGACGCTCTACGCCCTGTTGCCGATTTTTCAGAACACCTATCTCGGTTTGAGCCAAATCGACCCCGCCATCAAAGAAGCGCACACCGCGTTCGGCTTGTCCCGATGGCAGGCGTTGTGGCGCATTGAATTGCCGATGGCGCTGCCCGCCATGATTTCCGGCATCCGTACCGCGTCCGTATTGATTATCGGCACGGCAACACTCGCCGCGCTTATCGGCGCAGGCGGCTTGGGCAACCTGATTTTGCTCGGCATCGACCGCAACAACATGGCGATGACGTTTACCGGCGCGCTGCTGTCCGCCCTGCTCGCCGTATTGGTCAGCGGCGGCATCGGCATACTGCAAAAATCGAAACACAAAATGCCGATTACCGCCGCCCTGCTTGCCATCCTTATCGCCATTGGTTTGGCACCAATTTTTCAAACGAACCCATCCGCACAAAAAATCACCATCGCAGGCAAGCTCGGCAGCGAACCCGACATTCTCATCAATATGTACAAACAGTTGATTGAAGAAAATAATCCGCGCGCGCAAGTGATGCTCAAACCCAATTTCGGCAAAACTTCATTCCTGTTCAACGCATTAAACAGCAGCGAAATCGACATCTACCCCGAATTTACCGGTACCGTCCTCGAAAGTCTGGTCAAAGTCCCTGCCGAACAGCAAAACCGCCGCCTTTCTCCCGAACAGACCTACCAAACCGCCAAAGACCTGCTCGCCCGACAACACCGGCTGACATTTCTGCCGCCGATGGCATACCAAAACACCTACGCCCTCGCCGTCAGCCAGGACTACGCCGCCGCGCACAACCTGCACAAAATATCCGACCTCAAACGCGTGCAAAACCAAATCCGCGCCGGTTTTACCCTCGAATTTACCGACCGCGCCGACGGCTACAAAGGTTTGCAACAACACGGTATACAATTTAGCCACCTCTCGACGCTCGAACCCGCCCTGCGCTACACCGCCCTCCTAAACGGCAAAATCGACCTCGTCGAGGCCTATTCCACCGACAGCGACCTCAAACAATACCGCCTCGCCGTCCTTTCAGACGACATCGCCCTTTTTCCCTCCTACCAAGGCGCGCCGCTGATGAAAACCGAGTTTGCCGAACAGCATCCCGACATCGTGAACGCATTGAACAAACTGGCAGGCAGAATCAGCGAAGCCGAAATGACCGAAATGAACTACCGCGTGAAAGTGGGCGGAGAAAAACCGGCGGACGTAGCGCGGGATTATTTACAGAAAAACGGTTTGATAAACGATAAGGGCAAATGATTCAGGTCGTCTGAAAAACGGTTTTCATTTTGTTGAAACAGATTTTCAGACGACCTCTCAAGTTGCAACACGCTCCCGATTAGACTATAGTGGGTTCTCGATCAACATAAACATCAAGGAAATAAACCATGAGCGGTAAATTAGACCAAATCAGCGGTAATGTAAAAGAGAAAGCCGGAGAACTCTTAGACGATCCCAAACTCCAAGCAGAAGGCGTGATCCAACAAGGCATCGGCAAAGTCAAAGAAGTTGCCGCCGACATTGAGGAAAAAGCAAGCGACGTATTGAAAAAAGGCAAAGAAGAAGCAGAACATCTGGTTAGCGAGGCAAAAGAAAAAGCCGAAAACCTGATTGACGACATCAAAAGCAAGTTCTAATCCCCTCTTGTCTTAAACTATGTCAAAAGGCCGTTTGAAACACGATTTCAGACGGCCTTTATTTCAGACAGCGCAGCCACCCTAAAATTGCCTGTTCACCACAATCAAGCTTTCAGACGACCCCGCCGGATAAGTTGGACAGATGAATCCAATGTTTTAACGGCCTTGTCGAATCCCGACTCAAGATACGCATCGCTCAACCCTCAACAGGAGAAGCACCATGCCTTCCGCCAAGCTCATCCAAAAGCTCAAACCCGCCTTACAAAACCCGCTTCCGCCCGAACAAGACGGCATCTTGTTGTGCCTCGACTCCGACAACGTAACGGGCGACAACGCCAAATACATGAACATGTACAACCGCCTCGCCCGTTGGTACGATTTCGGCGAACGCTGGATAGCCCGCCTCAGATACGGCAACAGCATCAACGAGACACGGCGCAGCCTGATGGACGAACTGGAATGGCGGCAGGATTGCACCGCGCTCTACGTCTCCATCGGCACAGGTACCGATTTAAACCACCTGCCCGCCGACATCGACCCCGCCGCGCTGGATTTAACCGGCGCTGACCTATCGCTCGGCATGTTGGAACGCTGCCGCAACGTATGGCGGAAAAAAGCGGCAGGCTTGGATTTGGTACACTGCAACGCCGAAGACTTACCCTTTGCCGACAATATGTTCGACGTCGTATTCCATGTGGGCGGCATCAATTTTTTCAGCGACAAGCAAAGAGCCATCAACGAAATGCTGCGCGTCGCCAAGCCCGGCACCAAAATCATGATTGCAGACGAAACCACCGACTTCATCCAACAACAATACAAAAAAAGCCTATTCACGCGGAACTACTTCCAAGACACCGATTTCGATCTGACACAAATCGAAAACTGCATCCCCGAAACCGTGCAGGAAAAGAAAACGCGGCTGCTGTGGAACAACCGCTTTTACTGCATTACCTTCCGCAAACCTGTTTGATACAGCCGCCGCATTTGCTTTTTCAGACGACCTCGAAATCTGAAAAGGTCGTCTGAAAAATAAAAAGCAGCCTGCACTCGTTACAAAAAAGTGCAGGCTGCTTTTACGCTCTCAGGTAGCCTTTCAGACGACCTTAATGCAGATTTGCTTTAAAGAACTGCTCAAACTTATCAAACGGAATCTTGCCTCGGGTGTTGTCATACAAATCCGTGTGGTTCGCACCCGGCACGATGTATAGCTCTTTGTTTTTGCTGCCCAGAGATTTGAACGCGTCTTCGCTGAAGTAGCGTGAGTGTGCTTTTTCACCGTGTACAATTAAAGCGGGGGTGCGCAATTCGCCGGCACGTTGCAGGATGGGCATATTGATGAACGCCAGCGGCACGGTGGTCGCCCAAGAACCTTGCGGATTGGAGTTTACCGCGCGGGGATGGAAGCCGCGTTTGGTGCGGTAGAAATCGGCGTATTCGGCGATAAATTTCGGCGTGTCGGCGGTAATGTCTTTGGGGTCAAGATTGTTGGCGGGCGCAAGAGTGGCGTAACCGTTTTGCGCTGCTTCCCAGCGGCCGTTGTTCAGTTGTACTTTCGTTTGGTAGCGCGCTTCGGCATCCATTTGCGGCTGGGCGCGGTCGTAGCCGCCTTGTGCGTTCTGCTTCATGTTGATTTCGTAGCCGTTGGCCATCACGCGGGTCATGTCGTACATGGTGCTGGTGGCGACGGCTTTGATGCGGGTATCGCCCACAGCGGCGTTCAACGCCATGCCGCCCCAACCGCAAATGCCCAAGATGCCTATTTGTTCGCGGTTCACGAAGTTTTGCAGGCCGAGGAAATCAACGGCAGCGGAAAAGTCTTCGGTATTGATTTCGGGCGATGCGATATTGCGCGGCTCGCCGCCCGATTCGCCGGTGAACGAACCGTCAAATGCCAAGGTTACAAAACCGCGTTCTGCCATCGCTTGGGCATATAGACCGCTGGATTGCTCCTTCACCGCACCGAACGCACCGGCTACCGCAATTGCGGGCAGTTTCTGGCCTGAACGGATGTTTTTCGGCACATACAAATCGCCAACCAATGTGATGCCGTAGCGGTTTTTGAATGTTACTTTGTGGTGTTCCACTTTATTGGACTGGGGGAAAATTTTGTCCCATTCTTGGGTAAGCTGCATAGTTTGAACTCCTTTCATCGGGGTAATGGACACATCTGCCAGCGCAGAGCCGGACAAAGTCAATGCAACGGCGGCTGCGGCAGCAGTTTTCAGGAATGATTTTTTAACTTGATTTTTCATGGGGTTGCTCTGTGATTTGTTTATCGAATGAGTGCATTATAGGGATGGACTGTTTGGCAAACAATGAATAAAATCTGAATTGTTAATTCTAGAATATGGAACAATTAAGGTGCAGGCTGCCTGAAAAGGTTTTCAGACGACCTGAACCAATCTCTTGAAATCAAAATGGACAAACTTAACGCCCTAAAATACTTCTGCTCCGCCGCCGAGACCCTGCAATTCCGCGAAACCGCGCTGCGCCTGTCCGTTTCGCCGCAGGTGGTAACGCGCGTGATTGCCGAATTGGAACAACACCTCGGCGAACAGCTTTTTACCCGCAACACACGCAATATCCACCTGACCGAGTTTGGCGCAGCCTTCCTGCCGCGCGCCCAGCAGCTCCTTGCCGACAGCGAAAACCTGTTTTCTGCCGCCAAAGAAAAAGACGAGATACGCGGCATCGTCCGCATTACCGTACCGCAGTGGAACGATAACGGCCGCATACTCGCCCGCCTGCTGGAAAAATGCGCCGACTATCCCGAACTTTATATCGATTGGCGCAGCAACGACGCCAAACTTAACGCGGTGGAAAACCAACTCGACATCGGCATCCGCATCGGGACACAGGCAGAAGATTTGATGATTGTCCGCAAAATCTGCGACACCACCGACAAAATCGTCGCCTCCCCCGCCTATCTCGCCCGCCACGGCACGCCGCAAAACCTAGACGAATTAACCGGCCGTTTCCCCGCATCGTCGCTCATTAACGCCAACACCAACCGCCCGTGGGGCTGGCCGCTCAACGCAGAAATGCACGTTTTTCCAAAAAACATCCGTTTCATCACAGACGACCCTGCCAACGAACTCGCCGCCGCACTGGCAGGCAGCGTTGCCGCCTATATCCCGGAACATCTGTGCCTAATCCACCTGCAAAACGGCGAACTGCTAGAACTCTTTCCCGAAATCCCGCGCCGCTCGTGGCAACTCTACATCTACCGCCCGCAACGCACAGTAACTTCCGGGCGCGTATTAAAGGTGTTCGACTGGCTGACGGAGGTGTTGCGGGAAATGTATGATAAAGAGGCTGCCTGATAACCAAGAAGGCTCAAGCGACATTTATAGTGGATTAACTTTAAACCAGTACGGCGTTGCCTCGCCTTAGCTCAAAGAGAACGATTCTCTAAGGTGCTGAAGCACCAAGTGAATCGGTTCCGTACTATCTGTACTGTCTGCGGCTTCGTCGCCTTGTCCTGATTTAAAGTTAATCCACTATATTGTCTGTTTCCGCTTACTTTCAGGTCGTCTGAAAGCCGAATTTATAAACTCAAACATCAGCATATCCCTACCTGATACGGCTCATGCTGAAACCCGATACTTCAGACAGATTTAACGTCTTTATCGGGCCTCAACCCAAGCTGCGCTTACCGATTTGAATCGGCTATACTACCGCCTTTCCTTAAAACACACATCACAATATGAGTACCAAAAAATTTCCCGTCCCCCTCAGCTATTTCAGCATGCCGTTGGGGCTTTTCGCGCTCGGTTTGTCGTGGCGTTACGGCGCGCATATCGGGCTTTTGCCGACTTGGGCTGCGGAAACGCTGTTAGCTGCCGCCTTTGCGCTTTGGCTGCTGCTGGTCATTGCCTACATCATCAAAATCCGTTTTTTCCGCCCCGAATTTTTGCAGGATTTGCAGGATTTGGTGCAATGCTGTTTCATCAGTGCGATTCCGATTACCACGATGCTGGCGGGTTTGGCAGCCTCACCCTATCAAACGCTACTGGCAAAAGGGTTGATTTTGCTGGGAACGGCGGGACAGTTAGCATTTGCCATGTACCGTGCAGGCGGCTTGTGGCGCGGCGTCCATACCCTTGATGCCACCACGCCGATTGTTTACCTGCCCACCGTTGCCACCAATTTTGTCAGCGCGACCGCAATGGCGGCATTGGGTTTATCGGATTACGCTTGGCTGTTTTTGGGCGCGGGACTGTTTTCATGGCTTAGCTTGGAAGCCGCCATATTGAGCCGTTTGCGCACCGGTACACCCGTCAACGCCCCTGTGCGCGGTATTGTCGGCATTCAACTTGCGCCCGCTTTTGTCGGCTGTGGCACCTATTTTGCCGTATCGGGCGGGCACATCGATACCTTCTCGCTGCTTTTAATCGGCTACGGCTGCCTGCAATTCCTGTTGCTGCTGCGCCTTCTGCCTTGGATGCTGGAACAGGGTTTCAGCCCCAGCTTTTGGGGTTTCTCATTCGGTTTGGCGGCAATGACAGGCTGCGGCTTCCATTTGATCGCCGAACAGCGTTTACTGTTTTTAGGCTATTTCCTCGCCACCGCAGGCTCCGGCTTGGTGATGTTACTGTTGCTGGCGACTTTGAATTTAGCGAGACAGGGACGGTTGTGGGTGAAATGAAAAATCGTGCGGCTTAAAGGCGTGATAAAACGAACATGGCCTTAGGTCGTCTGAAAACTATAGTGGATTAAATTTAAATCAGGACAAGGCGACGAAGCCGCAGACAGTACAGATAGTACGGCAAGGCGAGGTAACGCCGTACTGGTTTAAAGTTAATCCACTATACATTTGAGAATTCAAACCGATGAAGATAAACCCTGAAAACGGCAGCATCACCCTACCGGACGGCAACATTATTGGCGCACTCACCACGCTTGATGACTGGATTGCATCCTTCCCAAAATCCAGCCCGAATCATCTGCAAGCGGGAATAACCTTTTTCAGTTTGTCATTTACCAAACAGTCCGAACAATACACCCTTACCGTCCAATTCGAGCAGCAACGGCTGGAGCGCTTATCCATATTCTTCTGCCCGATAGGCGAGGACAATAGCTGGGCAGCATGGTCGGAGAAGCACGAATTGCAACGTAGAAAACAGTTTGATCGATGGCTGGATAAACAACTGGGCGATGCCCCTTGTTCCATTAAAGCATCGTTATCCGGCAAATGCCGTCAATTCACCTGGGGCAATGCGGGCGCGTATTACCACAATAAAGACGGCAGTACGATGATTGTCATCAGTTATCGCTGAACGCCTTACAAAGGACACCCCATGCACTACCGATCGCTAACCGCCGCGCTGGAACAATACAGCGGCAGCCTGACCCACCATCCCACCTCCCCAAACAGCCTTGCCCTGCATATCGACCGTCAAACGCAAGGTCGTCTGAAACTCCACACACCCGACGGTATCAGCCTCAGCCTGACTTACAACGATGAACCCGTGTTCTGGTCGTTCTTCAGCCACGATTTATACGACGTTTACCTCATCCGCAGCTACGCCGAAAGCTGGCAGACATACCAGCCCGTCGGGCACATCGGCAGCCGCGTAAACGAACACATCGCCCGCCAACCCGCCGCAAAGCGAGGCCTGTTTTGGAACAAATATTTCATCGAACAACTCGCCACCCACAACGCAGGGCTGCTCGGCATCGGCGAATGGCACTTCGACTACCGCCCCGCCCAACCCCTGCCGCCGCAATGGGGCGAATGCTGGCACGACACCGCCGTAGGGCAGCCTGAAACCGACGAAAACTACGCCCAATGGCTGTTTTCAGGCAGCCGTTTCGACGCGCTGGACAACAATTTTTATACCCAAGCCGAACGCTTCATTGCCCTGAAAATCCACCACGCCGAAGACGGCCGTCTGAAATATTGGCGCAAACGTGCACGGCAAAACCAACTACCGCCCGTCTTGGTGTACGAACTCACCGCCCTGTCCGACCGCTGGCTGATTTTAGACGGACACCTGCGCCTCGCTGCCGCGCTTACCGAAGGGCAACTGCTGCCCCTGATTACCATCCAAGCTACCACCGCCCGACACAGCCCCCAAACCGTCGCTGAACACGAAACCGCAAAAACCGCCGCCCTGTCGCAATACGAAAAAATTGCCCGACAAACCGACCACAATCCCCAAGCCCTAAACGCCGTCAGCCAACACATCGTCCAAGCTTTCGATACCCGCCCCTACCTGCTGCACACCACCCGCGCCGCCGCCGACATCGCCCCGAAAACCTGGCTGCAACAATTGCAAACCTACGCCGCACAACACGGTTTCGCCGAAGAATTTGAACGCGTTTGGACAACGGAATCATGGCCAATGAAACGGGTTGCTGCTTTTCAGGTCGTCTGAAAAGGTCAGGTTGTTTTAAACTTTTCAGACGACCTCAACAGGTAAACCCTTCCCACCCTGACCCACACCAATAATTTCCACCTAATTTTCCCCACATACAATCCCCACAAACGGCGCAGACCGCTTCATATTCCCATCCGTAAGGACCACTACCATGAAAAACATTAAATTTACCTTAGCCATATTTTTCGGCGGCATATTCGCTTTATGGCTGCTTGCTACATCATTTCCAGACCAGTGGGGCGTATTTCCCGTACGCAACCTATTGCTACAACTAACCGGCACCATCAGCATACTGGCCATGAGTGCCTGCCTGATACTTGCCGTGCGCCCCAAAATACTGGAAACCCCGCTTGGCGGGCTGGACAAAATGTACCGCCTGCATAAATGGCTCGGCATCATTGCCCTTTCAGGCAGCATCCTGCATTGGACCTGCAAACAATTCCCCAAATGGCTTATCGAACTTGGTCTGATTGACGGAAAACGTCCGCCACGCCCGCCGATGCAGGAAATATTGACGTTAAAAGATTGGCTGGCTACCCAACGCCACTTTGCCGAAGAAGTTGGCGAAATTGCTTTTTATGTCGCCCTCGTCCTGCTTGTCGCCGCCCTCATCAAACGTATACCCTACCGCTGGTTTGCCAAACTCCACATACTTATCGTCCCCGTTTATCTCGCGCTCGTGTGGCACACCATCGTACTGGCAAATTTTGCCTATTGGTCGCAACCGCTGGGATGGCTGCTCATCGCAGCCTTACTTGCAGGCATCGCCTGCTCGCTGATTGCCCTGTTCAAGCGCATCGGCAATCCGCAAAACGCCACCGTATCCTCCCTAAATCAAAACGGCAACCTACTTTCCCTGACCCTGAATGCCCCAAAATGGCAAGGACACCGCGCAGGACAATTCCTCTTTTTACGCGCACACGGAGAAAGCCACCCCTTTACCATCGCCTCCGACTGGCAGCCTGATAACCAACAGCTCACGCTCGTGATCAAAGACTTGGGCGACTACACCCGCCGCCTGCCGCAGCGCCTGAATATCGGCGACACCGTGCAAATCGACGGCGCATACGGACGATTCGACTTTTCCGATGGACAAGCGCAAATCTGGGTCAGCAACGGTATCGGTTTTACCCCATTTCTCGCACGACTCAATGAACTGGCCAAACAGCCCGCCACCCAGCCGACAGACTGGTTCCATGCCGATAGAAACCTGCCTGCCGAAACATTAGCCCACTGGCAAAATTTAGCGCAACAAGCCAATGTCAATTTCCACTATATCCCTTCCGAAACCCAAAGGCTCAGCGCCGAACATATCGGTCAAACCGTCCGCGATAGCGCAAACCGCAGCCTGTGGCTCTGCGGCAGCCGCAATTTCACTCGCAGCATCTCAGGCAGCCTGAAAACGCGGTCGCAACATTTGGAATTCTTCGAATTCCGCTAAACAGTTGCAAATATAGGGCAGCGTGAAATACAGCCCTAACCTAGCCCAAACAAAATAGTCCACACCTTCAAAACGAAGTTGTGGACTGTTTTTTGCTTTTCAGACGACCTTTACTACTTCTAAAAGGTCGTCTGAAAATCCGTCTACCCTAAAGCCACTTTTTCAGCTACCCTTCCCCTATTATTTTCCTCCACTTCCCAAGGAGTTCCCCATGAACATCGCCATCACCGGCGCCAGCGGCAACATCGGAGGCATGGTCGCCCGTCATCTGAACACACGCGGACTGCCGCTGATTCTGCCGCTGCGCAACCCCACCAAAGCGCCCGCCCTGCCGAACTGCGAAGCGCGGCGGTTTGCCTATGACGATTTGGAGCTTGCCAAGCAGGCGTTAAACGGGGTGGAGGTGCTGTTTATGGTGTCCGCTGCCGAGAGCCCGACGCGCGAACAAGAGCATTTGACTTTGGTGCAGGCTGCTTCGGAAGCGGGCGTGCAACATATGGTTTATCTCTCTTTTGCACAGGCGGCGTTGGACAGCACCTTCACACTGGCGCGCACCCATGCGGTTACTGAAAATGCGATCCGACAAACCAATATGCGCTACACCTTTCTGCGCGACAATTTTTACAGTGAGATGATGGCAACGATTGCCAACGCAGACGGCATCATCGCAGGCCCAGCCGACGACGGGCGCGTTGCCTGCGTTTCGCAGCGCGATGTCGCCCAAGCGGCGGCAAACGTCATCGCCGACATCGCATGCGACAACCACCGCCACGACAATCAGACCTACACGCTGACAGGTTCCCAATCATTAAACTTCGCTGAAATAGCCGCCGTCCTAACCGAAATTACCGGCAAACCACACCTCTACCACAACGAAACCCTAGAAGAAGCCTTCGCCAGCCGCAAAGCCGCGTACCCTGACGCGCCCGACTGGCAGATTGAAGCATGGGTTTCCACCTACACCGCCATTGCCAAAGGCGAACTTGCCGCCGTTTCAGACGACCTGCCGAAATTGTTGGAACGTGAGCCGCGCCGCTTTGTCGAAGTTGTAAAGGACATTTATGATGCAGCCTGAACACAACACCCCCTTAATCGAATTCAAAAACGTCAGCAAACGCTACGACAGCCACACCGCCGTGAACGAACTGAACCTCACCATTTACCAAGGCGAGTTTTTCGTGTTGGTGGGCGGTTCGGGCAGCGGCAAATCCACTACGCTGCGCATGATTAATGCATTGACCGAGCCGACCGACGGCGATGTTTATTTCAACGGCAGGCGTATCAAAGATTACGACATCCGCGGGCTGCGCCACCGCATCGGTTATGTGCTGCAACAAATCGCCCTGTTCCCCACCATGACCGTGCGGCAAAACATCGAGCTGATGCCCGACATTTTGGGCTGGGACAAACCGAAGCGCACATCGCGCGTGAACGAACTGCTCGAGCTGGTCGGCATGCCGCCCGAAACCTACCTAAACCGCTATCCGCACGAACTCTCCGGAGGCGAACAGCAGCGCATCGGCATCCTGCGCGCCATCGCCGCCAAACCCGACATCTTG
Source organism: Neisseria sp. GT4A_CT1 (assembly GCF_000227275.1). NCBI lineage: Bacteria > Pseudomonadati > Pseudomonadota > Betaproteobacteria > Neisseriales > Neisseriaceae > Neisseria > Neisseria sp. GT4A_CT1. Next base: position 44,974 of record NZ_JH164967.1, read on the forward strand.
TTGATGGACGAACCCTTTTCCGCCCTCGACCCGCTCGCCCGGGCTTCCCTTCAGGAAACGGTTTCCCTGATTCATAAAAAACTCGGCACCACCATCGTTTTCGTTACCCACGACATGAACGAAGCCGCCAAGCTCGCCTGCCGCATCGGCGTGATGCAACAAGGCAGGCTGGTGCAGGTCGATACGCCGCAGGATATTCAAAACCATCCGGCGGATGATTATGTGCGCTCCCTGTTCGGCGCGGCTCAGTCCGAAAATACCGCCTCTGCTGACGAAGTTATCAACCTTTACCGCCGTTTGGACGCGGACGGCAAAGCGCGGGTAAGGGAACACTGGGCAAAAGAAGGAAGCGAAGAAAATTAGAAAAAGGGTCGTCTGAAAACGTAAAAATGGTTTGAGGCAGCTTGCGATATTTGTTTGAACGCTGCCGAAACGTCGTTTTCAGACGACCTTTTCCCAATCCGTATCCTGATATTGTTATAATCCGAGCTGTCCGGACAACCACCGATTTATATCCATATGAATACCTTCATCCTCCACGACACACGCCCTTATCCGCAGACTCCGGTTAAAAACCATTTACTGATAAACGCCTCCCTGCTCGCACACGGCACGACCGCCGCGACCCGCAAGATCGCCGTGGGGCAGTTGCAAACCGAAATCCGCAGCCAGCTTCATCAAAACTACTACGTCAACTTGTCCGTCGCCATGACCATGGCGCCCGATGTAGAGACTTACAACGCGCTGATGCAGAGTATCAACCAAGTCTTATCCGCCGAAAACGACGACGAAGCCCAATGGTTTGCCCTGCCCGTCGTCATCGTCGCCGGCTGCAAACAGGAGCGCACGCTGCCCCTGACGCTGCCTACCGAAGCACTGACCGCCTGCCTGTCCAACTATCCCCACTTGCGCGCTTTAACGCAAAACACCCAATGGCTGCCCTTCCTCGCTCATTCAGACGACCTAAGCGGCATCACGCCCGAACAGTGGTGGAATGCGAAACAAAACAGCGAATCCGCCGCCGCGTTCCTGCAAACCTTTGAAGACAAACCGCTGATCTGCCCCGAAGGGCAGTCCGTCCACGTCGTTTACGCGCTGGGCTACGGCGACAAAAACCTGCAAACCGCCTTGGGCGTCAACCTGCAACAGGCTGGCCTGCCGCTGATGCAGGTTTGGCAGGAAAGCCTTGCCGCAGTCGGCGTTACCCTCTTCACTAACCCGCTGTCTCCGAACACCCCGCTCCAAGCCCTGACCGACGGCAGCCACACCCGTCAGCGCATGGCGATGGACGTGTTCGCCACCAACGCCATCCGCGCCATCCGTATGCAGAGTCCGCGCGTCGGCGTCGTCATCGCCGCAAGGGTGGGCGGACAGATTCTGTTCGGCTTCAACGCGACCGACAGCGCGTTTGAAGTCGTCCCGCAAGTGTTCGTGTGGAACCTTTCGTCTTCCGACAACATCGCCGTCATCCAACACAACTTCCTCGACCTGATGGCAGAATGCCGCGTCGAGCATATCCGCATTCTGCACGACGTTTTGCCGGAAAATGCCGACCTGCCGACCTACGCGCAATCCCTGTCCCTGGACGGACACAACCCATTCTTCTCCGAACACGCCTAAACCGCCTATGAAAAACCATTCCGTACTCTTCGTCTGCCTCGGCAACATCTGCCGCTCCCCCATGGCGGAATACGTCCTGCGCCACCGCGCCCGCGAAGCAGGCGTAGCCCACCGCGTCCGCACCGACAGCGCTGGCACATCCGGCTGGCACGACGGCGAAAACATGCACCAAGGCACGCGCAAAATCCTCGCCGCCCACGGCATCGACTACCAAGGTTTTACCAGCAGCAAAGTGCGTTCCGAAGATTTCGATGAATTCGACTTCATCATCGCCATGGACGACAACAACCTTGCCGAACTGGAAAAAATGTTCGGCAAACACCCCGACAAAATCTTCAAACTCACCGACCTCATCCCCGAAAGCGGCTACCGCCACGTCCCCGACCCGTGGTACACCGGCGACTTTGACGAAACCTTCAGGCTTGTGGATGCAGGCAGCACCGCGCTGCTGAAAAAGCTGGGTTTGGTTTGAATCGGTTGACAGCGTTTAAAGTTGAACGCAACGCAGTAAAAAAGGTCGTCTGAAACCTCAAATTTGGGTTTCAGACGACCTTTTTCCCTATCTTTATAGTGGATTAAATTTAAATCAGGACAAGGCGACGAAGCCGCAGACAGTACAGATAGTACGGCAAGGCAACGCCGTACTGGTTTAAAGTTAATCCACTATATCTATGCCGAATTATGAGGGCTGTCCGATTTTCCTGACCTTTTTAGCATGCAAACACGCAATAATCACCAAACAGGAGACAACGAAATATACACCCGAAACAAACATAAACAGCATAGACATCAAGCCTTGCCCCATATCACCGCAGCAAAGCGGCGTCGAATTGCTCCAATACAAAAACAAATAGGCGCCATTAAGAATCGATGTCGCCAAAAGAGTGGTAAGAATATATCTCTTGAAATAAAGATAAGGCAGGCATAGGAAAAATTGCACCAACAAACCAAACCCGGCCATCTCAAGCGCCTCCTTCGGTTCATTCGCCCCTAAATCAAAATATTGCGCCCAAGCATAAGACCATAAGGTCATAACGATGACAATCACAACAGCCGCGCTCAACAAAGAAAAAATCCGCTGTTGCCTGTTTTGAAATTGAAAAAACACGATACGTCCAAACCTCCTCAGAGCGGCACTTTCAAGCCCATTGATATTATAGTGGATTAAATTTAAATCAGGACAAGGCGACGAAGCCGCAGACAGTACAGATAGTACGGAACCGATTCACTTGGTGCTTCAGCACCTTAGAGAATCGTTCTCTTTGAGCTAAGGCGAGGCAACGCCGTACCGGTTTAAAGTTAATCCACTATAAGGGTTCGATTTTTATTCAAAACCCTTATTCAGTCAACATGACGCCACTGATTTCAACCTGCCTTTTCAGACGACCCCTCGGTCTTTTGCACAACAACACCATCAAACCGCACTCGCCAACCCCATGCGCCTTGGTTTCCTATACAATATCGCGCAATACAAACCTACCCTACCACCATGTCCAAAAAAATCCTCATCATCACCCCGAGCTGGATCGGCGATTGCGTCATGACCCAGCCGCTTTACCGCCGCCTGCACGAACTCCATCCCGGTTGCACCATAGACGCATTTGCGCCCAAATGGTCGATGGCGGTATTCGAGCGCATGCCCGAAATCAGCCGCGTTATTGAAAACCCGTTCGGACACGGCGCGTTGGAGCTGAAAAAACGCTGGCGCATCGGGCGCGAACTGGGCAAACAGGGTTACGACCAAGTCATCGTCCTGCCCGGTTCGCTCAAATCCGCCCTCATCGCCTTCGCCACCGGCATCAAGCAGCGCACCGGCTACGTCGGCGAATCGCGTTATTTTTTATTGAACGACATCCGCAAACTCGACAAAGCCGCCCTGCCCCTGATGGTCGACCGCTACACCGCCCTCGCCCACCCGACGCAGGCGGACTTTAACGGACATTCCGATAACCCGCGTTTCACCATTTCCCCCGAAAGCCGCGCCGCCGCGCTTGCCAAATACGGATTGAACACCGACAAACCCGTTCTCGCCTTCTGTCCGGGCGCGGAATACGGCCCCGCCAAACGCTGGCCCGCGCGCCATTTCGCTGAACTCGGCCGCCGCTATCTGGCGGAAGGCTGGCAGGTTTGGCTGTTCGGCTCGCAAAAAGATTTCGACATCGCCGAAGAAATCAACCGACTTTCAGACGACCTCTGTACCAACCTTTGCGGCAAAACCAACCTTTCCGAAGCGATTGACCTGCTCTCCTGCGCCGACACCGTCGTCTGCAACGACAGCGGCCTGATGCACCTCGCCGCCGCCCTCGACCGCAAACTCGTCGCTGCCTACGGCTCGTCCAGCCCCGATCACACCCCACCCTTGAGCCAAAAAGCCAAAATCGTCAGCCTGCACCTCGAATGCTCGCCCTGCTTCAAACGCGAATGCCCGTTGGGACACACCGACTGCCTGAACAAACTCACGCCGGACATGGTTCAAAAAGCAGCGGAGGAATTGGCGCAAACGGAATCTGAATAAGCCATCAACCGACAAATTCTAAATCTGCAACAAAACCATACGACAAAAGGTCGTCTGAAACCTTATTCCGGTTTTCAGACGACCTTTCAGATGCTCAAAATCTGGGTATTTAATCTTGCAACGCGGTGGCGATTTCGTTGCGCAGTTTGTTTAAAAACCTGCCGTGGCGCACCCATTGGGCGGCGGATTCGTGGTCTTTCGCTGCAAAGGCCGTCCGCAAATCTTGATACAGCTTGTCTTGCTCGCGGCTGATTTCTTGATCCAACGCGCGCAGGGCTTCGTTGTTTTGCTCCATTTGCGCATCCATCAGCGTTTCGCGCCATTCCATTTGCTGCATGAGAAATTCAGGAGCAAAAGAGGTATGCTCCGGCGCATCGGCGTCTATGCCCAACGTTTTCAGCAGATACGCGGCGCGGTCAATGGGATTTTTCAAGGTACGGTAGGCATCGTTGATGGTGGAAGACATCATCACTGCCTGCTTTTGCTCAAAAGCGGAGGCTGAAGCGAATTTATCGGGATGGAAACGGGCAGCCAAAGCGCGGTAGGTTTGCTCCAAGCTTTCGGCGTCGATATCGAAAGCGGGTTCAAGCTGGAAGAGTGTGAAATATTGGGACATGGCGGGATAATTAATGTGAAATTTTCGGCAGAAACCTGATTTTGCCTTATAATCCGCTGATTCTTAACCAAAAGGACTGAATATGAGCAGTAAAGTGCAACACAATAAAGGCAAAATACGCGACAATGCCTTAAAAGCCTTAGTGAAATCCGATTTATTCCGACACAAGGTCGAACGGAAAAGAAAAGGCAAAGGCAGCTACAACAGACAGGAAGCGAAAAAATGGCGGGACGGTTTTGATACTGTCCCGCCGTTTTTATATCTTAAACGTGGAAGCTCTCGCCACAGCCGCAAGAGTCTTTGACATTCGGGTTTTCAAATTTGAAACCTTCCTGCAAGCCTTCTTTGGTGTAATCGACTTGCGTGCCGTCCAGATAAACCAAGCTTTTCGGGTCGATATAAACGCGCGCGCCGTGTTCTTCGAAAACCAAGTCGTCCTCGTTCGCTTCATCGACAAATTCAAGGTTGTATGCCATGCCCGAGCAGCCGCTGGTTTTCACACCCAAGCGCACGCCCAAGCCTTTGCCGCGCTTGGTCAGGTAGTTGTTGATGTATTTGGCTGCGTTTTCTGTGATGGTAATCAAAATATTTGTCCTTTTTATATAGATTGAAAATACTTGTTTTCAGGTCGTCTGAAACTTGAGTTAACTTTTTGGCAACCTGCGGCGCCGCTGACGATACAGCAACACAGCCCAAATCAGCCAAACACCCAGCCAAACGGGGAAGAGTGCTAACAGACTGAGCCAGCCATAAATACTGCCTGTCCAATCCACGGTTAAGCGGCGTACGAAATGCAGAATCCAATCCAGTCCGAGAGGCTAAATATACCCGTGCAATTTCGCCCCGTATCTCAGGACGCAAAGACAAGATTTCCACTTCGATATGGTTTAACCCAATCGGCGTATCCGCGCAGTCCAAACAGCGGATATCTATCCGCCGCCGCGCATGTGCTGTTCTTTTGCTTGTGCTTTGTAGCGTATAGACCTGATAAGTAATGTCGTCAGGCGAGGATTCCACACTTGCCGCATGCAGTTTCGCCTGCCCGGATTCACGCTCAATCGTGATAAGGGGCGGTTGACTGTTTTGGAGCGCAACATAGGATAATTTTACCCGTGCACCTTCTTTTAAAACAATGCTTTGTGCAGGAGGATAGTAATTCACCACCGCAAATAAAGCATATCCGACCAGCAGTATCAAACTATATGCGTAAAACAGTATTTTCGCGATACCGCATTTACCCATTTATCTAACCTTGTTCAATTTTCCGTTGCCTGTCGCTGCTGCGCCCAAGCAACGGCAGCCTGCATGGCTGCCCGAGCCTGCGGACTGTTTTTCCAACAGGTCGAGCCGGTCAATTTCGCGCCCTGTTCCAAAACATCGTCCAAATCCGCTGCCGCCAGCGTGGCAACATCATCCAAACCCATTTGCTGCAAACGCTGCAATACGGTTTTACCTATGCCTTTGACGGCAAGCAGGGATTGGGCTTCTTCATCGGTAAAAGGCATTTCGTCTCCTTCGATTTTGCAGACGTATCGACTAAATATAAGCCTATGGCTTATCGCCCTCTCCCTAACCCTCTCCCGCAGGGAGAGGGGATAGATTGGCAGGTAGTCCCAAATTTGGCGGCAACTTTAAAAGGATTAGGTTTCTGTGTCCTTGTCTTCCTCCTCTGAGTGAGAAGGGAACAAGCCTTCGAGTTTACTTTTTCCGGAAACCCTAAGACTTTCAGGAGTCCTATGAATGTCTACCGACAAAGCACCCACTAATCGGATTATTTGTTTTCCTGACGTTTGCGGTAGTCGGCAACAGCCGCTTTTACCGCATCTTCAGCCAAAATGGAGCAGTGGATTTTCACAGGCGGCAGTTCCAATTCTTCAGCAATTTCGCTGTTTTTGATTGCCAGCGCGTCATCCAGGCTTTTGCCTTTGACCCACTCGGTAATCAGGCTGGACGAAGCGATGGCGGAGCCGCAGCCGTAAGTTTTAAATTTCGCATCTTCGATGATGCCTTCGTCGTTCACTTTGATTTGCAGGCGCATGACGTCGCCGCAGGCCGGCGCGCCGACCATACCGGTGCCGACAGACTCGTCGTTTTTGTCGAAAGTACCGACGTTGCGGGGGTTTTCATAGTGGTCAATTACTTTATCGCTGTATGCCATGATGTGGTTTCCTTAATGTTTTTTAATGGTTTCAGTGGTTTGTTTGCCGATTTTCAAACGGCCTGAAGTTTAGATTTTGCACGCGCCGCCTTCGCAGCCGTCATCGTTTTCCGAATCGACGCCGCCTTCCACGGTAACGCCGTCAAAATCTTCAAGCAGGTTATCGAGATTGTCCAAATCTAAATCTTGTTCGTTCATGGGTTGTATCCTTGATTTTAATGTGGTGGCTTTTAGGTCGTCTGAAAAGGTCTTTTATGGATTTCAGACGACCTTTTTATTTATAGGTAGGTTGGGTTATTAAACCCAACATTTCGGGTAGATTGATAGGCTTGTTGGGTTTTCAACCCAACCTACGCTTGCTATTACAATTTTTCATCAGCCATTTACAAAAGCACATTCCAAAATTGTTTGTGTTTTCCCGTTAACATTAATCGGTTTCAGTTTTGCTTGCAGGGTTTCGTATTCTTCTAAAATCAAACTGTATTTTCGAACAGGGCGGTACTTGCCTTTTAACACTTTGCGTGCCTGTTCCGGCGGTACATCCAACAACAAACGGGTGTAGCTGTAACCTGCAGTTTCTAATTGGAATGTCTGGCTGATATGAACCACAGGCAAGCCATAGTAAGTACCGCTGAGTTTCAAACGGGTTTGATCAAGAATGAACTGTTCTCCATCTTCACTAAACTCTGCGCGGTGCAAAGTCATCGGCGGGTGCGCAAGATCACGGTAAGCCTTTGACAGATTGACTCTATTGGGATAATTCAACCGCAGGTTTTGATATTTAGAGTCCTTATCACTCCAGTCGTGGCTTACATCACTAAATGACTCCAACAGGTTTACCAAACGTTTATCGAATTGGCAGCCATTTTCAAATGATTTAAATATAGTTGACCAATCGGGTTGTGTCTGTGCTGAAACCAGCGGGGCAGAACATAGCATCAGACAAGAAAGTAAGTAGCGTGTTTTATTTTTTATAGTCATTTTTAGTATTTTTCTGGAAGAAGGTCGTCTGATAAGGTCTTTGGGGATTTTCAGACGACCTTTTTCTATTTATTAAGTAGGTTGGGTTGTTACCCAACATTTCGGGCAGATTGATAGGCTTATTGGTTTTCAACCCAACCTACACTTGCTGCTTTTGCAAGTTAAATACTTACAGTACGTACACTACCTAATTGCAAACTTCCTAACATTTCACCATTTGTGATCGTCTCAATATTACTTTTAATAACATCAACTCCCACATTAAAAGGATCACTTATTATCTTATTGAATGGAATACCTTGAGAAAATTCCCCACCATATATTTTTAATGGGGAATTCTGAGAAAAGGGATGTAAAGACTGAGAGCTGCCATTCCATATATGTGCAAATTCTTTTTTAGTAGCAAAATTCTCAAGAGATTTTTGTAAAGAAGAAATATGATCTTCATTAGCATAAATAGCTATATGTATCGCATTGGACAAATCATTGCCTTTAACCCATGAGTTAGCTTTATTTATGTCCAAATCTATTAAACTGCTCCTATGAGCTATCCACATATACATATCACTAGGAAAATTATTTTTTCTTGGTAGTTTATATAAGTCGTAAGTTTGCATTATTCACTCCAAATTACATGAAAATTAATTGTAGGCTAATTAATTGATTCTAGGCAGCCTGAAAACCACTAAATCAATGCGCCGCCCATTCAATCGAGTTCAAATCAATCCCGTCTTTGAACATTTCCCACAGTGGCGACAGTTCGCGCAGTTTGCCGATTTTGGATTTGATCAGTTCTGCGGCAAACTGTACTTCTTCTTCGGTGGTCATGCGGCCGAAGGTGATGCGCAGGGATGAGTGCGCCAGTTCGTCGTTGCGGCCGAGCGCGCGCAGGACGTAGCTGGGTTCGAGCGAAGCGGAGGTGCAGGCGGAGCCGCTGGATACGGCGAGTTCTTTTACCGCCATAATCAGGCTTTCGCCTTCGACGAAGTTGAAGCTGACGTTCAGATTGTTCGGGGCGCGGTGTTCGAGGTCGCCGTTGATATAGACTTCTTCGATGCCTTCGATGCCTTTGAGGAAGATGTCGCGCAGTTTGCGGTAGTGCGCCATGTCTTGCTCGAGTTCTTCTTTGGCGATGCGGAAGGCTTCGCCCATGCCGACGATTTGGTGGGTCGGCAGGGTGCCGCTGCGGAAGCCGCGTTCGTGTCCGCCGCCGTGCATTTGGGCTTCGAGGCGGACGCGGGGTTTGCGGCGGACGTACAGTGCGCCGATGCCTTTGGGGCCGTACACTTTGTGGCCGGACATGGACAGCAGGTCGATTTTGGCGGCTTCGACATCGACAGGCACTTTGCCGCAGGCTTGGGCGGCATCGACGTGGAAAATGATTTTGCGTTCGCGGCAGATTTCGCCGATGGCGGGAATATCTTGCACGACGCCGATTTCGTTGTTCACCCACATTACGGAAATCAGGATGGTGTCGTCGCGGATGGCGGCTTTGAGTTCTTCCAAATCAATCAAACCGTTTTCTTGTACGCCGAGGTAAGTTACTTCAAAGCCTTGGCGTTCGAGTTCGCGCATGGTGTCGAGCACGGCTTTGTGTTCGGTTTTGACGGTGATGAGGTGTTTGCCTTTGGTTTTGTAGAAGTTTGCCGCGCCTTTGATGGCGAGGTTGTCGGACTCGGTCGCGCCACTGGTGAAGACGATTTCTTTGGGATCGGCGTTAATCAGGGCGGCGATGTCGGCGCGGGCTTTTTCGACAGCTTCTTCTGCTTCCCAGCCGAATGCGTGGCTGTTGGAGGCGGGGTTGCCGAAGGTTTCGGTCAGATAGGGAATCATTTTTTCGGCAACGCGTTTGTCAACAGGAGTGGTGGCGGCGTAGTCGAGATAAACGGGGGTTTTGACGGTCATGGTTTGCTCTTTCTTTTTCTGTAATGTACTTAATGGATATGTGTAAATTGGATGACGTGGCTGCCGTCATCGCTGTTTTTCTGTTCGATGATGCTTTGTAGGGTAACGCTGCTGAGGTAATCGTTGATGGTTTTGTTCAGGTTTTCCCAAAGGTCGTGCGTCAGGCAAGGCGCACCGTGGTGGCAGTTGGCTTTGCTGCTGCATTGGGTGGCGTCCAGCTTGTCTTCGGCGGCGGAAATGATTTGGGCGATATTGATTTGTGCGGGAGGGGCGGCGAGGATGTAGCCGCCGCCGGGGCCGCGTAGGCTTTCGACCAGCCCGGCGCGCCGCAGTTTGCTGAATAGTTGTTCGAGATAGGAAAGCGAAATGCTTTGGCGTTCGCTGATGGCGCTGAGTTTGACAGCGCCGGTTTGCGCGTTCATCGCCAAATCGATCATGGCAGTAACGGCAAAACGCCCTTTTGTGGTCAGTCTCATGGTAGGTGCCTGTGTCGGCTTTTTTATAGTGGTGCGATTGTCTAATATCTGAGTGATTCAGTCAAGTATATTCGGGCGTCTTCCGATTGTTTGTTTAAATGGCTGGGCGAATGGATTTTTATCTGCCTGAAGATTTCTCTTTTTTTATCTGAAACTTGAATCCGAGGTCGTCTGAAAAGTGCTATTACCCTGCTTTTGGCGGGGTTAAAACCATTTGCTTTATAATTGCGATTGATATAGATTATCTAATTCATACTAAATCATTATGGTATTGCAAAAGGTCGTCTGAAACCGCCCTGCCCGTTTCAGACGACCCAAGCCATAAGCAACCCCTTAACAGAGGCAATCAACAATGAAACGCGATTTGAGCAAAATGACCTGTATCGAAGACCTGCGCCTTGTCGCCAAGCGCAAGATGCCGCGCATGTTTTACGATTACATCGATTCAGGTTCTTGGACGGAAACCACCTACCGCGAAAACACTTCGGATTTCAAAGACATCCGCTTCCGCCAAAAGGTATTGGTCAATATGGAAGGCCGCAGTTTAGAGACTAAAATGATCGGTCAGGATGTGAAGATGCCGGTGGCGATTGCGCCGACGGGCTTTACCGGCATGGCACACGCCGACGGCGAAATTTTGGCGGCGCGTGCGGCGGAGAAGTTTGGCATTCCTTTTACGCTCTCGACCATGTCCATCTGCTCGATTGAAGACGTTGCCGAAAACACCAGCGCGCCGTTTTGGTTTCAGCTTTATGTGATGCGCGACCGCGAGTTTATGGAAAACCTGATTAAGCGCGCGAAAGATGCCAAGTGTTCGGCATTGGTATTGACCGCCGATTTGCAGGTTTTGGGGCAACGCCACAAAGACATCAAAAATGGCCTGTCCGCGCCGCCGAAACCGACCATCGCCAATTTAATCAATCTGGCGACCAAGCCCGAATGGTGCATGAAAATGCTGAACACGGAACGCCGCACGTTCCGCAATATCGTCGGACACGCCAAAAACGTCGGCGATTTGTCTTCGCTGTCTTCGTGGACTTCCGAACAATTCGACCCGCGCCTGAGCTGGGACGATGTTGCCCGAATTAAAGATTTGTGGGGCGGCAAGCTGATTATCAAAGGGATTATGGAACCTGAAGATGCGGAAAAAGCAGCGAAAAGCGGCGCGGACGCATTGGTCGTTTCCAACCACGGCGGCCGCCAGCTCGACGATACCGTATCCTCCATCAAAGCCTTGCCCGACATCGTCAGCGCAGTCGGCAGCGACATCGAAGTCTGGATGGACAGCGGTATCCGCAGCGGTCAGGACATCCTCAAAGCATGGGCCTTGGGCGCGAAAGGCACGATGATAGGCCGCGCGTTCCTCTACGGCTTGGGCGCATACGGCGAAGAAGGCGTTACCCGCGCGCTGGAAATCCTGTATAAGGAAATGGACATATCCATGGCGTTTACCGGTCACCGCAATATTCAGGACGTCGACGCCAGCATCCTACAAAGCACGCGCTGGCCTGATGACAAATTCTGATGTTTCATACAAAAAGGTCGAGACCTTTGCAAAATTCCCCAAAATCCCCTAAATTCCCATCAAGACATTTAGGGGATTTCTCATGAGCACCTTCTTCCGGCAAACCGCACAAGCCATGATCGCCAAACACATCGACCGCTTCCCGCTATTGAAGTTGGATCAGGTGATTGATTGGCAACCGATCGAACAATACCTGAATCGTCAAAGAACCCGTTACCTCCGAGACCACCGCGGCCGTCCCGCCTATCCCCTGTTGTCCATGTTCAAAGCCGTCCTGCTCGGACAATGGCACAGCCTCTCCGATCCCGAACTCGAACACAGTCTCATCACCCGCATCGATTTCAACCTGTTTTGCCGTTTTGACGAACTGAGCATCCCCGATTACAGCACCTTATGCCGTTACCGCAACTGGCTGGCGCAAGACGACACCTTGTCCGAATTGCTCAAACTGATTAACCGACAACTGGCCGAAAAAAACCTAAA
>NZ_JH164967.1:57460-113703 GCF_000227275.1 Neisseria sp. GT4A_CT1
CATACCCGTACCGATGAGGAAGGCTATATCGAGAAACTGCACATCACTCCTGCCAATACCCATGAGTGCAACCATCTGTCCCCTTTGTTGGAAGGCATTGCCGAAGGTACGACCGTCTATGCCGACAAAGGCTACGACAGTAAGGAAAACCGGCAACATCTGAAAGAGCATCAGTTGTTAGACGGCATTATGCGCAAAGCCCACCGCAATCGTCCGCTGACGGAAGTGCGAACCAAACGCAACCGATATTTGTCGAAGACCCGTTATGTGGTCGAACAAAGCTTCGGTACGCTGCACCGTAAATTCCGCTACGCCCGGGCAGCCTATTTTGGTCTGTGTAAAGTGAGTGCGCAAAGCCATCTGAAGGCGATGTGTTTGAACCTGTTGAAAGCGGCCAACAGGCTAAGTGTGCCTGTTGCCACCTAAAAGGCGGCCCGGATGCCTGATTATGGGGCGTCCGGGGAGGATTAAGGGGGTGTTTGGGTAGAATCAGTGGATATTTGAAACGAAAACAGCCGAAAACCTGTGTTGGGGTTTCGGTTGTCGGAGGAAGGGCTTTTTTGCAAAGGTCTCAGGTCGTCTGAAAATATGTTTTCAGACGACCTCATCATTATCAGGCATTCATCTTGTCTTCAAATTCAGCCAAAATCCGCGCGACTTCTTCCGCGTCTTTGACCGCCCTTACCGCGTCAAACAATTCCTGCGCTTCTCCAAATTCTTTCTTCATCATGCCCAACCATTGTTTCAGGCGGGCGACGGGGTATTTGTTGTTCGCTTCTTTGGCGAGACACAAATGGAAAAATTGGTTTATCCACACCGAAACTTCGGCGAAATCGGTATCGCGGACGGTTTCACCGTTTTCGTATTGTTTGATTTGGCGCGCCAAATCGGGGCGGATGACGGCGCCGCGGCCGAGCATGACGCTGTTGCAGCCCGTCATTTCTTTAATACCGATATAGTCTTTGAGGCTGAACACGTCGCCGTTGGCGGTTACGGGGATGGCGACGTGTTCGCGGATTTTGCGTATCCATTCCCAATGCGCGGGTGGTTCGTAGCCTTCGACTTTGGTGCGCGCGTGTACGGTCAGGGCGCAGGCTCCGCCTTCGGCAATGGCGGCGGCACATTCGAGCGCGAGGCTTTTTTCTTCGTAACCGAGCCGCATTTTGCCGGTAAGCGGGATGTGTTCGGGCAGGCGTTGGCGCAAGGTTTTGACGATATGGTGGATGAGGTCGGGCTCTTTGAGCAGGACCGCGCCGCCTTTGTGTTTGTTGACCGTGGGGGCGGGACAGCCGAAATTGAGGTCGATTTTGTCCGCACCGAAGCGGACGGCTTCCAAGGCGTTGACCGCCATATTGTCGGCGTCGCTGCCCAAAAGCTGGACGGTACAGGGCGTGCCGGCAGGGGTCTTGTTGCCGTTGGCGATTTCGGGGGCGTATTTGAGCCAGGTGGAACGGGAATGGATGGTGTGAGTAATGCGGACGAACTCGCTGACGCATTCGTCGTAGCCGCCGATACGGGTCAGCAAATCGCGCATCACATCGTCCACCAGCCCCTGCATAGGAGCAAGGATAAGCTGCATATCGGAGGAGGTCGTCTGAAAAAAGGAAATGCGTATTGTAGCGGTATATCGGTTAAAATACACGCTTTCCACGAAGAACTGACCGCCGCCATTGCCGAACTGCCTTGATTTCCCGATTTTGATTTTTCAGACGACTCCTTTTCAGACGACCTCATCATGAACCCGAAAATTCCCGCCACAGCAGCCATGTTGGTTAAAAACTCGGAACGCTATCTGCACGAAGTTTTGACCGCGCTTCAAGACTTCGACGAAGTTTTGCTGCTCGACAACGGCTCGACCGACCGTACCTTTGAAATCGCCGAACGCTTCACCAACGTCAGTTATTACAAATACGACTTCATCGGCTTCGGACCGATGAAAAACCTCGCCGCCCGCCTCGCGCAAAACAATTGGATATTCAGCATAGACAGCGACGAAGTGGCAGATGGCGAACTGATTGCCGCCATCCGCAAAGCCGTGGCGGAAAACAAAGAACAAAACATCTTCTCGCTCTCGCGCCTGAACCACTACAACGGCCGCCTGATCAAAGCCTGCGGCTGGTATCCCGACATTATCCCGCGCCTTTACCACCGCCGGTTTACCCGTTTTTCCGACCGTCAGGTGCATGAATCGCTGATCTTGCCGCCCGATGCAAACGTCCGTCCGCTCGAAGGTCGTCTGAAACACTATTCCTTCGAAAACGCCGAAGGGCTGATTCAAAAAATGCAGCAATACAGCTCGCTCTACGCCGAAGAAAACCGCTACAAAAAAGACAGCTCGCCCTTCAAAGCCCTGTTGCACGGCAGCGTATCGTTTGTCAAAAACTACCTGCTCAAACGCGGTTTCGCCTACGGCGCGGACGGCTTGACCATTTCCATCGCCAATGCGCAAGGTTCGTACTACAAATATGTCAAACTTTACGAGCGCAACCGCAATATCAGCGTCGCCTTGATTATTACCACCTACAACCGTCCCGACGCGCTGGAGCTGGTTTTGAAATCCGCACTCGCGCAAACCCGCCTGCCCGACGAAATCATCGTCGCGGACGACGGTTCGCGCCAAGACACCGCCGAAGTCGTCGAGTTCATCCGCAGCCATACCGACATCCCCGTCAAACATTCTTGGCGGCCGGACGACGGCTTCCGTGCCGCCGAATCACGCAACCGCGCGCTGGCGCAGGCAAAAAGCGACTACGTCATCCTTATCGACGGCGACATGATACTCGACCCGTCCTTTATCGCCGACCATCTCAAGCTCGCACGCAAAGGCAGGCTGATACAGGGTTCGCGCGTCATCCTGACCCAAAGCCGCACCCAGGAAATTTTAGATTCCGGCGAATTGCCCGATTTGTCCGCGTTCAGCCAAGGCATAGAAAAACGCCTGTCCGCCCTGCGCTGCCGCAGCCTGTCCGCCCTGATCGGCAGACAAAGCAGCCGCAAACACAAAGGCATCAAAACCTGCAATATGGGCTTTTTCCGCAGCGATGCGTTGGCCGTCAACGGCTTCGACAACCGCTTTGTCGGCTGGGGACGCGAAGACAGCGAGTTCGTCGCCCGCCTCTTCCATAACGGCATGAAACGCCACAACCTCAAATTCGCCGGCATCGCCTACCACCTTTGGCATCACGAAACCGAACGCGACGCCCTGCCGCAAAACGACGCCCTGCTCAAAGCCACGCTGTCCGAACAAAAAATCCGCTGTGAAGACGGCATGGACGAGTTCATAAAATAAATCGTTTTCTGCGCGTTTCCCCCTCAAACGTCGTCTGAAACCTTTCAGACGACGTTTTACCGTCAAGCAACCGTCCGCACATCAAATCTTTACGGAAACCAAACACTTGCAGTGTTATACTATCAATACAACGACAAACTACTCACACACTACGGTTACACATCATGCCCCCCCGCCCGATTACCATCACCTCATACAACATGCACAAAGGCATGTCCGCGCTCAACCGCAAAGTCCAAGTGGACAGCATGGCGGAAGAGCTTCGCGGCATAGGCTCGGATGTCCTGTTTTTACAGGAAGTGCAAGGTCAACACCTGACCCGCAGCAGCAGGCTGCCCGATTTTCCCGAAAAACCGCATTACGATATCCTCGGCGACCGCCTTTCCTACAACCGCAGCTACGGCAAAAACGCCGTATACCCGCAGCGCCACCACGGCAACGCCATCCTCAGCCGCCTGCCGCTGGAAACCCGCCACAACCTCAACATCAGCGTCAACAAACTCGAACAGCGCGGCGTACTCCATTGCGAAGTCCTGCCCGAAGGCTGGGAAACCCCGCTCGTCTGCCTGTGCGCCCACCTCAACCTGCGTGAACCCGACCGCGCCAAACAATACCGCGCCATCTTCGAATACGTCGTGCATCACATCGACCCGCAAAGCCCGCTGATTCTCGCCGGCGACTTCAACGACTGGCGGCAAAAATCCGCCCTGTCCTTAGGCAACGCCTTGAACCTGAACGAAGTATTCGTGGACAGCAACGGCAAACGCCCCAAAACCTTCCCCGCCCGCCTACCCGTCCTCAGCCTCGACCGCGTCTATACCCGCAACTTGGAAGTCTTAGACTCCCAAATCCACAACGGCAAAAACTGGCAACGCCTCTCCGACCACTTGCCCTTAAGCGTCAAAGTCAGACCCAAACTGCCCTGACCGCACCCATGCCAAAGGTCGTCTGAAAACCTGAAATCAGGGTTTCAGACGACCTTTTTATATCGGCAAATCAACTTCAAGCCATTATTCAATCAACTTCAAACTCAGCAAACTTTTTACGAAATCCAATACAACCCTGGTCCGTCCAAACTCAAAAATATGATTTTCCGATGTACCCAAATGCCAAAGTTGTATTGTTTGGCATCTGTTTACACATTATCGGGTTTTAGTTAAAATTATTATATAAATAGTAATCATAATCAATTTATGTTATTTTGCAGCTCTAAAGAAACAAAGTATTTTGTCCGCCGTTCCTTTCCACACAATCGGTAACCTACGGATATTTTCCTTTTGTTTTGTCAAAATGCCCTTCCCTTGCGTGAAGCAAGCGCATCCATATCAACGGTCCGAACAAACCGTTTAATCAATTGGCTGCAACCCCATTACATTCGGTTCGCGTTTTATTTTCCGATGCCATCTGGAAGCATTTCAGATTTCGCCTATTTTCAAGCTGTTGCGAACAAAGGAAAATCCATCATGAAACCTGTCAAATCCGTCGAATTCCCCTCTACGCCCAAAATATTGGTTTTATTCTTGAGTATGCTGTGGCATACGCCGTTATGGGCGGAAAATACTACCCCCACCCAAAGCGTGCAGATGGATACCATTACCGTCAAAGCCCATCGCAACCGGGATAAAAGCGGCTACACCCAAGTCTACAGCCGTGACATCAGCAATATGTACAAAGGCAAGCAGGAAATCGAGACCTACCGCGGCAGCAGCGTGGCTGATTTAATCGGCGGTATGGCAGGCGTGTTCAGCGGTGACGCGCGCAACAGCGGCGCGCTCGATCCCAACATACGCGGCATTCAAGGCGAAGGCAAAGTGCCGGTAACGGTAGACGGCACGGAACAGGCAATCAGCGTATGGCGAGGATTTGAAGGCATATCCAACCGCAACTACATCGACCCGAACCTTATCAGCAGCGTGTATGTGGAAAAAGGCGCATCGGCAAACCGCGACATCCGCACCGGCATAGGCGGTTCGGTCAGCATGAAAACGCTGGAAATCGACGACATCGTGCCGAAAGACCAGAAATTCGGCATGGAAGTCAAAATGGAAACCGGCAACAATACCATCAAACAGCGCGAATACGCCCACGCCGAAACTTGGGGTACGGACTACCGCCGTTATCCCAAACCCTATTCTTTTGACCGCATGGAATGGGCGATTATGCTGGATGATAGCGACCGTCAAAAACAACGCTTCGGCGGGCGAGGAAAATTATTTAAAGACAACGCCTTCCGTATTTCAGCCGGTATGCGCGGCGAAGTGTTTGACGGCTTGATTGCCTACGCATGGCGCGACAAGGGCAATTACTTTGCCGGCAGCAAGGGGGCGGAACGCTACGGCTACCTCCCCAATGCCAGCTCCATGACCGAGGAAGAATTTACCAAAAAAGTTACGGATATTCAGGAATATACCGCCAATGTCGGTACGTATTACCATCCATCCGGCGAAGTGGCCAACACATCCCTGAATATGCGTTCGTGGCTGGGCAAAGGCACGCTCAAACTGCCCGACAACCAAAAAATACAGCTCGGCATACGCCATACCAACACCCGTTTCGGCGAAATCATGCCGTACAGCATCCTCTTCGGCAACATCGGCGGCAGCAAACTCAAATCCGACGGCTCCGCCCAAACCGATATGAGTAAGCTCACCAAAGGCACGCTGATGGCGGAATGGCCGCAGGCATGGGTGAAGCAGACCGCCGTCAACCTCGACTACACATGGAAACCCGAAAACAACCGCTGGATAGATTTGAAGGCGGGGATTTGGGGGACGTTTAACAATTCGCAAACCAATTCCACCGGCGGCTATCCCGCATCCACCCTGTTTCTCGACAAAATATTCAACGAAAAATACGCCGAAGACTGGTATTACAAAGGCAAAGAACCCGAATGGGACAAACTGCCGCCCAACACCAACAACCGTTTTACCGTCTTCAACGCTGCCGCCTACCGCGCCAAAAACAACCGCTTGGGCATCAATTTGTCCAACCGCATGAAGCTGGCCGATACACTCGAACTGACCCTGACGGGCGATTACCAACGCGAAAAACTCAAAGGCAGCAGCGACACCAGCTGGATACTCGCCCTGCCGCACGACGAATACCGCAAACTAGTGTGGGACGACCCCGAAACCACTTTAAACTCCAACTTCGCCATGACCATGCCGCGCCAAGGAAAACGCAATGAATGGAATGTCGGCTTCAACTTCAAATACGAACCGACGCCGTGGCTGACACTGAACGCCGGCGGCCGCTATACCGACTACCGCATGACCGATACCTTCGTCCGCGATTATCTGTCCAAACACCGCGACCGCTTGGAAGCAGAAGGCGAATTTAACGTATTGTCTGAAAACAGCCGCAATGTCGCTGCCATCGGCAGCAGACTGGCCACTCCGGAAGAATACCGTGCCCGCATGGATTTGAAAGCCAGATATGAAGCCGCATTGAAAGCCTATGAAGAAAGCCCCGAAGTGGTGCGTACGCAAGCGGCATGGGATGCATACGACCAAAAATTTTGGGCATGGATAAACACCCTGCCCGTACCCGATTACGCCTGGGCGTTGGAAAATATGCCCGAAGAAACGGAAAGGCGGAAAAGCGGCTACCCTGATTTCATCCCATGGCCGCAAGAGCTGACCGATTTAAGCGAAGAATACAACAATTCAACCACACTGCCCGCCAATATAGAACAGGGCTATATGCCGCTTACCGACTGCACGACAGACCCCGCGGCAGGAAACTGCATTTATTGGAAAAACGGCGAAAACCCCGTTTCAGACGGCCGTCTGAAACAATTTGCCGAAAAAGGCATCAATCAAGCCACTGGAGAAGTCGAAAACAAATACCAAGGCGGCACATTAATCGGTGCAAAAAGCCCCGTTGCCGAATACCGGCACCTGACCGAAGAAGAACTGCGCAACTCATGGAAAAAAAGCGGCCACGCCTTCGCCCCCATGTTCTCCGCCACCGTCAAACTCGGCGACTACACTCGCCTGTTTGCCCGTTACACCGAATTCAAACGCTTCCCCAGCATGTATGAAGGCACATTCGGTTTCGGCAACCACAGCATCGCCAAGCTGTTCAGCATCCCCTTCGACCGCACCCGCTACCCGCTCAAACCCGAACATGCCAAAAACTGGGAAATCTCCCTCAGCCACGACTTCACCCGCCTGCTACCCAAAATGCGTTACGCGGACGTGCGGCTGACCTACTTCCACAACAAAACCCACAACGTCATCGACCGCAACTATACCACCTGGCAAATCAGCAATTACGACAAACAAGTCATCAGCGGACTGGAACTCCAAACCCGCTTCGACAACGGCAGAGTATTCGGCGACCTTTCCGTCGTGCGCAACATGAAAAACGAAGTCTGCGACCGCCGCGCCATCGAGCAGCAATATGATGTAGACCAATACGTCTCGCACGGCCGCACCTTCCCCGTACCTTACTGTCAAAACGGCGGTTTCGCCAGCGGTTGGCTGATCAACCGCATCCAGCCGCGCTGGTCGGTCGTTGCCAACCTCGGCGGCAGGTTCCTAAACGAAAAACTCGAAATCGGTTCGCGCCTGACCTTCCACAGCCGCGTTGAAGACAAACAACAGCCGTCCGCCCGCTGGCGCGAATACTACCTGCAACGTGACGGCGCAAACAGCAAAGCTTTCAACAGCGACAACAGCAACGCCAACTGGCAGCCCGTTACTGTCGTGGATGCCTATGTGCGTTACAAATTCAGCAAACATTTCAGCGCAGAGCTAACGGGCAGCAACCTGACCGACCGCTATTACCTCGACCCCATGAGCCGCTCCTATATGCCCGCCCCAGGCCGTACCCTGCGCATCGGTTTGACAGGGAAATGGTAATTTCTTCTAACAGAAAATAGCCTCTTTGCGTACTGGCAAAACATTAAGGTCGTCTGAAACACAATTTTCAGACGACCTTTGAACCAGCTCTATTTTTAAGAAGCCAATACGCGCGGGAACAGGATTTCATTTTCCAAATGGATATGGTTGGTCAAATCGTCCACCATTTCGCGTGCCAACGTATACAGACGCGTCCAGCTTCCGCAGGCGTTTTCGGGAACGGTCAGATTATTGGTCAATTCAAGCAGCTTGGCTACGGCTTGGTCGTGTTCCTCATGCTCGTGCATCATCACACTAATGGGCATTGCCGCTCCGCGACCGACGCCTTGTTTAATCATCGGAAACAGCATGCGCTCTTCCTTCATCATGTGCATCAGCAGTTCGTTTTGCATATAGGCAAGCAACCCCGGCACTTCAGCCGGAAAACTGTCGGCATGAACTTCCGCGACTTTTTGAGCCAACGGAACCAGCTCTTCAAATTGCCCGCGGTGTACATCATGGTAGCGTTGCAGGATATGGTCGATGGTTGCACCAAACGGCGCGGTTTCCCATACGGTAAAATCAGTCATGGCAGTATCCTTGGATTTGTATCAGGCCGGCGTATTCAGACGACCTTTTTAAAGATGGATTTTTTATGAATGTATATAACGGAGTGAAGGATACACCTGCAAAACTGATTTGTATAGATGGAGCCGAAATGTATAACAAATTGAGAATAAAAGTAATTTCTTTTCTGAAGAGAGACTGAAGCAGCTTGCCGCCTGAATTGAAGGCAAGAAAAAAGCCCGTCTTAATTAAGACGGGCTTTTTGGAATCTGGCAGAGAGGAAGGGATTCGAACCCTCGATACGCTATTCACGTATACACGCTTTCCAGGCGTGCGACTTAAACCACTCATCCACCTCTCTGTGGAATCAAACATATTCGTTGCCTGATATTGTAGCTTAATCAGACAAATAAATCTATTCAATAAAAAATCCGGATAAGCCGGATAATTGATTTGGTGCCCAGGAGAAGACTCGAACTTCCACACCCGTGAGGATACTAGCACCTGAAGCTAGCGCGTCTACCAATTCCGCCACCTGGGCAATCAGGATGGAGATAAGCAAAGCGGCGACCAAAAGGTTTGGTGCCCAGGAGAAGACTCGAACTTCCACGCCCGTGAGGACACTAGCACCTGAAGCTAGCGCGTCTACCAATTCCGCCACCTGGGCTTTGCTTTATTTCCTGTTTTGCGTTACAGTGATTGACTATTTCGCAAAGAAGCGGTCATTATATATTTTAGAAAAAGAATGTCAACCAATAAAATGAACAAAAATATTAAATCTTTAAATTTACGAGAAAAAGACCCGTTTTTGAAACGGGAGAAACAACGTTACGAACATCCGCTGCCAAGCAGGGAGTGGATCATTGAATTATTGGAGCAAAAAGGCGTGCCGTCGAAAATCGAAGTCTTGGCACGCGAGTTGTCGATTACGGAAGAAGAGTACGAATTTTTTGAACGTCGTCTGAAAGCGATGGCGCGGGACGGTCAGGTTTTAATCAACCGCCGCGGTGCGGTTTGCGCGGCGGACAAATTGGATTTGGTCAAATGCCGTGTCGAGGCGCACAAAGACGGCTTTGGCTTCGCCGTACCGCTCACGCCCACCAAAGACGGCGATTTTGTCTTATATGAACGCCAAATGCGCGGCATCATGCACGGCGACATCGTGACCGTCCGTCCTGCCGGCATCGACCGCAAAGGCCGCCGCGAAGGAACGGTTTTAGATATTGTCGAACGCGCGCAAAGCAAAGTGGTCGGGCGTTTCTATATGGATCGCGGCGTAGCGATTTTGGAAGCGGAAGACAAACGCCTGAACCAAAGCATCGTTTTAGAACCTGACAGCGTCGCGCATTTCAAACCCGAATCCGGTCAGGTCATCGTCGGCGAAATCGAGACTTATCCCGAGCAAAACCGCCCTGCCGTGGCGAAAATCATCGAAGTATTAGGCGATTATGCCGACAGCGGTATGGAAATCGAAATCGCCGTGCGCAAACACCATTTGCCGCACCAATTCAGCGAAGCGTGTGCCAAAGCTGCGAAAAAAATCCCCGACCATGTTCGCAAAAGCGATTTGAAAGGCCGCGTCGATTTGCGCGATTTACCTTTGGTAACCATAGACGGCGAAACGGCGCGCGATTTCGACGATGCCGTGTTTGCCGAAAAAATCGGACGCAATTACCGTTTGGTCGTGGCGATTGCCGATGTCAGCCATTATGTCCGCCCCGATGACGCTATCGACACGGACGCGCAGGAACGCAGCACCAGCGTTTACTTCCCGCGCCGCGTGATTCCCATGCTGCCGGAAAACCTGTCGAACGGCATCTGCTCGCTCAATCCCGATGTCGAGCGTTTGTGCATGGTGTGCGACATGGTCATCACTTACGCGGGCAATATTAAAGAATACCGCTTCTACCCTGCGGTTATGCGTTCCCATGCCCGTCTGACGTACAACCAAGTCTGGGATTGGATTTCAGACGACCTCGACCATCCGCACAAAGCCCAAATCGACACCCTCTACAAACTCTTCAAAATCCTTCAGAAAAAACGCTTCGAACGCGGTGCGGTGGAGTTTGAAAGCGTCGAAACCCAAATGCTTTTCGACGACAACGGCAAAATCGAAAAAATCGTACCCGTTGTCCGCAACGACGCCCACAAACTGATTGAAGAGTGCATGTTGGCGGCGAACGTTTGCGCGGCAGAGTTCCTGATGAAAAACAAACACACCGCCCTCTTCCGCAACCACTTAGGCCCGACACCCGAAAAACTCGCCACCCTGCGCGAGCAGCTCAGCTTACTGGGTTTGCAACTGGGCGGCGGCGACAACCCGACACCGAAAGACTATGCCGCGCTTGCCGAACAATTCAAAGACAGACCCGATGCCGAATTGCTGCAAGTCATGATGCTGCGCTCCATGCAGCAGGCAGTTTACGAACCGCATTGCGACGGACACTTCGGCCTTGCCTACGAAGCATACGCCCACTTCACCTCCCCCATCCGCCGCTATCCCGACCTGACCGTACACCGCGCCATCAAAGCCGTGTTGAACCAGCAAACCTACACGCCAAGCAAAAGCTGGCAGGCTTTGGGCGTACATACCTCGTTCTGCGAACGCCGCGCCGACGATGCCAGCCGTGACGTGGAAAACTGGCTGAAAACCTATTACATGCGCGATAAAGTCGGCGAAATATTCGAAGGCAAAATCTCCGGCATGACCAACTTCGGCCTCTTCGTTACCTTGGACGGCATCCACATCGACGGCTTGGTACACATCAGCGATTTGGGCGAAGACTATTTCAACTTCCGCCCCGAAATCATGGCGATAGAAGGCGAACGCAGCGGCATCCGTTTCAACATGGGCGACAAAGTCAGCGTCCGAGTAGCGCGCGCCGATTTGGACACCAGCAAAATCGACCTGACCTTGATCAGCGGCGGAAGCAGCGACAAAAAACGCCGCACCAAAACCACCGCCCAAACCGGCTCGAAAACTAAGCACAAACTGACGGCGAAAGAAATCGACGACGCGATGAAAACGCCTGTAAAACAGGAAAAACCCGCCGCCAAACGCCGCAGCAAAGCCCAACCGGAAAGCGCAGCAACGTCGTCTGAAAACGGCAAAAAGAAAACCGCCAAAGCCAAAACGGCAACGGAAAAAGCCAAACGCAAAGACAAGAAGCCAAGCAAAAGCGTGAAAATCAAGGTGAAAACCTCGGATACCGCGCCAACCAAGCGCAAAGGCAGAAGCAAGGCTAAATAGTTTGTCTTTTGGCTAACTTCAAAAGCCGTTTAACGGACAGGTGCGATAAAAAACGGCGGTTGTTCATCATCTACATTTCTACATAACCACCGTTCCATTTCGCCTTAATCCGAGACCCAAAAGGTCGTCTGAAAACCTGTTGCCAAGTTTTCAGACGACCTTGCTTCATTTGTTCATCAGGTAAATTGTTATTTCACCTTAGTCGCCATCAACGTATGCAACCGGCGGTTGTCGGCGCGGGCGACGGTAAACTGCAAACCGCCGATAACGACTTTTTCGCCGCGCACGGGCAGGTGTCCCAATTCCTGAATGACCAGCCCGCCGATGCTGTCGGCTTCTTCGCTACTGTAATCCGTGCCAAAAAAGGCGTTGATGTCTTCGATTTCGGTTACGGCATTGATACGCCAACGTTCGGTGGAAACGGCGTGGATATTGTCCGCGCTTTCGTCTTCGTCAAACTCGTCTTCGATGTCGCCGACGATTTGCTCGATGATGTCTTCAAAAGTTACCAGACCCGACGTGCCGCCGTATTCGTCGATAACGATTGCCATGTGGTTGCGCTGCTCGCGGAATTCTTTCAAAAGCGCGTTCAGCGATTTGCCTTCGGGTACGAAAACGGCAGGACGAAGGATGGCTTTGAGGTTGAACTGCTCGGGATTGAACATGTATTTGAGCAGATCTTTGGCATGCAGGATGCCGAGTACTTCGTCTTTATCTTCGCCGATGACGGGGAAACGGGAATGGGCGGTTTCGATGACGTAGGCAGTGATGCGCTCGATGCTGTCGTTTTCTTTCAAAACGTTCATGTGGCTGCGGGTAATCATGGCATCGCGCACTTCCAAATCGGCAAAGTCGAGGACTTTTTCCAGCCGCAAAAGTGTATCCGCGTCAAACACTTCCTGCTCGTGCGCCTGCCGCAGCAGGCTGAGTACGTCTTCGGCGGAATCGGGTTCGCCGGCAAGTCGGGAAATCAAACGTTCGAAAAATGTCGGTTTCGACCGGGTATCGTCCATTTCAGTATTCGTCCTCTTGGTAGGGGTTGGGATAACCTGCCGCCTGCATCAGGCGGATTTCGAGCGCCTCCATTTCTTCGGCATCTGCCTCTTCGATGTGGTCGTAGCCCATCAGGTGCAATGTGCCGTGCATGGTCAGGTGGGCAAAGTGCTGCTCGGCGGTTTTACCCTGCTCAACTGCTTCTTTCAATACGACTTGCGGGCAGATGATCAAATCGCCGCAAAGCTCGTCTGAAAACTGATCGGGCAGGATTTCGCCTTCGTTCAAGGCAAAACTCAACACATTGGTGGCGTAGTCTTTGCCGCGGTAATCGCGGTTGTAGGCGCGGGCTTCTTCTTCGTCCAGCAGAATCAGGCTGATGTCGGCGCGGCGGTATTCGTTTTTCAACGCCGCCCATGCCCAGCGGTAGAAATCGCGTTCGCTCGGAAGATTGGCGGCGGTTGAGGCGTTTTCAAAATTCAGGCAGAAACGTTGCCGCTGCAACGATAAGAAGGGATATTTTTTGGCGCGTTTCATGCTGTAAGGCTGTTGGGTTTAAAATGTTTTTAGAGAATAAGTTTTATTTTACGGCAGTATGGACTACCATCATGCTGACAGACCCTGTATTCCGTTTCTTGCGGTCTGTCGAAATCGGCATTTCAATGCCGGTACACATTATAGTTTATTTCGTTGCAACAGATATAGTGCAACGGCTTCTCTGACAGCTTCGTAGCGGAATACCTTTATCAACCACGGTAATTGCAAATGAACAAATTTCTTTTCCCCATCCTAATTGCCCTGACAGCCTGCTCCCCGCAAAACAAAATCGGAACGTCGGCTGCCAAACCGACGGAAACGACGACAGAAAAAAGCAGCGGCGATACGGTCAAAATGACAGGAACAGTCCATTATTCGCTCGAACAGGCTGAATTTACCGCCGACGGAAAAACCTATTTCATCAACGGAGGCGAAAGCCTGATGGACCAAGTAGAAAAAAACCGCCTGAGTTCCGGCTCATATAACGTTACCCTGAACAATGTCTGCATTCAGGGAAAAGTGCTGACCAAAGAACAAAACCAAGGCAACGGATTCGGCCCCTTGGGCAAGTACAGTCAGGCGGTTAGCGTAGAAAGTTTGTGTTAGACTGTCGAACTTCCCGCCTCATGAATTAGAAAATCAGAAACTGCAAATGAACCCGAAAAAACTCGTTATCGCCAGCCGCGAAAGCCTGCTTGCCATGTGGCAGGCAAAACATATCCAAGGTCGTCTGAAAACCCTATATCCCGACTGCGAAGTCGAAATCTTGGGCATGACCACGCGAGGCGACCAGATTTTGGACAAAACCCTGTCGAAAATCGGCGGCAAAGGCCTGTTTATCAAAGAGTTGGAACAAGCCTTGCAAGACGGACGCGCCGATTTAGCCGTGCATTCAATTAAAGACGTGCCGATGGATTTGCCCGAAGGCTTCGCCCTTGCCGCCATCGGCGAGCGCGCCAATCCGTTTGACGCGTTCGTATCCAACCAATACGCGCGTTTGGAAGAAATGCCCAAAGGCGCCGTCGTCGGCACATCCAGCCTGCGCCGCGAAGCCCAGTTGCGCGCCCGATATCCGCACTTAGTCATCAAACCCCTGCGCGGCAACGTGCAAACCCGCCTGTCCAAACTCGACAACGGCGAATACGATGCCATCATCCTCGCCGCCGCCGGATTGCAGCGTTTGGAACTGGACGAACGCATCCGCCTGATTCTCTCCGAAGCCGACAGCCTGCCCGCTGCCGGACAAGGCGCGTTGGGCATCGAAATCGCCGCACACCGCACTGACCTTCTTGACGTATTGAAACCCTTAAACCACGATGTCACACACGCCTGCGTTACCGCCGAACGCGCCCTCGCCCGCGCTTTGGGCGGAAGCTGCCAAGTCCCGCTTGCCGCGTATTGCACCGAAGAAGACGGCCTGCTCACCCTGCGCGGACTGGTCGGACACCCCGACGGCTCGGTAATCTTGCAGGCAGACGCGCAAGCCCCCGCCGCCTACGCCGACGCGCTCGGACGCGCGGCCGCCAAAAAGCTGGCGGACGACGGCGCGCAGGAATTGATTGAAGCCGTTTTGAAAGAACAAGCCGAATAAATCGGTTCGCAAGAAAAGGTCGTCTGAAAACTGTATTTTGGTTTTCAGACGACCTTCTTTTGATTCCTGATTCCTTTCCATTTACATCTATATTTGAAAACTATCGATGTAATTAAATAATTATATAAATCTAATCAATTTCTTGGACGTTTATAACTATTGGTTTTATCAAAATAATTATCAGGTCTTTCAACTTTGGGATTTGTTTCCCTACTATGCCCTCCATCTTTTGACAAATCGCAAATAAAAAGGAAACCAATATGGCACGCTTAACCGTACACACCGTCGAAACCGCTCCCGAAGCAGCAAAACCCCGCGTCGAAGCCGCGCTGAAAAACAACGGCTTCATCCCCAACCTCATTGGCGTATTGGCAAACGCGCCCGAAGCGTTGGCGTTTTATCAAGAAGTCGGCAAACTGAACGCCGCCAACAGCCTGACTCCCGGTGAAGTCGAAGTCATCCAAATCATCGCCGCCCGCACCAACGAATGCGGTTTCTGCGTGGCAGGCCACACCAAGCTGGCAACCCTGAAAAAACTCCTGTCCGAGCAATCCATCAAAGCCGCGCGCGCGTTGGCGGCGGGCGAATTTGACGATGCCAAACTGGGCGCGCTCGCCGCATTTACCCAAGCCGTGATGGCGAAAAAAGGCGCGGTATCCGATGCCGAACTCAAAGCCTTCTTCGACGCCGGTTACAACCAGCAGCAGGCTGTCGAAGTCGTAATGGGCGTTGCCTTGGCGACTTTGTGCAACTACGTCAACAACGTCGCGCAAACAGAAATCAACCCTGAATTGCAGGCGTTCGCCTGATTCTGACCCAAGGTCGTCTGAAAAGCGGCGGCAAAACTATTTGCCCGTTTTCAGACGACCTTTTTCAAAAATGCCGTCCCTGTAACGGACTGCCTCCCCTTTCCAACGGAACGCCCTCCCGCACCGTCTGCACACATTTTCAAGGATAAGACCATGAACCGTGAAACCTTATTGTCTCAAGTTGCCGAACTCGTCAAAACCAAACTCAAACCCTTAGTGGACGAAATCGACCGCAATGGCTTGTATCCCGAAGATTTTATGCGCGAACTCGGCGCTATCGGCGGATTCGGCGCAGTCGGTACGGAAGCGGAAGGCGGCAACGGCTTGGGTTTGGCGACGCAAATCGCCGTCTTGCGCGAAGTCGGCAAAGAATGCGGCGCGACCTCGTTCAGCGCATGGTGTCAGGCGGCTTGCGCGTGGTATCTGCACCAAACGCCCAACCAAGCCGTCAAAGACAAATACCTCGCCGACATCCTGCAAGGCAAAGTATTGGCGGGTACGGGCATGTCCAATACCGTCAAACACCTCGCTGGCATTGAAAAACACAACCTTCAAGCCGAGCGCGTGGACGGCGGCTACAAAGTCAACGGCGCGCTGCCGTGGGTATCCAACATCGGCGAAGACCACATCTGGGCGAATACCGCCCAAATCGGCGACGGCTACGTCATGTTCATCACCGGCGGACAATGGGAAGGCGTAACCCTGCAAGCCTGCCCCGAATTCTGCGCCCTCGAAGGCACGCGCACGTTCAGCCTGAACTTCAAAGACGTATTCATCCCTGACGAAGACGTGATTGCCGCGCCCGAACAGTTCTCCGACTACATCGCCTCCATCAAGTCCGGCTTTATCCTGCTGCAAATCGGCATCGGCGCAGGCGTGATCGACGGCAGCCTCGGCATCATCCGCATCGCCAACGTCGTCAACGCCGATGTCAACAGCTATCTCGACGACAGCTACGACAGCCTCAAAGCCGCCTTGGACGAAGCATGGCAAACCACCGAACGGCTGGCAGACTTGGCTTGGAACAACACGCCCGACAACCTCGCCACGCTGAAACTGCGCGCCGCCGCCGCCGAGCTGACGCTTGCCGCAGCCCAATCCGCCGCCTTACACGCCGGCGCCAAAGGCTACCTCATGCGCAGCCCCGCCCAACGCCGCGTCCGCGAAGCCATGTTCGTCGCCATCGTTACCCCCGCGTTGAAACACTTGCGCAAAGAAATCGCGGCGCTGGAATCGGCATAAGGGCTGAAACAGACCAACAAGGGGTCGTCTGAAAACCTTTTACCGACCGTTTTCAGACGACCTCAACCATCAGAAGGAACACACCATGGCACAATACATGTGCGGCCCCTGCGGCTGGATTTACGACGAAGACCTCGGCGATCCCGAACACGGCATCGCCCCCGGCACCAAATTCGATGACATCCCCGACGATTGGAAATGCCCCGAATGCGGCGTGGGCAAAGAAGACTTTTATCTGCTGGACTTCGTGATATAGCTTTATATAGTGAATTAACTTTAAACCAGTACGGCGTTACCTCGCCTTAGCTCAAAGAGAACGATTCTCTAAGGTGCTGAAGCACCAAGTGAATCGGTTCCGTACTATCTGTACTGTCTGCGGCTTCGTCGCCTTGTCCTGATTTATAGTTAATCCACTATACAAACTAAAAAGGTCGTCTGAAAACGTTGAGTCAAACGGTTTCAGACGACCTTTTTGATTTTGTGATAACGCGGCTGCGATTAATCGTTTTCATCCCGCCAGCGTTTGAACACCAGCGAAGTATTCACGCCGCCGAAAGCGAAATTGTTGCTGACCACATAATCCGTTTCGATTTCGCGGCCGCCGCTCAAAATATAGTCCACCTTGCCGCAGCGCGGGTCGATGTCGTTCAGATTGACGGTCGGGGCAAACCAGCCGCTGTTCATCATTTCGATGGTGAACCACGCTTCCAGCGCACCGCACGCGCCGAGCGTATGGCCGAGATAGCTTTTTTGCGAACTCATGGGAATGAATCCGAACACGGCTTCGGTCGCCAGCGTTTCGGCGATGTCGCCTTTTTCGGTCGCCGTACCGTGGCCGCTGACGTAGCCGACTTTGTCGGGCGTAATGCCTGCGTCTTGCAGCGCGAGTTCCATACATTTCTGCATGGTTTCTTTTTGCGGCTGGGTAACGTGGCTGCCGTCGCTGTTGGCACCGTAGCCGACGAGTTCGGCATAAATTTTCGCACCGCGCCGTTTGGCGTGTTCCAATTCTTCCAACACAAAAATCCCTGCGCCTTCGCCGATGACCAAGCCGTCGCGTCCGTTGTCGTAAGGACGCGGGGTCAACTCGGGTTCGCTGTTGCGGCGGCTGGCAGCGTAGAGCGAGTCGAAAACATAAACTTCGGACGGACAAAATTCTTCGCCGCCGCCCGCCAACATCATGTCTATCATGCCGTATTTGATGGCTTCGTAGGCATAGCCTATGCCTTGGCTGCCGGACGAACACGCGCTCGAAGTCGGGATAATACGTCCTTTCAATCCGAAAAAGATGCCGATATTGGCGGCGGTCGTATGCGGCATCATGCGCACATAAGTATTGGCGTTGAAATTGCGCGATGTACCCGTAGTCAGCAGTTCGCCCATGTCGCCGATGTCTTTGGTACTGCCGACAGACGAACCGCACGCCACGCCCATACGTCCGTCGGTAATGCTTTCGTCTCCAAGCAAACCTGCGTCCGTCAGGGCCTGCTCCGCCGCATCAACACACAAGTGCGACACGCGCCCCATGCTTCTGAGCTGCTTGCGCGTCCAATGTTCGGGCGGGGTGTAGCCTTCAATCGGCGCACCCAGTTGCGCTTCCAATTCGGGGAAACGTTCGCGCCAATCCATGTATTTGACGGCATTATTTTCAGCTTTAAACGCCGCCTGTATGCTTTGCCAATCGCGGCCGAAGGCGGTAATGCCGCCTATGCCCGTTACTACGACTCTTCTGGTATTCAACACAAACCTCCGTTCACCGCAATCACTTGGCGCGTGATGTACGCCGCTTTTTCATCCATCAGGAAGCGCACCGCATGCGCCACTTCTTCCGGCAGCCCCATACGCGCGGCGGGGACGGCTTTCAAAATTTCTTCAACGGGTACATTTTCATCGACAATCTCCGTATCGATTAAGCCTGGCGCTACGCAGTTGACAGTGATTTTGCGTTTCGCCAGCTCGACCGCCAAGGCTTTCGCCGCGCCGATCAAGCCCGCCTTGGACGCGCTGTAATTGACCTGCCCGCGGTTGCCCGTCAATCCGGACACCGACGCCATGCACACAATCCGTCCGGCTTTGCGGCGTCGTATCATCGGCATGGTCAACGGGTGCAACACATTATAAAAACCATCCAAATTAGTACGCAGCACCAAATCCCAATCGTCGTCTGAAAACGCGGGGAAGGCATTGTCGCGCGTCAGTCCGGCGTTCAACACCACGCCGTAATACGCGCCGTTTACTTCGATGTCGGCAGTCAAAATATCGCGGCAGGCTGCGCGGTCGGACACGTCAAACTGCAACACCCTCGCCTGTCTGCCCAAAGCGCGGATTTCTTCCGCTACGGCTTCGGCTTCATCGCGGCGGCTACGGCAATGGACGACGATATCAAAGCCGTCCTCAGCCAAACCGAGTGCGACGGCTTTGCCTATGCCCCGGTTGGAGCCGGTAATCAAGATGGTTTCGCTCATAATGTTTCCTATTGGTTGGCGCGGTCTGCTTATTGGTCATCATCTGGATAGAGAAAACTGTTTTCAGACGACCTTTCCGTCTTTCGGACTGTACACGTTCAACGAGGCTTTTGCCACCAGCCCGTCCGCGGGCAGCTTGGCGCGGGCATCTTCAGGCGCATCCGTCCAATGCAGTTCGCAATCGAATACGCCCATGCCGCCCGGGTCCTGTATCGACAGATTGGCGACCACCTTCATCTGCGTTCCGACGGGCAGGCTGTCGGCAAACAATTCCAGCTTGCGCGTTCCCAGCAAAAAGCCAAGCCGCACCGGCTCACCCGCTTCCAAAGCCTGTATGCCCGCAAACGCGCCTATGCCCTGCGCCATGATTTCCATCAGCGATGTCGCCGGCAATGCCCCATCAACCAACAAGATGTGCTTTTCCCCCACGCCGGCTTGGGCGCACACGTGTTTCGGGCTGTATTCCGTCACACAATCGAGCAACACCATATGGCCGCTGTGTGGCAATAAAGAAGCAACATCATGAATGGGGCAAATTAAATTTACAGTCATAAAGGTCGTCTGAAAACAGAATACGTTAGAATAGCGCGATTATATCAGACCCTAGAATGTGTTAAGCTATTTCGTTAAAATACATCACAATGTAAACTTTTGAAAACCATCATGTCATCCAACATTTGCCGTTTTTCTTTCAATATCGCCGCTTGGCACGCTTCAAGCAGTAAAATCGCCACGCCCGAACAATGGCGGCAATGGGCTTCAGGCACATTAGACACCGCCGGGCTGCCCGACCACAAACCCGCGCTTGCCTTCCTGCCCGCCCTGCAGCGCCGCCGTTTGGGCAAAGCCGCGCGCCTGATTTGCGACGCCTCGTGGGAATTGGCGGAACAATACCCCGGCAGCCCGTTGGTTTACGCCTCGCATGACGGAGAAATCAACCGCAGTTTCGAATTATGGCTTGGGCTGTTGCAAACTGACAGCGTTTCACCGACCTCCTTCGGACTGTCCGTCCACAACGCCCCCGCCGGACAATGGTCCATGTTGCGCGGCGACATGAGCGAACACACCGCCCTCGCCGCCGGCAGCGACAATTTTGAAACCACTTTGGCAGAAGCCTATGCCCTGCTGCAAGACGGCGCACCATCCGTGTTGGTCTTAATCGCCGACGACCCTTTGTCCGACGACTACCCCGTCCACGCCACACGCGCCCCGTTTGCCTACGCCCTTTCGCTCGTACTGACGCAGGGAGACGGCTACACGCTCAGCCTCGATGTCGACGACACGTCGTCTGAAAACCCGTCCGACCTGCTGTCAGCCGATTACTGGGGCGCGCTCGACTGGATCCGTTTTTTACTTTCAGACGACCTTTCGGCAGAATGGCAACATGAAAAACGCCGATGGACATGGTGCAAAAAACCATGAAAACCCTAGACTACTGCCGCCGTTTCTTTGCCACCCTGTTCGGCTTCATCCTCTTCGGCGTTGCAGGCGTATTGTTCAAAATCGCGCTTTTGCCCTACACGCTCAAATCCACCAAAGGCGACATCAAACGCCAGCTTGAAGCGCGGCGCATGATAGGGAAAGTCTGGCGCTTTTTCGTCGGCTATCTGCAATGGTCGGGCGTATTGAGCGTCCGCTTCAACGGCTTGGAAAAACTCGGCAGGCCGGGGCAGCTCGTCCTCGCCAACCATCCCTCGCTGCTGGATGTCGTCTTGATGGTCAGCCACTTTCCCGACCCGAACGTGCTGGTCAAAAAAGACCTGTTGAACAACCCCAGCATGAAAAGCCAGATTATCGCTTCCGGCTACATCCCCAACGACGAAAGCATGGAAATGTTGGAAGAAGTCGACGCCGTGTTCAAAAGCGGGCAAAGTATGCTGATTTTCCCCGAAGGCACGCGCACAAGCTGGGACGGACAGGTTAAAATGCACCGTGGCGCGGTATCGCTCGGTTTGCGCAGCGCATCGGTCATCACCCCCGTGTGCATCAAAATGACGCCGCCCAATTTCAAAAAAGGCCAGCCTTGGTACAAAATACCGCCGCACAAAATCCATTATGAAATCACCGTCGGCGACGACATCCTGCCCGAAGAATGGCTGGCGGAAAAACCCCTACCCATCGCCGCAAGGCGTTTAAACGAATACCTTCAAGACTATTTCACAAGGAAAACCACATGAATAACTTAGAAAACCAAATCAAAGAATTGATCATCGACAGCTTGGGGCTGGAAGACATCACCGCCGCCGACATCGGCAGCGAAGACCCGCTCTTCGGCGACGAAGGCTTGGGGCTGGATTCCGTCGACGCGCTGGAACTCGGTTTGGCAGTGCAAAAAACCTTCGGCTTCCAGCTCGACGGCGAAAACGACAACCTGCGCGAAAACTTCGCCAACGTCAAAACACTGGCAGAATTCGTCAAAAGCCGTCAGGCATAAAGGAGAAGCGATATGACCGAACAAGAAGTACGCACCCTTCTGACCGATGCACTGGTCAACCTGTTTGAAATCGAACCCGAGCGCATCAAACCTGAGACCAACCTCTACGAAGATTTGGAAATCGACAGCATCGACGCCATCGACCTCATCGACCACATCAAACGCGAAACCGGCCGCAAACTGCAAGCCGAAGACTTCCGCAACGTACGCACCGTAGAAGACGTGGTTCAGGCGGTTTTGAAAGTACAGGCGCAAGATTCCTGATTCTGATCCAAGCCGGCATATTTTCAGACGGCCTTGTCAATCGGCAAGGTCGTCTGAACATCAATAACAACATCAACCTTTCTCACTTATCCATAATATACAACTAACACCATGAAAAAATTCATTTCCCTACTGCTCTTACTCCCTGCCTTGTCTGCGCACGCTGAAATTTCCCTCATCAAAAAAATGACACATGCCGAGTGTATGCAAGTCATTCATGATTCATTTGATATGTATCACGATATGGAATTTTGTGAAAAAGAGGCAAACGATGAGACTGAACGCAACGGCATAGTGGCATGGAATATGGCTGGATTTGCCAACAGCAAATCAGAAATGTCCCCTATCTGCCCAACGGTCAAAAAAATGACCAAACAAGAGCAAGCTCAATTTTCTTCCCGCTATCCGCAATCTCATGAACCCAAAGAGGTGGCAAAATTCTGTACCCCGAAAAACCGTAAACGCATTGCCAAGCTTTATCCAACATATTTTAAACTGTTCAAAGAATATGACGACTTTAAAAAAAGCAAAGATGAGGAAGAAAACGAATAATCCAAGACACCATCGACCTTATTGACCACATCAAACGCGAAACCGGCCGCAAACTGCAACCTGCAAACCCGCTCAAAGAACAATGATATTAATTGACTTCTCTCTTACGAAACAAAATATTTAATATCAAATCAATAATTTTCAACTGGAGAGTTATAAATATGGAATCATCTTTATCATCGATCTTTATTATTCTTGCATTGTTATCTACTGGTTTCCTATCTGGTAAATTTCTTGCACCACCCCTTCGACAAGTCCTACTCAAATCCTTGTCCTTTATTGTCCTGCTTCTGCTCTTTTTCATGGGCTATGAGTTTGGCAGCGTCTTTACCGACCCGAATCTGGGCGCGGACATCGTCAAATATGCCCTGCTGTTCGCACTGATTATCAGCGCGTTTACCTTGATTGCGCTTTATCGCAAACCCGAAGCCTCGACTGCTTCCACGCCGTCGGGCAGCTTTATCAAACCCTTTTACGGCTGTTTCAAAGCCTTTGCTTTTTTCGGTTTGGGTGTGGCAGCATTTGCCTTTTTCGGGCGACAGATTGGCAATCTGCCCATCGACAGCACCCATATCCTCTATCTGCTGATTTTCATGGTTGGCATGGACTTGGTTGATTTCCAGCTTGGCGGATTCGGACGTAGGATTTTCCTGCTGCCGCTTCTGACCGTTGCTGCAACCTCCGCCGCGTGTTTCGTTTTTTCGCTATGTTCGCCCTATTCGTTTGCCCAAAGCCTAGTATTGTCGGGCGGTTTCGGCTGGTTCTCCCTTTCGGGTCCTATGGTTGGAAAAGCGGTATCGCCCGAAATGGGTGCGGCAGCGTTTATGACCGATTTTTTCCGCGAAATGATCAGCATCGTCTTCCTGTATTTCTACGGACGAAAGCAGCCTATGGCGGCAATCGGCATTTCCGGCGCAGCGGCAATGGACTCCGCCCTGCCCTTTGTCAAAGAAAACTGCCGCGCCGAATACATCAAATACGCCGTCGTCAGCGGCTTTATCCTGACCCTTGTCGCACCGTTTTTTCTGTCCGCCGCCATTGCCATGTTGAACTGACCCTGCTATTTTTCCAAACAACTTTCAGACGACCTTTTCCCCCCAAAAAACCCCAAAAGTCGTCTGAAACCGAACACCATTATGAAAACACTGGGAAAACTCCTACTGACCCTCGCCAGCCTCGCCTATCCGCTCCTATGGTATTACGGCAGGGAAAACGGCGCGTTTTTCTGGCTTGCCGCAGCCATGTGCATCCTGTGGCTGATACGCGCCGCCATGCCGCAAACCACAGCCCAACGCATTACGGCGATTATCCTTGCCGCCTTTTTCGCCGCGGTACTGATTTTCAGACGACCCGACTCGATGTATTGGTATCCCGTCGCCGTCAACGTGCTGATGCTCGCCGTTTTCGGCGGCAGCCTGTTTGCCAAACAAACCGTCATCGAACGCCTCGCCCGACTGCAACACCCCGACCTGCCGCCCGAAGGCGTGCGCCACACCCGCCGCGTCACGCAAATCTGGTGCGGCTTCTTCATCCTCAACGGCGCAACCGCCGCCATTTTGGCAGGCTTGCAATATTACGACTGGTGGGCGGCTTATACCGGCATCGTGTCGTATGTGTTAATGGGGCTTTTGTTTGCCGGAGAGTGGGTGTATCGGAAAGCCGTATTGAAGGTGTAGGTCGTCTGAAAACACATCAATCATTAATCATTTCATGTCAATGGAAAATACTGCTTCAATGTGGAAACTGGAAGACAAGTTTACTGGAGGAACGAATAAAACCAATTGAAGATTTTTAATCTCGAGAGGAAAAAATGAAAACCATAGATATAATTATTAAATATATTAATGATAAAACTTCGACCTATAAAATTTTAAGAGAATATACTCCACTCTCTTTATCCGAAATAAAATCCAGAATAGAAAACCATGATGCAGTAATAGCAGTAAATGATTTAAAACTAGATGAGTTAAAGAAAGTTAGAGAGATAATTCGTAGTTTAAATAACATAGGGACAGAAGTTGTTATACAAGATGTCACAGGTACTATAACGTTAAAAACATTGGAAAATATTATTTCTAGCTATGAAGATATAGCAGCAGATACTGAAAAATTAGATGCACTTATGTTTAGTGATGAACAATAAAATATATAAAAAAATAAAATTAGATAATCACACTATTATCGTGAACTTATAAATAAACAGTTTCTTTGGAATGTAGGGTAGTTCACAATTTTTTATTGGTAATCATGGCTTTTTATCTCAAAAATAATATAGCATTTCCGATGTAATTAATTTCTTTATTAATTAGTAAATTATAATTATGCACCTAACCCAAATCCTATCCCCCGACCTGCCCCAACAAGACCTTATCGCTACCCATCCAAATTGGACGCGTGCTGATTTCAACCGTGCGGTTTTCCGGCTGTCAGGTCGTCTGAAAACGGCAAATGTGCAAACTGCCGCGTTGTGGTTTGACGATGCCGCGCTGTTTGCCTGCGCCGTGTTGGCGGTGTGGCATTCGGGCGGGCGGGTGTTGCTGCTGCCGAATCTGGCGCGGGACAATTTGGACTGGGGGCGGACAGCGGATGTGTTTTTGACGGATTCCGAAGATTTGCAAAGTAAGTTGGGCAGTCAAACCGAACAACGCGATGAATCGGGACTGCCGTTGGATGTGCAATCCAACCCACCCGTATGGCACCTGCCCGATTTGCCGGCACACACGTCGACTGAAAACCCGACGCCCGCCCCTGGGAACCATCTGATTCCCGGCCATGCCGAAGCGTGGCTGAAAACGTCGGGTTCCAGCGGCGAGGCGCAGGTGATTGTGAAAACCGCCGCGCAAATGCAGGCGGAAGCCTTGATATTGGCGGACGCGCTGCCGTTCGGACGCAGCGGGGAAACGGTTATCGGCAGCGTCATTCCGCAACACCTTTACGGCTTCACTTTCCGCTTCGCGCTGGCGCTGACAATGGGCTGGCCTATGGAGCGGCGACAGGCGGTTTATCCGGAAAACCTGCTCGCCAGCACGGCAGCGCATGAAAAAGTGGTGTGGATTGCCAGTCCAGCGGTACTCAACCGCTTGGGCGAAAACCGCAACTGGCAGAGCATCGGCCATAAAATCGCGGGCATCGTGTCGGCGGGCGGCGCGCTGCCCGAAGCCACGGCGGATTTGCTGCAACAGGCTGCCGTCCGCCCGTTTGAAGTGTACGGCAGCACCGAAACCGGCGTGATTGCGTCGCGTCGGGAAGGCCGCGAATGGCGGCCGTTTGCCGGCGTGGAAATCGGGCAGAACGAAGAAGGCGCATTGTGGGCATCTTCGCCGTGGTCGCCCGAACGCCGCCAGACCGCCGACTTAATCGAGTCGCAGCCCGACGGTTTCCTGCTGCTCGGCCGCCAAGACCGCATCATCAAATTCGAGGACAAACGCGTGTC
Organism: Neisseria sp. GT4A_CT1; assembly: GCF_000227275.1. Lineage (NCBI taxonomy): Bacteria > Pseudomonadati > Pseudomonadota > Betaproteobacteria > Neisseriales > Neisseriaceae > Neisseria > Neisseria sp. GT4A_CT1. The sequence continues at coordinate 83,731 of NZ_JH164967.1, forward strand.
GCTGACCCAAATCGAACACGAACTTTTACGGCATCCGTGGATTGCCGACGCCCATTGCGGCCGCCATCCGCAACATCAGCGCATCGCCATATGGGCGGCGTTGAACGCGGACGGTATCGCTGCCCTGCGCGACCAAGGCCGTGCCGCCGTCGCCGACGCGCTCAAACGCCACCTTGCCGCCACGCAGGACACCATCGCCCTGCCCCGTTACTGGCGTTTCGCCGACAGCCTGCCGCGCAACGCTCAGGCCAAAATCGCCTCCGCCGATTTTCAGACGGCCTTTACCGTCGCCCAAACATCGCCCGTTTGGTCAAAAACATCATCTGAAGAAGAAACCGCCGCCGAAACCTTCATCGGCCGCGTGCCGCTTGATTTGGTCTATTTCGGCGGCCATTTCGCCACCTTCCCGCTCGTACCCGGCGTAGTCGAGCTGCAATGGGTGCGCGATCTGGCGGCGCGTCATCCGTGGGGCAGGCAGCGCGTCGTCCGCGTGGAAAACCTGAAATACCAGCAGTTCGTCCGTCCGCATGACGAAGTGTCGGTGGAGCTGAAATACGATGAAGCCAAAAACAAATTGAGCTTTAAAGTCAACAACGGCGACAATCCGTGCGCATCGGGGCGGATTGTGTTCGAGGTCGTCTGAAAATGCTTTTTTAGGTTCCGCCCTCTTCTGCGGGAAGAGGAAAACCTGCAAATCGGGGATAATCCCACTCAAAAATACGCGGCTTCGGCATGACCTGTTTTTTAAATGGCCGCAAACCTAATAACAACCCATAATTAAATGAAAAGATAGAAAATATGCAACTTTTTCCAGCACTAGCACAACGTTATTCCGAAGAACATCAGTCCGCAGGCGAAGCGCAGCGTTTGGCGCAGGAAATCGCCTTTGCGCCGATTGTGTTCCAAGTATCCCGCCTGATGGTGAAATTCGGCATTTTGGATTTGCTGAACGACCATTCAGACGGCCTTACTCAAGCCGAAATCGCCGAGAAAGCGCAAATCAGCGGTTACGCCGCGCAAGTGCTGCTTGAAGCCTCGCTCTCCATCGGCACGGTGCACACCCGCGACAACCGCTATTTCATCAGCAAAGCAGGCTGGTTCTTACTGAAAGACAAAATGGCGCGCGTGAACATGGATTTCACGCAGGAAATCTGTTACCAAGGTATGTTTGACTTGGAAAAAACCCTGCAAACGGGCAAACCCGAAGGGCTGAAAGTTTTCGGCAACTGGCCGACGATTTACGAAGGCTTGTCCTCGCTGCCGGGCGTCGCGCAGGAAAAATGGTTTGCCTTCGACCACTATTATTCCGACAATTCCTTTGCCGAAGCGCTGAAAACCGTGTTCGCCAAACCGGTTAAAAAACTGCTCGACGTCGGCGGCAACACCGGCCGCTGGGCGGAACAATGCGTCGGCTACAACGCCGAAGTCGAAGTTACCATCATGGATTTGCCGCAACAAATCGCCCTGATGCGCGAAGCGACCAAAGGCAAAACCGGCGCGGAACGCATCCATGCCCACCCCGCCAACCTGCTCGACCCCGAAGTCCCCTTCCCGACAGGTTTCGACGCGATTTGGATGAGCCAGTTTTTAGACTGTTTCAGCGAGGAACAAGTCACCGGCATCCTGCGCCGCGCCGCCGCTTCCATGAGCGCGCACACCAGCCTCTACATCATGGAGCCCTGCTGGGACAGGCAGCAATACGAAACCGCCGCCTACTGCCTGACCATGACCAGCCTGTATTTCACCGCCATGGCCAACGGCAACAGCAAAATCTTCCATTCCGAAGACCTGATACGCTGCGTTGAAAACGCCGGATTGAAAGTGGCGGAAATTTCAGACGGCATCGGACGCGGACACAGCATCTTGCGTTGCGAGAAGGTCGTCTGAAAACGGTATCCCCATGAAAACCCTAGTGTTAATCCCCCACTACAACCACCCCGCCGCCATCGCCCGCGTCGCACAGACCATGCACGGCTTCGGTTTGGACGTATTGATTGTGGACGACGGTTCGCGCGAAGAATGCAAACCCGTATTGCAGGCATTGGTTTCAGACGGCATCCGCGTCCTTTACCGCCCCATCAACGGCGGCAAAGGCGCGGCGGTTAAAACCGGTTTGAAATACGCCGAAGAAAACGGTTACAGCCATGTTTTGCAGGTTGATGCCGACGGTCAGCACCATCTGGACGACACGCCCAAACTCTTGGCGGCGGCGGAACAAAACCCCGAAGCCGTCGTCTGCGGCTGGCCGCAATACGGCGGCGACGCGCCCAAAGCGCGGCTGTACGGGCGCAAGATTACCGACTTCTGGAACATGCTGCACACTTGGTCGTGCGACATCAAAGACGGCATGTGCGGCTTCCGCCTCTACCCACTCGCCCCCGCGCTTTCGGTCGTCCGCGAAGAAACCGTGGGCGACCGCATGGATTTCGACACCGAAATCCTCATCCGCCTGTACTGGCGCGGCATCAAGCCGGTTTGGATTAAAACGCCCGTGCAATACGCCGCCGACGGCGTGTCCCACTTCAACGCCTTCGCCGACAACGTGCGCATCAGCAAAATGCACACGCGGCTGTTTTTAGGGATGTTGCGGCGGCGCTTGGGCGCTTTATTCGGAAAGGCCGTCTGAAAACATGACCGACAACACGCAAAACCACTGGGCGGCGCAGCCAGAACGCGGCAGCCGCCTGTTTCTCGCCCTGACCACGCTGATGGTGCGCTATCTGCCCGCCTTCCTGATGAGGCCGTGCATCTGGTTTGTGGTACTCTATTTCTACGCCACCGCGCCCAAACCGCACCGCCATATCCTGCGGTATCAAACCCGTCTTCAGACGGCCTTTCCCGATACCGTTTTGCCGAAACACAGCGTATTCAAACAATTTATCGCGTTCGGCGAGGCAATATGCGACCGTTTTGCCGTGTGGCAGCGCAAAATCCGTTATGAAGATTTGGTACTGGAAGACCCGGACGGCGTTTATACGCAAGTGAGCAATTCGGTACGCGGGCAGATTTTCGCCTGCTCCCACTTGGGCAACACCGAAGTCTGCCGCGCGCTGGTGTCGCACCATAAAGGCTTCAGGCTCAATGTGTTGGTACACAGCAAACACGCGCAGGCGTTCAACGAAGCCTTGCAAAAAGCGGGCGCGGAACACATCCGCCTGATTCAGGTCACGGATTTGGATCCCACCCTGATGATGGAGCTGAACCGCCGCATCGAAGACGGCGAATGGATAGCCATTGCCGCCGACCGCGTACCCGTGCGCGGCGAGAAAACCGCCGACATCCATTTCCTAGGCCATACCGCCCCCATGCCGCAAGGCGCATGGCTCTTGGCCGCGCTCTTGAAAACGCAGGTGAACACGCTGTTTTGCGTCAAGCAAAACGGCCGCTACCATTTGAAACTGCGCCGCTTCACTGACACTTCCGACTGGAAACGCGGCAACCGCGAAGCCGCCGTTACCGCCGCCATGCAGGGCTTCGCCGATATTTTGGCGCAAGAATGCGCGCAAAATCCGCTGCAATGGTTTAACTTTTATGATTTTTGGAACGAGGAAAAAGAAAAGGTCGTCTGAATCCTGAACTGCCCCTAAATCTTAGGCATTCAATAAGAGCCTATTCGGGTGCTCTGTTCAAATTCAGACGACCTTTGTGTTTGAACAGGCGGTTTAGGCTTTGCCCGTGCTGCCGAAGCCGCCTTCGCCGCGTTCGCTGGCGGCAAATTCGTCCACGACTTTGAACGAGGCTTGGATGACGGGAACGATGACCATTTGCGCGATGCGTTCCATCGGCTCGATGGTAAACGCTTCTTTGCCCCTGTTCCACACGGAGACTTTGAGTTCGCCCTGATAGTCCGAATCGATCAGTCCGACCAAGTTGCCCAAGACGATGCCGTGTTTGTGTCCCAGACCGGAACGCGGCAGCAAAACGGCGGCGTAGTCGGGATTGGCAAGGTGCACCGCCAGACCGGTCGGAACAAGATAAGTGTCGCCCGGTTGCAGGGTCACGGCTTCGTCCAAACAGGCGCGCAGATCGAGTCCGGCAGAACCCGGCGTGGCGTAGGCGGGCAGTTTGTCCGCCATTTTCGGATTGAGGATTTTCAGTTCGACTTCGGTTTGCATGATTTTTTTCCGTTTCATTTGATTTGACGCGGATTATACACATATTCCCCCGCCCTATCGTTGGAGTCGTCTGAAAAAACGGGGTATGATTCATTCAACCAAACGTGAATATCGGAGGACATCATGGATTTGCACAATATCCGCGAAGATTACAGCAAGCGCGAACTGTCGGAATCGGAATGCCATGCCGACCCGATTGTCCAGTTCGAGCAATGGCTGAACGAGGCGATTCATTCGCAAGTCAACGAGCCGACTGCTGTCAACGTCGCCGCCGTGGGCGAAGACGGCAGGCCGAACAGCCGCATGGTGCTGCTGAAAGAGGTCAATCCGCAGGGATTTGTGTTTTTCAGCAACTACTTAAGCCGCAAAGGACGCTCGTTTGACGCGCATCCGTTTGCCGCCATGACATTTTTCTGGCCAGAGCTGGAGCGGCAGGTGCGCGTTGAAGGGCGCATCGAAAAACTGGATGCCGCCGCTTCGGATGAATATTTCGACAGCCGCCCCTACACCAGCCGCATCGGCGCATGGGCAAGCGCGCAGAGCGAAGTGTTGTCGAGCAAGGCGATGTTGGTTGCCAAAGCGGCGGCAGTGGGCGCGAAACACCCGCTGCACGTCCCGCGCCCGCCGCATTGGGGCGGCTATCTCGTCATTCCCGACCGCATCGAATTCTGGCAGGGCCGCCCCAGCCGCCTGCACGACCGCATCCAATACCGCTTGGTTGACGGCAACTGGATACGCGAGCGGCTGTCGCCTTAAACTTTCCACAGCTTCAAGCCGATAGGGTAAAATCCCGACTCCCGCAAAAGGTCGTCTGAAATATAAAAACGTTTTAACAAAACTCGTTTCATTCGTTTTCAGGTGACCTTTTATCCGTAACTTATCCTGCCGCCACCGCCGCAGAAGAACCGTTTTCCGCAGCGGGTTGAATTTGACTTGCTCAAATTCAACCCGCTGCCATCAAACGCGTTAGGAGAACCCATGTCCAAGCAACCCACCAGCAAACGCCAATGGCGCGACGGCGCGGCCCCGTCTGCCAAGAAAACCGCCAAACCTTTCAAAAGCAAAGCCCGTCCCAAAGACGAAACGCGCAAAGTCGCTTCCAAACCTTACGGACAAAAAGTTTCAGACGACCTCAAGCCGCAAAACGCCCCCAAACAGCGCGCCGCTAAAGCCAGAAAACTCGTCGTCCGCAATCCCAACCAAAAAATCATGGAACGCGCGCGCGATTTGAAAGAGCGCCGCAGCGACTTGTCGCGCATGGAACCCGAACGCCTGCAAAAAGTGCTTGCCGCGTCCGGTGTCGGCTCGCGCCGCGAAATGGAAGAGTGGATTAACAACGGCTGGGTAACGGTCAACGGCAAAACCGCGCAACTGGGCGACAAAGTCACCCCCGACGACCACGTTACCGTCAAAGGCAGCATCATCAAACTCAAATGGGCCGACCGCCTGCCGCGCATCATCCTGTATTACAAACAAGAAGGCGAAATCGTTTCCCGCGACGACCCGCAAGGCCGCGTCAGCATATTCGACCGCCTGCCGCAGGCCGCCAGCAGCCGCTGGGTCGCCATCGGGCGCTTGGACATCAACACCAGCGGCCTGCTCATCCTGACCACCTCCGGCGAACTCGTCCAACGTTTCGCCCACCCCAGCTTCGAAGTCGAACGCGAATACGCCGTGCGCGTACTGGGCGGGCTGACCACCGAACAAATGCGCAGCCTCACCGAAGAAGGCGTGATGCTCGAAGACGGCTTGGCAAAAGTCGAACGCATCTACGAACAAGGCGGCGAAGGCGCAAACAAATGGTACAACGTCGTGATTAAAGAAGGCCGCAACCGCGAAGTGCGCCGCATATTCGAAAGCCAAGGCCTCACCGTCAGCCGCCTCGTGCGCGTCGGCTTCGGCCCCATCGGCCTGCCCAACCGCCTCAAACGCGGACAGTTCTACGAACTCAACCCCGCCGAAGTCGCCAACATCATCAAATGGGCGGATATGCTGCTGCCGGGCGAACGCCGCCGGAAGAAAAGTTAATGTAAGATAAATCGGGTCTGAGACCTTTACAAAATCGTCTCAGCCCGACAAAATCTTGCCTAAGTCATAAACATAGTGGGTTAAGTTTAGACCAGTACCGCATTGCTCCGCCTTGTCCTGATTTAAACTTAACCCACTATTCACACATTAAAATCCAAATAAAAATTGACCCTGCGCTATCGTTGAATCTGCCAATACACTGCTATCAATACTTTTAACAATCAGCATGTGATATTTCTATGGAGCTTGAATCATGCCCCGTTTTTTTCTAAAAACCGTTTCCATACTCACGTTAGCAGCTTTGGCCGCGTGTTCCGGTCCACTCGAACACTCAAGTTCTTCACCTGAAGGTCTTCAGAGTCCATCCAACGCAGCACTGTCTACTGCCGCCGTTACTGAAGAAAATCTGTCTCTTGCAGAAAACACCGAACGCTACCAAGACCAACCCGACCAACCGGTCAAATCCGTTGCCCAAGAGCCTGTATCCACATTCAGCATAGACGTCGATACCGGAAGCTACGCCAACGTCCGCCGATTCCTGACCAATGGCGAACAGCCGCCCAAAGATGCTGTTCGGATTGAAGAAATCGTCAATTATTTCCCCTACAACTATCCACTGCCTACTGACAACCGTCCATTTGCCGTTCACACTGAAACCATTGATTCACCGTGGCAACCTGAAGCCAAACTCATCAAAATCGGTATCCAAGCACAAGACACCGCGAAGAAAGACCTACCGCCTGCCAACCTCGTTTTCCTTGTGGACGTATCCGGCAGTATGGATGAGGAAAACAAACTGCCGCTGGTTCAAGAAACCCTACGCATCCTGACCCAACAATTACGTCCGCAAGACAAAGTGACCCTGATTACCTATGCGTCAGGCGAGGATCTAGTGCTTCCACCCACCTCAGGTGCAGATAAAGAAACAATCCTGAACGCCATCGACAAACTGCGTGCAGGCGGCGCGACAGACGGCGAATCCGCACTGCAAATGGCTTATGAGCAAGCGCAAAAAGCCTTCGTACCCAACGGCATCAACCGCATCCTACTGGCGACCGATGGCGACTTTAACGTCGGCGTATCCGACACCGAAACCCTCAAATCCATGGTTGCCGAAAAACGCAAAAGCGGCGTTTCGCTCAGTACCCTAGGCTTCGGCATGGGCAACTACAACGAAGACATGATGGAACAAATCGCCGATGCGGGTGACGGCAATTACAGCTACATCGACAACGAAAAAGAAGCGAAAAAAGTCCTGCAACAGCAGCTGACCTCCACACTCGCCACCGTAGCGCAGGATGTCAAAATCCAAGTCGAATTCAACCCCGCCACCGTCAAAGAATACCGCTTGGTCGGCTATACCAACCGCACCCTGCGTAATGAAGACTTCAACAACGACAGAGTAGATGCGGGCGACATCGGCGCAGGCCACAGCGTGACCGCCCTCTATGAAATCATCCCGCAGGGCAAACAAGGCTGGCTTGAAGAATCGCGCTATCAAAAAGCCCCAGCCGCTAAAGGCAGCAAAAACGAATACGCCTTTGTCAAAGTGCGCTACAAACTGCCTGGACAAAAAGACAGCCAACTGATGCAGCAAGCCGTCCCCGTCGGCAGCAAACCGCTTGACCAAGCCGACAAAGACACCCTGCTCGCCCTTGCCGCCGCCTCCTACGCCCAAGCCTTGCGCGGCGGCGAATACAACGGCAAACTAAGCTGGGGCGACATCGAAAACATGGCACAAAAAGTCCAAGGCGATGATCCGTTCGGCCTGAAATCCGAATTTCTCCAACTGGTGCGCACCGCCGCCGGACACGGAGGAACATCAGGTCCTTTAGTTAAAGAGTAAAATCTCAAAAGGTCGTCTGAAAACTTTTCAGACGACCTTTTATACACCCTGCCTCAACCACCATCAGGAGCCGCTTCATGTTCACACTCAAAACCGACAACGACCGTCTGCTGCTCGCCTCAGCCGATTTGCGCGCGGAAATTTATCTCTACGGCGGACTGCTCAACCGCTACGAAATCCGCCGCCCCGACGGCACATGGTTCAACATCGTCAAAGCCTACGACACCCCGCAACACGCCCGCGAGAGCCTGACCGAATGGTTCCGCAGCGGCAAGCTCAGCCCGTACGCCTGCCGCCTGCGCCACGGCAAATACAGCTTTGACGGCAAAGCGTATCAGTGCGGCAAATTCAAACTCGCCGAACACGCGGCACACGGTTTGATGTATGACCGCGAGTTCGCCCTCGTCAACAGCCATGCCGACAGCCAATCCGCCGAAGTCGAAATCCGCGCAGATTACGCACAAGACGACAGCGGCTACCCCTTCCCCTTCAGCCTGACCGTCCGCTACCGCCTCAGCGCAGACGGCTTAAGCATCCGCTCTACCGTCCGCAACCAAGGCACAACCGCCATGCCGCTCGCAGACGGCTGGCACCCCTATTTCACACTCGGCGGCAAAACCGACGATTGGTCGATGGAAATCGACAGCAGCAAACGCCTGGGTTTCGATGCCGATTTGGTTCCCGACGGCAGCATGATCGATGATACCCGTTTTCAGACGACCTCAAGCTTGGCAGGCATCGAATTGGACAACAGCTTTGTATTGGCACGCAGCAAACCCGCCGCCTGTACGCTTTCAGGCAACGGGCTGACCCTGAGCATTTACCCCGACGCATCCTATCCCTACCTGCAAATCTTCACCCCATCGACCCGCGACACCATCGCCATCGAAAACCTCAGCGGCGCACCCGACTGCTTCAACAACGGCTTAGGGTTAATCAAGCTGGACGCGGGAGAAGAAGCCGCATTTGAAACGCGCTACCATATCGCAGCCAACCGTCCGTAAGCAGCCCGAATCTTTACCGGCAAAGCAAAGGTCGTCTGAAAACGCCCAATCAGGTTTTCAGACGACCTTTTAATCAACTGATGCACTGGTTTCTTGCTTCCGCATATATAAGCAAGCGACTTAAATCCACCTTTCCACTTTACGACACAACAGTTCGTCTGAAAAATCAAGAACAGCCAGTTACGGCTGTAAAAAAGGGCTTTCGCCCCTTCCTTTTACCACAAGCTTTCCGTGCGGATTTGCCTCCAACCTTGCCCGGTTTCTTCCACCACAAACGGCACTCCGCCGACACCAAACTGTTGCGCAAGATTGGCGCCGTCAGCAATGCGCTGTTTAGCAAGCTGTTCGGTTGCACGATCTTTTAAAATCCCAACCGCTTGCTGATACCCGATTTGGCGCAAAACATCTGCCAATACATCCAATTTTGCCGTATCTAAACCTTCTTCGTAACGTGCTTTTTGAAAAGCACGCAAGGCTTCCGGTTCGCGAGCAGGCTCGGTAGTTTGCACCGCCGTTAAAGCCTGCACCAAGGCGAAAGAATTGAAATTGGTCGGCTGCTGCAAAATGTTTTGGCGATAATTTTCGCTAAACGGCAGCCCTGTGAGCTTGGCGATACGCCGGTCGTTTTCCCAAGCATGTTCCGCCCAATCGGGCGACATGATTTTGTCGCGGCAAAATAAGCCTGTCGGAACAAATTTGACATCAGCAGTTTGCGCCAATTTTGAAATGCCGTCTGAAACGGAATAACACCATCCGCAAAGCGGATCAAACAAATAAAGAATCTTTTGCGCTACCATATTTTTTACCCCATTAAAAGCGAAGTCATACTGAGCGAACCGGCGACAAGGTTGTCGTTGAAAAACGTAATGGCATCATCCGGCTCGCGCAATGCCATGATGCAAAGAAAAGGCAGATAATGTTCCGGCGTCGGCACGGAGAGCATCACCTTTTCGCCCAGACGCTCGTAATGGATCAAAGTGTCGTCATCCCTCTCGACAATCGCCTGATTGACCGCTTCGCGGAACGCAAACGCCCAATCATAACCCGCGCCGATTTGATTGATATGCGCCCTGCTCATCACGCTCAAATTATGGATAATATTGCCGCTGCCGATAATCAACACACCCTGTTCGCGCAAGGAGGATAATTTTTTCGCCAAATTGAAATGCCATTCCGCAGATTGCGAACGGTTCAGGCTGAGTTGTACCACAGGAATATCAGCATCGGGATACAGAAATTTCAACACCGCCCACGCGCCGTGATCAAAACCGCGTGTCGGATTCAGCCCGACATTCTCCGGCTGCAATAACGACCGCACCTGCTCCGCCAATTCGGGCGAACCGGGCGCCGGATACTGCACTTGGCTGAGTTCTTCAGGAAATCCGTAAAAATCGTAAATCATTTCAGGATGTTCGCCCGATGTAACCTGCAAACGGCTGCTGTACCAATGCGCCGAAATCATCAAAATCGCCTTGGGTTTGGCAAACTTTTGCGTAATCAGGCTGAGATTTTGGTTGAACGGATTTTCCTTATCCAACACATTCATCGGACTGCCATGCCCGACAAACAATACAGGCATTTTTTTCATCATTGCCTCCTTAAAATATTTGATGAGGCGGATTGTACGGATAAATGATTAAGCAATAAATCTCAATTTATGAACAACATATTTTCCCAATAGGAAATGATGAAGTATTCTTTGGCTTTGCTGCAAAGTTAAAAAGAGGTCGTCTGAAAATATAAAAGCAGCCTGCACATTTGGAAAACCAAGTGCAGGCTGCTTTTCATTTTCTATCTCAATCTACTCGTGTAGGTACGCTGAATATCTTACCCAGCAAACGTTTCTCACTATCAAAGTCGTGAGCAAACTGGGTGATGGTTGGTTTGTTGCGGCACAACTGGCGCATTTTTTGGGTGGATTCGTGGTGCAGCGCGCCATCTATACACACGCCGTCGATGTCGCCATTTAGCATATATTCTTCGCAATAGGACGCATCGCCACCAATCAAAACGTAATGGTCGCCCATATCGATGATGACGGCTTGGTGACCCATGGTGTGTCCGGGCGTGGGGACGATGCGGACTTTGCCGTCGGCGGTAAGTGCTGTGCTGCGGTCGAAACTTTCAAATGCGCCGTCCTGATAATTGACGGTTTGGGTGTTTTTGTCCAACCATTCGGGGTAATGCATTTTCAGGTAGCCGTTGAATACTGCGTCGTGGGCGTGTATGGCGGCGGCTTCGGTTTCGCTTAGGATGAAGGTGCTGTTGGGAAAATTAGGAATGCCGCCTGCGTGGTCGCCGTGCATATGGGTCATCACCACCCATTTGACGGCAAGCGGGTCAAAACCTTTGGCTTTCAGGAGCGCACCGACTTCTTCTTCGGGCTTCACGCCGCGACGTTCGCAAAACTGCATAAACGGGTGCCACCACGGCTGGTAGCCCTGGTCGTTGGCGCGGGAAGATTCGCCGGTATCGACCATAATCAGCCCCTCTGGGTGCTCAATCAGCCAGCAGCCGATGGGCAGGTGCGGACTCCATTTGCGGTCGGTCAATACGTCCAATACGCGCAAGGGGCGTTTGAAAAAGCGGGCAAGTTGGTGGTGGATTTTGATTTGCACCCAGCCGGTGGTGATGCAGTGAATTTTGATGTCGTTCATGATGTGTGTCTCCAATAAATATTTGATGGGCAAAGTATAGGTGGTTTGGATAAAAAGACGCTGACGCATTTGCGTCATTTTGAATCGGCAAAGCAAAAGGTCGTCTGAAAAGTTTTTCAGACGACCTTTTGTTTATCTGCCTTCGGTCAAAAGCTGTTTTCTGATTTTAGTCAGCGTTTGGCGGCTGATGCCCAGATACGAACACAAATCCGATACCGACAGCCGTTTAAAAAGTTCTGGTTCGGCGTGGATAAAATCCAGATAACGCGCTTTGGCATCGGTAATCAAAAAGCGTTCGGTACGGCGGATATAGGCAAATAATGCCCGCTCCAAGGCAATGCGGTAATAACGTTCCAACTGCGGCACTTGATTGCAGCAGTGTTCAAAATGGGTAAAAGGCAGCAGAATCAACGTGCAAGGTTCAAGCGCGACAAAGTCGTAACGGCTGCCCGAACGCTCGCGAAACGCCTGATAGTCACACACGCCCGTACCTTCGCGGAAAAAATTGACATTGACGCGGCTGCCTTCAAAATCGGTGTAAACCGCTTTGAGCAATCCCTTTGAAACATAAGCTACTGCCTGCGGTATATCGCCTGCGCGCAAAAATATATCATCAGGCGCCAGCGTTTGAATTTTCAAACCCTTGCCAAACAGATCAGTTTCTTCGTCAGTTAGTTTCGGACAAATAGAACGAATTTGCGCAAGGTAGTCAGACAGTGGCATGTATTCTCCAAATAAAGCGTTTATCAAGTAAGAGGTTTAACTAAGAACTTTTATATTATGAGGAAAGTTTGTTGCAACAATTATAGAAAATAATCGCGTTGTTTACACCACAGGTTGAGCAAGCAACCCGATTAAACTTCTGGCCAAAACCGTCATCACTGACTGTCTGCTGCCGGAAGCCAAACGTTTATTGATTCATACACCGCAATCCGTCAAGCAAATCGCCTTGCAACTGGGTTTTGAGGAAGCCATGCATTTCAACAAATTTTTTAAAAAACAGCAAAACACTACACCCAAAGCGTTTCGGGAAAGTTATTTGGCAGCCTATGGGGCTGGCTGAAATGAAAGGCTACCTGAAAAATAAAAAGCAGCCTGCACTTTAGTTTTCCAAGTGCAGGCTGCTTTTTATCACGCTATTGAATAATAATAGCCCTATATTTTACAAAATTAGTGCAGGATTTGTATTAATTGCTTTCAAGAGCCAACCCTTTATTTGCCTTATTTCAATCCTTTTTCCACCAACCAGTTTTCCAGCACATCAGCAATTTCCACGTTATTTGCTTCGGCAAAGGCAAAATGGCTGTTGCCGCGTATGCCGATTTCAGGCAGGCGTACAACGCTGGCATCGCCGCCGTGGCGGTTGACGCAGTCGGCGAAGGCTTGCGCTATACGGATGCGCTCAATCCACCGTTGTGATGCCCAGTGCGGGTTATCTGCCGAAATATAATCGCCGTAGTAGATGACGATGGGCATTTTGGTCAGCAGGGCGAAACGTTCGGTACTGATAGGCTGCGAGAGTGAAATGTTGGCGGCGTCGTTAGCGGGCGTGGCAACGCTTGGCATGTCGTTTTCGGGGAAAACAAATTCGGTGCCGGGTTCGTAGGAAACCACGGCTTTCACTTTTTCGGGATTTTTCAGCACGGTCTGCCAACCGGGGCCGCCGCCTTGCGAGTGGGTAATCAGCACGCCTTCGCCAATACGGTCGAACACGGCGGCAACGGCATCGGACACCACGTTCAAATCATACGCGCCGGTGTTGGGCGTGATTTGGCGCAAAAACTGGTTCAGGCTGGCGGCATCTTTGGGGAACTGCCCGTCTGCAAACAGATTCGGGAAAATACCCATGCGGAAGTTTTCAAACCAGAACTGGTCGTTAGGCAACACGGGCGCGTTGTCGGCGATGGTGCTGTTGCCCGCGCGTCCGCGTCGGGGCTGGTCTAAAAGATAAGTGGCAAAACCGCGCCGCAGAAATAGTGTGCCGAAGCCTTCACGCCCGTCGGGTGTGGATTCCCAGGTTTTGCCCGATTGTCCTGCGCCGTGCAGGAAAACGAGCGGCAGGCGGCGGGCGTTTACGGGAATTTGGTAGGAAACGTAGGCATGGTCGCCGTGAAAGGTTTGTCCTGCGTGGCTCATCGGGTTTTCGGTGCTGTATGTGCCGTCTGCCTGAATTACTGTGCCGCCCACAAAAAAGCTGCCTTGTTCAGCGAGGGTGAGGGGTTGTTTGTTCATATAAAACTCCTTGGTTTGTCAATTAAATTTGTTTGGCAATGTTTTGTATTTCCAAAACGGCTTCGTTGTCCAGACCGATGTTTTTGGCGATGGCGATATGCGAAGCTAACTGGTTTGCCACGCCGTCAAGAGTGCTTAGGGCGGCGATGGTTACGGTTTCGCGCTCTTGGTGCGTCAGGCGGTCGTCTGAAAAGATGTCGCCAAAGAGGTGGGCAGTCAGGTAGTAATCGCTGCGCGGGGCAAAGGCGGCAAGCGCGCCGCCGACGGGGTGTCCGACCAATTTTTCACGCAACATGCGTCCGCGCTCTGCCATATCGCCTGCGGGTAATGGTACAGGTTGATTGCCCTCTTGAACGGGTTTTCCTGACTTTTTACGCTCTTCTATGGTATTCATCAGCGTGGTTAGGGCGTTTAAGCTGCGCGGGAAACCGCAATAGGCATAAAGCTGCTCCAACGCGCTTTGTGCCTGCTGGATAGTCAGGCCATCCGCATCGAATGCCGCGTGAAGATGATGCTCAAGAGTGTTTTGGTCGCCGCGTGCCGTAGCTGCGGCGATAGAGGCAAGGTATCGCTGGGTTTTAGTTAAAGACATTCAATATCTCTTTGTAAATAGCTTATTAAATAATGGTTATCATCCTTTTATTTGTCGTTGTCTGACTTTCTCATTTCTTGCCACACCGCCATCACCGCACTCAGCCCGACAAATAAAACAATAATCCAGGCCATGGTAAACGGCGTGCCGCTGGAAAATGCCGCCAATAAAAGTGAGGAAACGATGCCGCTGCCGTATTGCAGTGAACCGAGTAACGCAGCGGCAGAGCCTGCGATTTGGTTCGGCACGGCGGCAAGGGCGGCGGCGTTGGCGCAGGCGGCGATGATGGCGTTCATGCTGAACATCACGAATAGCGGCGCAACCACGCCCCAAATCCCGCCGATGTTTGCCCATACGAGCGCGAACAATACGGCGGAAGCGGCAAAGGCAATCAGGCTGGAAGCCACCAATAATTTGGACAAAGCAAAGCGGGATACCAATTTTCGGTTGAGAAAGCTCAAGCCCACAATGCCAATGATGTTGATGCCGAACAAAAAACCGTAGTTTTGTTCCGCGACACCGAAATAATCAATGTAAACAAAGGGCGATCCGGTAATAAAGGCATAAGCGGCAACGTAGAAAAAAGTTACGCTTAGGGTGTAGCGCATAAATGTGCCGTTGGTGAATAGAGTGCGATAGTTTTTAAAGGCGTTCCACACTGAGCCGCTTGCCCGCTTTTCCGTCGGCAGTGTTTCGGGCAGTTTAAAAATGGCGGTAAACATTAATACGCCAATCATCGCCAACAGCCAGAAAATCCAATGCCACGAAGCCACTTTCAGCAAACCGCCGCCGATAAACGGCCCGGCAATCGGTGCAATCGCCATGATGATGGTAAGCGTGGAGAGCATTTGCGCCGCTTGGCTTTGCGCGAAGCTGTCGCGAATCATCGCACGGCTCAACATCGGCCCGACGCATGCGCCTACTGCCTGAAAAATGCGCCAAAAAACGACCGCACTCATGGATTCAGACAATGCACAACCCACAGAACCAATCACAAATAGCACCATACCGATAAACAGCGGCAGCTTGCGCCCGATACGGTCGCTAATCGGCCCCCAAATCAGTTGGGCGATGGCAAACCCGGTCAAGAAGCCCGTAATGGTCAGCTCCGCATTGCCGCCCAGTTGCTTTTCCATCGTCGGCATGGCGGGCAGATAAATATCGGTAGAAAGCGAGGTGAACGCCATCAGCGCGCTTAAAATCAATAAAAAAGAAAGGGAACGTTTGTGCGTTGTCATTATTGCTCCTGAGGTCGTCTGAAAAGTTTTGAACGAAAGAGGCGGGCAAATGCCCGCCCTTTGCATTTGGCGACAGTCCTATTTGCACCGCTTGGGGCAGGTGCAAACTGCTTTAACGTGCTGTTGGGGACTCGCTGGTTTGGCTGAACATGAAATTGGATTTGCGGCTTTCAATCAGCCAACGACCGTCTTGCTTCACATACACGTCTTCATAGCGCACGCCGCGGCGCTGGGCGATGTCTTTGCCGTTTTCGTTTTTAATCAAGGTAACGTCACAGTAGCTGATGCCCGTGGCGTGGGTCGGACTTTGAAAGCTAACGGTCTGCTGGCCGTTTAAGTGGTAAACGGTGTGAAACTGCGCCAGATAACTGCTAAACGCCTTTTTCAAAGCGTCCCGCCCGACGATGGGCGGATTGGCTTTGCCGTTTTCCAAACTCTGCACGCTGGCGTTTTCGGTGAACAGCAGCACTTGTTCATCAATGCGTTTTTCATCGGCAAGATTGGAAAAGGTGTCCACCAACTCTTTTAAGGCAATGCGGTCGCTGATTTCAGTGGCGGACATGGGTTCGGTGCGGACGGGGCGAACGTCTTGCACAGGCGCGGCATAAGCAGTTGCTGTACCGACTGCCAATGCAGCGGCGGTGAGGATGTGGTTGAATTTCATAAAAATCTCCTGGTTCGGTTTGGAAGGCAGCCTGAAAAAGTGCAGGCTGCTTTTTCAGACGACCTTACTGCCCCGTTTTCCACGCAGCGATACGTTTCAAATTATTCACCGTGTCGTGATTGACGATGGCGGCGAACGTACCGTCCAGCTTGGCGATTTTGGCTTTGTCTTCATTACTAAGTGCAAAATCAAAGACGTTCAGGTTTTCCGCCATGCGTTCGGGTTTGGTGGATTTCGCCAGCACGATGATGCCGCGTTCCACCAGCCAGCGGGTAATCACCTGCGCCACGGATTTGCCGTATTTCGCGCCGATTTTGCTTAACACGGGGTTGTGGAAAATATCGTTTTTACCTTCGGCAAACGGTGCCCATGCTTCCACGGCGATGCCTTCGGCCTGCAAGGCAGCGACTTCGTCGTTTTTTTGTTGGAACGGATTGATTTCAATCTGATTGGCTTGCGGCATGACCTTATTGAACAGCCCCAAATCCACCGCACGCACGGGCGAAAAATTGCTCACGCCGATGGCGCGGATTTTGCCGGCTGCCTGATATTCTTCCAGCGCACGCCATGTGCCGTAGCTGTCGCCGTAAGGCTGATGAATCAGCACCATATCGATGTAATCCAAATTCAGACGACCCAATGAACGATCCAGCGACGCTTTGGCGGCTTCGTAGCCGAAATTTTCCACCCAAATTTTGGTGGTAATGAACAATTCCTCGCGCGCCACGCCGCTGTTTTTTATTCCCAAACCCACTTCGGTTTCATTCATATAAACCTGTGCGGTGTCGATGTGGCGGTAGCCTGCTTTAATCGCTGAAATTACAGCTTGTTCGGTTTCTTCGGACGGAATCTGGAATACGCCGAAACCGAGTGCAGGAATTTGTACGCCGTTGTTTAATGTGATGTTTTGCATGATGTTGTCTCCTGTTTGTTCTCATGAAAGGTTGTTATTTTAGCCCGTGTTTTTATTGAGATAAATTAGGTTTGGTTTTATGATGTCATGAATTAAATTCACTAATCAACCAAAAACGGGGCGGAGAATGCAGAACTTTAACGAGCTGAATTATTTTTTGACGCTGGCGCAAACGCAGAGTTTTGTGAAAGCGGGGCAACTTTTGGGGATTTCCTCTTCGGCGTTAAGCCACAGTATGAAAAATCTGGAAACACGGCTAAACCTGCGCCTGCTCAACCGCACTACGCGCAATGTGTCGCTGACTGAAGCCGGGCAGCAGCTTTTTGAGCAGCTTTTTCCGCTTTATCAAGCGATTAACCATGAGGTCGATGCGCTAGGCGATTTTTTGGACACGCCGTCAGGCTTAATCCGCATCAATGCCCCTGCGGTGGCGGCGGAAGCGGTGTTGTACCCGAAATTAAAGCCGATTTTGAACCGATACCCGAAAATCCGCTTGGAAATCGTGGTGGACAACCGCTGGGCGGACATTGTGAAAGAAGGGTTTGATATGGGCGTGCGGCTGGGTAACGATGTGGCGAAAGAAATGATTGCCGTGCCGATTTCCGCACCGCTCAAAATGGCGTTGGTCGCTTCGCCTAATTATTTGGCGCAACACGGTTCGCCGAAAAATATTGACGATTTGCAGCAGCACCGCCTGATTGGCGCGAAGCTCTCCGCCGCACACGGCGCAGAGATGCAATGGGAATTCAAAGACAAAAAAGGGCTGATTACGTTCACGCCCAAATCGCAGTTTTCTATCAACAACCATCTGCGCCTGCAAGCCATTTCAGACGACCTCGGCATCGCGTGGGTAGCATATATGAGCGTGGCGGATGCACTCCATTCGGGGCAGCTGGTCGAGTTACTTCCTGAATATGCGATGACTTACGATCCGCTTTACCTATATTACCCCAGCCGCCGCGGGCATTCGAATGTGTTTAAGCTGATTGTGGATGCGCTGCGGGTGGAGGTCGTCTGAAATTTGACGCCACCCTGTCCAAGTGTTATTAATAATTCCTATTCACAAACAAACAGGAACAAACATGAAAAAAGTTGGTAATAAAGTGGTCGTTGTGGGCTTGGGCGCGGTTGGGGTCAGCTACGCCTATTCTATGCTCAACCAAGCCTTGTGCGACGACATGGTTTTAATCGACATCAACCGCACGCGCGCGGAAGGCGAAGCGCGCGACTTCCGCCACGGAATGCCTTATGCCGCCTCGCCCGCGCGTATTTACGTCGGCGATTACGATGATTGTTCGAATGCGGATATCGTGTGTATTTGCGCGGGCGCGGCGCAGGCTCCCGGCGAAACACGTTTGGACTTAATCGACAAAAACCTGCGCATCTTCCGCGACATCGTTTCGAAAGTCATGGCTTCAGGCTTTGACGGCATCTTCTTGGTTGCCTCCAATCCCGTGGACGTACTGTCTTATGCCGTCCTGCGCTTTTCAGGTTTGCCCAAAGAGCGCGTTATCGGCTCGGGCACTATCCTTGATTCCGCCCGTTTCCGCGTTTGTCTGGGCAACGAATTCGACGTCGCGCCTTGGAGCGTCGATGCCATGATGATCGGCGAACACGGCGACAGCATCATTGCGCTTTGGAGTACCGCCAACATCGCGGGTATGTCGGTTCAGAAGATGTTGGAACAATCAGAAGACGGACAGGCGCGTATGGACAAAATTTATACCACCGTGCGCAATGCCGCCTACGAAGTCATCGCCGCCAAAGGCTCGACCAGCCACGGCATCGGCATGGGCTTGAGCCGCATCTCCAACGCCATCCTGCACAATCAAGGCGTCGTGCTGCCCGTCTCCACCCTGCTTGAAGGCGAGTTCGGACAAAACGGCGTGTATATCGGCGTGCCGACCGTCGTCAACCGCCAAGGCGCGGTCCGCATCATCGACCTGCAACTTTCAGACGACGAAGCCGAACGATTTGCCCGCTCGGCGGATCTGTTGAAAAGCTATCAACGCAAAGTCGATGAAATGGTCGGGTAAACAGAATAGCCTCTAAGTAAAACGTCGTCTGAAAACCGGCAATTCGGTTTTCAGACGACGTTTTTTATTCACAAACCTAAGCCCTATTTTTCTGCTTTCAACACTCTTTGCCGGCGCGTTTCGCTCAGCACCATGCCCGCGCTGACGGAGACGTTCATGCTTTCGACCGTGCCGAACATGGGTATCGACACCAGCATGTCGCAATGTTCGCGCGTCAGGCGGCGCATGCCTTCGCCTTCGTTGCCCATCACCCATGCCGCGCTGTCGGGCAGGTCGCAGTGATAGAGGTCGGCGTCGCCGCCCATGTCGGTGCCGATGATCCAGATGCCGTATTCTTTCAGCTCGCGCAGGGTGCGGGCGAGGTTGGTTACGGTGATGTAGGGAACGGTTTCCGCCGCGCCGCAGGCGACTTTGCTGACGGTGGCGTTCAGTCCCGCACTTTTGTCTTTCGGCGCGATGACAGCGTGTACGCCCATTGCGTCGGCGGTACGCAGGCACGCGCCGAGGTTGTGCGGGTCGGTGATGCCGTCGAGTATCAGCAGCAATGGCGGTTCGCTCAGGTTTTCCAATACGTCTTCAAGGTGGACGTGATTTTTGGAAGCGTCGATAAACCCGACCACGCCCTGATGCCGCGCGCCTTTGCTGATGGCGTTGAGGCGGTCGGCGTCAGCGAAGTGTACGCGCACGTTTTCGTTTGCTGCTTTCTCCAACACGTCACGCGTGCGGGCATCGTTTTTGCCTTCTTGGATGTAGAGTTCGGTAATCGATTTCGGGTTTTGCCACAGGCGGGCGTTGACGGCGTGGAAGCCGTAGATGAGTCTTTGGTTTGCCATGATTTTGCTTTATAAAAAATTTCAGACGACATTATAACAAGATAAGGTCGTCTGAAAGGGAAAGGTCGTCCCGTCAGGAGGCTGCGCACTCTGAAAACAAGTGTAACCGGTTTCACTCAAACACAGCCGCCTAGCGCATTAAATACCCCAACAGCCCAGAACTGCCCACACCGATCAACACGGTAACCAACATGGAAAACCTGCTTGCGGCAAGCACGGTCAGCGCAATGGCAATCAACTCGTGCGGTTTGTCGGACACAAAATAAGGCGCGATGACGGAAATCAACACACAACCCGGCGCGGCTTCCATCACAATTTGTGCGCGGCGGCTTAAGGTGCGGTTGCGCAAGGCAAAAAAACCGATAAGGCGGGTGGAGTACGTTACCGCCAGCATACTGGCAAACAGCAGGAACGACTGCCAAGACAGCAAATCCTTCATTCCTTCTCTCCCCAAAAATAGGCGGCAAGCAGGCCGGAAATCGCGCCCATCGGCACATACCAATGCCCGTCCACCGACAAATAAGTCCCGCACGCCACAATCAGGCTGACAAACCAAGGGCGTGCCGCCTTAAAGCTTTTCCACATTCCGCGCAGCAGCACCAAAAATACGGCGGGAAACGCCATGCCGAAGCCCCACGCCGCAACATCGCCGAACATCGGCCCGACCGCTGCGCCAAACGCCGCAAAGCCGATCCAAGTGGTATACAGGATAAAGCACACGCCCGCATAAAACGGCATATTGAATGCCGGCAACCCCATCGCCTTGCGTTTTTGGATTTCCGCAAACGCCATCGCCCAACTTTCGTCGCACATAAAAAACAGCGCGGGCATGGCTTTGCTCAACGGCATATCCCGCATATAAGGTGCGATTGCCGCCCCCATCAGAATATGGCGCGAATTAATCATGAAGGTAACGGTGGCAATGAGCAGAATCGGCAACGGGTTTGCCCACAGGTTGACCGCCGCAAATTCCGAGCCTCCGGCAAAGTTCATGCCCGTCATCATCAGCATTTCCAGCCAGCTCATGCCCTTCTGACCACCCTGCATACCCAATATCAACGCCCACGGCAAAAGCCCGATGAGCATCGGCGAGGTTTCTTTGATGCCGCGTAGAAATTCGGATTGCGGTGAATTGGGGTGTGTCATTTTATTGGGGAGCTTAAAGAGGGTTTAGGGTTTGAAGATGAAAAATGAGGGGAGGTATTATAAGTGAAATCGTCAACAATCAGGAAGGCAAGACAAAATCGCAAACGAGGAAACGCTGTATCCGTTTCAGTTTCATTTGCGAGACTGCACCCAAAATACCGCTTGAAATGAAAACAGCCGGATTCTGCGCTATACAGAATCCGGCTGAACAGATTTTCAAGAATATCCGAAGTTTGTTGGACGATTCACATTTTCAGACGACCTTCGATCATCTTTCTATTATTTGAATCCCTGCCCTGATTATAAAGCTTTAAGACGGGCAATCCGGTTTTCCAAAGAGGGGTGGGTGCTGAGCAAAGAATCTTTGGCGTCGCTGGCGATACCCATCGCATTCATTTGCTGCGGCAAATCGCTCGGATTACCTTTCAAGCGTTGCAGCGCGGCAATCATTTTGGGCGCGCCGACCAGTTTGGCTGCTCCCGCATCCGCACGGTATTCGCGCTGACGGCTGAACCACATGACGATGATGCTTGCCAAAAAGCCGAACACGACCTGCAATACCATGCTGACTAAAAAATATGTGCCTTGCGAAGTGCTGCCGTCGTTATTGCGGGCAACCATGCCGGAAACGATGCGGGCAAGGAAAACCACAAACGTATTGACCACACCCTGTATCAAGGTCAGCGTAACCATGTCGCCGTTGCCGACGTGCGCCATTTCGTGCGCCAAAACGGCTTCGACTTCGTCCCGCGTCATGCGCTCAAGCAAACCCGTACTCACCGCAATCAGCGAACTGTTGCGCGTGGCACCGGTTGCGAAAGCATTGGGTTCGGGGGAATGGTAGATCGCCACTTCCGGCGTTTTCAGGCTCCACTGCCTCGCCTGTGCCTCCACAGTCGCCAACAACCACGCTTCCACTTGATTGCGCGGCTGTACGATGACTTCCGCACCGACAGAGTTTTTCGCGATGGATTTGGACATCAATAATGAAATGATCGAACCGGCAAAGCCGACGACGGCCGAGTACACCAGCAGGCTGCCGACCTGATCCGTACTGTGTATGCCAAGTACGGCCAAAACAACGCGGATGACGACCAAAACGGCAATATTGGTTGCGAGAAACAAGAAGATTCGTTTCACCGGGGAGATTCCTTTTTTGGGTATGGTGGGTTTATGTTTTTGATTGATATAAAAGAACAACAAAATTAAACAATATCGGAATATTGAAGTTTACTTTGCACGCTACGCTTTATATCGAAACCGGTTGGAATTCAAATTATCGGTTTGCCCTAAAATTTTCGAGCGAATTCACAATCAGGCTGTAAGACTTATACCGCATTACTGCTAATGCTGCGGTATTTTCTCAAAAAGAGGCGGATTCTAAAATGCCGTACTTGGAAAAGGTATGCAAAACCAAAGTATCATTTTGACTAAACAGGAGATTTAGCGTTAACAAAATGCCATTTTCCCCTCAAAAACGTATTGATTACCCGTCCGAATATACCTAATAAAGACCGTTACTCCTCTTTTGATTGCCACCCTACCCCGAAATCTGATAAATAACGAATATAACATTTACATTAAATCCGTGCGCAAATCATGAAACGCAAAACCTCCCTCAATCTCGTTCTTGCCAGCATTGCGGTTGCCATTGCCTTGATTACGGCTGCGGCTTTTTGGTTTTATCACAGCCCTTACGGTCCGACCATCCCACTTATCCGTACCGGTTCTTCACAATCCATTACCCAACCCGACCGACCATCCCCGAAAATCGTCCAATCTGCGCGCAACCAAATCGGCAAGACCCTGCGTTATGACTCTGCCTACACCAAACTCAAATATCCGATGGGTGACGTACCGATGAAAAAAGGCGTGTGCACCGACGTCATCATCCGCGCCCTGCGCGACCAAAATATGGATTTGCAAGAACTTGTCCATCAAGACATGAGCCGGAACTTCTCCGCCTATCCCAATCGTTGGGGCTTGAAACAACCCGATGCCAACATCGACCACCGCCGGGTACCCAACCTCATGACTTATTTCACACGCCAAGGCTGGGCGGTACAGGATACGAATTATCAGGCAGGCGATATTGTGACTTGGGAGCTTAAAGGCAACCGCCCCCACATCGGCATCGTCTCCGACCGCAAAATCGGAGACAGACCCTTGATTATCCACAATATCGGTTTGGGAACCCGCGAAGACGACATCCTCTACCGCTATACCATTACCGGACATTTCAGGCTTCCTGTTCAGTAAATTTTCCATCGTGTTATAGTGAATTAAATTTAAATCAGGACAAGGCGACGAAGCCGCAGACAGTACAGATAGTACGGAACCGATTCACTTGGTGCTTCAGCACCTTAGAGAATCGTTCTCTTTGAGCTAAGGCGAGGCAACGCCGTACTGGTTTAAAGTTAATCCACTATACAAACAACCATCCCAAAAGGTCGTCTAAAATTTGACAAGGCATCCTGACAAGCGTACGGATGCCTGAATATTCTGACGCATGCAGGAGGCGGCTGATCAATACGTTTGATAACCAAGCCGGTAAGGCAGCCCTACCATAGCCCTTTCACAACGTTTTTACTATAATCCCCCATTTCCTCCCCTGCCCCGTGCATCATGCCCAAAGCCACTTTCTACACCCACACCGCCGACCCCGCCGCCTTCGCCTGCCGCCTGATTGCGCGCGCCATACGCGACGGCGGGCAGATATTGGTCTGGTCGGATTCCGATGAAACCATCCGCCGCCTCGACCGCGACCTTTGGCAGCAAATTCCCGAAAGTTTCATTCCGCATGAAATTTGGCAACCTGACCAACCCATGTCGTCTGAAACACCCGTATGGCTCGCGTTCGGCGATACTTTACCCGCCGTCCCTGAAAACGCCACTGTCCTCAACCTCTCGCCCGACTTTTGGAACGAAGCCCCCGTCATCCCCGCCCGCGTACTTGAAATTGTAGGCAGCAGCTTGGAAGAGCTCGCCGACGCCCGCGAACGCTTCAGCGCATACAGAAAAAACGGCTTTACCATCGAACACCACGATATGACGGGCAAAGCCTAAAATCGAAGGTCGTCTGAAAACGGCTTTACACGATAAGCCGAAAATTTAAACAGCCTTGATTCCTTTTGATTCAAACTGGGCTATAATCCCGACTTTCTTTTACTGACCCCTTTTAAAAGACGAAAACATCATGAACAAAACTTTCAAATTCAGCGCATTGGCAATCGCCGCCGCATTGGCACTGACCGCCTGCGACAAAAAAGACGCCAATACACCTGCTTCAGCCTCTGCGCCCGCATCGGCATCCGCAGCTTCCGGCGCATCTGCCGCAAAAGACGCATCCTCTATTGGCACACCGGTCCAACAAGCCAGCTACGCAATGGGTATGGACATCGGCAGCTCCCTGAAACAAATGAAAGATCAGGGCGCGGAAATCGACATGAAAGTCTTCATCGAAGCCTTGCAAGCCTCTTATGACGGCAAAGAAAACAAAATGACTGAAGTCCAAGCACAAGAAGTCATGATGAAATTCCTGAAAGAACAACAAGTCAAAGCGGCGGAAAAACTTCAGGCTGACGCCAAAGCCAACCTGGAAAAAGGCGAAGCGTTCCTCAAAGAAAACGCCACTAAAGAAGGTGTGAAAACCACTGCTTCCGGCCTGCAATACAAAATCACCAAAGAAGGTGACGGCAAACAGCCTAAAAAAGACGACATCGTCGTTGTCGAATACGAAGGCCGCCTGATTGACGGTACCGTCTTCGACAGCAGCAAAGCCAACGGCGGTCCTGTTACCTTCCCCGTCAGCCAAGTTATCCCCGGCTGGGCCGAAGGCATCCAACTCTTGAAAGAAGGTAGCGAAGCCACCTTCTACATCCCGTCCAAACTCGCCTACCGCGACCAAGTCATGCCGGGCGGGAAAATCGGTCCGAATTCCACTTTGGTATTTGACGTGAAGCTGGTTAAAATCGGCAAACCCGAAGATTTCCAACCCGCTCCCGGTCAAGTTGACATTCAAAAAGTCCAATAAGCCTGCGCTTTAACCCGATGCCCGAACCGAATCCGTTTCGGGCATTTCTGTTCTGTATATTCGCAAAACATGGTTTACCCCGTTTCAGACGACCTCCTATCCCATCAAACCCCCAATAAACCCGCGCCATAACATTGCGATTTTGTTTTGCTATACAATAAAACCTACCAACCTCCTACAACCGACGCCATGAAAAACATCGTTATCCTCATCTCGGGCCGCGGCAGCAATATGCAGGCCATCGTCAATGCCGCTATTCCAGACGCCCGCATCGCCGCCGTCCTCAGCAACAGCGCAACCGCCGCCGGACTGGCTTGGGCAGCCGAGCGCGGCATCGCCACCGACAGCCTCAACCACAAAGACTTCCCCAGCCGCCTTGCTTTCGACCAAGCCATGATGGAGAAAATCGATGCCTATCAACCTGATTTGGTCGTCCTCGCAGGCTTTATGCGCATCCTCACGCCCGAATTCTGCGCCCATTACCCAAACCGCCTGATCAACATCCACCCGTCCATCCTCCCCTCATTTACCGGCCTGCACACCCACGAACGTGCCCTTGAAGCCGGCTGCCGCGTCGCAGGCTGCACCATCCACTTCGTAACCCCCGAGCTGGACTGCGGTCCGATTATCTCGCAAGGCATCGTCCCGATCCTCGACGGCGATACACCCGACGACGTTGCCGCACGCGTCCTGACCGTCGAACACCGCCTTTTCCCGCAAGCCGTTGCCGATTTCGTTGCAGGTCGTCTGAAAATCGAAGGCAACCGCGTATTCAATTCAGAGCGCAACGCCGAAGGACAAACCTTACTCGCGTAATCCTGCCCAATGCGCAGCACCCTACAAGGAAACACCATGAGCCAAAACCGGTTGACCCTTTCGGATATCATTTCCGAATCCGACTACCGTAAACGCCAAAGCAAAGCCATCGATTTATTCAACCAAAGCCTCAAAAACAACCCCGAAATAACGCGTGCGTTATGCGATTTTGTTGTCGGAGACCCGCTCAATAACCGCTCTTTTTCTCCCGGTTTCAAGCTGCACTGCCTAAACTGGCTGATTGACCATCACTTGGACCGCTGTGACGAAAGCTACGAGCAGCATCCTGAAGACGACAGCTTTCCCGAAGGCTTCGACGATTTAATCGATTGCCAGTGGAAATTCAAATGGATCATTCCCATGCTTGCCCGCGACCTCTTTCTCGACAAAAAGGAAATCGAGGAAGCGAACGAAACAATGCGTTACCACTATGAAAACATGCGGTTCAGTCTTTCATCATTTTATAAAACCCTGATGCTGCAAAACATCCTGACCGGAGACCACGCCGCCGCCAAAGAAAATTTCCAAAAATGGCAGCAAACCGCCGCAGATGAATTTTCCGACTGTCCCGCGTGCGAACAGTCCGAGCAGGTCAATTTCTACCATTTTATCGGGCAGTACCAAAAAGCCATCGATACCGCCCAGCCCATCTTAACGGGCGAAATGACCTGCGCCGAAGTGCCGCCCCTTACCTACTACCCCGTCATCGACAGCATGATAAGGCTGGGCAAATACGAGGAGGCGGAACGCCTTTTGGACGAAGCCATAGACAAAATCAACGTCGAAGAAGACGAAGAGTTCGTCCGCCTGATCCCCCTCTTTTCCCAACTGGCGTACAAACTCGGACAGTCGCAACGTGCCCTCGATTTGATGAACCGGCACGGCGACACCATCATTCGACATGCCCCAAACGACAATATGCTCTATTTGGACTACCTCATCGCGCTTTCTCCTTTTGACGAAAAAGCGGCGCAACATGCCCGCGAGTTTGCCGCAGACTTCGACAAACGCAACGGCAACAGCTATTACCAAAGCCAGATAGAATTTATGTTCGGTTCGGGCAATCTCCAATAAACCCAAGCTCGTCTGAAATTCTTTCAGACGACCCAAAACAGGAGGAATGACACCATGAAAACACCCACCCTGCTAATCGCCGCCGCCCTCTCCCTAAGCGTCGCAAACGCCTATGCCGCAGGACTGCCCCAATCAGCCACCCTGAAATACTCCGGCAGCTACGGCATACCCGCCACCATGACCTTCACACGCAGCGGCAACCAATACACCATCGTGTCCAGAATCAAAGTCCCGATGTACAGCATCCGCTTCGAATCCGGCGGCACCATCAGCGGCAACACCCTCCGTCCCAAATACTATAAAGACGTCCGCGGCGGCAAACTCTATGCCGAAGCCAAATTCAGCGGCAACAGCATCACTTACGGCAAAGCCGGTTCGAGCGAAACCGCCAAAACCGGCGGCACGACACTCGACCTCTTTACGCTGGCTTGGCAGCTTGCCGCCAACGATGCCCGCCTGCCGTCCGGTCTGAACATCACCAACGGCAAAAAACTCTACCCCGTCAGCGGCATGACCAAAGTCGGCAGCGAAAACTACAAAATCGGCGGCGGTACGACCACAGTCAACAAATACCGCGTCAAACGCGGCGACGACACCGTCACCTATTCATTCGCCCCCGCCTTCAACAACATTCCTGCCGAAATCAAATACACCGACGACGGCAAAACTTACGACCTCAAACTTACATCCGTCATCATTGACGGAAAAGCCATCAAACCATAACGGCGGCACACCATCTCCAAATGACCGACCGTTTCCCAAAGGTCGTCTGAAAACCGAACTGCACCTAAAAAGTTGGATATTTCTTCCAATCTATTAAGGTGCAGTTTTTTTTCTCGCCGAACACATGACTTTTCAACCCTCACACCATAGCGATTCGCCTATGGCGTATTTCTCTAAAAATCAACCGCCATTTTTCAGACGACCTGAGATTTTCTAGTTGAAAGGTATGCGTTTACAGATTAACAATCTTAAGCTGCATTCACATTATTTTTCAGATTGTAAACAATATGTTCTACCCAATTAGGCCTCCGCATAAGGTATGACATCGAAAATTTTTTAAAAATAGAGATATTGTGTTCTTGAACATTCTGTGCTGAAATTACATGACACTACAAAAATAGTGGTGCGTAAAAAATATAAAACAGACAAAGGAGAAACTCATGCAATGGTTTTTAGACAACCTCAAAGCCTTTTTCGAAACCATCAGCGGCTGGGTCTGGGGGCCTGTCATGCTGGTGCTGCTGGTCGGTACGGGCATTTTGCTGACCGTCATGTTGAAGGGCTTGCAATTCACCATGTTGGGCTATGCGCTGAAGCAGGCTTTCGTGCCGTCAAAGAAGCATGAAGACGGCGAAGACCACGAAGGCGATATTTCCCATTTCGCCGCTTTGATGACTGCCCTGTCCGCCACCATCGGCACGGGCAATATCGCCGGCGTGGCGACTGCCGTAGTGACCGGCGGCCCGGGCGCGGTATTTTGGATGTGGATGACCGCCGTTTTCGGCATGGCGACCAAATACGGCGAAGGCGTGTTGGCGGTGAAATACCGCGTGACCAACTCCAAAGGCGAAATGTCCGGCGGGCCGATGTATTACATCGAAAACGGTTTGGGTAAAAACTGGAAATGGATGGCGTTGGCGTTCGCTTTATTCGGCACATTCGCTTCGTTCGGCATCGGCAGTTCCGTACAGTCCAACTCGGTCGCTCAAGCGGTTCAGACGAGCTTCGGCGTCGAACCTGTCTATACCGGCATTACGTTGACGGTTCTGACTGCCATCGTCGTTTTGGGCGGTATCAAAGGCATCGCCAAAGCCGCTTCTTTCATCGTACCCGCTATGGCAGTGTTTTATGTGGTGGGCGGTATTTCCATTATCGTCATCAATTCCGATGCGCTGGTGCCTGCCGTCAAGCTGATTTTCTCCGATGCGTTCAGTGCGCAGGCAGTGGCGGGCGGCGCTATCGGCACGGTAATCCGCTACGGCGTGGCGCGCGGCGTGTTCTCCAACGAAGCGGGCATGGGTTCTGCACCGATTGCCGCCGCAGCCGCAAAAACCGACCATCCCGTCCGTCAGGCATTGGTTTCCATGACCGGTACGTTTTTGGACACCATCGTCGTTTGTTCGATTACCGGCATCATTTTGGTGATGGGCCTGCTCGGCGCGGGCGGCGAGTTTGTCAAACCTGAATTGAGCGGCGCGGCACTGACGACCGTCACCTTCCAAAAAATGCTGCCCGGCATCGGCGGCTGGATTGTCACCATCGGTCTGATTTTCTTCGCCTACTCAACCATTTTGGGCTGGTGCTATTACGGCGAGAAATGCGCGGTTTATGTATTCGGCGAGAAGTTTGCCGGTTTGTACCGCGTCGGTTATGTCTCTTCCGTCATGCTGGGTACAGTCTTGAGCCTTGATTTGGTATGGCTGGCTTCGGATACGTTCAACGGTCTGATGGCGTTGCCCAACCTGATCGCACTCCTTTTGATGATTAAAGTCATCGTCAATGAAACGCGCGACTTCAAACAAAAAGTCAAAGACGGAGCGTTGCCGCATTGATACCTGAGGTCGTCTGAAAGGTGTTTCAGACGACCCGATATCTGTATTTATAGTGGATTAACTTTAAACCAGTACGGCGTTGCCTCGCCTTAGCTCAAAGAGAACGATTCTCTAAGGTGCTGAAGCACCAAGTGAATCGGTTCCGTACTATCTGTACTGTCTGCGGCTTCGTCGCCTTGTCCTGATTTAAA
>NZ_JH164967.1:113950-131987 GCF_000227275.1 Neisseria sp. GT4A_CT1
ATCCACTATATCAAACCAGTCGGCGGAGGAACAAAATGAAAGTGCTTGTTTTAGGTGCCGGAGTTGCCGGCGTATCTTGCGCGTGGTATCTGACGGAAGCCGGACATGAGGTAACGGTAATCGACCGCGCCGAAGGCGTGGCAATGGAAACCAGTTTCGCCAATGCGGGTCAGCTTTCTTACGGCTACACCACGCCTTGGGCGGCACCCGGCATTCCGACCAAAGCACTGAAATGGCTGTTTAAAAGCCATCCTCCCCTGCTGTTCCGCCCCGACGGCAGCCTGTATCAAGTCGAATGGCTGTGGCAAATGCTGCAAAACTGCACGGCATCCCGCTATCAAATCAACAAAGAGCGCATGGTCAGGATTTCCGAATACAGCCGTGAAATGTTCCGCCGTTTTGAAGCGCAAACCGGCATGAATTTCGAAGGACGCAAAAAAGGAACTTTGCAGATTTTCCGCCAAGCCAAAGAAGTCGAAGCGGCAGAACAAGACATTACCGTTTTGGAACGATACGGCGTGCCCTACCGTCGTCTGAAACCCGAAGAATGCGCAGAATTCGAGCCTGCACTTGCACGCGTTACTGCCAAAATTGCCGGCGGCCTGCACCTGCCTGCGGATGCGACCGGCGACTGCCACCTCTTCACCCAAAACCTGTACAAACTGTGTCTGGAAAAAGGCGTACAGTTCCATTTCAACCGAACCATCCGCCGCATCGAACACAACGGCCAGCGCATCAGCGCAATCGAAACCGAAACGGAACGCTTTGAAGCAGATGCCTTCGTCTGCGCGCTCGGCTGCTTCAGCAGGACGGTTTTGGCGCAGTTGGACCTCAATCTGCCCATTTACCCCGTCAAAGGCTATTCCTTGACCCTGCCCGTCAAAAACTCAGACGGCGCGCCGGTTTCCACCGTTTTGGACGAAAGCTACAAAGTCGCCATCACACGATTCGACAACAGAATCCGCGTCGGCGGTATGGCGGAATTGTCCGGCTACGAAATCAAACTGTCCGAAAAACGCCGCGAAACGCTGGCTTTGGTCGTCAACGATTTGTTCCCCGAAGGCGGCAACTTGAATCAGGCATTGTTCTGGAGCGGCCTCAGACCGATGACGCCCGACAGCACGCCGCTAATCGGCCGCACCCGCTTTGACAACCTGTTCCTGAATACAGGTCACGGCACTTTGGGCTGGACCATGTCGCTGGGCTCGGCAAAATTGACCGCCGATATCGTGTGCGGCAAAGACACCGAAATCCGCAGCGACGACTTGAGCCTGTCGCGCTATCCGTCTTGAACTTTAAACCGATAAGGTTTGAGCGGCACTATAGTGGA
This sequence comes from Neisseria sp. GT4A_CT1, assembly GCF_000227275.1. Classification (NCBI taxonomy): domain Bacteria; kingdom Pseudomonadati; phylum Pseudomonadota; class Betaproteobacteria; order Neisseriales; family Neisseriaceae; genus Neisseria; species Neisseria sp. GT4A_CT1. The sequence goes on from NZ_JH164967.1 coordinate 115,281, forward strand.
TTAAATTTAAATCAGGACAAGGCGACGAAGCCGCAGACAGTACAGATAGTACGGAACCGATTCACTTGGTGCTTCAGCACCTTAGAGAATCGTTCTCTTTGAGCTAAGGCGAGGCAACGCCGTACTGGTTTAAAGTTAATCCACTATACAAACTCAAAGGTCGTCTGAAAACGCAATATAGTTTTCAGACGACCTTTCTCACATTCCCACGAAACCCAACATCCCCAAAAGCAAACCTGACGGCTGCGCCTGAAAATATTTAAGGTTTCGCCAAAAATCCGTCTCGCTTAAAACTTAAAGTTCACGCCGCCGGTGAAGCTGCGTCCCATTTGCGGGATGTCGGACAGGAAGCTGCTGTGGGCGTAAACGGACTGGTTGAACAGGTTGTCGGCTTTGACGTACCAATTCCACTCGCCGTAGCCGGTGCGGCGGCGGTAGTTTGCGCCGAGGTTGAGCATATGGTGTCCGGGCGTGCGCGTTTCGTAGCGGGCGAGTTTGTTTTGGGCAAACACGCGGTAGTAGTCGAGATGGGCATCGATGCGGTCGGTCAGCGCGGCATTCAGGTGGAAGCCGAGCCGTGCGGCGGGAACGCGCGGGGCGTTTTGGTCAGCTTGAGCGATGAGTGGACGGTTGCCGTAGGCATCTTCCCTGCCGGGCAGCGACGGGAGGTTTTTCAGACGACCTCTGACGTAGTCGCCGGAAAGTCCGATGCGGTAGCGCGGCGTGGGCTTGAAGTAGATTTCGCCTTCCGCGCCGTAGAAGTCGGCGCCGGATTGGTTGTAGCGCACGAGCTTCATTTCGCTGTCGTCTTCGATGGATTTGGGGCCCCGTCCGTCGTTTAAGGTTTGGGCGTAGATGTAGTTGCCGAAGCGGTTGCGGTAGAGTGCCAGATTGTATTGCCAGCGGTCGCCTTCGTAGCCCAGCGCGAGTTCGATGTTGTTGGAACGCTCTTTGTTGAGGTGTTTGTTGCCGACTTCAAAGGTATTGGTGGCGACGTGTTTACCGTGTGCGTACAGCTCTTGCGTTGACGGCAGGCGTTCTTGATGGGAGGCGGTCAGGCTGAGTTTGTGTTGTGGCGTGAAATACCAGTTGCCGGAAAGCGCGAACGAGCGGGCGGTTTGGCGGTGCGCGCCGAGGTCGGGCAAGGGTTGGTTGTAGTAGTTTTCCCGATCAATCAGGGCTTTGTCGTACTGAATGGCAGCTTTTTGTTTTTCCACGCGCACGCCGCCTTCAAGCGAGAAATTGTCCCAATTTGCCTGTTCTACGCCGAAAAAGCTGTAATGATGCACATCGTTGTCGATCAACATCGGCTGTTGGACGGTTTCGGGAATGGCGGAAAGCGCGCTGGATTTTTGGGTGAGGTATTGCACGCCCCAACTGCCTTTCAGACGACCTATGGGCAGGTGGCGCAATTCGATGCGGGCATTTTGCGTTTTGTTTTTGAAGAAGTTTTCCACCGCATCGCCCGCTTTTTCGTCGTGGCGGTAGTCGTTACGGTTCAAATGCACGCGCAGGGCTTCGAAACCGGGGAGCGGCTGCTTCCATTCGGCGCGGATTTCATAGCGTTTGTTGCGCAGGTCTATCCACGGTCTGCCGCTGTGGGTATGCGCGTGTGTATTATCGTCGTCGTGGAAGCCGCAGCTTAAGCCCGGATTGTCGTAATCGATGTCTTCTTCGGTCAGCAGGTGCGGATAAAGCTGCAAATAGCGTTTGTTAATCAAACTCTTCTGCCAGATGATGTCGGCGTGGCAGTCGTCGTAGAGATGGCTGTGCGCAGGCAGGCCGTAGCGGTCGCGACGGTCGCTGTACGCCGCGCCGATAAAGCCTTTCTCGCCCACCCAAGACAGCCCGATGCTGCCTGTTTGCGAATCGGCGTGGCTGTCAGGCAGGCGTTTCAGACGACCCTCTTCTTTGCGGTAACGCGGTACGGCGTAGTCGCCCGATTTGCGGTACAGCCCTTCCGTGTGCAACACGAAGTTTTTGCCCAGTCCGACATTGATGCCGCCGGACGTGAGTTTTTCCAAATTGCCACTGCTCAAACGCAGTCCCAGTTCGCCTGATGCGCCGTTTTCAGGCATTTTTTCAGGGATTTTTCCATCGGCAACATCCACCAAGCCCGCCACATTGCCCGAGCTGTACAACAGCGTTACCGGTCCGCGCAGGATTTCGACCTGTTGCGACAAGGCGGTGTCCACCATCAGGGCATGGTCGGGCGAGAAATCCGCCATGTCACCCGTTTCTCCATGATGGTTCAACACTTTAATCCGCCTGCCCGTCTGCCCGCGTATCACAGGCGCGGACGCACCGCCGCCGTATTGCGAAGCATGGACGCCCGGCACGCCGTTGAGCGCGTCGCCGAGATTGACGGCTTTTTGCCGCAAAGTATCGCCGGTAATGATTTTGTCGGAGGCAGTCGAAGTGTGCAGCAGCCCCGAAGTAGCGCGCGGATGGCTTTTACCGACGACGTTGACCGTTTCCAAGTCCACCGTCTGCTCGGTTTCATGCGCTTGGGCGAGAATGGGGGAACTGATTAAAAGAATAGATAAAACAATAGGTTTAAGCGTGGTTTGTGTCATTTTAGGTTTCCCGTCATATTTCAAATAAATTGTTATTATATAACATCACATCATTAATATGACAAGAATTCAAGGAACAAACCGCATTTGGTGCGGCAAAACAGCCAAACCCAAGCCCATACAAACAGCGAAAACCAAAGGTCGTCTGAAACCCAATATCTTGAAAATGATAAAAAAGACGGAAACAGCGGCAGCACGCCATTCCCCCGTTTGCTTGGAACGAATCATGTTGCCTAAACAACAAAAAAGGTCGTCTGAAAACGCAATATGGTTTTCAGACGACCTTGTCGGTTTGATGACTGCTATTTGGCAGCTTGGGCGGCGGCGGTCTCGGCAATCAGGTCAAGGAAGACCAGCGGCTCTTTACCGATGTTCTTCAACGCATGGGACTGGCCGGGGCGGGCGATGGTGATGTCGCCGGCGCCGACTGGGGTCTGTTTGCCCGTGCTGTCGGTAAACACGCCTTTGCCCGATACGATGATGTAAACGTCTTCGTTGTCGGTGTGTTTGTGTTCGCCGATGGATGCACCCGGTGGCAGAGTCAGCCAGCCGATTTCCCTGAACGCGTCTTGGGCGGCGGTCTGGTGGCGGTTGAAGGCGAAGCGGCCGAGCAGCGGGCCTTTGCCTCCGGCTGCGTTTTCGCGGTTCCACTCCGCCAAGTCGGCTTTTTTGTACACTTGGACGCTGCGGTCGGTAGGTTTGGCCTGTTCCGCGGCGTGAACGTTGACGGTCGTGCCGAGCAGAAAGGCGATAGACAATGCGGCAAATAGCGGTTTCATCATGGTTCTCCGTTTGTCGAGTTGTGTCAGAAGATGATGCGTTCCGTTTTCAGACGGCCTGCGGGGTCGGTTGCTTCGCCCCGCAGGCGTCAAGGCTTATTTCACGTTGCGCAGATAGTTCAGCAACAAGGGAACGGGGCGGCCGGTTGCGCCTTTTTCGCTGCCGGATTTCCATGCCGTACCCGCGATGTCGAGGTGCGCCCACGGGTAGTCTTCGGTGAAGTAAGACAGGAAGGTGGCGGCGGTAATCGTGCCTGCGCCGGGCGTGCCGATGTTGGGAATGTCGGCGAAGTTGGATTTGAGCTGGTCTTTGTAGGTTTCAAAGAGCGGCAGTTGCCATGCTTTGTCGTCCACGTTGCGGGAGGCGGCAAGCAGGCTGTCGACCAAATCCTGATTGTTGCCCATCACGCCGCTGACGTCATGGCCCAAGGCAATGATGCACGCGCCGGTCAGGGTGGCGACGTCGATGACGGCTTTAGGCTTGAACTGCTCGGCGTAAGTGAGCGCGTCGCACAAAATCAGACGACCCTCGGCATCGGTGTTCAATACTTCAATCGTCAGACCTTTCATGCTTTTCACGACGTCGCCCGGTTTGTTTGCCGCGCCGGAAGGCATGTTTTCGCAAGTGGCGACGACGGCGACGAGGTTGATCGGCAGTTGCAGTTTGACGGCGGCGCAGAAGGTGCTGATGACGGTTGCCGCGCCGCACATATCAAACTTCATTTCGTCCATGTTCAAACCGGGTTTGAGGGAGATGCCGCCGGTGTCGAAGGTGATGCCTTTGCCGACCAAGACGACGGGGGCGGCTTCTTTGTCGACTGCGCCGAAGTAGCTCAATTCAATCAGATAGGGGGCTTCCACGCTGCCTTTGGCGACCGACCAGAACGAACCCATGTTTTCTTTGATGTAGTCTTTTTCGATGATTTTGGCGTGTGCGCCCAGTTTTTCGGCTTCGGCTTTGGCGGTGCGCGCTAAAAATTCGGGCGTGCATTCGTTGGGCGCGGCGTTGCCCAAATCGCGGCAGAGGCTTTGTCCGTAAACCTGCGCTTCGGCGACGCGCAGGGCTTCTTTGACGGCGGCTTCGTGTGCGGTGTAAAACACGGCTTGTGCGAATTTGGCGGGCTTGGCTTCTTTTTTGTAGCGGTCGAAACGGTAGGCGGCGTTGCCGAACGCGATGGCGAAAGCTTCGGCAACGGCGGCGGCTTGCGCTTCATCGAAGGCATGGATGTCCGCATTAACCGTTTCCTGATTTTGCGCCCATTTGGCGGCTTCGGCAGCGGCTTTGTTCAGCGCGGCGCGGTCGGTTTTTTCGAGGCGGACGACGGCGACTGCCTGCAAACCGTTGTCCGTCGGGATTTTGGTGTCGGAAAAAGTTTGACCTTCTTCAAGCGAAGACAAAAGGGCAAGGGCGGTCGGGTGGTTTAATTGCGCCTCTTCGGTGCAGACAAATAACTGCGCGCCTGCCTGTTGCGGCTGCAAGGTTCCGGCTTTTGTGCTAAATTCCACGTTTATTCTCCTGATTGAGATGGTTTCGGGTAGTTTCAGACGACCCTTTGCATTAAGAGGTCGTCTGAAAACGGTTGGAAAGATTGTACTCCATTTGAGAGGTCGTCTGAAACCTTGCGCAGACAATCCGCCTGCGCCGAACCGCTACCGCTACCGCTCCTAGCCGCGATTCTATGATTTATCAAAGAAACTTCATCAAAGAACTCTCTTTTACCGCCGTCGGCATTTTCGTCGTCCTCTTGGCGGTATTGGTCTCCACTCAGGCAATCAACCTGCTCGGCCGTGCCGCCGACGGGCGCGTCGCCATCGATGCCGTGTTGGCATTGGTCGGCTTCTGGGTCATCGGCATGACGCCGCTTTTGTTGGTGTTGACCGCTTTCATCAGCACGCTGACCGTGTTGACCCGCTACTGGCGCGACAGCGAAATGTCGGTCTGGCTCTCCTGCGGATTGGCGTTGAAACAATGGATACGCCCCGTCATGCAGTTTGCCGTACCGTTTGCCATCCTGATTGCCGTCATGCAGCTTTGGGTGATGCCGTGGGCGGAACTGCGCAGCCGCGAATACGCCGAAATCCTCAAGCAGAAACAAGAATTGTCGATGGTGGAAGCAGGCGAGTTCAACAGCCTGGGCAAGCGCAACGGCAGGGTTTACTTCGTCGAAACCTTCGACACCGAATCAGGCATCATGAAAAATCTGTTCCTGCGCGAACAAGACAAAAACGGCAACGACAACATTATCTTCGCCAAAGAAGGCAATTTCTCACTGAACGACAACAAGCGCACGCTCGACCTGCGCAACGGCTACCGTTACAGCGGCACGCCCGGCAAAGCCGACTACAACCGCGTTTCCTTTCAAAACCTCAGCCTGATTATCAGCACCACGCCCAAACTCATCGACCCCGTTTCCCACCGCCGCACCATCCCGACATCGCAGCTCATCGGCAGCAGCAACCCGCAACATCAGGCTGAATTGATGTGGCGTATCTCGCTGACCGTCAGCGTCCTCCTGCTCTGCCTGCTTGCCGTGCCGCTTTCCTATTTCAACCCGCGCAGCGGCCACACCTACAACATCCTCGTCGCCATCGGGCTTTTCCTGATTTACCAAAACGGACTGACCTTCCTGCGCAATGCCGTGGAAGACGGCAAAATCCATTTCTGGCTCGGACTGCTGCCCATGCACATCATCATGTTCGCCATCGCCGTCGTACTCCTGCGCGTCCGCAGCATGCCCAGCCAGCCCTTCTGGCGGGCGATTGGCAAAAGTCTGACATTGAAAGGCGGAAAATGAACCTGATTTCACGTTACATCATCCGCCAAATGGCGGTTATGGCGGTTTACGCCCTCCTGGCCTTCCTCGCCCTATACAGCTTTTTCGAGATCATCAACGAAGTCGGCGACTTGAGCAAAGGCAGCTATAACGGCGCAACCATGGCGCAATACGTCCTCATGCAGATGCCCGCGCGCGCCTACGAACTCATGCCCCTCGCCGTCCTCATCGGCGGACTCGTCTCCCTCAGTCAACTTGCCGCCGGCAGCGAACTGACCGTCATCAAAGCAAGCAGCATGAGCACCAAAAAACTGCTGCTGATCCTGTCGCAGTTCGGACTGATTTTCGCCATCGCCACCGCCGCGCTCGGCGAATGGATTGCCCCCACCCTCAGCCAAAAAGCCGAAAACATCAAATCCGCCGCCATCAACGGCAAAATCAGCACCGGCAATACCGGGCTTTGGCTCAAAGAAAAAAACAGCATCATCAACGTGCGCGAAATGCTGCCCGACCATACCATGCTGGGCATTAAAATTTGGGTGCGCAACGACAAAAACGAACTGACGCAGGCAAAGGAAGCCGAATCCGCTGTTTTAAACAACGACGGCAGTTGGCAGTTGAAAAACATCCGCCGCAGCACGCTTAGCAAAGATAAAGTCGAAGTCTCGACTGCCGCCGAAGAAAACTGGCCGATCGCCGTCAAACGTAACCTGATGGACGTATTGCTTGTCAAACCCGACCAAATGTCGGTCGGCGAACTGACCACCTACATCAGCCACCTCGAAAACAACAACCAAAACACCCAAATCTACGCCATCGCCTGGTGGCGCAAATTGGTTTACCCCGTCGCCGCCTGGGTCATGGCACTCGTCGCCTTCGCCTTCACCCCGCAAACTACCCGCCACGGCAATATGGGCTTGAAACTCTTCGGCGGCATCTGCCTCGGCTTGCTGTTCCACTTCGCCGGACGGCTCTTCGGGTTTACCAGCCAACTCTACGGCGTCCCACCCTTCCTCGCCGGCGCACTGCCCACCATAGCCTTCGCCCTGCTCGCCGTTTGGCTGATACGCAGGCAGGAGCGGCGTTAAGCTCAAGAATATAGTGGATTAAATTTAATCCACTATAAAAAAACAGAACAGCGAAAACTGTTCTGTTTTTTTTGTTTTCAGACGACCTCATAGGGTTAGCCATTGAAGAGGTCGTCTGAAACGGTTTTACCTACTTATTAAACATTCACGGTTTCGGCTACTTCGTTGTAGCTGTCAATTTCGTTGAAGTTCATGTAGCGGTAGATTTGGTCGCCCTGTTCGTTGATGATGCCGATGTTGGCTTGGTATTCTTCAACGGTCGGGATTTTGCCCAGTTTGGAGCAAATCGCCGCCAACTCTGCCGAGCCGAGATAAACGAAGGTGTTTTTACCCAGGCGGTTCGGGAAGTTTCGGGTAGAAGTGGACATGACAGTTGCACCTTCGTGTACTTGGGCTTGGTTACCCATACACAGCGAACAACCCGGCATTTCCATACGCGCGCCGGCGCGGCCGAGTACGCCGTAGTGGCCTTCGTCAGACAACTCTTTCGCATCCATTTTGGTTGGCGGCGCCATCCACAGGCGGACGGGGATGTCGGACTTGCCTTCCAAGAGTTTGGAGGCGGCGCGAAAGTGGCCGATGTTGGTCATGCACGAACCGATGAACACTTCGTCGATTTTGGTGCCGGAACGTTCGGACATGAAGCATACGTCGTCCGGGTCGTTCGGGCAGGCGATAATCGGCTCTTTGATGTCGTCCATGTTGATTTCAATCACGGCGGCGTATTCGGCATCTTTATCCGCTTCGAGCAGCTCCGGATTCGCCAGCCATTTTTCCATTGCTTTGATACGGCGTTCCAAAGTACGCGGGTCTTGATAGCCGTCGGCAATCATGTTTTTCATCAACACGACGTTGGATTTCATGTACTCGATAATCGGCTCTTTGTTGAGCTTCACGGTACAGCCGGCGGCGGAGCGTTCGGCGGATGCGTCGGTCAATTCAAAGGCTTGCTCCACTTTCAAATCAGGCAGACCTTCGATTTCGAGGATGCGGCCAGAGAAGATGTTTTTCTTACCGGCTTTGGCCACGGTCAGCAAACCTTGCTTAATCGCGTAAAGCGGAATCGCGTTCACCAAATCGCGCAGGGTGACGCCCGGTTGCAGTTTGCCGCTGAAGCGTACCAATACGGATTCAGGCATATCGAGCGGCATCACGCCGGTGGCTGCTGCGAAAGCAACCAAGCCGGAGCCGGCAGGGAAGGAAATACCGATAGGGAAACGGGTGTGGCTGTCGCCGCCGGTGCCGACGGTATCGGGCAGCAGCAGGCGGTTGAGCCATGAGTGGATCACGCCGTCGCCCGGACGCAGAGATACGCCGCCACGGGTAGAAATAAAGGCGGGCAGTTCTTTATGGGTTCTGACATCGACAGGTTTCGGATAAGCAGCGGTGTGACAGAAAGACTGCATCACCATATCGGCGGAGAAGCCCAAACAAGCCAAGTCTTTCAACTCGTCGCGGGTCATCGGGCCGGTAGTGTCTTGCGAGCCGACCGTCGTCATGCGCGGTTCGCAATAAGTACCCGGACGTACGCCTTGTCCTTCGGGCAGACCGCAGGCGCGACCGACCATTTTTTGCGCCAACGTGAAACCGGCTTTGCTTTCGGCAGGCGCTTGAGGCAGACGGAATTCGGTGGAAGCAGGCAGTTTCAGGGCTTCGCGCGCTTTGGCGGTCAGACCGCGGCCGATAATCAGGTTGATACGGCCGCCCGCTTGCACTTCGTCCAGCAATACTTGAGATTTCAGGCTGAATTCGGCAACGGTTTCGCCGTTTTTCACGATTTTGCCTTCATAAGGCAGGATATCGACGACATCGCCCATTTTCAGCGCGGAAACATCGACTTCAATCGGCAGCGCGCCGGAGTCTTCTTGAGTATTGAAGAAAATCGGCGCGATTTTTCCGCCCAAACATACGCCGCCGAAGCGTTTGTTCGGCACAAACGGAATGTCTTCGCCGGTATGCCAAATCACAGAGTTGGTCGCGGATTTGCGTGAAGAACCGGTACCGACCACGTCGCCGACATAGGCAACGGGGTGGCCTTTGGCTTTGAGTTCTTCCAACAATTTAATCGGACCGACTTCGCCCGGTTTGTCGGGCGTGATGCCGTCGCGCGGGTTTTTCAGCATCGCCAGCGCGTGCAGCGGAATATCGGGACGACTCCATGCGTCGGGAGCGGGAGAGAGGTCGTCTGTATTGGTTTCGCCGTCAACTTTGAAGACGGTAACGGTGATTTTTTCGGGAACTTTGGCGCGTGAAGTGAACCATTCGGCATCCGCCCAAGATTGCAAAACTTCCTGCGCGTATTTATTGCCTTTTTCGGCCTTTTCCTGAACGTCGTGGAAAGAATCGAACATCAGAAGCGTATGTTTCAAACCTTTGGCAGCGATGGGCGCAAGTTTGTCGTTGTCCAAGAGTTCGATTAAGGCGTGAATGTTGTAACCGCCGAGCATCGTACCTAAGAGTTCGGTCGCATATTCAGGGGAAATCAGCGGGCTGGATGCGCTGCCTTCGGCAACGGCAGCCAGGAATGAGGCTTTGACTTTGGCGGCATCGTCCACACCGGGCGGAACACGGTGGGCAAGCAGTTCGACCAAGAATTCACCTTCGCCTGCGGGCGGGTTTTTCAGCAGCTCGACCAAATCGGCGGTTTGCTGCGCGTTCAAAGGGAGGGGCGGGATACCAAGGGCAGCACGCTCGGCGGCGGCTTTGCGATAGGCTTCTAACATCTCTTTGTTCCTTTTTTCTGTTTTTCTTCTATCCGTTGCAAATGATTTGCAATCAAAGAATTGTAAACAATCCTTTTAGGTATCATAGACCAGTTTGGCAAAAATTGGAATATTTATGTTATCGGATGTAATAGGTGTTTGCTATTGAAACGAATTATCTTGAAAAATACGAAAAGGTCGTCTGAAAACAGGGTTTCAGACGACCTTTTATATTTTATCGGAATGACCGGTTCGTTCTTTTACCGGGCGTTTGCCTGATATTAGCTTCCGTCTTCACGCAGGAGCTTGGGCTGTTCGCCTTTCTCAATGACGTTTTTACCGATGACAACTTTGGTCACGCCTTTCAAATCAGGCAGTTGATACATAGTATCCAAGAGGCAGCGTTCAACGATGGAGCGCAGGCCGCGCGCGCCGGTTTTACGTTCCATTGCCTGACGGGCGATGCTGCGCAGGGCTTCTTCTTCAAATTCCAATTCGACATTTTCCATGCCGAACAGGGTTTGATATTGTTTCACCAAGGCATTTTTCGGCTCGGTCAAAATGTTGACCAATGCGTCTTCATCCAATTCCGCCAGCGTGGCGATAACGGGCAGACGGCCGATTAACTCGGGAATCAGACCGAATTTAATCAAGTCTTCAGGCTCGACGATTTCAAACAATCCGGTAATGTCGGCATTTTCGTCCTTACTGTGAACGGATGCGCCGAAACCGATACCGCCTTTTTCAGTACGCTGACGGATCACTTTTTCCAAGCCTGCAAACGCGCCTCCGCAGATAAACAGGATGTTCGTCGTATCGACGTTGATAAATTCCTGATTCGGATGTTTGCGGCCGCCTTGGGGCGGAACGCTGGCAACCGTACCTTCAATCAGTTTCAGCAAGGCTTGTTGCACGCCTTCGCCGGATACGTCGCGGGTAATCGACGGGTTGTCGCTTTTGCGGGAGATTTTGTCGATTTCATCAATATAGACGATACCGCGTTGGGCTTTTTCGACATCGAAATCGCATTTACCCAAAAGTTTGGTAATGATTTGCTCGACATCTTCACCGACATAACCCGCTTCAGTCAGCGTGGTCGCGTCCGCCATGACGAACGGTACGTCCAGTTTGCGCGCCAAGGACTGCGCCAACAGCGTTTTACCCGAACCGGTCGGACCGATAAGCAGGATGTTGGATTTCGACAATTCGACGTTGCCGTTGGCTTTGGGATGGCGCAGGCGTTTGTAATGGTTGTACACCGACACCGCCAAGGCTTTCTTGGCTTGTTCCTGACCGATAACATGATCGTTGAGGTTGGCGACGATTTCGGCAGGCGTGGGCAGCTTGTTGTTCGGATGGGACGCATCCGTTGCAGATTTGTCTGCGGAGAGGTCGTCTGAACTTTGCAGCATTACGCCGCAAGTTTCTACACATTCGTTACAGATAAAAGCGTTTTCGCCTTCAATCAGGTTTTTGACTTCATGCTCGGATTTTCCGCAAAACGAGCAGGAGCGTTTTTCTTCAGTCATAATTTATCTTCTGTTTTCAAGCAATATCGGCAAACCGTCATCCGAATGTTGCGGGAACGGTTTTCGGCAAAGTCGGTAAGTATAATCAGTATCTTAAGGTTTATCAAATACCGTATGGCAAGCTGTTGGGCGTAAGGTTTTCAGACGACCCTCCGATGCATGGCAACACACCATGATTTCCCATCCTTAAGATTGTTTCCAATTTGGGAAAAAGATGCAAACAAACGCAAAAAAGCCATATTAAACTTTACATTTTGTTGTATTTTAAGCAAAATATCCCCTTTAATAATTCAATTGTCTTAAATTCTACTGGTTGAAGTATGTCGGTTATGAAATTTTATAAAACACTGAGTGCAGCCTGTTTGGGTATGGCGTTGACTGTCGCCGCCGCCCCTGCCGCTGCAGACGATATGGACGTTTTGGGTCAATTTTTGGAACAAAATTTTCCAACCCAAAATGACCCGATGGAAGCTTTCGCATTAAGCCACGCACAAAAAATCGAGGCTCAGGCGATGATGGCGGGGCCGCTTTTGACATCGCAGTCCGCCCTGATTTTTAACAACAAAACAGGCGAAATCCTGTATCAGAAAAACGCAGACCGCGTGATGCCGATTGCGTCCATTTCCAAACTGATGAGCGCGATGGTCGTCTTGGACGCACGTTTGGATATGAACGAACGCATTACCATCACCTCCGACGAAATCGACCGTCTGAAAGGTACAGGCAGCCGCCTTGCCGTCGGCACGACGCTGACGCGCGGCGAATTGCTGCACCTGAGCCTGATGAGCAGCGAAAACCGCGCAACACACGCGCTGGGCCGTACCTATCCGGGCGGTATGTCAGCGTTTGTTGCCGCCATGAATGCCAAAGCGCAAAGCCTGGGCATGCACAGCAGCCGTTTCTACGAACCTACCGGTCTGAATTTCCAAAACGTATCAACCGCCAACGATTTGAACCGCATGGTCGCCGCAGCGAGCAAATATCCGCTTATCCGCAAAAACACGACCTCCAACTACGGCTCGGTTTGGACGGCAAACGGCCGCCAAAACTATAAAAACTCCAACGCCCTCGTCCGCGAAGGCAGCTGGAACATCGAGCTTCAGAAAACTGGTTATATCCGCGAAGCAGGACGTTCGATGGTGGTTAAGGCAAACGTTCAAAACCAACCGATTACCATCGTATTGCTGAACTCGCCAACCTCGACAACCCGCGTAAACGACGCGCGTAAGATCGAATCTTGGATGTCGCAGCGCCGCTCTTAAAAACACTTATTATGCCGTCTGAAAATCAGGCGGCATTTTTTATATGATAAGCAGAAAAACTTCATGCAATCCGGTTGAAGAATCTTGATTTTAACAATATTAGGAGATGCAAATGCCGAACAAAAAACAATTGATACAGTTGGTAGCCATTTTAGCCTTGACCGGCTGTACTTCCGTTGCCGATATGGTGGGATACGATACGGCATCGCTCAACGAGGCTGCCGCCAAAAACTATTCGCAAGTGGTACAGCAAGCGCAGTCGCAGCGCGTTTTGGACAACACTTCCCACACTTCGCGCCGTATCAAAGCCGTATTCGAACGCCTGAAACCCTATGCCAACCAGGCCAACCAAACTGGCACACCTTTCAATTGGCAGATGAATGTTTTCCGCGGCAACGAATTGAATGCTTGGGCAATGCCCGGAGGCAAAATGGCGATGTACACCGGCATGGTTGAGCGTTTGAAATTGACGGACGACGAAATCGCCGCCGTTATCGGTCACGAGATGACCCACGCCCTGCTGGAACATGGCAAAAAAGCGATTGGCGGCCAAGTGCTGACGGGATTGGGCGGTTCTATTTTAGCGGGTGCATCCGGAGTCGATGCCAATATCGTTGGATTGGGTACGGATTTACTTGCTTCCAAGCCCTTTTCGCGCCATCAGGAAAGCGAAGCAGACGCAGGCGGCGTACGTTTGATGGCTCAGGCGGGCTACAATCCGGAGGCTGCCATCAGCGTTTGGGAAAAGATGAGCAAACTTGAAGGCAGCTCGTCTATTGCGATTTTGTCCACCCATCCGACCAATCAGACGCGCATCAACGCCATCCGCAGAATGCTGCCTGAACTCATGCCGATTTATCAGAAAAATAAACGATAAATTTCTTGGATAAACCTTCCGTAAACCGACATCGATTTTTTTCAAATCAGCCTATAATCCTTCTATTTAAGAAATAGGTTACAGTATGAAAAAACAAAATATCCGAGCAACTATTTACGAAGCTATCAATCAATTTGTCACGGCTTATAAACAAAATAATACAGAAATATTGTCGTCCGAATATGGTTTAGACAAAGAAACTTTAGCTGAGATAGATGATTTTTTGAGTTTTGTAAAAGATAAGTCGAAAATTAATTTATTTTCTATATCAGATCTAAATAATGACACCTTTTTATCAATAGAATATGTTGATGGTGATTATTTAATCGAATATATTTTAATTTACGAAGATATTAAATTTTATCTTGTCGGAGAGTATAACAAAACTCAAGAGGCCCAATACAAATTTGAATATCGAAATTTTGATATATGAGCATAAGTAAGCGCAGCCATGAGAGAAACCATAGATTGGATTCCCAAATCCGACATCTGCATTACCTAAAGGCGTTCGTGTGATTTAAAACCCTAAAAAATCAATTTAAATCAAAGCATTGCATAGGTTTCAATCAAGATTTTTCAGACGACCCTTCCGCCCCATCCAGCGCAGGTCGTCTGAAAAATTGTCAACATTTCCACCCAAATTACCAAGCAACCCAGACCCATTCGGCGTATAATACAGCCTTTCCCAACCGCATTTGAGAGCTGAATCATGTCTGTTGTTTTGCCCTTGCGCGGCGTTACCGCCCTTTCCGATTTCCGTGTTGAAAAACTCTTGCAAAAAGCGGCCGCACTCGGTCTGCCTGAAGTGAAACTGAAAAGCGAATTTTGGTATTTTGTCGGCAGCGAGAAAGCATTGGATGCCGCAACTGTCGAAAAACTGCAAGCCTTGTTGGCGGCGCAAAGCGTTGAAGAAACGCCCGAAGCGCGCGAGGGCTTGCATTTATTTTTGGTAACGCCCCGTTTGGGTACGATTTCGCCGTGGGCTTCCAAGGCGACCAATATCGCGGAAAACTGCGGTTTGGAAGGCATTGAGCGCATCGAGCGCGGCATGGCGGTGTGGCTGGAAGGTCGTCTGAATGATGGACAGAAACAGCAATGGTCGGCTTTGCTGCACGACCGCATGACCGAATCCGTATTGCCCGATTTTCAGACGGCCTCCAAATTATTCCACCATCTCGAATCCGAAACTTTCTCCAGCGTCGATGTTTTGGGCGGCGGTAAAGAGGCTTTGGTCAAAGCCAATACCGAAATGGGTTTGGCACTCTCCGCCGACGAAATCGATTATCTGGTTGAAAACTATCAGGCTTTACAGCGCAATCCGTCCGATGTGGAGCTGATGATGTTCGCGCAGGCAAACAGCGAACACTGCCGCCACAAAATCTTCAACGCCGATTTCATCCTCAACGGCGAAAAACAACCGAAATCCCTCTTCGGCATGATTCGCGACACGCACAACGCGCATCCCGAAGGCACGGTCGTTGCCTATAAAGACAATTCGTCCGTGATCGAAGGCGCAAAAATCGAGCGTTTCTATCCGAATGCGGCGGAAAACCAAGGCTACCGTTTCCACGAGGAAGACACGCATATCATCATGAAAGTGGAAACGCACAACCACCCGACCGCCATCGCGCCGTTTGCGGGTGCGGCAACGGGCGCGGGCGGCGAAATCCGCGACGAAGGCGCGACGGGCAAAGGTTCGCGTCCGAAAGCAGGCTTGACCGGCTTTACCGTCTCCAACCTCAACATCCCCGACCTCAAACAGCCGTGGGAACAAGACTACGGCAAGCCAGAACACATTTCCTCGCCGCTGGACATCATGATTGAAGGCCCCATCGGCGGCGCGGCGTTCAACAACGAATTCGGCCGCCCGAACCTCTTGGGCTACTTCCGCACCTTTGAAGAGAAGTTTGACGGTCAAGTCCGCGGCTACCACAAACCGATTATGATTGCCGGCGGCTTGGGCAGCATTCAGGCGCAGCAGACGCATAAAGACGAAATCCCCGAAGGCGCATTACTGATCCAACTGGGCGGCCCGGGCATGCTTATCGGCTTGGGCGGCGGCGCGGCTTCTTCGATGAACACCGGTACAAACGACGCTTCTTTGGACTTCAACTCCGTGCAACGCGGCAACCCCGAAATCGAACGCCGCGCGCAGGAAGTGATCGACCGCTGCTGGCAGCTCGGCGACAAAAACCCGATTATCTCCATCCACGACGTCGGCGCGGGCGGCCTGTCCAACGCCTTCCCCGAACTCGTTAACGATGCCGGACGCAGCGCGGTATTCAAGCTGCGCGAAGTACCGCTGGAAGAACACGGACTCAACCCGCTGCAAATCTGGTGCAACGAATCGCAAGAGCGTTATGTGTTGTCGATTTTAGAAAAAGATTTGGACACCTTCCGCGCCATCTGCGAACGCGAACGCTGCCCGTTTGCCGTAGTCGGCACGGCAACCGACGACGGCCATTTGAAAGTACGCGACGATTTGTTCTCCAACAATCCCGTCGATTTGCCGCTGAACGTCTTGCTCGGCAAACCGCCCAAAACCACGCGCAGCGACAAAACCGTGAGGTCGTCTGAAAAACCGTTTAACGCGGGCAATATCGACATCACCGAAGCCGCCTACCGCGTTTTGCGCCTGCCTACCGTAGCCGCCAAAAACTTCCTGATTACCATCGGAGACCGCAGCGTCGGCGGCATGACCCACCGCGACCAAATGGTCGGCAAATACCAAACCCCCGTAGCCGACTGCGCCGTTACCATGATGGGTTTCAACACCTATCGCGGCGAAGCAATGTCTATGGGTGAAAAACCGACCGTCGCCCTGTTTGACGCGCCTGCTTCGGGCAGAATGTGCGTCGGCGAAGCCATCACCAACATCGCGGCGGTCAACATCGGCGACATCGGCAACATCAAACTTTCCGCCAACTGGATGGCGGCATGCGGCAACGAAGGCGAAGACGAAAAACTCTACCGCACCGTCGAAGCCGTCTCCCAAGCCTGTCGGGCATTGGATTTGAGCATTCCCGTAGGCAAAGACAGCCTGTCGATGAAAACCGTTTGGCAGGACGGCGAAGAGAAAAAATCCGTCGTTTCACCGTTGAGCCTGATTATCTCCGCGTT
>NZ_JH164967.1:132504-148575 GCF_000227275.1 Neisseria sp. GT4A_CT1
ACGTGCGCAAAACCGTTACGCCCGAATTGAAAAACGTCGAAGACAGCGTATTGCTGTTTATCGATTTGGGCTTCGGCAAAGCGCGTATGGGCGGCTCTGCATTCGGTCAGGTGTACAACAATATGAGCGGCGACGCGCCTGATTTGGACGATATAGGTCGTCTGAAAGCGTTTTACAACGTGATTCAGCAGCTTGTCGCCGAAGACAAACTTTTGGCGTATCACGACCGCAGCGACGGCGGCTTGTTTGCGACGCTGGTGGAAATGGCGTTTGCGGGGCGGTGCGGCTTGAATGTGGATTTGACTTCACTGGTTGCCAACCAAGCCGACGTCAATGAAGCCAGCATACGCACATTGTTTAATGAAGAGCTGGGCGTAGTGATCCAAATCGCCAAACAAGATATTGCGGCAGTAGAAGCCTTGTTCAAAGCGGCGGCACTGCCCTTGCATACCGTTGCCACCATCGGTTCTGACGAAAAAATCGTTATCCGCAATCAGGCAGGCATCGTGTTGGAACAAACCCGCGCCGACCTGCAACGCGCATGGCAGGAAACCAGCCACGCCATTCAGAAACTGCGCGACAACCCCGCCTGCGCCGACAGCGAGTTCGCCCTGATTGGCGACAACGAACGCAGCGCATTGTTTGCCGACGTGAAATTTGACGTGAACGAAGACATCGCCGCGCCGTTTATCAACAGCGGCGCAAAACCCAAAATCGCCATCCTGCGCGAACAGGGCGTAAACGGACAAATCGAAATGGCCGCCGCCTTTACCCGCGCCGGATTCGATGCCTACGACGTGCATATGTCCGACCTGATGGCAGGCCGCGTCCACCTTGCCGACTTCAAAATGCTGGCGGCGTGCGGCGGCTTCAGCTACGGCGACGTACTCGGCGCGGGCGAAGGCTGGGCGAAATCCATCCTGTTCCACCCCGCCTTGCGCGACCAGTTCGCCGCCTTCTTCGCCGACCCAAACACGCTGACATTGGGCGTGTGCAACGGCTGCCAGATGGTCAGCAACCTCGCCGAAATCATCCCCGGCACGGCAGGCTGGCCGAAGTTCAAACGCAACCTGAGCGAACAGTTTGAAGCACGCCTGAGCATGGTTCACGTCCCCAAATCAGCCTCCCTGATTCTGAACGAAATGCAAGGCTCCAGCCTGCCCGTCGTCGTCAGCCACGGCGAAGGCCGCGCCGACTTCGCACTTCACGGCGGCAAAATTTCAGACGACCTCGGCATCGCGCTGCAATACGTCGACGGACAAAACCAAGTTACCCAAACCTACCCGCTCAACCCGAACGGCTCGCCGCAAGGCATCGCCGGCGTTACCAACGCCGACGGCCGCGTTACCATCATGATGCCCCACCCCGAACGCGTGTACCGCTCCGCACAAATGAGCTGGAAACCGGAAGACTGGACGGAACTGTCCGGCTGGTACCGCCTCTTCGCCGGAGCAAGGAAAGCTTTGGGTTAACCGGCAGGCTGATTTGATTCGGCTTTAAAGAAAAGGTCGTCTGAAAACGATTTAGCGAAACCTGCTCTATCTGTTTTCAGACGACCTTTTTGTATACAAATACTAACCCACCTGCCATCATTTATGCAGACGCATGAATGAGTATTATGGAGGTTTCTATTCTTTATAATAAAATTCTAATTGTCCTAAATTTTCTGCCAAACGGCGCAATGAAAGCTTAAGATTCACTTCTTCCGCTTTTTCCACTTCTTTTTTTAATCCTTTTTTTAGCTTTCCTAACAAAAAATCATCCTGACTGCTGGTAATAGTGAAAGATTCTTCAGTTAATAACTCCCCTTTTTCTGCATACAATATAGCCGCACATAACAACCTAGTCATATCGACAAGACGGTGTACTGGTATCTCCTCAGATTGGCGCGACCACTTTTCACCAGTATGTCGCCATACTTTAACCGAAATATCAGGTTCATCTTCATTAGGACTATTCCATTGTGCCAAACCAACAGACAAGCCTTGTGCATCTGTATTATTTTTAAAACGTCCATCTACTTTATCGTAGTTTTCCCATTTAATAATAGGGCGGTGATTCAAATGAGTAGGTATATCCATTAGTGCCTCCATAGCAGGTTGATTTATGAATTTGTATTATACTAAAGCAATTTTATTACTGTAACGCTTACTAACCAAATTAGTAAGTAATTTAGTAAAAATATTAAATTATTTTTTTTTCAGGTGAGCTTTTATAGTGGTTTAAAGAGAGACAGGACACCTTGACCGCCGTCATTCCCGCGCAGGCGGGAATCCAGACCTCTGTATTTCAGAAATACTTAAAGATTACTGTAAATCCAAGCTTCTGGATTCCCGCCTGCGCGGGAATGACGGCGGCGAAGTGTTTTTTGGATTCCTACTATCGGCATTCTATCGGCGTATTCTGCAAGCAGAAGCATCATTCCGTATAATCCCCCTTAGCTCCCCATCAACTATAATCGGCACATTCAGACGGCCTCCTCCGATACCATGACCCGACAAGCCTTTATCCTCAGTGATTGCGAATTTTCCGAATGCGGCGAAAAGCCTTATGCGCTGTTGACGGCGAATCCGACCAAGGAACATCACTATATCGCCCAGACCGAGCAGCGGCAGCACGCGCATAATCCGCAGGTCAGCCCGCAGAATCAGAATGTCTATAAGCTGCCTTTGTCCATGTTCCGCGAACCGGCTGCCGCCCGACGCTTCCGTTCCGGCGACAAGGTTCGCGGCGGGAACGAAAATCGCGGTGCGGCGGCGAGTGTCAACATTATCGGCAATCTGGCGGCGAAAAACCTCTACACGCTAACTTTCGTCGAAAACACCGCCAACCAGTACAATTTGGAAAGCTGGTTCAACCGCCACGAAAGCGGCTACGAAGAAGCCTGCAACCATCTGCGCACGCTGCCCGAAGGTCGTCTGAAAACGGGCGAACCCGATACGGTCAAAGTTCCCGAAGCATTGTGGCGGATATTGCGGCTGAAATTCCTCGGCATCCTGCGCAATCCGCACAACCATAAAAACCTGTTCGCCCACCGTCTGCATGAGGCCGTTCGGGCGCGGCTGCCGGAGGTCGGGTTTGAGTTTGTGCGCCTGATCAGCAAGCGCGATCCGAGCCGCATCGAAGCCATTATGCAGAACTACCGTTTTTCGTTTCTCGGCTATGTTGATTGGCTGGCGGGGCTTTACGGCATGTTGAGCGAAGGCGTGGCGCAGCCGTCGCTGTTTGAGCGGCTGTTTTGCACCATATTCGCCAAACCCGATGCGGTGAAAATCGAGCTGTTCCGCTATGCCGAAAACGAGGGGCTGTGCCTGTTCGGCGACAGCAGTCTCTGCCTTCAGGCTTCGCCGAAACTCATCAGCGTCGGCGTAAATATTTCGCACGATATGTTTGCCGTCGTCCACCTGCAAACCGACCGCTGGCTTGCGTTTAAAAACACTTTCCACCACGACGCGCCGAAATTGGAAGGCAGGGTAAGGATTATCGACGGCGACCAAACCCAGCGGCTGATGTTTAACCGGCTGACCATCAGTCAGGCGCATGAAGCCGTGTTCGGCAGAAGCCCGAATATCGGCGACTATCTTTAACGCTTGGATGATGCACGCGCGCGCTTGATGTGAAGCGTATCGACGCTAAACAAAAGGTCGTCTGAAAACGATTTGGCGAACCCGCTGCTTTCGTTTTCAGACGACCTTGTTTGTACTCGGCGCCTAAGCCTTGTTTTGCGCTGCCGCTATTTACACTGCCCCACTGCCGCCGGATAAACCGATACCTGCGTCTGCGTCAGGGCAAACAGGTTTTCAAGCTGCGTTTGCGCTTGGCGGTTGGCGTGATCCAAAATCTGGGCTTTGCACGCGCTGGCGAGGACTTGTTTTTTGGCTTCGTCCTGCACGGTTTTGAACACTGCCTTATCCACGGGCAAAAGGTTGAACGAGCCGGTTTGGATGTCGTACACCTCGATATTTTCCAAATCGACGCTCAGGATTTCTACGGGTGGCAGGCTGATGAGGACTTTTCCGTCCACGATATTGACGTTGTCGGCGTGAAGCTTGTCCAAATCCAAGCCCGCCAACACTTTGCCGCGCACGATAAACAGACCGCTTTGCGAGTCCTGCCACAATCTGCGCCAGTCGCCTTTTTTCTCGGTGCGGATGATGGTGTCGATGTAAAAAGCCGTGCTTTCCAAGCGGTTCATCTGCTTAATCTGCATCAAAACGCCTTCGCGCGAAATCGCTTCATGGGCGTTATCGTTGCGGTGCTGGGCATAAAACCAGCCGCCCGCCGCTGCGAGCGCACAAAAAATAGATATTAAAATCAATCGGTAAACCATTTTCATCAGGTTAGACCCTTTTCGGTTGCGTTAAACTTATAGTGGATTAAAATTGCAATGATACGGCGTTGCCAACGCCCTTATGTACTACCCGTACACGGCGGGCGTTGCCGCCTTGTCTCATTTTTATTTTAATCCACTATAACGCCCATATTCTTTCAAATGTTCAGATTTCAAGCAAAGGTCGTCTGAAAACGCCATTTTTGTTTTTCAGACGACCTCCTATCAAAACATTACCAAAAGGTAATAAAAATCCGCCATCAAACACAGTTTGCCTTTTGGTAAAGACAAGACTACAATCGCCTACACCTTTTCAGCCACGCAACACATCATGAACACCACCGACCTGCGCCGCCGCAACCTGCGGCAATGGATAGCGGACAAATACGGCGGCCAGCAAACCCGTTTTGCCGAAGCCATCGCCATCAACCAAGGTGAATTGTCCGCCCTTCTGAAAAACAAATCCTTCGGCGAGAAAAAGGCCCGCAAAATCGAACAGGCGGCGCAAATGCCCGCCATGTGGCTGGATCAAGAACACGCCACAGTCCAACCCGACCATCAAGAAAGACGCACCATGCCCCACATTTCCTCCATCCCCGAAATCCTCGCCGACATCAAAGCCGGCAAAATGGTCATCATCACCGACGCGGAAGACCGCGAAAACGAAGGCGATTTGCTGATGGCGGCGCAGTTCGTCACCCCCGAAGCCATCAACTTTATGATCAAACACGCGCGCGGACTGGTTTGCCTGCCGATGGAAGGCAGCATGGTCGAGCGGCTCGGCCTGCCCATGATGACCCAGAAAAACGGCGCGCAATACGGCACCAACTTCACCGTTTCCATCGAAGCGGCGCAAGGCATTACCACCGGCATTTCCGCCGCCGACCGCGCCCTGACCATCCAAACCGCCGTTTCTCCGACCGCCAAACCCGAAGACATCGTCCAACCCGGTCATATTTTCCCCTTGCGTGCGCAAAAAGGCGGCGTCCTAGTACGCGCCGGACACACCGAAGCCGGCGTCGACTTGGCACAAATGAACGGACTCATCCCCGCCGCCGTCATCTGCGAAATCATCAACGACGACGGCACCATGGCGCGTATGCCCGAACTGATGAAGTTCGCCGAAGAACACAACCTCAAAATCGGCACGATTACCGACCTTATCGAATACCGCAGCCGCACCGAAAGCCTGCTCGAAGACATGGGCAACGCCCCCGTACAAACCCCGTGGGGCGAATTCCAGCAACACGTTTACGTTGACAAACTCTCCGGCGAAACTCACCTCGCCCTCGTCAAAGGCAAACCCGCCGCCGACACCGAAACCCTCGTCCGCGTACACGAACCCTTCAGCGTCATGGACTTCATCCAAGCCAACCCGCGCCATTCCTGGTCGCTGCCCAAAGCCCTTGAGCGCATCCAGCAAGCCGAAAGCGGCGTCGTCATCCTCCTGCACCGCACCGAAGACGGCGCCACCCTGCTCGACCGCACCCTGCCCAAAGGCGCCAACCAAGCCTACAAATGGGACAGCAAAAGCTACGGCATCGGCGCACAAATCCTCGCCGGCCTCAACGTCGGCAAACTGCGCGTGTTAGGACAGCCCTCCGCCTTCACCGGACTGACCGGCTTCGGCTTGGAAGTTGTCGGCTTTGAAGAAGCAGAAAACAAATAAACCGTCCGTCTTATCAAAAGGTCGTCTGAAATCCCGATTCCGGTTTTCAGACGACCTTTTGCTATAAATTACCTGATTCAGCCAACCTCCCATGAAAATTATTACTATAATTTATTTAAAATAAAAATAATTATAAAATAATTCAAGAATAATTTTTATTGTATTTAAAATATAAATATAGCATAATACTCATCATCAAAAAGGATATTCTCCTCCTAATATTTTATTTAACTCTAAAACAAAAGGATATAATTATGTCCAATAGCTATATCGACCGCCGTACAGAAATATATAACCAACGAAATCAAAATAAAGTTACGTTGAGTTTACGTTTATCCATTAAAGATGATTTGATTTTGCAAGAGCTTGCCGATGCTTGGGAAACAACCCGCCAAGACATCATTAATGATTTAATTCAAGAATTCATTATTCAAGACTGGGAGAACAAACGAATGATTGACAAACAAAAAGACGAAGAATTTGATAATTCAACTACAACACGATATTTCTTATTAAATACTAATAGTGCCAACGACTTGGAAGACCATAATTTCATGATGACAAACCAAGTAGCTGCTGCATTTGAAGATGGCTACAAAGAAAAAATCTGTCGGATTAAAAAAGGAGACTATGTATTCCTATACGCCTCCGGACAAGGAATTGTTGCATATGGTCAAGCAACAGGAATCGTAGAGACAACACATCATTATGGTGTTGATAATAAAACATTTTTTCAAAAACTAGAACATTTTGTCGATTTAAGTCAAAATCCAATCAAAGCAAGACAGGTTAAATCCATTTTGGGACGTTCTTTTCCTTTTGCCCAAACATTATCTCAGATTACTGATGGGGAAAAACTTTTGGAGAATCTCAAATAAGACAAAGTAAGGCTACAAGTATCCTGTAAAACGGCAGTTAAATTTCAAAAGGTCGTCTGAAATCCCGATTCCGGTTTTCAGACGACCTTTTGCTATAATACCCGCCAGTTTGAAAACGGAAGAAACCCATGTCCCGAATCGCCGCCCTGCCCGACCACCTCGTCAACCAAATCGCCGCCGGCGAAGTGGTCGAACGCCCCGCCAACGCCCTGAAAGAAATCGTCGAAAACAGCATAGACGCAGGCGCGACGGCGATTGAAGTCGAGCTGGCAGGCGGCGGCATCCGCCTCATCCGCGTCAGCGACAACGGCGGCGGCATCCACCCCGACGACATCGAACTCGCGCTCCACCGCCACGCCACCAGCAAAATCAAAACCTTAAACGATTTGGAACACGTCGCCAGCATGGGCTTTCGCGGCGAAGGCTTGGCAAGCATCGCCTCCGTCAGCCGCCTGACACTGACCAGCCGCCAAGACGGCAGTGCGCACGCGACCCAAGTCAAAGCCGAAGACGGCAAACTCAGCAGCCCCACCGCCGCCGCCCATCCCGTCGGCACCACCATCGAAGCCGCCGAACTCTTCTTCAATACCCCCGCGCGGCGCAAATTCCTCAAATCCGAAAACACCGAATACGCCCACTGCGCCACCATGCTCGAACGCCTCGCGCTGGCGCATCCGCACATCGCCTTCTCGCTCAAACGCGACGGCAAGCAAGTGTTCAAACTCCCCGCCCAAAGCCTGCACGAACGCATAGCCGCCATCGTCGGCGAAGACTTTCAGGCGGCATCCTTAGAAATCGACAGCGGCAACGGCGCGCTGCGGCTCTACGGCGCCATCGCCAAACCCACCTTCGCCAAAGGTAAAACCGACAAACAATACTGCTTCGTCAACCACCGCTTCGTACGCGACAAAGTCATGCTCCACGCCGTCAAACAGGCATACCGCGACGTATTGCACAACGCCCTCACTCCCGCCTTCGTCCTCTTCCTCGACCTGCCGCCCGAAGCCGTGGACGTCAACGTCCACCCCACCAAAACCGAAATCCGCTTCCGCGACAGCCAGCAGGTACACCAACTCGTGTTCCACACCCTCAACAAAGCCCTCGCCGACACCCGCGCCGACTTGACCGAAAGCGTCGGCAACGCAGGCGAAGTGTTGCACGAAATCACAGGCATCCGTCCCGCGGCAACGTCGTCTGAAAACGAGCATAATCAGTTTCTCCAAAACCCGACCGCGTCGTCTGAAAACATTTTCGCCACCACACCAAGCACACACGCTTCCGAACCGCGCAACGCCTTCAGTTCAGGCAAAACCGCCCCCATGCCCTATCAGGCAGCACGCGCGCCGCAGCAACGCAGCCTGTCCCTGCGCGAAAGCCGCGCCGCCCTCAACACCTACGCCGAACTCTTCAAAAACACCGCAGCCGATGAAGCAGACATAGAGTTGGCACAATTCGAACAAGCCCGCTTCGGTACCACGTCCGCCACGTCGTCTGAAACCCCTGCCCACACCTTTTCAGACGACCCCAAACCCGAACTGCCGCCGCTAGGCTTCGCCATCGCCCAACTATTAGGCATCTACATCCTCGCCCAAGCCGAAGACAGCCTGCTGCTCATCGACATGCACGCCGCCGCCGAACGCGTCAACTACGAAAAAATGAAACGCCAGCGGCAGGAAAACGGCAACCTGCAAAGCCAACGCCTGCTCATCCCCGTTACCTTCCCCGCGTCCCACGAAGAATGCGCCGCCCTCGCCGACCACGCCGACACACTGGCAGGCTTCGGACTGGAACTGTCCGACATGGGCGGCAACACCCTCGCCGTCCGCGCCGTCCCCGCCATGCTCGGCAAAGCCGACGTCGTCTCGCTCGCCAAAGACGTATTGGGCGAACTCGCCCAAGTCGGCAGCAGCCAAACCATCGAAGAACACGAAAACCACATCCTCGCCACCATGTCCTGCCACGGCTCCGTCCGCGCCGGCCGCCAGCTCACCCTGCCCGAAATGAACGCCCTCCTGCGCGACATGGAAAACACCCCGCGCAGCAACCAATGCAACCACGGCCGCCCGACCTGGGTGAAACTGACGCTGAAAGAACTGGACGCACTGTTCTTACGCGGACAATAAAGCCGACGAAAAATAAAGGTCGTCTGAAAACGGATTTAGATTTTCAGACGACCTTTTAAGCAGCTTGGGTGGTCAAACCCAATATTCAGAATGGTTTTGGTTTTTTTTGGGGTCAAGACCCATGCCACATATGCTATTAACCTATTGCTTTTTATCGCTATTTTTTATTTGAGAAATACGCCCTTGGCTTAACCCGTACTTGCGGGCAGCATCTTTTCCCTTCATTCCATTTAGCAAATCGGCTTTAATGGCTGCATCACGGTAAGCCTCTAGTGAAGCAACCCTTTTTTGCAGATCAGCCAACTCTAAACCCTGAGAGGCCAAAATTTTTTCATGAACAGCTAACTTTTTGTTCATTGCTTCTTGCATTTTCAGCTGTAAATCAGCCAGTTCTGCGTTAATCTTTTCAATTTCATTGTCCATTTAGGATAACCTTGGTTGTTAATCACGAATAGGATAATACGCCATTTAAAATATTTAGTCGACTAAATATTTTAAATGGCGTGACTCGTAGTAAGCTACAACCTACCACAATTGTGTGTTATGAATCCCCATATAGTGCGTGTACGATACATACACATGCGATTCATTGGATATTCAGATCATCATTATAAACTTTCAAACGACCTTTTAATCAACAATGCATCCCCTCCACAACCTAACAGTAGCGTGGGATTTGCCCACGAAAAAACTACCACCCGATCCATCTTTTTAAAAACCCTAAATAAAAAACGTACGTCTGAAAATCCAAAATCCAGCTTTTTAGACGACCCCTCCCTTCCGAAACCACCTATTCCCTCTTCTTCAGCAGCCTCAACGCGTTGCCCACGACAAACAACGAGCTGAGGCTCATGCCTAATGCGGCGATCCAGGGTTTAACGTAGCCTAAGACGGCGAGCGGGACGGCGATGATGTTGTATGCGCTTGCCCAGGCTAGGTTTTGGCGGATGATTTCGCGTGTGCGGCGGGCTTGGGCGATGGT
The DNA here is from genome assembly GCF_000227275.1 of Neisseria sp. GT4A_CT1. NCBI lineage: Bacteria > Pseudomonadati > Pseudomonadota > Betaproteobacteria > Neisseriales > Neisseriaceae > Neisseria > Neisseria sp. GT4A_CT1. The sequence continues at coordinate 142,487 of NZ_JH164967.1, forward strand.
GGCGGGCAGGATGTTCAAGTCGTCGTTGAGCAAGACCAAATCGGCGCCGTCGCGTGCGACATCGGCGCCTGCTGCGACGGCGGCGGATACGTCGGCTTGGGCGAGGACGGGGGCGTCGTTGATGCCGTCGCCGACCATCAAAACTTTTCTGCCTTGTTTCTGCAATTCTTCAACATAGGCGAGCTTGTCTTCGGGCGCGGCTTCGGCGCGGTAGGTGTCCAAACCGAGTGCCTGCGCGACTTGTGCGACGGCATTTGTGCGGTCGCCGCTGAGTAGGTGGGTGCGGATGCCTTGTTGTTTGAGGATGTCGAGCATGGCGGCGGCGCTGTCTTTGATTTGGTCTTCTAGCAGGAAGACGGCTCGGAAACCGCTTTGGTTGCCGAGGAATACCATGCTGCCTGCGTGTTCGATGTCGGCGGCTTCGTCAGGCAACACGCCGGCTATTCCCGCGACGAAATCAGCGCGTCCCAATGCCCAGACTTGGGTTTCGCCTTTATAGGTCATTTGCGCGCTGACGCCTTGTCCGATGCGGTTGACACGTTGGGAAACTGTGTATTCGGGCGCGGGGTTGGGGTCGTCTGAAAGCGTATGGTTCAAGATGGCGCGGGCAATGGGGTGTTCGGATTGATGTTCCAAAGCTTGTGCAGCGGCAAGCGCTTCTTCTGTTTTCAGACGACCTAAGGGGATGATTCGGCTGACGGACAATTGTCCTTTGGTCAGCGTGCCGGTTTTGTCGAACACGACATCGTCGATTTGGGCGAGCGTTTCGAGGCTTTGTTTGCCGCTGATTAACACGCCGTCGTCGGCAAGCGCGCCTGTGGAGGCGGCAAGCGCGGTCGGCGTGGCAAGTGAAAGTGCACACGGACAAGTGATGACCAGCAGCGCGACGGTAATCCACAAGGCGGTTTGTGCGTCGGCATACCATGTCCAGCCGATGAAAACGGGGATGGCAAGCAGCAGCTCGCCAAACACGAAGCTGGAGGCGTATTTCTCGGCAAGCTCGGCGGCGCGCGGTTTTTGGGCGAGCGCGCGGTCGAGCAGTTTGACGATGTGCGACAGGCGCGTGTTGTTGCCGGTGCGGTCGGTTCGGATAACAAGCGGGCTGCCCGTATTGAGCGTGCCTGCGGTAACGTTTTCAGACGACCTTTTGACGACGGGCAGGCTCTCGCCCGTCAACATGGCTTCGTCCACTTCGCTCTCGCCGGACAACACCGTGCCGTCCACAGGAATAACCTCGCCGGGTTTGACGACGATGACGTCGCCCGCCTGAAGCTGTACAACCGCCGCTTCTTCGATTTCCTCGCTGTCGGGATAAGACGGAAGGCGGTGGCAGAACGCGGGAACAAGTTTCACCAGCCGCTCCGCCGCATCTCCCGCCCTGCGCCTTGCGATTTGTTCCATAAACCGCCCGCCCAACAGGAAAAACAGCAGCATGGCGATGGACTCGAAATACATCCCCTGCCCCGCATTGACGGCAAGGCTGTAAATGCCCGCGACAAAAGTCATCACGACCGCAATCGCAATCGGCGTATCCATGCCGACGCGGCGGTTTTTCCAATCGCGCCACGCGCCGCGGTAAAACGGCAACGCGCTGTAAAACACGACGGGCAGCACCATCAAAAAGCCGCCCCAGTGCAGGATTTCCAAAAACAGCGGCTCGATGTCGCCGCCGTAAAGATAAGTCGGCACGGCAAACATCATCGTCTGCATCATGCCCAAACCCGCCACCGCCAGCCTGACGATAAACTGTTTGCGCTCTTTTTGCGCCTGCGCCTCGACTTTTTGCGCATCGTAAGGCGCGGCGGTATAACCCGTTTTGCGGATTTTCAAAAGAATGTCCGACAGCGCGATTTTGCCCTCGTCCCACACCACGCGGCAGCGGTGCGTACTGTAATTCAAATCCACGCGCACCACGCCCGCCGTCCGCAAAAGCTGCTGCTCAATCAGCCATACGCACGCCGCGCAGGTAATGCCGCCCAGCATCAACACTGCCTCGCGCTTATTTCCTTCCCCGACTTCGACAAAATCCGCCTGCACTTCGGGCAAATCGTACAATTTCAGTTGCGACAACACTTCCGGCGGCGGCAATTCGGATTTTTCCGCATCGGCGGTACGCTGTTTGTAATAATTGCCCAAACCTGCATCAATAATGCTCTGCGCCACCGCCTGACAACCCGCGCAGCAGGTTTCATGGTCTTCATTTTCGTAGCGGACGGTCAAATGGAGGTGTTCGGGGACTTCCAGACCGCAATGGAAACAGGTTCTTTCCGTTTGATTCATAATATGTGCCTGATGGTGTGCCGGCAGGTGGTTTGCCGCTTGAAACTTGGATTTGAAATGTTTAAAAATGTAAACTTTATTAAAGTGTCGCTTTTTAGCAGATTTTTAAAAATATTTTACAAAACGTTTATTTTAAAACAATTTGCATATTTTTATATTATTTATTTATATTTTTCAATGATATATCCGTTTATCAATAGACGAACGGTTACTCTGCCATACCGCATATCGGTCGAATTTACCGATTATTTTAATGTAAAAAAGGAACTTTTTTAAAAAAACACCATACATTTTTGTTGACCGACTCGATTTGAAGCTGCATACTACACGCATATTCCGTACAAACAGTACAATAAAAAATACAAAACATTACGCTTTTATACAAAACTTTCCACTAACTTCTTACTCGGGAAAACATCATGATTGACCGCCTGCTACCTATTTTTGCCGTTATCGGCATCCTGTCCAGCGTCGCCTACCTGAGCTTGGCGGCATGGATGATTTACGAAAACGTTTTGAAAAAACGCCGCCTTCTCCCCCTCTAAGCGGGAAACCTTTTAAACGGCCGTTTGGAAATAAAGATAAACCCTCCCTGATTTATCTTTGTTTTCCAAACGGCCTTTATTTTTTCAGACGACCTTTTGAAACACTCGGCGGCAAACGATAATCGAAATCGAAATTTAACCCGCCGTCCTTCCCATTGAGAAACAACGGCAGTCAAAACATCTTGTTTTTATTCGGCTTTGCAGTTTTCAGACGACCTCTTGCCGCCGTTTTCCAACGCCCGTTCAATCATCGCCTCGCGCAAAGCGTCCAAGCCCAGACTTTTCGTAACCGAAATATTCACGCCGACGGCGCGTCCCGAATTGTCCCGCAACACGCCCGCCCCGCGTACGCCTTCCGGCAGCAGGTCGATCTTGTTGTACACGACAAGCTGCGGCACTTCATGCGCACCGATTTCCTCCAAAACCACATTCACATCGTCCATCTGCCGCTCGAAATCGGGATTGGACGCATCGACAACGTGCAGCAGCACATCCGCCAAAGCCGTTTCCTCCAGCGTCGCCGAAAACGCCGACACCAGCTTGTGCGGCAAATCGCGGACGAAACCGACTGTATCCGTCAGAATCACGCCCGCCTCGTGCGACAGGAACAAACGCCGCGCCGTCGTATCCAGCGTGGCAAAAAGCTGGTCTTTCGCCAACACGTCCGCCTTGGTCAGACGGTTGAACAGGCTGGATTTGCCCGCGTTGGTGTAGCCGACGATGGCAAAGGTTTTCAGACGACCCTCCATCCGCGATTTGCGGCGCGTGGCACGTTGTTTTTTCACTTGCGCCAACTGTTTTTTCAACGCCGTGATTTTCTGCCCGATTAAGCGGCGGTCGGTTTCCAACTGCGTCTCGCCCGGCCCTTTCAAGCCGATACCGCCCTTCTGGCTCTGCAAATGCCCGTAGCCGCGCACCAGCCGCCCGCTCAAATGGTTCAACTGCGCCAGCTCCACCTGCAATTTACCCTCCTGCGATTGGGCGCGTTTGGCAAAAATCGCCAAAATCAGACCCACGCGGTCGAGGACGCGGCATTGCAGGATTTTTTCCAAATTGCGCTCCTGTGTCGGCGTCAATTCATGGTTGAACACTGCCAAGCCGATGTCGTGCAGCTTCACCGCCGCCGCCAGCTCCTCCGCCTTGCCCGTGCCGACGAAATAAGCCGTATGCGCCTTGTCGCGCTTGGCGGTTTCCCGCAACACCAGCTCGCCGCCTGCCGCCGCGACCAATTCCGCCGCCTCGTCCAAGGTCGTCTGAAAAGTCCGCTCGCGCACTTCGTTCGCGCCCGAATAATCCGCGCTCAACATCACCCCGACCAGCATCACGCGTTCGGGTTGCTCCAAAGATTTGTCGACGGGGAAAATGTTGCGTTTGGACAAGGAAAATCCTTTCTTTTTTTGAAAAAACGGAAAGCGGCATCCATCCATTTGATGGCTCGGCCGCTCTCTGCCCTATCTCTGTTTGGCATGCCGCACGCTCCGTTGAAGGCGTTTGTTGATGCGATTGCGTGCTGCGTCAGCATCTTACACCATCCGCCCGTGAAAGCATAATCAAGAAAGGTCGTCTGAAAACCGGATTGGGGTTTTCAGACGACCTTTTGTTTGTTTAAACGGTTTAAACCAACACTTCAGGCGGCTTGTCCGTGCAGCGTGTGGAGGCAGCTTTGCGCGGGGTTTTCTTGAAACCACTTCAATTCGTCACGCAGGGAAACGACTTCGCCGATAACGATCAGCGCGGGGCGCGGGGCGTTTTCTGCCAGCTCGGACAGGTTTTTCAGACGACCTGTCACGACGCTCTGATGCGGAAGCGTGCCGTTGGAGACGATGGCGACGGGTGTGTCGCCGCTGCGTCCGTGCGCCATCAGTTTTTCGGCGGTTTCGGCGGCTTTGAGCGTGCCCATATAGACGACCAGTGTTTGGTTGCTCAGAGCGAGCGTGCGCCAGTCGGGTTGGTAGCCGTCGTGTTTGCTGTGTCCGGTAACGAAGAGCGCGCTTTGTGCGCAGTCGCGGTGTGTCAGGGGGATGCCTGCGTAGGCGGTCGCGCCCAGTGCGGCGGTGATGCCGGGGATGATGCGGTAGGGGATGTTTGCCTGCTGCAAGACTTGGGCTTCTTCGCCGCCGCGCCCGAAAACGAAGGGGTCGCCGCCTTTGAGCCGGACGACGCGCAAACCTTGGCGGGCGTATTCGACCAGGAGGCGGTTGGTTTCTTCTTGTTGGACGTGGTGCGAGCCTGCGCGTTTGCCGACGCTGATTTTGTCCGCGTCTTTGCGCACCATGCTTAAGACGTCGTCTGAAACCAAGGCATCGTGGAACACGACATCCGCCGCCTGTATCGCCTGCAAAGCGTGCAAGGTGAGCAGCCCTGCGTCGCCGGGGCCTGCGCCGACAAGGACGACTTCGCCTTTTGCCGCGCCGAAGCCGTCAAGCTGCGCAGCAAGCTCTGCTTCGGCGGCATCGAGGTTGCCTTGGGCGGCGAGCGCGTTAAAGCGGCTGTCGAACAGGTTTTCCCAAAAACGGCGGCGGTTTGCCGTGCCTTTGATTTTGGCTTTGACCGCGTTGCGCCATTTGCCTGCGAGCGCCGCCATTTGACCGGTGTGCAGCGGGATGAGCGTTTCGATGATCTGCCGCCACTTGCGCGCCAAAACGGGGGCGGTCGCGCCGCTGGAGACAGCGATTTTGAGCGGGCTGCGGTCGATGACGGCGGGGACGGTGAAGGAACACAAATCCGCGGTATCGACGGTGTTGCAGAGTTTCGCCCGCTGCTCCGCCGCTTGGAAAATACGGCAGTTGAAGGCGTAATCGTCGGTGGCGGCGACGGCGAAAAACACGTCATCCAAATCGTCCTCGTGAAATTCGCTGCCCAGCCATTCGATTTTGCCTTCGTCCGCCCACTTTTGGAAAACGGGATTGAGTTCGCGGGCGACAACCCTGACCGCAGCCCCTGCCTGCAACAGGCTTTCGGCTTTGCGTTCCGCCACTTTGCCCGCACCCGCCAGCAGGACGGGGCGGCCGTTCAAATCGGCAAACAGGGGATAATGGTTCATGGCGTGTTCTCTTATTAAGCTATCGTGCCGCCCATCTTAAAATCCCGCAGGCTTCGGCGGAAAGAATGGTTTTTGCTTATCTTATCGAATTTGGTTATATGGTGGATTAAATTTAAATCAGGACAAGGCGACGAAGCCGCAGACAGTACAGATAGTACGGAACCGATTCACTTGGTGCTTCAGCACCTTAGAGAATCGTTCTCTTTGAGCTAAGGCGAGGC
>NZ_JH164967.1:149106-217171 GCF_000227275.1 Neisseria sp. GT4A_CT1
CCGTACTGGTTTAAAGTTAATCCACTATATGTGCCGTTTCCGTTGCCGCGCGGCAAAGGGGTCGTCTGAAAACGCCAATCCCTTTTCAGACGACCCCGCCAATATAACGAAATCATCTTTGCTTCAAACAAACCATTCTTCCGTTTTTCAGACGACCTCTTTAGAGTACCGCCTATCCGAGTTTTGCTAAAGAGAACAATATGTCTATTCAAAACCACCACCTAGACTGGCTCGAAGCCGAATCCATCTACATCATCCGCGAAGTCGTCGCCGAGGCGAAAAATCCCGCGCTGCTGTTTTCCGGCGGCAAGGATTCCGTCGTTTTGCTGGCGCTGGCGGTCAAAGCGTTCAAACTCGAAGGCCGCCCGCTCAAGCTGCCGTTCAAGCTGCTGCACGTCGATACGGGGCACAATTACCCCGAAGTGATTCAGTTCCGCGATGAAACCGTGGCGCGCACGGGCGTGCAACTGGTGGTCGGCAGCGTTGAAGACTCCATCAAAAAAGGCACGGTCGTCCTACGCCGCGAAACCGATTCGCGCAACGCCGCGCAGGCGGTTACGCTGGTGGAAACCATTGAAGAACAAGGCTTTGACGCGCTGATGGGCGGCGCGCGGCGCGATGAGGAAAAAGCGCGGGCGAAGGAGCGGATTTTCTCGTTCCGCGACGAATTCGGACAATGGGACCCGAAAAGCCAGCGTCCCGAACTCTGGTCGCTCTACAATACGCGGCTCTTTAGCGGCGAAAACATGCGCGTATTCCCCATTTCAAACTGGACGGAACTCGACATCTGGCAATACATCGCCCGCGAAAAACTCGCGCTGCCGCCGATTTATTACAGCCACAAACGCGAAGTCGTCGAACGCGGCGGGCTGCTCGTCCCCGTTACCCCGCTGACGCCGAAACACGAAGGCGAAGTTTCCCAAATCCGCGACGTGCGCTTCCGTACTGTCGGCGACATTTCCTGCACCTGCCCCGTCGCCAGCACCGCCGCCACGCCCGAAGACATCATCGCCGAAACCGCAGCGGCCACCATTTCCGAACGCAGCGCCACGCGCATGGACGACCGCGTGTCGGAAGCAGCGATGGAAGAGCGTAAAAAGGCGGGGTATTTTTGAGCGGAGCAATCCGACCAAACCCGCGGCATTCACAATATTTACATCTGAATGTTTCCCTGCCCAAGGTCGTCTGAAACCGATTTCAGACGACCTTTTATTGATACAAATCTAAAAAAACTATTTGCATCACACATGAACTTTAACCAAACAATGCCCCGCACCCAAGCCCAAAGCGAGCGTTTGATTCCGACGCGGAAGCCGCGTATCCCCTTTTTTGCCTTCGGTTTTACCGCCCGTCCCGATTCCCATTTACCCGCCGTACACAGGATAACGATAAAACTGAAACAAACAATGAGTGTTATAATAAGTAAACCGACACACCCGACAGGTCGTCTGAAAAGGAGTAATCGATATGCCCCGACGCGTCTTTATCGTACACGGTTTTGAAGGCAATCCGCACGGCAACTGGTTTGACTGGCTCTCGGCACAAGTCCGCGCCGCAGGCTTCCAAGCCGACTCGCTGGCGATGCCCAATCCCGAACGGCCGACGGTTTCTTCGTGGCAGTTCGCCCTCGACCAAGTCATCGGCAAGCCCGACGAAAATACCTTCTTAGTCGGACACAGCCTAGGCTGCATTACCCTTCTGCACTTCCTCAGCCGTCAGCAGCCCGAAAAAATCGGCGGCTTGGTCCTGGCGGCGGGATTCGCCGACCCCCTGCCCCCGCTGCCCGCCCTTGACGCCTACATCAAAGGCGCCGCGCCCGAATTCGACATCCTGCGCAAAATCCAAATGCCCAAACACTGCATCGTCTCCGACGACGACACCCACGTCCCGCCCGAACTGACCCTGGACATGGCGGACAAACTCAAAAGCCCCGTCACCCACATTGCCCAAGGCGGACACCTGATGGCATCCGACGGCTTTACAGAACTGCCGCAGGCTTGGGAAGCCTTAAAACCGATGCTGGAAGCCAAAATCTGACCCGAACGAATCAAGCACCCGTCCGTACAAACCCGCATACCCGTTCCCAAACACAATCCGGTCCGAAACATCCATACGGATACCTGATACAGCCGACAAGCCTATTCAAACGAAGCCTTTGGGTTTCAATATAGTGGATTAAAATTGCAATGATACGGCGTTGCCAACGCCCTTATGTACTACCCGTACACGGCGGGCGTTGCCGCCTTGTCTCATTTTTATTTTAATCCACTATAAAATTCGGCAAGCCCTGAAACCATCCTCGAACAAAACCCAAAAACACACCGTTTCCCATAAGAAAGGTCGTCTGAAAATGCTTCACGCTTGTTTTCAGACGACCTTTGGTTTGAAGTTTCGGTGTTTTGGGGTTTTACGCCTGCGGCTCGCTCTAGCTGCGCTCATTTACCCAACCTTTTAAACTGTTTGGCAGCATATTATAGTGGATTAAATTTAAATCAGGACAAGGCGACGAAGCCGCAGACAGTACAGATAGTACGGCAAGGCGAGGCAACGCCGTACTGGTTTAAAGTTAATCCACTATATTTGCCTGCCGCTGCGGCACGACAACAGTAGCGGGCGGCTTTTTTCAGACGACCCGCTTGACTTTGCCTCTTGAGGGTTTACAGTACGGTCTTGGATATTTTCTACAATCTAGGATGAAATCCTACAAGCATTTGTGTTTCGATATTTGGGCGCATCGTTTGCGTTGAAGTGTTGCAGCGGTTTGTCGGATTTCACGATATTTGCCCACAGAAAGGAAACCCTATGGAAACCCTCACGCTTCATATCGACGGGATGACTTGCGGCGGTTGCGTCAAAAGTGTTACCCGCATTTTGACCGGCATCGAAGGCGTAGCCAAAGCCGAAGTCAGTTTGGAAAACAAAAATGCCGTTATTGAATTCGATCCGGCGAAAACCAATGCGGCAGCGTTGATTGACGCTGTGGAAGACGGCGGATACGACGCGGCTTTGTGATTGCTTGCGAAAAGGTCGTCTGAAAACGGATTCCGGTTCATATAGAACCGAATCAGCCGTTTTCAGACGACCTTTTTTACGTTTTCGCCGGATATAATGGATTAACTAAATCAGGACAAGGCGAGGTAACGCCGTACTGGTTTAAAGTTAATCCACTATAATCAAAACAAGATTCCGTCTCGGCGGCGGTCGTCTGAAAATGAAGCCTGCTTTTCAGACGACCTTATAACCAAAATTGATATCCGCCGAAGCAAACATTATTTCCGCTTTTTATTCTTTCGAGATAAAGTGCTTTGTAATCACTGCCTGTTCATGCTTGGTGCGTTACGTCCTTATCGGCAATGAATCGGGCGAATTGTTTTCCGAATTTTTCAGGAGTATCGAATGAATATCCGCATACTGTCGCTGGCTGCCGTCATTGCCCTTTCCGCCTGCTCGCCCAAGTCCGAACAGGCTGCCGACAAGGCGGCTGCGCCGGCGGCAAACGGCAAGGGCATTACGCTTTTAAATGTGTCTTATGATGTGGCACGGGATTTTTACAAAGAATACAACCCGTTATTTATTAAAGAATATCAGGCAAAACATCATGGCGAGTCTATTGAAATCCAGCAGTCTCACGGCGGCTCCAGCAAGCAGGCTTTATCTGTGGCGAACGGTTTGGTGGCGGACGTGGTGACCATGAATCAGACTTCCGACATCGAGCTGCTCGAACAAAAAGGCTTGGTCAAATCCGACTGGGCAAAACGCCTGCCCGACCAAGCCGTGCCTTATACCAGTACGACAGTTTTCCTCGTCCGCAAAGGCAATCCGAAGCAAATCAAGGATTGGAACGATTTGACCAAAGACGGGGTAAAAATCGTACTCGCCAACCCGAAAACCACGGGCAACGGCCGCTACGCCTTTTTGGGTGCATACGGCTACGGTTTGAAGGCGTTTGGCGGAGATGAAGGCAAAACCAAAGAATTTGTCGCTGCTTTGTTGAAAAACACGCCGGTATTTGAAAGCGGCGGCAGGGCGGCAACGACGACATTCAGCCAGCGCAATATCGGCGATGTTTTGATTACTTTTGAAAACGAGGCAAACCACGTCAGCAAAAAACTGACTCAGGATCAATTTGAGATTGTTTACCCGAGCTACACGATTTTGTCGGAAACGCCGGTTGCCGTCGTGGACAGCGTGGCGGATAAAAAAGGCACGCAGCAGGCAGCGCAGGAATATCTGTCCTACCTCTGGAGCAAACCTGCCCAAGAGCTTGCCGCCAAGCTTTATCTGCGTCCGCGCGACAGTGAAGTCCTCGCCGCACACAAAGCTGATTTTCCAGATATCGAAACGTTCAATCCGAATGAAAAATTCGGCACATGGCCGGAAATCATGAAGAAATATTTTGCCGACGGCGGCTTGGTGGATCAGCTCTCGCCCAAACGCTAAAAGAAACAATCCGCCCAACCGGCACGCCTTGCACCCTACCCGCTTCGGCTTGCCAAACAGGCGCAAACAGCCCGAAACCTTTTTTCAGTCAGGTTTCGGGCTGCTTCGTTTTTGAATGAACGGCATCTTTTCAGACGACCTCGTCCATCAAACTTGGCACATCATTTCACACACGGATTGTCCAAAACGACCGAGACATCGCGTTCGGCTTTGTTCATATACGTCATGTGGACTTTCCTGCCTTTGAATTCTGCCTTGACGACGGATTCCAACGTGGCGACATCTTGGATGAAGCCGAATTTTTTGTCTTTTGCGGAAATGAATTTGACTGGTTTTTCATGAAACAGCGAGTAGAAAGACACGCCTTTATTATCTGCGGTCACGGCGCATTGCGTTTTGCTGTCGGTGGCGATGACAGAGGAAAGCGTATGGGGCTTGTGGGTACGGTCGGCGAAGGTGGTGTAGGAATCATACGATCCGAAGCTGATCCTTAATGCAAAGGTATTGCCAAGCCATTCATAGCTCGTCCTGTCTTCGGGAAGATTTTTTGCAATGGCTTTTTTGCTTGCAAAGAAAGAGCATTCTTGAGTTTTATGGTTGCAGACTTTTCTGACGCTGAACTGTTTGTCCGGAGAAGTAATGACGGTTGCGGCGGCAAGGCTGTTTGCGCTTGCTGCGGCGAACACACAGCTTAAAAGAAGTGAGCGGATGGGAAGGGACGGTTTCATTTTTTGTTTGGTGTATCGGTTGGTTTTTTAATCTTGATTGAGTGGGTTTGAATGCAATGACGCACTCAATAATACCTGTGGCGGAATGACTGCCGATATGTTGATTTCAATCCGACAAAACAGATAATCCGAAGGTCGTCTGAAAACTGCTTTTTGGCGTTTCAGACGACCTTTATTTGCTTTGCGGCGCGGGTTTAGCGGAAGAAGTCGCCCATGCCTGCGGGCAGACCTTGGGTGAATGCGCCCATGGTTTTGTTGGTGGTTTCTTCGGCTTTTTCAGATGCGGCGTTGATGGCGGCGAGCACCAAATCTTCGAGCATTTCTTTGTCGTCTGCGGCTTCTTGAATCAGGTCGGGGCTGATTTCGAGTTTGCGCACGACGTGGGCGCAGGTCATCACAACCTTAACCAAGCCGTTGCCTGCTTCGCCTTCTACTTCGGTCTCGGCAAGTTTCGCTTGCGCTTTTTTCATGTTTTCCTGCATTTGCTGCGCCTGTTTCATCAGGCCGCCTAATCCGGCTTTTCCGAACATATTTAAAACTCCTGTGGTTGAATCGTTAAGGTTATGGGGTCATACCGTTTGGTGTGAAGGGTCGTCTGAAAGCGGGTTGACGGTTTTCAGACGACCTGAATGTTTATGTATCCGAAGGGAAACGGAAATTCTCGATTGCCGTTATTCCGCCTGCTCCGCCAGTTCCAAAGAATCGGGCTGCCATTGGGCTTCGAAAACCTTTAAAACCTGACGCGCGGTTTCGTCGGCTTCGAGCAAATCCTGTGCCTGCTGCCTGCCTTCAAGCTGGAGGCGTTGGCGGCGCATAGTTGGGGTTTCCCAGCCGGCGTCGTCGCGCCACGGTTCGGTTTGCAATTTCAACGGCAGGCCGTAGGCTTCGGCAAGCGTGTTTTTGATTTTGTCGAGCCGCTCTTTGTTGGCGGTGGCGCGGGCTTCATCGGTCAGCGACAGCATCATCAGATGGCTGCCTGCGTCGTAGTGCGTCCATGCGGCGTGTTGCGCCAGCATTTGCGCGGCGCCAAGCTTGCGGGCGAAATGTCGGACGATTGCCGCCCAGTTTTCGGTGGAAAACTCGGGCAATGGGGCGAACTGCGTGTCTTCGTCTTCGTCGCCGTCTTCTTCGGCTTCCGATTCTGCTTCTGCCGTATCGGCAGGGACGGCGTGTTCCCAATCCGGCGGCGGTGGCATTTCCGCGCTGTCTGCTACGGGGTAGTCATGCTCGGGCGGACTGTAATCGTAGAAAGGCTCTGCGGAAGCTTCATGCGCAAACGATTCTGCATCCACGGCTTCTTCAATCGGGGTCGTCTGAATGGGGTTTTCAGACGACGTCTCAGGCAAGGAAACCTCGGTGTCGTTGTTTGCTGCCTCGTTATCGGAAACTTGATTTTCAGACGACGTTTCGGCTTGAGGGGTCGTCTGAAACGGCGTTTCTGCTTCGTTTGCGGACGGAGTGTTTGTCTCTGCTGCGTCAGAGGTCGTCTGAACGCTCGCATCCGCCTTTTGCGCAGGCGTTTCTGTTACGGTTTCTGCCTCGCTCGGCGCGTCTTCCCAAGGTGGGACGTCGTTGTTTCCTTGAGTCAAAACCGGTTCGGCAACTTTGTTTTCAGACGACGTAGCAGGCTCAGGGGTCATCTGAACGGGTGGTTTGGCGGCTTCAGACTGGGGAAGTTGAAAGGGCTTTTTTGCGGTATGGACACCCGTTTCAGCAGAATGCAGCTCGGTATTTTCGATATGTCCGCCAACGTCGTGCGCATCCGCTGCCAGCGGCGCAAACGCAAGCATACGCAGCAGGGTCATGACGAAGCCGGCGTATTCGTCGGGCGCAAGGCTCAAATCCTGTTTGCCGTGGATAGCGCATTGATAATAAAGCTGGATTTGTTCGCCGCTGAGTGCCTGGCTCAGTTGCAACAGGGTTTCGCGCTCAGGGTCGTCGTGTGCCAAAGCGGAAGGAACCGCCTGTATCAAGGCGAGGCGTTGCAACAGCATGGCAAGTTCGCCCAACGCGCTGTCAAAGCCGATGGCGCGCGCCGCCATTTCCTGCGCTTTCGCCAGCAGGGCTTCGCCGTCTTGGTTGACGATGCCCGCCAGCAGCTCGTAGAGATATTGCTTGTCCACCGCGCCTATCATTTGGCGGACGTCTTGTTCGGCAACGCTGCCCGAACCCATGGCGATGGCTTGGTCGAGCAGGCTTAAGGCATCGCGCATCGAGCCTGCGGCGGCACGGCCCAAGAGTTGCAGGGCGGCGGGTTCGTAGGCGATGTTTTCGTTGTTTAAAACATGGGCAAGGTGGTCGGCAACCTGTTGCGAAGTCATGTTGCGTAAGACAAATTGCAGGCAGCGGCTCAAAACGGTAATGGGGACTTTGTGCGGATCGGTGGTGGCAAGAATGAATTTGACGTGTTCGGGCGGCTCTTCCAGCGTTTTCAGCATGGCGTTGAACGCGCTTTTGGAGAGCATATGCACTTCGTCGATGATATAGACTTTGTATTTGCCGGCGGTCGGCGCGTATTGGGCGTTTTCCAATACTTCGCGGATGTTGTCGATGCCGGTATTGGAGGCGGCGTCGATTTCCAGCAGGTCAACGTAGCGTCCGGTGTCGATTTGTGTACAGCTTTGGCACACGCCGCAAGGCTCGCCGTGTTGCGCGTTTTCGCAGTTCAGGCTTTTCGCCAAAATACGGGCGATGGTGGTTTTCCCCACCCCGCGCGTACCGGTCAGCAGGTAGGCATGGTGCAGGCGGCCTTCGTCCAGTGCGTTGCGCAAGGCTTTGACGACGTGTTCCTGACCGACTAAATCGGCAAAGGTTTTCGGACGCCATTTACGGGCAAGAACTTGATAAGCCATAAGGTTTTCTCTGCTGGAAATAAATCGGAAGGTCGTCTGAAAAGTGGTTGAACGCCTTTCAGACGACCTTGGAAGATGACGGGTATTTTAGCATTTTTTTGATTTTTATTAAGGATTTTCTGTCTGCATATCAGGAAAGGCGCGTGTATAATCGTTAGAATATTACAAAATCTAAAATATCTTGAAGAACAAATTACTATGTCTGAAATCATCTTACGCAATCATTCCGCATCCATGCAGATAAACACCCTGGGCGCATATGTGGACAATTTGGTTTTACACGGTCGGGAAGTGTTATTCCCGAAAACCAACGTCCAAGTCGGTACTGATACAAAATTACGCGGTGGGATGCACGTCTGCCTGCCGCAGTTCGGACCGGACGGTAAAAACCATTTGGCGCAACACGGTTTCGGCAGAACCTCAACTTGGCGAATCCGTTATCAAAACGAATCGGATGTCGGCTTGAGATTAATCAGTACGGCAAAGGGCTACGAAAACGTCGAATGGCTGCTGGATTACAGCCTGCCGAACGAAAACGAAGCAGTCGCCACGCTGACCGTCTGCAATTACGGCGACGCACCCGTGCGCACTTCGCCCGGTTTCCATCCCTATTTCCCCGCCGTCGGCACCCAATTCGATTTCAACGGCGCGCCCTACGACGCCGACTATATCGCACACACGGAATTTGTCGCTTCACCGTCGGATACACATGTTGCGTTTGACGGACTGAAACTCGACATCCGAACGCAAAACCTGCCCGTTTACGCCCTTTGGAGCGACCGCAACGGACAATACACCTGCGCCGAGCCTACCGCCGAAGGCAACGCCTTTTTATCGCCTGCGCGCGGTGGGCAGTTTGTCTCGGGGCATGGCAAAAAGCGTTACGGCATGAAAATCCGTTTGATTGCTTGAATTTGGAGTGGATTTGTTTCAGACCCTCAAATAAAAAACCACCTTGGAGAAGGTGGTTTTTAAACATTACAAACCGTTGTTGTTGATTGCATTCGCAATGTCGCGCACGGCGGTAACATACATCCGGCTGTTGTTATACTGCCAAACCGTATAGAAATTATTCAGACCGAGATAATATTCAAATACGCCCGGACTGGTTTCCAAGCTGAATAAAACGGCTTTCTCATTGTCGGCAACCGCTTTTTGCGGAACCACGCCCATTGCTTTGAAATCGGCAACGGTACGGTTCAATGCGGTTTTTTCATCAATGATGGCTTTTAAATCGGGCGTAATTGTCAGATTGACGGGAACAATCATTTTGCCGCCTGTTTTCCAGCCGTGTTGTTTCATATAATTGGCAACAGAAGCGGCAACGTCGCCGATATTGTTCCAAATATCGCGGTGTCCGTCGCCATCATAATCGACCGCCCATTTGCGATAGCTCGAAGGCATGAATTGTGGCATCCCCATCGCGCCCGCATAGCTGCCTTTGAAGTCAAAAACGTTCTCTTTTTCTTCTTTTGCCATCAGCAAAAGCTCAATCAGCTCGTTTTGGAAAAATTCGGCGCGGCGCGGATAATCAAAACCCAAGGTACTCAAAGCATCGGCGACACGGAAGCTGCCCGTGTTTTTACCGTAGTTGGTTTCAATGCCGATAATCGCCACAATCAGCTCGGCAGGTACACCGTATTTGCGTGCCACATCATCGATAACGGCACGGTTGGCGGCGTAAAACTGTTTGCCGCCGTTAAATTTCGTCGAGCCGGAGTTGCCCGTGCGGAATTCATACCAAGGGCGGGAAGTTGACGGGCGGTACATGATATTGATGATATTGCCCTTGTAAACCACGCCATTAAAAAAGTTTTGCAGCTCGGCTTCTGTAAACTGCTTTTTCGCTGCCTCATAACGGATAAACTGGCGGACATTGGTATTGGCATTAAAGCCGCTGCTGGCAACCGATTCCGCAGCAGAATCAAAAGCAGGACGTTGGTTTTTGCTTTGATTGATCGGCTCAACCGTTTTAGCAGACTCAACGTTTGTTTTGGTTGTATTGCAAGCAACAAGCAGCAACGCGGTTGATATTGCGATGAAAGGGATAAGTTTTTTCATATCTGAATTTATAGTCACTAAGGAAGCAGTCTTAATTATGCAAAAAGGTCGTCTGAAAGACGGTAGGAATATACATTCCCTTTCCTTTCAGACGACCTTTTAAGACTGTCTATTACTCGGCAGCCGCAACAACAGCAACGGTAATCGCAGCAACAGCGTCAGTGTGCAGAGCCACTTCAACTTCGTACTCGCCTACGGCTTTCAGAGGGCCGTTAGGCAGGCGGACGTTGGATTTTGCAGCTTCAACGCCTGAAGCAACAATCGCAGCAGCGATATCGGCATTGGTAACGGAACCGAACAGACGACCGTCCACACCGGATTTTTGAGCGATAGTGATGGTTTGACCGTCCAGTTTTTCTTGACGTGCTTTAGCATCGGCCAAGATTTCGGCTTGTTTGGCTTCCAATTCGGCACGGCGTGCTTCGAATTCTTTCATGTTGGCTTCAGTAGCGCGTTTGGCTTTGCCGGCAGGAATCAGGAAGTTGCGGGCGTAACCGTTTTTCACGGTAACGATGTCGCCCAGGTTGCCCAAACCGCCGATTTTCTCTAACAGAATAATTTGCATGATTTAAACTCCAAAATTATTTGTGTTGATCGGTGTAAGGCAGCAGAGCCAGGAAACGTGCGCGTTTGACTGCAGTAGCCAATTGGCGTTGGTAATGTGCTTTGGTGCCGGTGATGCGGGCAGGGATGATCTTGCCGTTTTCAGAAATGAAGTCTTTCAGCAAATCAACTTGTTTGTAATCGACTTCTTGGATTTTTTCAGCCGTAAAGCGGCAGAATTTTCTACGTTTGAATGATTGACGAGCCATTGTCGTTTAACCTTTATATTCTTTAATGTTCTGTATGCGGAGTATCGGCCTTGGGAAGCGTTTGCTTCGCTGTGCGAGAAAGCCTTCTGCTTCAACCATCGTATCTTGCCGATACTGCCATTCTTCAGCCTGCTTACCTAAAATACGCGCGGGAATTTCAAAACTGACCAGGCATTTTTGCCCGTTTTCTTCCTGCCAAGATTCATGCTTTAACATAATATCCAAAACAGGAATTCCTGCCGGCGTGTATCTCAAGGATTCAACCTTGTAAATCAGGGCAGTAAGCTTTGTAAGATTATCCAATCTTATTCGGCTGCTGCAACTTCTTCAGCCGCACCGTTCAGCAAGTTTTTTGCTTTTTCGCCGCCCAGCATAGGAGAGGCTTCGGTTACAGCATGTTTTGTTTTGATGGTCAGATGGCGCAGTACGGCATCGTTAAAGCGGAAAGCGGTTTCCAGCTCTTCAACTACTTCAGGAGTAGTTTCGATGTTCATCAAAACATAGTGTGCTTTGTGGATTTTGTTAATCGGGTAAGCCAGTTGACGGCGGCCCCAGTCTTCCAAGCGGTGGATTTTGCCGCCAGCTTCGGCAATCATGGTTTTGTAACGTTCAACCATAGCAGGCACTTGCTCGCTTTGATCAGGATGAACGATAAACACGATCTCATAATGACGCATGTTATCTCCTTATGGATGATTAAATACAGCCTTTTGCCATGCGAAAGCAAAAGGCAAGGTTGAAAGCGTCGAATTATAACCGAAATTCAAGCCTGTCACAAGCAGACAATGCTGTCTGAAAATATTCTGTTTTCAGACGACCTCTATCCTCATCAAATCATCCTTATTTATCCCGCCGTGACATTCCAGATAAACTTCAACATCATTCCCCTGCCAAACACAGGCAACAGCAAATCCATCAGACAACATCGCTGTCATCCCATGCCAATCCGAACATCCGCACACCTGTATTTCCCTTTTTCCATCTGCCGTAAATCGATAGCCAACCTTGCGCATATCCTCGGGAAAATCCAAATCCGCCGCCTTCAACAGTGCTTCTTTAATGCACCATAGCCGATAAAATTCTTCCTTATCCCAATCCCTGGATACCAAATATTCCTTTTCCCACTCAGCACATACCCACTCCGCCAACGCCTGAAAATCACGAAAACGGATTTTCTCAACATCCACACCGGCGGACAGACTATTTGATGTACACAACACCGTAGCAATGCCGTGACTATGGCTGAGCGAAACGATTGGATGTTTTGATTTTTGCTTAAGGGCGCGACTGACTTTCCAATCTATTCTTTCCGACAATTGCGGTGATTGGGCTATCCTCTGCCTATCATGTTGACTTAAAGAATCATCACAATAAGTTTCGGCAAGAAGCTCATCTCCGAGCAGGCAATACAAATGCTTCTTCATCGGATATCCAAAACAAAATTTTCTAAAACCAAAATGAGCCGGCAGCATATACCCACCGGCTCATTTCAACACATTGCAAGCATCAAGCTACCATTTAAAGATAACAGTTAGACCAAATTACCGCCAAACCATAATTTGGTCGTTACACTTTTAATGCAAGCTTCCTTTTAAGACCACTCGGCTGTTCCAAGTAGCAACATGGCATTCATACTCATTGCCGCCAACGGTTTTTTTGTCAAAATAGCTGACTAAGCGGACGGATTTCGCTTTTCTTTGTACCGCAGTGCTTTGGAAGCGTTTCACTGTACTCAAGAAAGCACGCTGGCAGGATTCCTCCGGACTTTTACCGACCATGTTGGCAATTTGACGGGAGACCAAAGTGGTATTACCGGTGCTGCCGTAAGAAACTTTGATATTAGGATTCAGAACAGATTTCGCTTCATCGGAATTCAGTGCAACACTTGCCTTACACATATAAACGTCATTTTTTCCTTTGCCATTCACTTTATGCCCTTCACCCACACTGCGGCATGCTCCTGAATCTTTCCCGGCATGTTGTTCATGAGATGAAGCCGAGCCTGAATTTCCGACAGAAGACTCCGATTTTGATTGGTTACTAGCACATGCAGAAATGGCTAATACTGAAGACAAAGCGATTAGATAAGAAAAACGGCGCATTTCAATAACTCCCGAAAGTAGTTTGTAAATAAGGATTACGATTTGTTATTGTAATGCATTGCGGATTATCTGATAAGAAATAAATCACCCCTTCTTTTACAAAAATTCCCTCTCACCGCACGACTTCAAATATTGTTATAAAGCAAATTGTATGAACTCTCTCTTTCAGACGACCTGCAATTCGCCACACACATAAAATCATCTGAAAAATAGACAAACTTTATCATCAACCGTTAGACTGCCCAGATTATGTTACGGATACGCTTATGAATATCTTAATTTCCAACGACGACGGCTACCTAGCCCCCGGCATTGCTATTTTGGCACGCGTTGCAGCAGAATTTGCCAATGTCCGCGTAGTTGCACCCGAACGCGACCGCAGCGGCGTCAGCAATTCTTTAACACTTGACCGCCCGCTGCAAATAAAAGAAGCCTCAAACGGTTTTTACTATGTCAGCGGAACGCCAACCGACTGTATCCATGTCGGACAACACGCCCTGCCCGATTTCAAACCCGATTTGGTTTTATCCGGAATAAACAATGGCGCCAACATGGGGGACGACACCCTCTACTCAGGTACAGTCGCTGCAGCAACCGAAGCCTATTTGATGGGTATTCCCGCCATCGCTTTTTCATTGAATGATTCACGCGGCCGCTACTGGAAAACCGCTGAAAAATCCGTTTGGATGTTGCTAGAATATTTGTTAAAAAATCCTCCTAAAGAGCCCATCCTGTGGAATATCAACATCCCCGCAGTCATGCCTGAAGACATACAGGGCATTAAAATCACGCGATTGGGCAGAAGACACCACGAGCAAAGTATCGTCCCCATGCACAATCCGCGCGGAGAACCGATTTACTGGATAGGGCCGGTCGGCAACATTTCCGACCAAGAGAAAGGCACCGACTTTGGAGAGTGCGAAGCAGGGTTCATCACCATCACCCCCCTGCAAATCGACCTAACAGCCTACAACCAACTCCAAAGTGTCAGGGAGTTTTGGCAAGGCATAAAACCCTCAAACACATAACCTTTTCAGACGACCTGCTTCTGATATAGTGGATTAACTTTAAATCAGGACAAGGCGACGAAGCCGCAGACAGTACAGATAGTACGGAACCGATTCACTTGGTGCTTCAGCACCTTAGAGAATCGTTCTCTTTGAGCTAAGGCGAGGCAATGCCATCCTGGTTTAAAGTTAATCCACTATAAACAGTTATTTTGAAATGAAACCCTACATTAAGCCCATACCCGCTGTCCGTCAGATTTTCAAACAGGCGAACCAGTCAAAATCAGGCACTTTAACAGTTACTAACGGCTGCAATACTTGAGAACAGGGCGTATTTTTATTATGATATGTCCCAATAAAACAACAACCCGATATAAAGGTCATCCAATCATGTTGAAAAAAACCGCATTTTACGCAGGGTCGGCAGCCCTCGCCCTCATACTCAGCGCATGCGCCAGCCAACAACCTGCGCCCGTCGTCGTAGGCAATTCCGGCAGCAATTCCGGTTCTGCAAACACAGCCTCCAACAATCCATATGGTGCAGCGCCTTACGAAACCAATGCGGCCAACAACGACGCCCCTTATACCCCTCCCGCCTCCACTCCTTCTGCCAACAGCAGCTACCCTTCCGGCCCTACCGGCTCTTACACGCCTTCTTACGCGCCAGTGGACATCAATGCTGCAACACACACCGTAGTGCGCGGCGATACCGTCTATAACATTTCCAAACGTTACCAAATTACGCAAGACAACCTCCGCGCATGGAACGGCTTGGCAGACAACACCATCAGCGTCGGACAAACCCTCCGCGTCAAACCGAACGGCTACAGCGCTCCGGCCGCTACCGCGTCCGTTCCGACACCTCCTCCGACACACACCGCCTCTCCCAAACCGACTCCTGCACCACTTAACACCCCGACCGTTTCCACAGGCGGTACCCGCACAGTCAGCGGCATCACATGGCAACGTCCGACCGTCGGTAACGTCATCAGCAACTTCGGCGGCAGCAACAAAGGCGTAGATATCGGCGGTACAGCCGGTCAACCCGTCGTTGCCGCTGCTGACGGCAAAGTCGTCTATGCCGGCTCAGGTTTGCGCGGTTACGGCAACCTGGTCATCATCCAACACAACTCATCTTATCTGAGCGCATACGGTCACAACCAACGCTTGCTGGTCAATGAAGGACAACAAGTCAAACGCGGCCAAACCATTGCAAACATGGGCAACACAGACGCCAGCCGCACGCAACTGCATTTTGAAGTGCGCCAAAACGGCAAACCGGTCAACCCTGCAAACTACGTTGCATTTTAAAATCAATACCATACAAAACCGCCCCAATTGGGCGGTTTTTATTTTCAAATATATTGGATTAACTTTAAACCAGTACGGCGTTGCCTCGCCTTGCCGTACTATCTGTACTGTCTGCGGCTTCGTCGCCTTGTCCTGATTTAAATTTAATCCACTATACAAAAGCCAACCGCCCCAATTCACAATAATATTGACTTATATTGAATTTCTCCCGCCGATACACCCGTACAATCAAACTTATTGCCGTCTCCAGTATTTTTCAGACGACCCTCAAGACATTTCCGTCTTTTGAAATCTTTCTCAAAGCTTTTCTTTTCAAGGAGTCATCATGCAACAATACACCCTAGATCCCCAAGCCTTGCTTGGTGGCGTTATCCATAGCGATATCGACCAAGAAATCGTTCAACTCTCCCTGCAAAAGGATAATGAAATCCCCGACTATCAAGCCGATGCCATTATTCTCCTGCTGGTACTCAACGGCAGCGCCAAAATCATCACTCAAACCGAAACCCTCTCCACACAAGGACTTCAAGTCGTCCGCCTTGAACCCAACGAAACCCACAGCATACGCGCCCTACAAGACCACACCAATATACTGGTCATCAAGCAGCTTACTTACGCCTCCGGCCTGAATAAAAAACTGCGTTTCGGCAAATGTTGCCTATAAAAAAGAGGTCGTCTGAAAACCAAGGAAAATGATTTTCAGACGACCTCTTCAACATTCAATCTAATTGCTGTTCAAAAAGAAAGAACGATAAATCAAAGTTCCGATCCAAGACAACTTATAGTGGATTAACTTTAAATCAGGACAAGGCGACGAAGCCGCAGACAGTACAGATAGTACGGAACCGATTCACTTGGTGCTTCAGCACCTTAGAGAATCGTTCTCTTTGAGCTAAGGCGAGGCAATGCCGTACTGGTTTAAAGTTAATCCACTATAATTCCACATTCCTGCTCCCTACTTTGTTTATCCGTATTCAGTAAAAAAGGTCGCCTGAAATTTTTCAGACGACCTTTTATCAATCAAAATCGGCCCAACGATTATTCAGGCGCTTTTTCTTCGCGCACAGGAGCTTCGGTCAATGCTTTGATAGACAGACGCACGCGACCACGGTCGTCCACTTCCAATGCTTTCACATTTACAACCTGACCGACTTGCAGATAGTCGCTGACGTTGCGTACGCGCTCGTGGGCGATTTGGCTGATGTGTACCAAGCCGTCTTTGCCCGGCATCACGCTGACGATGGCGCCGACGTTGTTGTCGAGGATTTTAACCACAGTACCTTCGTACACTTTGCCCACTTCCACTTCGGCAGTGATTTCTTCGATGCGTTTTTTCGCAGCGTCGCCGGCTTCTTGAGTGGTTGCGGCAATAGTGATGGTGCCGTCTTCCGCGATATTGATTTCAGTACCGGTTTCGGCGGTAATCGCGCGGATGGTTTCGCCGCCTTTACCAATGACTTCGCGGATTTTGTCTTGGTTGATTTTCATGGTGAACAGACGCGGAGCGTGAGCGGACAGCTCTTGCGGACCTGCCACGGCGGCTTTCATCTGTTCCAAGATGTGCAGACGCGCGTCTTTGGCTTGCGCCAAAGCAATCTGCATGATTTCTTTGGTAATACCTTGGATTTTGATGTCCATTTGCAGCGCAGTCACGCCTTCGGTCGTACCGGCAACTTTAAAGTCCATATCGCCCAAGTGATCCTCATCACCCAAGATGTCGGTCAACACGGCGAATTTGTTGTTGT
Organism: Neisseria sp. GT4A_CT1; assembly: GCF_000227275.1. NCBI lineage: Bacteria > Pseudomonadati > Pseudomonadota > Betaproteobacteria > Neisseriales > Neisseriaceae > Neisseria > Neisseria sp. GT4A_CT1. Next base: position 166,165 of record NZ_JH164967.1, read on the forward strand.
CCAAAATCAGACCCATTGCGATACCGGCAACGTGTGCTTTCAAAGGCACGCCGGCAGACAGCAAGCTCAAACAGCCACCGCAGACGGAAGCCATAGAAGACGAACCGTTGGACTCGGTAATCTCGGAAACAACACGCATGGTGTAGCTGAATTCTTCAGGGGACGGCAATACGGCAACCAGTGCGCGTTTTGCCAAGCGGCCATGTCCGATTTCGCGGCGTTTCGGCGCGCCGACGCGGCCCACTTCGCCGGTAGAATACGGTGGGAAGTTGTAATGCAGCATAAAGCGGTCGGTGTATTCGCCAGAGAGTGCGTCAATAATTTGCTCGTCGCGAGAAGTACCCAAAGTCGCTACGGCAAGGGCTTGGGTTTCGCCACGGGTAAACAGGGCGGAACCGTGTGTACGCGGCAATACGCCGGTTTGGATGTTCAAAGGACGGACGGTTCGGGTATCGCGACCGTCGATACGCGGCTGACCTTCCAAAATTTGGGTGCGGACAACGTCAGCTTCCAAATGTTTGAAAATGCCCTTGATTTCGTTGGCAGCCAGAGTATCGGTTTCTTCGGTAATCAGCGCGTCTTTTACTGCGTTCCAAGCCTCGTCCAATTTAGCGGAACGCGCTTGTTTTTGACGGATTTTGAACGCTTCTTTAATTGCTTCGCCTGCGATTTCGCGCACTTTGGCAACCAATTCTTCATTGGTTTCAGGCGCTTTCCAATCCCATACTTCAGGATTTACTTCATCGGCGAACTCGTTGATGGCGTTAATCGCTACCTGCATTTGGTCGTGGCCGTAAACTACGGCACCCAACATCACGTCTTCAGGCAGGATTTTAGCTTCGGATTCCACCATCAAAACGGCTTTGGATGTACCCGCAACCACCAAGTCCAGCTTAGATTTAGCCAATTCGGCTTTGGTCGGGTTCAATACGTACACGCCGTTTACATAACCTACGCGTGCGGCACCAATCGGACCGGCAAACGGTACGCCGCTCAACACCAGCGCAGCGGATGCGCCGAGCATGGCAGGAATATCGGAATCAATTTCAGGGTCAACGGAAACCACCATCGCAACAATTTGGATATCGTGGTAGAAACCTTCAGGGAACAGCGGGCGGATAGGACGGTCAATCAGACGGCTGGTCAGGATTTCTTTTTCGCTTTGTTTACCTTCGCGCTTAAAGAAACCTCCGGGGATTTTACCTGCGGCGTAAGTGCGCTCAAGGTAATCGACAGTCAGAGGGAAGAAGTCTTGACCTTCTTTGACTTCTTTGTTGGTGGTCACAGCGACCAAAACAACGGTATCTCCCATCGATACTTTAACAGCCGCTGCGGCTTGGCGCGCGATTTCGCCGGTTTCCAAGGTAACGGTGTGATTGCCGTATTGGAAGGTTTTAACGTGTTTATCGAACATTTCGTTCCTTTCAGAATGCCGCACGCTAAAACACTAATAATGCACACTAAAAGTGAGAATGTGCATAGTTAGGGTTTCAGGTGTGCGGCGGTTGGTAAAAACTATATTTTTCAGACGACCTCAAACGGTCAATCCAAACGCTCATTATAATAGCAAATGTAAGTAAATCCAAGCATTCATGACAGCAAAAGGTCGTCTGAAACGCGCTTCCGTGTTTCAGACGACCTTTTATTAATAGTCAATGCGTTATACCTCAAAAACGCCGCTTCAATTTGCAGGCTTGAAGGATATGAACGGCAAGTTCTTCCACTGATTTATCCGTCGTATTGGTGAACGGAATGCCGTGGCGTTTGAACATATTTTGCGCATCAGCAATCTCACTGCGGCAGGTATCGATTTTGGCATAAGTCGAATTCGGACGGCGCTCTTGACGGATGGCCTGCAGGCGTTCGGGTTGAATGGTCAGGCCGAACAGCTTGTCTTTGTAAGGTTTGACCATGCGCGGCAGGTCGGGGGATTCCAAATCGTCGGGAATCAGCGGGTAATTGGCGGCGCGGATACCGTATTGCAGGGCAAGGTAAAGACAGGTCGGCGTTTTGCCCGAACGCGATACGCCCATCAAGATCACATCGGCTTCTTTCAGGTTTTTATCGCTGACGCCGTCGTCATGGTTGAGCGAGAAATTGACCGCCTCCATACGCGCATCATAGCGTTGTGTATTGCCGATACTGTGGTGCCCCTGTTCGGCGGCAACCGCCTCGGTGTTGAGTTCTTTTTCCAAAAGCCCGAGGAAGGTTTCGAAAAAATTGATATGGAAAGCGCCCGCTTTTTTGATGATTTCACGGATTTCGTCATTGACGACGCTGACGAAGGCAATCGGGCGCAAACCGTTTTCCTGAGCGTTGCGGTTGACTATTTCGACGACGGTACGCGCTTTTTCAGGCGTATCAATGAAGGGATAGGTGTGGCGTTTGAATTCGATTCTGCCAAACTGATTCAGCAGTGCCTCACCGATATTTTCAGCAGTCAGGCCGGTACGGTCGGAAATATAAAACACATGGCGCGGGGCGGTCATTCAGTCATCCTTTGAAATTTAAGACAGTTGCAGACGGTTATCATAGCAGCTGAAACCTTCTAAATAAAGGGAATACGCTTAAATTACACCCCACTACAACGCAATTAAACCCACCTTTAAACGCATTTTTATTTTAATAATCGAATTATCTTAAAATTTTATACCCATCCAAAACCTTTCCAAACTCTACCAATCAGTCATTAATCTATTTCAAACCTTATGTTTTACAAAGAAATAGACAACAGGAATACTGGTTTTCCCATCAGATTTCATTTGACTACACGCCTGAAGCCCGCAATTTTTCAGACGACCCGCAAATAAATCGAGACAGAAAAAGCATGACAGCGGTCGTTTGAATCGCTTAAAATAACAAAGCGTATTCGTTTCTTTTTTAAAATATCTTGGATTGGACACACAAATGGCTGACAACTACGTAATTTGGTTTGAAAACCTGCGTATGACTGATGTTGAAAGCGTGGGCGGCAAAAACGCCTCCCTAGGTGAAATGATCAGTCAGCTGACTGAAAAAGGCGTCCGCGTCCCCGGCGGCTTTGCCACTACTGCCGAAGCCTACCGCGCATTTTTGGCGCACAACGGACTGAGCGAGCGTATTTCCGCCGCACTGGCACAACTGGATGTGGAAGATGTCGCCGAACTGGCGCGCGTCGGTAAAGAAATCCGCCAATGGATTTTGGATACGCCCTTCCCCGAACAACTGGATGCCGAAATCGAAACGGCATGGAACAAAATGGTTGCAGACGCAGGCGGCGCGGACATTTCCGTTGCCGTCCGTTCTTCTGCGACCGCCGAAGACCTGCCCGACGCATCGTTTGCAGGTCAACAGGAAACCTTCCTGAATATCAACGGCTTGGAAAACGTCAAAGAAGCCATGCGCCATGTATTCGCCTCTTTGTACAACGACCGTGCCATCTCCTACCGCGTACATAAAGGCTTCGAACACGACATCGTCGCCCTCTCCGCAGGCGTGCAACGCATGGTGCGTTCCGACAGCGGCGCGTCCGGCGTCATGTTCACCCTCGACACCGAATCCGGCTTCGACCAAGTCGTTTTCGTGACTTCATCTTACGGTCTGGGCGAAAACGTTGTACAAGGTGCGGTCAACCCTGACGAATTCTATGTATTCAAACCCACGCTGAAAGCGGGCAAACCTGCCATCCTGCGCAAAACCATGGGTTCGAAACAAATCAAAATGATCTTTACCGACAAAGCAGAAGCCGGTAAATCCGTGATGAACGTCGATGTTCCCGAAGAAGACCGCAACCGCTTCTCCATTACCGACGAAGAAATCACCGAGTTGGCACACTACGCGCTGACGATTGAAAAACACTACGGCCGCCCGATGGATATCGAGTGGGGCCGTGACGGCTTGGACGGCAAACTCTACATCCTGCAAGCCCGCCCCGAGACCGTGAAATCCCAAGAAGAAAGCAGCCGCAACCTGCGCCGCTTCGACATCAACGGCGACAAAAACGTCTTGTGCGAAGGCCGCGCCATCGGTCAAAAAGTCGGTCAAGGCAAAGTCCGCTTGGTGAAAGACGCCTCCGAAATGGATTCCGTTGAAGCAGGCGACGTACTCGTTACCGACATGACCGACCCGGATTGGGAGCCGGTAATGAAACGCGCTTCCGCCATCGTCACCAACCGCGGCGGCCGTACCTGTCACGCCGCCATCATCGCGCGCGAACTGGGTATTCCTGCCGTAGTCGGCTGCGGCAATGCGACCGAATTGCTGAGCAACGGTCAAGAAGTCACCGTATCCTGTGCCGAAGGCGATACAGGCTTCATCTATTCCGGCCTGCTGGACGTACAAATCACCGACGTTGCCTTGGACAATATGCCCAAAGCACCGGTTAAAGTCATGATGAACGTCGGCAACCCCGAACTCGCATTCAGCTTCGCCAACCTGCCGAGCGAAGGCATCGGCTTGGCGCGGATGGAATTCATCATCAACCGCCAAATCGGCATCCACCCGAAAGCCTTGTTGGAATTTGACAAACAAGACGATGAATTGAAAGCGGAAATTACCCGCCGCATCGCCGGCTACGCCTCCCCTGTCGACTTCTACGTCGATAAAATCGCCGAAGGCGTGGCGACATTGGCCGCATCGGTTTATCCGCGTAAAACCATCGTCCGTATGTCCGACTTCAAATCCAACGAATACGCCAACTTGGTCGGCGGCAGCATTTACGAACCGCACGAAGAAAATCCGATGCTGGGCTTCCGCGGCGCAGCGCGTTATGTCGCCGAAAGCTTCAAAGACTGCTTCGCCCTCGAATGCAAAGCCCTCAAACGCGTCCGTGACGAAATGGGGCTGACCAACGTCGAAATCATGATTCCGTTCGTCCGCACTTTGGGCGAAGCCGAAGCCGTCGTCAAAGCCTTGAAAGAAAACGGTTTGGAACGCGGCAAAAACGGCCTGCGCCTGATCATGATGTGCGAACTGCCGAGCAATGCGGTATTGGCGGAACAATTCCTGCAATACTTCGACGGCTTCTCTATCGGCTCCAACGACATGACCCAACTGACCCTCGGCCTCGACCGCGACAGCGGCTTGGTGTCCGAATCGTTTGACGAACGCAACCCTGCCGTCAAAGTGATGCTGCATTTGGCAATCTCTGCCTGCCGCAAGCAAAACAAATACGTCGGTATCTGCGGTCAAGGTCCGTCAGACCATCCGGACTTCGCCAAATGGCTGGTTCAAGAAGGCATCGAAAGCGTTTCACTGAATCCGGATACCGTCATCGAAACTTGGCTGTATTTGGCTAATGAGTTGAATAAATAAACTTTTTATCAACATTGAACAATCCCCCGATTGGAAACATTCGGGGGATTTTATGTAATAGGTGTTACATCAAACATACCTTACCGCATCGATCATCAAACCATACGGGGTCGTCTGAAAAATGGTTTTCAGACGACCCTTTTAAAAGTTGTCTTTCTAAACCAATCTACCTTACTGTTTTTAGAGTATTATACTTTCGAGAACTCACTAAAAATTATTAGGTCGATGCAAAAGTTTACAGGATAAATTCATATGATTATTAACGAGATTGATTTAAAAGGAACAGAATATAGAATCTCGAAAAAGTTTAATAGAAAAATTTTTTCATTTTCTGAATTATTAAATGACATGGCAAATAATGAATATTCAAAATTGGAAAATTATTACAAAGACAAATTTGAATTCATAAAATTTAAAGATGAGGAAGTTCTCGTTGAGAACGATAAAAAAGATGAATTTATTGTTTTCGGAAGAAATAATAATGGTTTCTTTGCGATAAATAAAAACAAAGAAATATGGCTGATTCCATTTTATATTTCAGATATTAAAGAACCAATTTTTATTAATTCCTCCTTGCATCAATTTAGATGTTGCTATTGTTTGTTATTGTCAATTTTATTTTTCTTCCTTGGGAAAAATGTTGATGAGAAAGAATGCACAAAAATTGCTCAAAAATTTAAAAGAGATATTTTAGAAATAGACATTCATTCCATAAATAGTTTATTTTATAAGAATTACATTTTTTCTATTAGGAATGCAGAGTTACCCATACATTTCACACCTATAGACTACGTGAATAATGGTAGACATGTAATTTCTGAATAGAAATAGCAAGCCAATTGAGGGAAAATCAAATCACACTAGGATTTCCTTCCACCATGATCTAACCTTATCCGCCATAACCAAAAGGTCGTCTGAAAATTTTTCAGACGACCTTTTCTCAAACTAACGCTTCAAAATTTGATCAGTACCAACCGCGCAGCTTCATCGCTTTTTCAACACGGCGGATACTCATCATGTAAGAAGCGGTACGCAGGTCCACATCATACTCTTGCGCCAGATTCCAAATATCGCGGAACGCGCGGCGCAGGACAACGGTTTCTTTTTCCTGAACTTCGTCAAATTCCCAGTAATAGCCTTGCAGGTTTTGCACCCATTCGAAATAGGAAACGACCACGCCGCCGCAGTTCGCCAGAATATCGGGCACGACCAGCACGCCGTTTTGACGCAGGATGGCATCGGCTTCGGGCGTAGTCGGGCCGTTTGCGCCTTCGACCACGATTTTAGCGCGAACTTTGCCTGCGTTTTCGGAAGTCAATTGGTTTTCCAGCGCGCAAGGGGCGAGTACGTCCACATCCAATGCCAAGAGTTCGGCGTTGCTGATTTCTTTGCCGTAACCCGCTTCGTTGGTAATGAAGCCTTTTTCTTGGAACTCTTTGAAGAGGGCTTCCATATCCAAGCCGTTTTCGTTGTAGATGGCGACATCGACGGTGGAAACGGCGACGACTTTCGCGCCGGATTGATGCGCGTAATAGCCTGTGTGATAGCCCACATTGCCGAAGCCCTGAATGGCGTAGGTCGCGCCTTTCACGTCTTTGCCGAGTTTTTCCAAAGCTTGAACGGCAGCGAAGTTCACGCCGTAACCTGTCGCTTCGGTACGCGCCAAAGAGCCGCCGAATTCGACCGGTTTACCGGTGAACACGCCCGGCGCGGATTTTTTAACGACATTTTCGTAGGCATCAACCATCCACGACATGATTTTGCCGTTGGTGTTCACGTCAGGTGCAGGAATATCGATTTTCTCGCCGATGAGCGGGGAAATGGCTTCGGAATAAGCGCGTGCAATGCGTTCCAACTCTGCTTCGGAATAATCGCGCGGATCCAAAGTAATGCCGCCTTTGCCGCCGCCGTAAGGAATGCCCGAAACGCAGCATTTGATGGTCATCCAAATCGACAGGGCTTTGACTTCGTCCAAATTCACATTGGGATGGAAGCGCACGCCGCCTTTGTACGGGCCGACGGCGTTGTTGTGTTGCGAACGGTAGCCGGTGAAGGTTTTGACCGTGCCGTTGTCGAGTTTGACGGGGAAGGTAACTTCCAAAACGCGTTGCGGACTTTTCAGGATTTCATACACCGCAGGGTCGGCATTGAGTCGGTCGCAGGCGGTTTTGACCTGTTTGCGGGCGATTTCGAAAGGATTAAGGGTTTCTTTTGCGGCGGATTGGGACATTTCTCTTCCTTCTTATGTCTGGTTGAAATTTAAGGGCTTCACAGTTGTAACTATAACCAATTTCCAAATGAAATGTAATAGCATGTAGTCAGTATTTTCAAAATTGATTAATTTATATATGAATTTATTTTCAGACGACCTCTAAAACCTGATACCCCGTAGCCCGATATCGCCTCCAAAATCGACTACTAAAACTAAAGCCTTTGTTTTTAAAAAAATCGTCTGAAATTTTATATCATCAGGCTGATGCTTTAAAAACAGCAACGACCGCATATCAGACTCGATAATATTGTTAACAATATCCAATTTTCGGCAGCACAAAATAAGGCATAACAAGATGGGCTGCTTCATCCATTTTGACTTTAATATAGTGGATTAACTTTAAACCAGGACGGCGTTACCTCGCCTTGTCCTGATTTAAAGTTAATCCACTATAAAATATGAAAAAGGTCGTCTGAAAACCCGTATTTCAGGTTTTCAGACGACCTTTTTGAACCTCATCGTTTACCGTTCGGCGGTGCTGCTTCTTTCGGCTTGCTCTTCTGCCGCTTCATACGCTTCCACAATTTTCTGAACCAGCGGATGACGGACAACGTCTTCGCTGGTGAAGGTGTGGAAATACAGCCCGTCCACGTCGCGCAGTTTTTCACGGGCGTCTTTCAAGCCGGATTTGATGTTGCGCGGAAGGTCGATTTGGCTGATGTCGCCGGTGATGACGGCTTTCGCGCCGAAGCCGATGCGGGTCAGGAACATTTTCATTTGTTCGGGCGTGGTGTTTTGCGCTTCGTCCAAAATCACATACGCGCCATTGAGCGTGCGGCCGCGCATGTAGGCGAGCGGGGCGATTTCGATCAAGCCTTTTTCCATCAGTTTGGTCACGCGGTCGAAGCCCATCAGATCGTAGAGCGCGTCGTAGAGCGGACGCAGGTAGGGGTCGACTTTTTGCGCCAAATCGCCGGGCAGGAAGCCGAGTTTTTCGCCTGCTTCGACGGCGGGGCGGACGAGGACGATGCGCTCGATTTGGTGTTTTTCCATGGCATCGACGGCGGCAGCAACGGCGAGATAGGTTTTACCCGTACCGGCAGGCCCCAGCCCGAAGACGACGTCGTGGTTTAACAGCGCGCGGATGTAGCCGTTTTGACGCGGGGTGCGTCCGCCTATGCTGCCGCGTTTGGTGCGGAAATAATATTGTTGGTCGTGATGCTTTTCTTCGTGTTTGTTGTCAGCGGTTTTGGCTTCGACGGCGGCGAGGCGGATGGCGTTGTCGTCCAGATCACCTTGTTCGGCGGCTTCGGCGAGCGCGAGCAATGCGCGGCGGCCGGCGTGGGCGAGTTCGCCCATGAAGGTGAAGTGTTCGAAGCGGCGGCTGATTTGGATATCGAGGGCTTTGCCCAAGGCTTCGAGGTTGCCGTCGAGCGCGCCGCAGAGGCGTTGGAGGACGGTGTTGTCGATGTCTTCAAATTGAAGATGGACGGTATGGGTCATATCTTGTTTCCATGATGATTAAAGGTCGTCTGAAAGGTGCGGGATGCTTTTCAGACGACCTTTCGGTGTTATTTGTTTTGCGCTTGTTCGCGAAGCTCGCGGCGCAGGATTTTGCCGACGTTGGACTTGGGCAGTTCGTCGCGGAACTCGATGTCTTTCGGCACTTTATAAGCGGTCAGCTCGGTACGGCAGAATTCGATGAGTTCTTCTTTGGTCAGGCTCGGGTCTTTTTTGACGACGAAGACTTTGAGTGCTTCGCCTGTTTTTTCGTTGGGCACGCCGATACAGGCGACTTCCATGACTTTATCGTTGTGTGAAACGACTTCTTCGATTTCGTTCGGATAAACGTTGAAACCGGAAACGACGATGAGGTCTTTTTTGCGGTCAACCAGTTTCAGCCAGCCTTTTTCGTCCATCACGGCGATGTCGCCGGTTTCCAAAAAGCCGCGCGCATCTATGGTTTTGGCGGTTTCTTCGGGACGGTTCCAGTAGCCTTTCATCACTTGCGGGCCGCGTACCCAAAGTTCGCCCGGATGTCCGATGCCGACTTCTTTACCGTCTGCATCGCGCAGTTCGACTTCGGTGGAGGGAACGGGCAATCCGATGCCGCCGCTGTATGCTTCGATATTGAGCGGGTTGCAGCACACGCCCGGGCTGGCTTCGGTCAGGCCGTAGGCTTCAACGATAGGCGTGCCGGTGATTTTTTTCCATTTTTCGGCGACGGCTTTTTGAGTCGCCATGCCGCCGCCCAAAGTCAGGCGCAGGTTGGAGAAATCGACGGTGGAGAAATCGGGTTGGTTGACCATGCCGTTAAACAAAGTGTTCACGCCGATGAAGACGCTGATACGCTCTTTTTTGAGTTCGCCGATAAAGCCTTTCATGTCGCGCGGGTTGGTAATCAGGATGATTTTGGAACCGGCGTTGGTGAAAATCATCAGGTTCACCGTCAGGGCGAAGATGTGGTAAAGCGGCAGCGCGGCGATGACGGTTTCTTTGCCTTCGCGCAGTTGGTTCTTAATCCATTCTTTCGCCTGCAGCATATTGGCGCAGATGTTGCCGTGGCTGAGGACGGCACCTTTTGCCACACCGGTCGTGCCGCCCGTGTATTGCAACAGCGCGGTATCTTCGCGGGTCAGGGTAACGGGGCTGAAGGTATGTGCCGCACCTTCTTTCAGGGTCGTCTGAAAAGGGATAGCGCCGGAAATGCGGTATTCGGGCACCATTTTTTTGATTTTGCGCAGCACGAAATTCATCAGCGTGCCTTTGAAGAAACCGAACATTTCTCCGACAGAGGCGACGATGACGTGTTTGATTTGCGTGCGCGGCAGCACCAGCTCCAGCGTGTTGGCAAAATTTTCCAGAACGATGATTGTGGTCGCGCCGCTGTCTTTCAACTGATGCTCCAGCTCGCGCGGGGTGTAGAGCGGATTGGTGTTCACCGCTACCAGACCCGCCTGAAGGATGCCGAAAAGCGCAATCGGGTATTGCAACAGGTTGGGCAGCATAATCGCCACGCGCTCGCCGCGCGGCAGCTTCAGGACGTTTTGCAGATAGGAAGCGAAATTTTCCGCCAGCTTGCCGACTTCGGCGTAAGTGAGCGTTTTGCCCATGTTTTGAAACGCGGGTTGGTGCGCGAATTTTTCAACGCTTTGACGGAATACGTCGCTGATGGAGCTGTATTGCGTGATGTCGATTTCGGCATTGACACCTTGTTCGTAGCTGTTGAGCCAGAGTTTTTCCATATGAATAATCTTATTTCGTTGGTTTTATGGTTGTCTTGAGGTCGTCTGAAAAGGAGGAACAAACCCGTCGCAATGGTTTTCAGACGACCTTTTGTCTTTTTTATTCAAGCGGTAATAATGACGGGCTTGTCGGTGGACATGATAATACCGCCGCCCAAGCAGACGTCGCCGTCGTACAGCACGGCGGATTGACCGGGCGTTACCGCCCATTGCGGTTCGTCGAACACCAGCTCGACCGTTTCATCATCGAGATAACGCAATTCGCAGGGCGCATCCGCCATGCGGTAGCGGGTTTTGCAGGTGTAGCGCCCTTCTTTCGGACGTTCGGGCAGCGTGAAACTCAAATCGTTCATGACGAGGCTGCGGGTATAGAGCAGCGGATGGTCATGACCTTGTACGACGATGAGTTCGTTTTTTGTCAAATCCTTCGCGGCGACAAACCACGGCTCGCCTGCGCCGCCGATGCCCAATCCTTTGCGCTGTCCGAGCGTGTAGAACATCAGCCCGACGTGTTCGCCGACGGTTTTGCCTTCGGGCGTGACCATTTTGCCGTTGTTGGTCGGCAGGTATTTTTGCAGGAACTCGCGGAACGGACGTTCGCCGATGAAGCAGATGCCGGTACTGTCTTTTTTGGCGGCAGTCGGCAAATTGAATTCGGCGGCAAGGCGGCGGACTTCAGGTTTTTCCAAACCGCCCAACGGGAAAATCGCGCGCTCGAGTTGGAAAGGCTTGAGGCGGTAGAGGAAATAGCTTTGGTCTTTGTTTTGATCCAAACCTTTGAGCAGGTAATGAGTGCCGTTGCGGACTTCTTTGCGCGCATAATGCCCTGTGGCAATGGTATCCGCGCCCTGCTCTATGGCGTAGTCCAAAAAGCATTTGAATTTGATTTCTGCGTTACATAACACATCCGGATTCGGCGTGCGCCCCGCGCTGTATTCTTTGAGGAAATAGGCGAATACGTTGTCTTTGTATTGGGCGGCAAAATTGACGATATCGATGTCGATACCGATGATGTCGGCGACGGCAATGGCATCGAAAGAGTCTTGCTTGATGCTGCAATATTCGTCATTGTCGTCGTCCTCCCAGTTTTGCATAAACACACCGCGCACTTGATAACCCTGCTGCTTGAGCAGGGCGGCGGTTACGGAGGAATCGACACCGCCGGAGAGTCCGACGATGATGTTTGAAGGTTGTTGAGTAATGTCCATAAAGAGGATATGGGTAGGAAACAGCAGTTTTTAAAGGCGGATTTTAGCACATTTTGATGAAGGGATAAGGAAGGCTACCCCATAAGGCTGATGGGGCTTGAATGATGTTTTATTGTATAGTGGATTAAATTTAAACCAGTACGGCGTTGCCTCGCCTTGCCGTACTATTTGTACTGTCTGCGGCTTCGTCGCCTTGTTCTGATTTAAATTTAATCCACTATAAATTCAAGAAATTAAATGATATTTAATAGAAAAAAGCCGTCTGAAATCGCTATTATTGGTTTTCAGACGACCTTTTACTTATTCGGATGCGTCGGCTGCTTTTTCTTTTTGTCGGGTGAACACATCGCCCTTTCTGTAAGCATTGCGCTTTCCGTGCAAACTATAATACTCGACAAGCTGTCCGTTTCTCCGCACGAAATATCCGCGGTCTTTTTCATATTTCGGACAATGCGTGTACCAAGAATCGTCGCCTTCGCTGCAATAGCTCAAATACAGTTTGCCGCGTTTGACATAGCCTTTTACCTTGCCGCTGCCGCCCGGACCATTCGAACGGCCTTCATTCCACTCTCCGGAAATAATGTATTTCGGTGATTGTTTAATATTAAAATATTTACCGTAGATACCATCTTCCAGTTCTTGCTCATACCCCCAATTTCCAGAAAAATCAGCGGCTAATGCTTGACCTGCAAACCATAATGCACACGCTGCAAGAATATATTTCTTCATTTTAGCCTCATCGTTCAATCAATAATAAACAGATGGCATTTTATGACGAAGCAGAATATGTGTCTATCACAAAAGGTCGTCTGAAATGACAGTTTCAGGCGACCTTTTTTATCACATTATAATAACTTCCATCACCATTTCAGACGACCTCAATCCAAAATCTTGCCGACGATTTCGCCCACGTCTTTCGACAAGCCTTCCTGCGCCCGAATGCGCTGCAATTCTTGTTTGACCAAGTTTTTGCGGTGCGGCTCGAGCTTGTTGCAGAGGTTGAACGCCTGTACTAAGCGGGCGGCGACCTGCGGGTTGAAGCGGTCGATTTCGATGACTTTGTCGGCGATGAAGCGGTAGCCGCTGCCGTCTTCTGCGTGAAAATGCGGGACGTTGCGGCTGAAGCTGCCGATGAGCGAACGGGCTTTGTTGGGGTTTTCGAGACTGAATTTCGGATGCTGCAAGGCAGTTTGAACCTGTTGCAGGGTGTCGCTGCGGCGGCTTAAACCGACGAGGGCAAAATATTTGTCCATGACCAGCGCGTCGTCTGAAAACTTGTCGGCAAACTGCGCCAGCAGGCGGTTGCGCGTATCGCTTTCGTTGCCGTTGACGGCGGACAGGATGCCCCATTCGTGGGTCATGTTTTGCGCCATTTCGCCGTATTTTTCGGCAACGGTTTCGATGTGCGCGGGGTCGGCGCGCAGGACGAAGGCGCGGCAGACGTTGCGCAGCGTGCGCCAGCCGGCGGTTTCGGGGCTGTACTCGTAGCTTTGGTTTTCCTGCTTCGCCGCCTGACGGTTCAATTCGTGCCATTTCGGCAGGAAGTGGACGGCAAGCGTATCCAACAAGGCTTCGCGCGCCTGATGGTAGCGCAGCGGGTCGATGTTTTCTGTGCCGTCCCACAGCTCGGCTTCAGACGGCACGCCCAAAAGCAGGGCTTTGAAGGCGTTGTCCAAGAGGTCGTCTGAAATGACTTTTTCGACGGCGGCAAGCAGTTTTCCATGTTTCGGCAACTCGACGCTGCCTGAAAGCGCGGCAAGGTTGGCGGCGACGGCGCGGCGGTAGAGCGTTTGGGCGGCTTCCCAGCGCGTGAAGGCGTCGCTGTCGTGGGCAAGCAGGAGCAGCAGGTCGTCGTCGCTGTACGGATAGTTCAGATGCACCGGCGCGCTGAACCCGCGCAGCAGCGAGGGAACGACGGCTTCGGTTACGCCTTCGAGCGGGAAGGTCTGTTCGGCTTCGGTCAGCAGCAACACGGCTTCGGTTGCGCGTTTGCCCTGATAGTCGAATGCCACCGCTTCGCCGTTGCGGTTCAACAGCCCGATTTTGACCGGAATCATCATCGGCTGTTTGTCCGCCATATCGGGCGTGGGCGGCACGGTTTGTTTAATGGTCAACTCGAAAACATTGTTTTTCAGACGACCTTCCGCTTCCAAAACGGGCGTGCCCGCCTGGCTGTACCATAAGGCGAACTGGTCGAGATTGATGCCGTTCGCGTCCGCCATCGCCGCGCGGAAATCGTCGCAGGTAACGGCCTGTCCGTCGTGGCGTTGGAAATAGAGCTTCATGCCTTTTTGGAAGCCCTCTTCGCCGAGCAGGGTGTGATACATCCGCACCACTTCCGCGCCTTTTTCATAAACAGTCATGGTGTAGAAATTGTTCATCTCCTCATAGCTGGCGGGGCGCACCGGATGCGCGGTCGGGCCTGCGTCTTCGGGGAACTGGTGCTGGCGCAGCAGGCGGATATTTTCAATGCGGCGCACGGCGCGGCTGGCGCGGTCGCCGGAAAACTCTTGGTCGCGGAACACGGTCAGCCCTTCCTTCAGCGAAAGCTGGAACCAGTCGCGGCAGGTCACGCGGTTGCCCGTCCAGTTGTGGAAATATTCGTGTCCGACCACGGATTCGATGCCTTCGAAATCGGTATCGGTGGCGGTACGGCTGTCGGCAAGGACGAACTTGGTGTTAAAGATGTTCAAACCCTTGTTTTCCATCGCGCCCATATTGAAATCGCCCACGGCGACGACCATGAAAATATCCAAGTCGTATTCCAAACCGAAGCGCGTTTCGTCCCACTTCATCGCGTTTTTCAACGATTCCACGGCAAAGCCGACCTTGGGCTTGTCCGCTTCGGTGGTGTAAAACTCGATTTTGACGTTTCTGCCGCTCATGGTGGTGAAACGGTCTTCCGTTACCGCCAAATCGCCCGCGACCAAAGCAAACAGATAGCTCGGTTTGGCAAACGGGTCTTCCCATTTCACCCAATGGCGGCCGTCTGAAAACTCGCCGCCGTCGATTTTGTTGCCGTTGGAGAGCAATACGGGATAGCGTTTTTTGTCCGCGACGATGGTGGTTGTGAATTTGGACATCACATCCGGACGGTCGATGTAGAACGTGATTTTGCGGAAGCCCTCCGGCTCGCACTGGGTAAACAGATTGCCGCCGGAAGCATACAGCCCCATCAGCGATTTGTTTTCCGCCGGCAGGATTTCGGTTTCCACTTCGACAGTGAAGCGTTCGGACGGCACGCCCGCAATCGTCAGCGTCTCGCCTTCCAACACATAATCCGCCGCCGCCCCGTTGATTTTGACGGACAAAAGTTTCGCCGAACCGTCCAACACCAGCGGTTCCCCCACCCTCTGCGGCTCGACCGTCAAACGCGACTTCACGACGGTTTGCGGTTCGGCAATGTCAAAATGCAGGTCGGTTTCGAGGATGCGGTAGGCAGGCGTTTGGTAATCTTTCAGATAACGGACGGTTTTGCTCATAGTTTTGCTTTCGGGTTAGGAATCAATTAAAGAAATGAAAAGAGATAGAGTGGACAACTTTCATCGGACGGCTTCGCTGCGCCTTGTCCTGACGGCTGTCATCCCCTATTGGGTCGTCTGAAAATGCAATCTTAACAAAATAACAAACTTCGCACCCATCATCCCACAAAAATACCTTTTATCCAATATTTCATGCCACAAAGTCAGGTGCGACCCCGTCTTTCGTTTACGCTGTTAGAATGCCCCCTTCGCCCCCGCACGGGTATAATCCGTTGCCATATCGGCAATAGCGGAATGACCGAAATTGCTTTAGGATTTCGGGCAGCCAACCGCCCGATCCGACAAGGAGCGGATGAACCTTTACCGGCATTCCCGTTCCAATCCGTCAGGTTTTGATTATCTTTGAGGTGTGATAAATATGTCTTCCAAACCTTTGCTCCTTTTGTGTTCCACATTGACTGCATTGCTATGCGCCTGCAGCGCCGGCAACGAAGCGGCAGAAGCCAGCGCATCCGGAGCTTCAAATGCGTCGGCAGCCGCAGCCTCCCAAGCCCCGGCACAAGCCGCCGCTTCCGAGGCAGCATCAGCCTCCGCGCCTTCCGCCACACAAAATCTGACCGGTTTGGATCAGGCAAAATGGCAAACCTACCGCTGCAAAGACAACGGCAGCGTATCAGTCCGCTATTTCAAAACAGAGGACGGCGCCGCGGCGCAAGTACGCTTTAAAGGTGCCGAATTTGTCGCACCTTTCAGCCCCGAAATGAGCAACGAAGATTTGAACGCCTTTAGCGACGGTCAATACACTTGGACAATCGGCAACTTTACGGAAACCGATTTCTACAAGGAAGACGGCGGTTTTCTGGTTCATCATGAAGCCTCGGAAGAAACACCTGACAACATGACGGACAACCTGCTGCTGCAAGAATGCGCCCCGTCCCAATAGCATTGCCGTTTTAGAGAAAATCATCTACCCGCTTCCTCCCCGATACACGCCATAC
This sequence comes from Neisseria sp. GT4A_CT1, assembly GCF_000227275.1. Lineage (NCBI taxonomy): Bacteria > Pseudomonadati > Pseudomonadota > Betaproteobacteria > Neisseriales > Neisseriaceae > Neisseria > Neisseria sp. GT4A_CT1. Next base: position 182,602 of record NZ_JH164967.1, read on the forward strand.
AAACCAAAAGGTCGTCTAAAAACCTCAAATCGAGATTTTCAGACGACCTTTTCTTCTGCCTGCTTTAGAACGTGTGTTTCAACGTAGCGGTCAGGCTGCGCGGCGTGCCGTAAACGTGGATGTCGGGCATGGGGCGGTAGCGTTTGTTGAACACGTTTTCAAAATCCAAACCGATGCGGGTGGATTTGCCGATTTTGTAATGCGCGGTCAAGTCTAGCGTGGCGTATGGGCGTTGGGTCAAGGCTTCTTTACCGGCAGCGGTGAGGGGCTGGTATTCATCAGATACTGCGTTTGTACCGCTTTGCCAGTTGACGTTTGCACCCAAGTTTAGGCGGTCGGTAACGTCATACGCAGTAAAGAGTTTGAAAAGGTGGATAGGATAAGAAGGGTTGACCAAATTGCCCGCATCGTTTTTGAGTTTGGAGTACGCATAAGAAGCATTGATCAGCCATTTGTCGCTCAAGCGTCCGCCGACGGACAATTCCACACCTTTGGTCGTTGTGTTGTTAACAGATTCATAGTAAATACGTTGATGTTCATCATCGCGAATTTCTTTCCCCAAATGGTCGCGTTTATTGATAAATGCAGCCGCAGAAGCGTTCAAACGGTCTTCAAACCACGAGGCTTTTAAGCCGAGTTCATATGTTTTGCCGCGTTGCGGTTCGAGCGGTTTGCCGTTTCGATCCAAATAGCGCGGTTGCGGGCGGAATATGGTGGTATAGGAGGTGTAGGCTGTCAGATTGTCGTTTAAATCATAACTTGCGCCCAAATAGGGGATAAATACCTTGTTTTTATGCCTGCTGTCGGCAAAATGGTTGCGATCGGAACTGTAGCGGTATTGCCAATCGACAAACCGTCCGCCGCCTATCAATGCCAGCCTGTCGGTCAGTTTGAAACGGGTCGAACCGTAAACAGAGAGGTTTTTCATATGGGCAAAGCCGTCGCGAATGTAGGGTATGGCCGGTTTTGTGAAATTTCCGTCAAAACGGCGCAAATCAGGGACAATCCCATCTTCATTTTCTTCGTAATATGAAGGAGTTTCCTTATTGTACTGATAGCTGATGCCGGCATTGAATTCATGTTTGCGTCCCCAAAGCGGGTAATCGCCGTCCAAATTCAGAGAAAAATCTTGGTCGGTGTACTTGGCTTGGTCGCGCTCGGCAACAAATACAGCGGAATAGTCCGGATAAATGGTAAAAGGACCAGCCATGCCGGAAACTGCATCACTTTTCCCATAAGTATGGCTGTAGTTGCCGTTCAGAGCCCAACCGTTTTCAAACTCATGATTGATAGAGGTGAAGATTTCCGCACTGTTTTCTTTACCGTAAGCCCATTTTGCCGAGGAATTACTGCGCGGTGAGGCTGCAAACGGTTTGAAAGGTTGATTGTTTCTAGGGTTTCCCGCTACGGTCAGATAGCTGAAAGGCGAACTGCCGGTATTGCGGAAACGGTGTATTTCCGTACCGAGGCGCCAGTGGGTTTGCGGCGTGAGGTCGTAGGACAGAATGCCGTAGAAAGTGTGATTGTGGCGCGAAGTGTTCGGCAAGTAATCGCCGCCGTGGTCGCTGACCAAAATGGCGCGGCCGCGCAAGGTATTATCGGCATTCAGAGGATGATTGGCATCAAGGACGAAGCGGTAGTGTTTCCAAGACCCCACACCGGCTTCCACGCTGACGGCAGGTTTGGCAGTCGGTTTTTTGCGTTCCAAAGCAACCGTACCGCCCGGTTCGCCCATACCGCCGTTGGACAAACCGCTTGCGCCGCGCACGACGACGACTTGTTCGTACAATGCGCTGTCCAGATTATTGGTGCCGCGACGTATAGCTTTACCGTCGTAAAGGAATTTGGGCGCGCCGTCTACGGAAATGCTGTCAATCGCCTGACTGCGCGAAATAAACTCGCTGTGGCCGGAGACATTGTTGCCCATTTTGCTGTGGAACACGCCCGGTGTTTGTTTCAACACGTCCTGCAAGGTATCCAAACCTTGGTCGTCCATTTGTTTTTCGGTAACGACGGACAAAGACTGCGGCGTTTCGCGCTGGGTCAGGCGGATGCCTGTGGCGGCGGAAGAAGTCGGAATGGTGTAGTTTGAGGTTGTCTGTTTGCCGATGCCCCGTACTTGGACAGTAGGCAAATCAACCTGCTCAACCCCATCCCCTGCACCTAAGGAGTAAGCAGACAAAAGTGCCGCAGCAACAGCAACCGGCAAACGCGCAGGACGAAATTTAGATAATGGCATGGTGTCTCCTAATTATTTAGCCGTCCGAACGGCAGCGGAGTTCCAAACCTCCTTGCACCATTCGGCAGCAAACGGCTTTTTATGCATTAAATAAGAATTTTTATCAAATTTCTGTAATGGGATGAAATAAAACGGTCGGAGTATAGGAAACTGACGGGCATGAATCAAATAATTTACACAGTCCCCGATACATCATTTTCATCTGCATGACCATCTTTCATTCTCAATCAAACAAATCTGACAGCCGCAAAAAAGTCGTCTGAAAAGTTTCAGACGACCTTTGGCTGATTTATGTGAAAGATAAATCTGTTGTATCAATTTTCCAAATTCAACTTAAGTGGCAGCGGTGAGGCATTTTGCTGATAGGTTTCAAAATCGACAGTTTTCTATCATCCAATCCTAACTTTCATCCACATGGAGTCTATACTTGCCACAATGACGACATTGAAAAAGATAACCTGCCATGTCGCCATCTCGACTGAGACATTCCTCCAAAATATCACGGTCAAATCCATCCGAAAGTTCATAATCTGCCAAGATAGCTTCTTTTTCCGGCATCTGGTTCAGTTCATCCATTCCCACATGATCAATGAAATTACAGAAATCATCACAACAAGCTAACCAATATTCCCCCTGCCAGCTGCTATAACCCGGCGTGGTACGGAAAAAGTTTTTAACCCGATCCGGATCGCTGACCATTTCAGATTCTGCATCTTGAATATAATCACCATCAAACTTATCTGCCGCAGCTCCACTGGCTACACACTCCAAACAAAGACAATCAATCTCCTCTGTCGCATACATACTATCCAAATAAAGATCAGGAACACAGCCGCAAACCTGACAAACAAGACCGTCTTGATTGCGCTCAATTGGACCAAATTCCAGTTGATAAATATTCGGATGATAAGGAAATTTAACGTGGCTCATGATTTCAAATCTTTAATTTTAGGTTAAAACAGCCTTACTTGAAGCTTTTGCCCCAAGCTTTATTGGCAAATACGATACTGTAAACAAAATGTGCAACTCTCTGCATAATTTGGATTTTACACTGTTTCAGATAACAGACGATTTAGTATGGCATTTTCTGATTACCCAATCAATTTTAAAAAATCCGACAGCCGCAAAAAAGGTCGTCTGAAAAGTTTCAGACGACCTTTGGCTGATTTATGCGAAAAATAAAACCGTTGTATCAATTTTCCAAATTCAATTTAAGTAGCAGCGGTGAGGCATTTTGCTGATAGATTTCAAAATCCAAAGCCTTCTGTTCTTCATTCCAGCGCAATCTACGGGAAGGGCTGGAATGTTTTGCCAAAACGCTTTCTAAAGCAGCACGGCGTTTACCGGCAGGCAGTCGGTATAACTCTAAAGCGGCTTGGAATGCGCGTTGCTGCATGGCGGTATCTTGCAGGCGATGGACGTTGGAGTCGTAGGCAGGAAGAGTAATAGCGTAAGTGATACAGCCAACACTATTGCCCATACACGCCCATTTTTTAGCGAATGTTTGGTTCATATCTTCCGGAGGCATCCATTTCGCCTTAGTGTCATTTTTCAAAATAGCCATTTTTTCCGGTTTGCAGTAGGCGGCGAAGTAAGGCGAGATGTGGGCTAATGTATGTTCTGCATCCACATTAGGACGCAATAGAAGAGAAAACATTATGTCGGTATACTGTATTTCTCCGTTCATTAATGTCAGCAACTCATAAAATCCATTCACATTCATGTACCACTTCTGTAAGAACCATAATCTTTGCTGTTCAAATTCCCATCGCCGTAGTGAATTGGCACTTAACCGAAACTCTTCTTGAACTGCCAAACAAATATTTTGTTCCTCTGCTGTCAGAACATCAAACATCCCATCACATTCGGCAGGCAGACGGTTCGCCCACTCGGGTTTTTCGTACAGCATTTGCGCGGCAAGGTCGGTATTCCTTCGGATAACGGCATTCCCTATCATGGCGTAAATCAACTCAGGATCATTATTCAGCATACTGCGCCCTGTCTTGATGTTGCGGCAAACGCGCTTCCATGCCTCGGCTTCCCGCCCTTCCGCCCAATCAAGTGCGGCAGGTTTTCTACCGTATGTCACGAATTGCAGTTTTGGAAGCGGTTTATTAGCAATACCATAATCATCATTAGGCCAATCTCTTGAAACAAAAATATCGTAGTCGGCAAGCCTGTCTACATTGGCTAACAGTTCGGCGTATTTTTCCACCCCAGCTTTCGATTTCGGCAAGTCGGCACGCACTTCAGCCAAGCACTCTTGCGCCGTTGTACCACAGTCCAATGATTTATCATCGTACTCAGGGACAATAAGCCGCCTGCCTTGCAATTCCTGATTCTGCTTAAGGATATCTTGGTTGTTATTGCTTTGGAGGTCGCTTCCGAAACGCTTCATCAAATCGGCACGGTCGGCATCATTTTTCGTGCTGAATTCCAGCAGCCACAAGGCATCTATGCCGTTTTTCAAAGACGGTGACGGGGTGGACTGAATGGAGAGCAGCGCCAAATCCTCCTGCGCGGCTTGGATTTCGCGCTGTTTCAGATAATAGGGAACGATGTAGAGGACGACCGCTATGACAAGCAGCAGGATGACCAGCGTCCAAAGCAAGTATTTCCAGAAACGTTTCATGATGTTTTTATAGAGTCAGGCAAAATAAGGCGATTATACTGTGTATCGGCTTTATTTTTTGCATTTGCCATATCAAAAGGGCCAGATATCCATACCCGGCCCTTTTATCTTTTCAGACGACCTTTTAACTCCCCAACCTTACATCAATATGTCGTCTGAAACCTACTCTATCCCCGCCCATTTGTGCGTCTGCACGCTCAACTGCCAATGCACGGGCGCATCGGGGCGGCTGTTTAAGAGACCGATTTGGCGGATGGTGTCGTAGATGTTCATCACGCCGTTTTGTTCGCAGGGCGAAAGGTAGTAACGACGCGCGCGGATTTTGCGTTCCATGTTTTGGCAGAACGCAACGACATCGCCGTCCGCCACGATGCGTACTTCGTCGGCTTCGGAGATACAGCCATTTTCATATTTGGCGGCGTAGCAGGCTTTGGGGCTGGTGGCGACATAGTCGATTTGCGGCGGTGCGGGCTTGAGTCCGTTGGTTTCGATACAGAGGAAATAGCCTTCCGCCTTGAGCGCGTCCAGCAGCGTATCGAGATGCGGCTGTATGGTCGGCTCGCCGCCGGTGATGATGATATTGCGCGCGGTGTAGGTTTTCAGACGGCCTAAGATGTCGGACAGGCTCATCATGCCGAATTTCAAATAATCGGTATCACACCAGCCGCACGCCAGATTGCATTTGCCCAAGCGGACGAAAACGGCAGGCATGCCCGTGTTCCAGCCCTCGCCTTGCAGGCTCTCGAAGATTTCAACGATGCGGTATTGCGGATTTTCGGGGGCGACACTGATTTTTTCATACCGCCAACACCGCTGCCGCCGCCAGCATCGCGGGCAGGCCTTGCTTGACGAGTATGCCTTTATTGCCGGAAGAGAACGCGCCCATGCGGCGGCAATCAATACGAAGCCGAGAAACAGAATCGTTGCCCCGTAAACGGCATTGTCCGGCGCGGCAAACCGCGACCAAACCAGCCCGATGCCGAGAAAGCCGTTATACAGCCCTTGGTTGCTGAACAGGGTCTGCACGCGCTTTTGTTCCATAAATTCATAAGGCAGCTTGAAAATTTCCGCCGCTTTTTCGCTGGGAATCTGCGTCATTTCAAGCCAGGCGATGTAGAAATGTTCGGCGGCGACGAGGAGGACTAAGAGGGTGGAGAGGAGTTTCATGGGTGTTCCTTTTAATGGGTGTGTTGGTATGAAAGGCCGTCTGAAAAAACGGGGAATCCGTACAGAAGAAAAAACCATTTTACGGTAAGCAAATAAGGACGCCCCACACCGTCATTCCCGCGCAGGCGGGAATCCAGACTTTGGTTTTTCAGAAATATTTAAAAATTGCAGTAATTCCAAATCTCTGGATTCCCGCCTGCGCGGGAATGACGCAGTTGGGCATACCTTATTTGAATTTACTCTACGGATACGTGCAAGATATTCCCTACTCCCCTTCATACTCTGCACACGATGTCGGCGTTTCCCACAATTTCACGCTGCACACTTTCAGCCCCGCGTTTTTCAAACGATCATACATTTCGACCGCCATATTTTCGGCAGTGGTGCGGCAGGGCAGGCACAGGGTTTTCATGTTCCAGCCCTCCAAGAGCGCGGCGATTTGGCATTCGCGGCCGTTGCCGCCGTGGTAGATAAACGCGTGGTCGAAAGGGTCGGTAATGTGTTTTTTCACAATGGCTTTGAGGTCGGTGAAATCCATCACCATGCCGTCTTTCGCGCCACCCCGTATGGGGTCGTCTGAAACGGTGATTTCGAGTTTGTAGGTATGCCCGTGCAGGTTTTGGCATTTACCGTCATGCCCGTCGAGCATGTGCGAGGAGTCGAAGGTGAATATCTTGGTAATTTTCATGGTGGGTACTTTAAATCGGTAAATAGCCCTGAAAGCCGATTTCGGCAGGCTTGCCGTGCGGATTCGGGGTCAGGCGGATGGTGTGATTGCCGATGCGGTCGAGCCGGAGCAGGTTGTCCACGTCTTTTAAGTTGTCTTTATGCTGCTGGATATGGTCGGTCAACAGGGTTTGCAGGGCTTTTTGTTTGGCTTCGGCGGGCGTAGCAGCAACGAACAGTCCGAAAGCGTGCGCCTCGGCAAGCTGCCCCGCGCGATAACCGCCGACATTGACGAAATACAGGTGCGGGACGTTTTCAGACGACCCCTTCGGCTCGGCGTGGTCGGATACATCGACATCGTAACCGTCCACCCATTCGACAACCAGCCAGCCGTCGATGTGGATTTTGTCCGCATCGCCGAACCATGCAGCTTTAAGCGCGGGGATGGCTTCGCGGTAGTCGTCGCACACGGCAAATTGGATGTCGTGCACTTCGATATTGGAGCGGCCTGCGTTACCGCCGAGATAGAACATATAAAGTTTGGGCATCTTCGTCCTGACGTATTTTGGAAATTTGGGAACCGACTGCCCGCCGCCTGCTTACCCGCCCAATTTCCTACTCAAACTTTCCGTATATTCCTCGCGTTCGGCGCGGCTGGTTTCGGGGAGGTGGGTGTTGAGCGACGACCATTTCCACCTGCTGCGCGCTTTGTTGAGTTCGGACGGGAGTTTGTCCGGTGTCCAGGGCGCTTTGCGGCTGTGCAACTCGACTTGCGATTGCGCCGCATGGCCGCGCGTTTGCAGGATGTGGAGCAAATCGAGGGCGCGGGCGGCGAGCAGGGTCAGGGTTTCGGGGTCGGTGTGCAGGGTTTGGCGACCGGTGAGCTTGTCGGAAATGGTGCGGGTATTGGGCAGGATGCCGCCCAAAAAGCCGCCGATTGCCGTACCCAATCCGAGCGAACCGCCGAGCGTGGCGATGTCCAGCCCCAAGCCGATGAGTGCGCCAGTTGCCGCGCCGGTGCCGGTACGGATGCCGTATTGCTTGAGCAATTCGCTGTCGAACGGGTCTTGATGGAAGGCTTTGGGCACCCAGTCGCCGCCGTCGATTTCGCTGTGGTAGAAGCGGTAGATGGCAAACAGCCGCTGCTGCATCTGCCGTTCGAGCTGGCGGATTTCTGCCTGCATGGTTTGCAGGACGGGCGCGGGGTCGTCGTTTTCGTCGATTTCCTGCGTGAAGGCTGCCACATCGAGCAGGAAACCTGCGATTTCGTGGCGCGCTTCTTTGTCCAGACGCGTCCATTCGCGGCGGCGGGAGGCGGTCAGGCGGTCGATGATGTCGTGTTGCGGCAGCATGGTGGCGAGCTTGTTCCAGAGGTTCAATTCGCCTTCAAAATCGAAAGCGACGGTGTCGAACCCCGCGAAAACGTGCAGGTTGCGACGCGCCAGCATGGTCGTCCACGCTTCGGGAAGTTGTCCGCCGGTAAAGTTGAACACGGGCATGACCGGCTTGGCGCACCATGAAAGAATGGTCAATTCATCCCGATATTTGTCGAGGACGGGTTCGCGCGCGTCGATGACGTACAACGCCATGTCGCTTTGCAAAAGCTGCCGCAGCACTTTGGCTTCTTGGTTGAAATCGTGATGCGCGCCGTGGCTGTCGAGGAACTGTTGCAGCCGCTCGATGCCGTCGGCGCGGGCATCCGTATGGGTTTCCAGCCAATCCAAAACGCCGCCGGCATCTTCGAGTCCGGGCGTATCGTACAGGTACAGCAGCGTGTCGGCGCCGTCGGTAATCGCGGCTTCTTCGACATGGCGCGTGGTGGACGGGGCGTTTTTGACTTCGCCGAACCCGCTGTCGCGCAACAGGGTGCGCAGGAGCGAAGTTTTGCCGGTATTGGTGTGCCCGACGACGGCGAGGGAAAGGGGTTGGTTGTTCATCATATTTTGAGAGAATGGATTTTCAGACGACCTTTTTCAGGATGGCGGCTTAACAGGGCATTTCAAGTACGTTTATTGGTTTTTCAGACGACCTTCCTGCGCCGCTTTGTCAGGTTCCAGCCATGCCACGTCGCACTCTGCCAGCGCATTGCGCCAGTGGTCCAATGTTTCGGACAGGTCGTCTGAAAGCGCCCGTTCCGTCAAAAGCTGTACCACCGCCCCGCCCTGCGCTGCTTCCGAAAGCCGGACAATTTGCCGCAACACGCCGCGGTCGGGGACAGCTTCCGCGCGCACGCCGATGAGGAGCTGGGCAGGTTTCTGTTTCAACTCCGCTTCCAAAGCGGCAACTTCTTCCCGATTCGCCGCCACGCCTTTATCCAGCCATTCCTGTGCCAGCCTGCCCGCAAACCATGTGCCTTCGTGCCATTCGGTTTCCAGCATGACTGCCCACTTGGGCGCGTCGTTTAAGGTGATTTTCGGAGAAACGGTGGACACGGTTTCCCGACGCGTATCCGCATCGACGATTTTGTTCCGCCAACGGCGGATGACCGCCTGATAATAAGGCTTCTCCAAATCCAGCTTGCTTTGGCTTGTTTTTAAAAAGATTTTGCACACCGCCCAAGCCAGCAGGCGCGGCAGGATGCCGTAGCAGGCAATGCTGCCGACCAACAAGCCCGACCACGCGCGCGCATCGGCGATGTTGCCGTTCAGACGACCTTCGACCACCGCCCGCGCGTCGGGCGCAGGGAAACCGAGTTTCGACGGCAGCCATGCCAGCATCTCCACCGCGCGCACCGAAGCGGCATTGCTCAACAGCGTGCTTTCCCAGTTGAACGTATATTGACGCACCAAAAGCAGCAGTAAGACCGACACCAACATCCCGCTCAGTGTGCAGAGCCATAGACTGTGTGAAGTCGCGCCGGCGATCCAACGCGCCGAAGGCTGCCGCCATTCGTCCGCATACAGCCGAAACACCGCCTGATTGACGGGGTCTTTACCCCGAAACCACGTCGCGGGACTGCTAAAAAACCGCCCCACTTTCACGCGCAGGAACAACGTTGCCAGCCATACCGCCAACATCAGCGTATTCATACCCAACACGCCCGCCAAAATCAGGAAAAAATTCAGCCCTTGGCTGTCCATCAGAAGGTAAGTGCTGGAAAATCCGCCGCTAAACATCATCGTCGCCGCCACGATCCACAGCCAAAACGACCCGGTCCGTACTTGTTCCAAGGTATGCCGAAGCCGGCGGTCTCTGTCTATCATCTCCGCGCGGTGGATGATTTTTCCTTCCACGCCGCCCTCGACATGACGCAACGCCTCCGTCGCCTGCACGGGATCGCCGGCAAAAATATAGCCGCCCTCTTCCAAAATACGGACAAGTTCGGCGAGTTTTCGGGATGGGTTCAACATAAAAAGGTCGTCTGAAAGGGATGGTGAAAACGCAAAGATTTTATCACAGCCCTTTTCAGACGACCTTTGTATTTTAAATATGCGGCTCAGGCAAACCGTTTCGCTCAAGTGGCGGAAGAGAGGTTGCCGCTATTCCCCGTCTTGGAAAATCACGTCGTTTTCAAACCGCGCCATATTGTGCAGCCCGTCGGTCAGGGCGATGCCTTTCAGTTCGTGGCGGCGAACCAAGTCCAACGCTGCTTCCTTGCCGGAAACGGGATGGCAGCGGGCAGGTCCCATGTATTGGAAGCGGTCGGTGTAAAAGACATATAAATAACCGTCCCGCGCGTAAAGCCCGCCGTCTTTGCGGTTTATCCCGACAAAAAGCGGCTGCTCCGCCAATTGGTTCCAAACAATATATTTCACGGATTTCGCCAAATCAGCCGAATATTTTTCCACCAACCCGATCAGCAACACATTCTCCTGCGGCGTGTTGCCGGCAAAAAAACTCAGCAATTCGTCATCTTCGACATTTGTAAACTGCTTGAACAACTCCTCCGCCCGCGCGGGTGTAACCTTATAGGGATTGGAAAAACCGACGATGGCTATCGGATGAAATTGCAGCGGCAGCTTGGCATCGGTGCCGATGGACAACGCCTCCATTTTTTCTCGGGAAGCCGCCATGCCATCCGCGCCGTTCACACGCATCAGCCACGAAAGCGCGCATTCGAAATGTTCGCCGTCCTGTCCTCGGTATTCCATCAGTTGAATGCCCAGCGAGTGCGCGACACGCAGAACATTACTCAAATTATTGAACTGGTCTGCCTTATCCAACGCGCCGACCAAAGCGATGCCGTCTAAAGCGCCGTCCTGTCCGTCTGAAAAAGCCCGCGCCGCTTCATAGTTTTCAAACACATATAAAACCGTCCGCCCGTCTTTCAGACGACCTATATAAGGGATGCCCGTCCCTTCCGATACATCCGCCTGCATGGCAGAAAGCGGCACATACACTTTATCTTTCGCATAAATCGCCCGCGCCGCGCCTTCGCTTTTTTCCTGTGCGGAAAGTCTGCGCGGCTCTTCTGCCGTTTCGCCGGACGGCTTGTTCCCAAAAATTTTCGACAAAATACTCATTCTGTTTTCCTTAATGTATTGGTATGCGCCCGCCTGACTGCTTTTCTGCACAACAGAACGGCGGCAAACCGGGCGCGCAAGATTTTATCACAGCCTTTTTCAGACGACTTGCATTATCCCTAAGATACCGTCCATAATAGCTTTATGCATTAAGCAAGGAAAAACAATGACTATCCGAACCACAACGTTATCCCTACTCACCCTGCTCACCCTCTTTCCGACGATTGCCGCCGCGAACGACGAACCGCCTGCCGACGGCGACACTTGGGTGGACCACCGCCACGAAGTCGTTTCCAAACGCTTGGACAAATGGTCCAACCGCATCGACGACTGGTTTGGCGAACCCGATCCAGACCACCCTGCCGACGCCAACCTGCGCGTCATGCTCGATACCGAATGGAACCCTGACGACAAGTTTACCGTGACGCCCCGCGTACGGGGTCGTCTGAAACTGCCGACCTTGGAGAAAAAAGTCCATGTGATTTTCGGTGACGACTCTTTGGACGACGAGCTGAAACACGAAGCCAACGCCTACCGCAACCGTACCAATACCAACGGCAGGATATTCGACGCATCCCAAAGCCGCGACAACAATGCTTCCCTTGCCGTACGCTGGTCTGAAGTATTCGCCAAACAGCGCACCGATACCGACTTCGATATCGGTATCCGCTCCGGCAGCGACCTGTACGCCCGCGCCAAAAGCTCGAGCAATTGGCAACTGACCGACAACATCGACACCAGTTTGGAGCAAATCTACCGTTACGGCATCAAGAGCAAACACCATGTCCGTACCAACTGGGAAACGCGCTACATCCCCAGCGAAAAAAGCTTTATCGCCAATCAGGCACACCTGCAATACGAACACGATAAAACCGAAGACTGGACATGGGGCAACAGCCTCTTCCGCCAACACAACCTCGGCAAACACCGCCACGTCAACTACGGCGTGTACACCGGCGGCAATATCGAAAAACGCAAAGCCGCCCTCAATACCTACGGTCCGTTTACCACCTACCGCCAACCGATTTGGCGCAACTGGCTGTTTACCCAAACCGAAGTCAACTACTACAACAACCGCAAGGAAAACCAAAAACACCGCGTCGGTGCGCTGTTAAGGATTGAAGCCTTGTTCTGATGCGAAAAGGTCGTCTGAAAGCCTGTTGCCGGACTCAATCCCGTCAATACAGCTTTCAGACGACCTTTTTTCAAACTATCTCAAACAAATTATTCTTCCGAACCTTCTTCCCTACCGTTGAAATACTCTACCGCGCCGCCGTCGAAAAAGCCCTGCAAAATCGCCTGAGCAGCCACTTGGTCGAGTACCGCCTTCTGTTTGCGCCCGAATACCTGCGCTTCGGCAAGCAGGCTTTCCGCATATAGCGAGGACATCCGTTCGTCCACCCAATATATGGGCAGGTTGAAACGCCCGTGCAGGCGGCGGCCGAATTTGCGGCTGAGGCGGGTCAACTCGTGTTCCGTACCGTCGGCGTGGGTCGGCAGTCCGACGACCAGATGCTTGGGCTGCCATTCCCGTATCAGCTTGGCGATGGCGTTGAATTTCTCGTCGTTGCTGTTGCCGGTCACAGTCGCCAAAGGATGCGACAAGCCAAGTTCCGCATCGCCCTGCGCCACGCCGATACGCGCCTCGCCGAAATCAAACGCCAAAACCGTCCCTACCGGTGCTTTATGCATGACCGGCTCCACAGACAAGCGCATCGGGCTGAATACCCAGCTTGGCGAATGCGGCGGCGTAGCGGTGTTCGTAAGGCATATCGAACAAAATATGCTCATCCGCCTTCACCGTCAGCCAGACATTGTCCGCCAGCTCGCGTTCAAGCTGCCCTTTGCTCCAGCTCGAATAGCCTATGCTGATTAAAATCTTGTCCACCGCGCCCTGACGCGATAAGTTTTCAATCACATCGCGCGAAGACGTCAGCGCAATGTCGTCTGAAACAATCATACTGTTTTGCCAGTTGCCCACGGGCGTATGCACGACATAGCCGCGGTCGATCTGTACCGGTCCGCCCATCATGACGTGTTCGTGCTGCATCCGCAAAGGGATATTGCGGTCGGTCGCCGCAAAAATCATGTCCATCGTAATCGGCGACGGTTTGTTGATGATGATGCCCAACGCGCCCTCTTCGTTGTGTTCGCACACATAAATCACCGAATTTTCGAAAAACGGGTCGTCCATATCGGGCATAGCAATCAGGAAATGGTCGGTTAGGTTCATATCGCTCATCTTTTACTTGTTCGGCACAGGCGCATCCACGACGCACGCACCGTAAATCTGTTTGCCTTCCATACCGCCGGCAACTTGCTGCGCATCCGCTTTAGCACCGCCAAAGCACGACACCGCGCTCAAAGAGTTCTTCGGCGAACCCTGAACGATTTTGTCGCTGTAAACCAAATACGCAAACGCCTTACGTTTAGGATCGTAATAACGGATAATCTGCTGGCTCTTGAACGCCAAGCTCGCGCTGCGCTTAAACACCTCCCGCGGCTTAACGACGGCTTGCTCGTTGTAACGGATGACCTCCGCCGTCTGCACGCACGACACGGAAGCATCGCTCGCATCTTCCTCCAAATTCACCGTCTCTTTCAAACCGCCTTTTTTCGCATAAGAAATATAACAGGCAACCCCTTGCACATCAGGATCATCAAACCCCTCGACTTCAATACGGTCATTTTTCCCCAGCATATGAAAAACCGTGCTGGCACGTCCGATTTTGTCGGTATCGTTACCGCAGGAAGCAAGAAGCAGGGCGCAAAGCGCAGGCAGAATAATTTTATTCATGTAAATTAAGAAACCTTTGAAGGTTGGAAATAAAGAAGCTGACACCGCAGCTCCTACTATATAAGACCGCTTGTTCAGATTGCAAGCATCGGAAAGACCCAAATACCCAATTGAATCCCTTCCCCGACTGCAAACCTCCCCACTACAAACCCCATCCCTTTTATTCCTTGGTACATTCAAGGTTCAAAAAGAGAACTCTGGATTGAGCGCCAAGATTTTCAAATTTACGGGCTGAGCTTTAGCTGCAAACAAAAAAGGTCGTCTGAAAACAGATTTTCAGACGACCTTTTTATAGTGGATTAAATTTAAATCAGGACAAGGCGACGAAGCCGCAGACAGTACAGATAGTACGGAACTGCTTCAGCACCTTAGAGAATCGTTCTCTTTGAGCTAAGGCGAGGCAACGCCGTACTGGTTTAAAGTTAATCCACTATAATCTTCAAACTTTTCCAAACTAATCAGCTTTACCTTTGTCTTCACATTTGCGCTTCTGTTCCCTCGCCCAGTCAACCATATCTTTAGGATAATAAGGGGATTTGCGCAATTCGGTATCGTCCAAATCGTCAAGATAAGCGATGGCGGCGACTTCGAATGCCCAGTAACCGCAATAACCGTTCTGTTCTGGATCGAGGTGGGATTGGTATTCAAGGTCGCTCATGCCGACCATTTCGCGATACCAGTCTTTGAGGTAGGCATTGAGTTCTTCCAATTGTTCTTCTTTGGTTTCGCCACGCATCGCTTCGCCGAATAAAATGGCGTGTTTGCCCATTTGGACGTAATCTGGATCGGGACGATTTTTAAAATGGTAGTCCAAAAAGTCTTCGATAGTGGAGTCAGATTCTAAATCATCTTCTGCATTGGCAAGGATGACTTCGAGCAGGCGCGGGAGCAGGTCTTCACGTTGCAGGAGGTAGCAAAGCGCGATAAGGTGCAGCGTTTTAAGGTAATGCTCACCATCACACCACGGCATTGGGCTGGTATAGTAGCCGATATCGTTTAATTTCACTTTGTTTTGCTGCCAGAATTTGGTTATCTCTTCCTCTGAAGCTAAAAATTTTTCTAGAATAGGAATTAAATCCTCTATCGGTTTACCTGCTGTATATATAATTTTCAAATAATCCCAGTAGGTTTCTGCTTGTTGCCTAGATAAAAATCTTAATGCCAAATCATCTGAGAGTTTCCATTTATTATATTCAGGAATAGCTTCCAGAAAATAATTATTAAATTTATTAAATCTTTCCTCACTCAAAAAATGCTGCCTGCGTTTTTCATTAAAACAAACTTGTTCGGTTTCGTTCATGTTTTACCCCTATAAAATCTGGCTCGGTTGGTGCAATTTTTGAATCTTTGTATTGAGACGAATTTAATCCCCCAAACAATAGCAGTTTGAAATCTGAATCCAACGCCCTATTTCAATTCACGGAAAGGTCGTCTGAAACCTAATTTAGTTTTTCAGACGACCTTTCCGTATCAAACTCAATCAAAATTCCCCCACCTCATCACGGCTCCGCCATTTCCAACGCCTGCTTGATGTCCACGGCAACGACGCGCGAGACGCCTTTTTCCTGCATGGTTACGCCGACCAGCTGCTCTGCCATTTCCATGGTCAGGCGGTTGTGGGAGATGTAGAGGAACTGGGTTTGCGCCGACATTTCTTTGACCAGGTTGCAGAAACGCGAGGTGTTGGCGTCGTCCAGCGGGGCATCAACTTCGTCCAAAAGGCAGAAGGGGGCGGGGTTGAGGCTGAACAGGGCAAACACGAGGCTCATGGCGGTGAGGGCTTTTTCGCCGCCGGAGAGGAGGTGGATGGTGCTGTTTTTCTTGCCGGGCGGGCGCGCCATGATGGACACGCCGGCGGTCAGGAGGTCGTCGCCTATCATTTTGAGTGTGGCTTCGCCACCGCCGAACAGGGTCGGGAAGAAGGTTTGGACTTTGCCGTTGACGGCATCGAAGGTTTCTTTGAAACGCGCTTTGGTTTTGTCGTCGATTTGGGCGATGGCTTTTTCCAAAAGGGTGATGGCGGCCTGCACGTCTTCGCTTTGGCTGCGGTAGTAGCCGTCGCGTTCGCGCGCTTCTTCGAGTTCTTGCAAGGCGGCGAGGTTGACGGCGCCGAGGGCTTCGATTTGCTGGGTGAGGCTGCCGATGCTGCTGTTCAATACTTTCGGCGATTCTTTCGCCAACGCTTCGAGCGCGTCCAAATCGGCGGCGCGTTCGGTCAGGTTTTGATGGTAGCGTTTGGCGTTAATCAGGGCTTCCTGCTGCTGCAACAGGGCGGTTTGGGTGGCGGCCTGAAGCTGCGGCAGCTTGGTTTGCAGGGCTTGTACGCGGGCGTATTGTTCCCTGCCCTGCTCCTGAATCTGCGCGAGTTTTTCCTGCACGGCGATGTATTCTTCGTCCAGCGTGTGCACGGCTTCGGTCAGCTCATCGAGCTTGATGTGCTGCTCGTCGTTTTGGAACTCGGTTTCATAGGCGAGGGCAAGCTCTTGCTGGCGTTCCTGCCAGTCGAGGGTTTGCTGTTCGAGTCGGGCGATTTGCTGTTGGTAGTTTTGTTTTTGCTGGTTGAGCTTGTGGACGGCGACTTCGGCAAGCCCGTATTGGCGGTTGGCTTCCAACAGGGCAAGCTGCGCCTGTTTCAGACGGCCTTGCTGCTCTTGGCGGTTGTGTGCGGTGGTTTGCTGTTGGTATTCGAGTTCGGCGGCGGCTTCCTGCAAAGTAGCGATGTCGTCTGAAAGCCCGTCGGACGTGTGTTGCAACACGGTCTGTTCTTCCGCCAACTGCGCCAGTTCGCGCTCGATGTGTTCGCGGCGGATTTGCCCTTGGTTGGTGCGCGCCAAGAGTTCGGCGGTGCGTTGCTGCGCCTGGCTGTATTGGCGCGTGTGCTTCTGTTGCTGCTGCATCAGGTTTTTGTGCTGCACTTCGGACGAGCGCACGGCAGCCTCCGCCTGTTTGAACGCAGCTTCGGCGGCGGAGAGTTCGGGGGCGAGGTTTTCCAGCTCGGACGTAATGCCGTCAAGGCGCGCTTTTTGGGCAATCAGGCTTTCCTGCGCAGGTTTTGCATAGAGCAGGACGCTGACTTTGTCGACCTGATGGCCTTCGGGCGTGAGCCAGATTTGGTGTGCGCCCAAATCGCTTTGATGCACGAGGGCGTAGCTCAAATCGGGCGCGCACAATACGCCGTCGAGCCAGTGGTGCAATGCCGTCTGAAACGGCGGCTGCGCTTGGATTTGGTTCAACAATGCCTGTACGGGCAGGGATTTTTTGATGCCGCCGGAGAGGTCGTCTGAAAGCCATGCCGCCTGCCCCTGCGGCAACGGCGCGGGCGGGACAAAGCCAGACGGCACGGCGCGGGCATGCAGGCGTTCGGCAAGGATGACGGACAAGGCGTGTTGCCACTCGGCGGGCGCGGTGATGTGTTGCCACAGTTGCGGCGCGGCGGCGTGGCCGGTTGCCTGCCAGAAGTCGGCGGCTTCCTGCTGTTGCGACAGGATTTGAGACAACGCCTGCTGCTGCGCCTGCAAGGTGATGTGTTGCTGCTTCAGGTTTTGGAAGCGGTTTGAGGCCGTCTGAAACGCCTCGCGGGCGGCGTGTAAGGCTTCTTCGGCGGCAATGATTTGTTCTTCGTAATGCTCTTGCTGGCTTTGCAACAAGGCGGCAGCTTCCTGCGCGGCGGCGGTTTCCGCTTCGTCGGGCAGGTTCAGGGCTTGGTTTTCCTGTTTCAGACGACCTTTGCGCTCTTCGTGCTTGGCAACGGTTTGTTCGGCATGGGCAAGCTGCTGCTGCTTCAACGCCAGTTCGCGGCGGATGCGGTTTGCCTCGTCCTGCTGGGTTTGGAAGGCGGCGTTGAGCGTGGCTTGGGCTTCTTCCAATTCGGGCAGACGCTCTTCGTGTTCGGCAACCTGCATCGCCCACTCCGCCAACTCGGTTTGCTTTTCTTCGGCCTGCAACTCGTTTTCTTCAAGCTGCACGCGGATTTGCTGCTGCTCCTGATGGATGCGCTGCATCTGCGCCTGCGCCGCCTGCTTGTCGCGTTCGATGCGTTGGTGCAGGTTTTGCTGATGACGGATTTGCTCTTCCAAACGGGCAATCTGCTCGCGCAACACACCGCGTTTGTTGCTCAATTCGTGTACTGCCTGCTGCTGCGACTGTTCGGCGGTCTGCAAGGCGTGTACTTCGTCGTTTAACGCCTGAACCTGCGCGGCGGTTTCGTCCTGCTGCGCCTGCAAAGACTGATGCTGCGCGGTTGCCTTGTCGGCGGCGGCAAGCGATTGCTGCCATTGGGCGTAATCGAGCAAATCCTGTTGTTGGTTCAACTGCGCGGTCAGGGATTTGTAGCGTTCGGCGGTTTCGGCTTGTTTTTCCAGCTTTTCCACCTGACGCGCCAACTCGTTCTGCAAATCGCCCAAACGCTGCAAATGCTCGCGCGTGTCTTTCAGACGACCTTCCGTCTCCTTGCGGCGTTCCTTATATTTGGACACGCCCGCCGCTTCCTCAATATAGGCGCGTAACTCCTCCGGCCGCGCTTCGATGATGCGCGAAATCATCCCCTGCTCGATGACGGCATAACCGCGCGCGCCCACGCCCGTCCCCAGAAACAAATCGGTAATGTCGCGGCGGCGCACGGTCTGATTATTGATGAAATACGTCGATTCGCCCTGACGCGTCAGCTGCCGCTTGATGCTCACCTCGGCATACTGCCCCCACGCTCCCTGCAAACTGTGGTCGCTATTGTCAAACACCAGCTCCACCGAAGCCCTCGGCGCAGGACGGCGCGTCGCCGCACCGTTAAAAATCACGTCCTGCATACTCTCGCCGCGAAGCTGCTTCGCCGAAGCCTCGCCCAACACCCAGCGCACCGCGTCAATCACATTCGACTTGCCGCAGCCGTTCGGCCCGATAACCGCAACAAGCTGTCCCGGAACATGAATCGTGGTCGGATCGGTAAAAGATTTGAAGCCGGAGAGTTTGATGTGGGTCAGGCGCATGGGATAAGGACGGGGAGAAAAAAATAAAGTGGGATTTTATACTAGTCTTCCCGCGAAAAACCAAATTCTTGAAAACCAATCCGACGGTCTGCCATCCTCGCCTGAAAATCAGGTTAGACGGGCAGTACGCAAACTGAAAATAAGCAGTTTGCAGCGACCTGATTCTTCAAATGCGTCAGCAGGCAAACCGATAATTCAATGCCCCGATCGAAACAGGCATATAATATGCACCTTATCGAAAACAGATTAGAAGGAACCGACAATGGACGGACAAATGGCGCTTTTTTGCTATCAAGAACTGCCGGTTTGGCAGGCAGACGAGATTCCCGACGCTCTGCGGGCGGGTCATGCGTTTGACGAAGGGGAATGGGCTTGCCTGAACGTATTGCAAGGTCGTCTGAAATTGACGGAAGCTGATAATGCTTCTGTCGAGCTGACTGCCGAAGACGGCGATCACATGATTGCGCCACAACAACAGTTTACGGTCGAGCCTTTGACGGACGACACGGAAATCAAGCTCTCGCTTTATTGCGCGGCAAAGGATTATTTCAATAAGAAATACGGCATGAGCGCGACCCATTCGGCGGTAGTGGCGGCTGAAAACATCGTTCCTGCGGGCAAAGCTTTGGATATGGGCTGCGGTCAGGGGCGTAATGCGCTGTTTTTAGGTTTGAAAGGATTTGACGTAACCGCCGTGGACAACAATCCGCAGGCGGTGCAAAACGTCAACGAGTTGGCGCGCATCGAGGGCTTGGACGTGCGGGCAGTAGAATATGATTTGAATGCCGCCAACCTTCAAGATCATTTCGACTATATCGTGGCGACGGTTGTGTTTATGTTCCTGTATCCGCGTTTCGTGCCGCAAGTGATTGCCGATATGCAGGCGCACACCAACCCGGGCGGCTACAACCTGATCGTTTCGGCGATGGACACTGAAGACTTCCCTTGCCCTATGCCTTTCCCGTTTAAATTTAAAGAAGGCGAGTTGCGCGAATACTACCGCGGCTGGGAGATTGCCGAATACAAGGAAGAACTCGGCGCGATGCACGCGAAAGATGCGGCGGGCAATCCGATACAGTTTAAGTTTGTTACCATATTGGCGAAAAAGCCTGAGGCATAAACGAACGGGGTCGTCTGAAAGGTTTTCAGACGACCTTTTGGTATCCGCTTTCTTATAGAGTCTCCAATATTGCCCACCAGTCATCCGAGTTACACTTCAAAAGCTGAATCGTGTTGACTGCGGGCAACTGACACCCAACGCACCATCACTAACAGCCCAAAAACAAAAAGGTCGTCTGAAACCTTTCAGACGACCTTTTTATGATCAAACCATCAGTTGCTCAACACATCCACGCCTTTGGGCGGGGTGAACTTGAATGCGCCGCGCGAGAGGTTGGGCTTGGTATTCAAGCCGCCGAAGGTAATGGAGGTTTGGTTGCCGAAGCTGTCTTTCAACTGCATGGCGGCGAGGTTGTCGCCTTTGAAGCCGATGCGGATGTATTGGTAGCCGGCGTTGTTTTTCTTGGGTGTTGCCAAGACGTAGTCGATGCCGTTGGACGAGCCGTCTTCTTTGAGGGAGTAGCTGCTGTCAAGGGCGTTTTTGTTGGAGAGGATGGCGGCGGGGCTGTCGCCGATGGTTTGGTCTTGGGCGGACTTGGTCACTTGTGCCAAATCAACGTCGTAGAGCCAAATGGTTTGACCGTCGCCTACGATGGTTTGTTTGTAGGGTTTGGTGTATTCCCATTTGAAGAGGCCCGGACGCAGGATTTTGAAAGTACCGTGTGCGGTTTGGGTTTTCTTTTTGCCTTGAACGGTTTGGGTGAAGCTGCCGCTGATACCGTCGGCGTCGTTGTTGAATTTCTTGAGTGCATCCACTGCGCCTGCCTGTGCGAAACCGATGGTCGCGGTCAGGGAACAAGCGGCGAGGAATTTGAACAGGTTGTGTTGTTTCATCATTATTTTTCCTTGTTGGAAGGGGTGTGGCGCCCAGTATCGATGTTACAAAATAACAATGCAAGCTGCTTATGGGCGGTTTACATTTTGCAAACAGTGTTTCCCGGGGGCTAATTTTTTGAAGCTGCGGGATTTTTTCCTGCGGAAAAGACAATCGGGTTTCACAATTCTTTAATGTATGCCGACTGCGCAAACTGTGGTATTTAATGGTTTTTGACGCACAACGCCAAATTGTAAAGATTATATTCCTTATATTGTTTTTTTTAAACGCTATAATATTTGTTTTCTGAAAAACGGCGGACTTGGAATGAAACCTGATATCTATGCCTTGCTGGAACTTGCCCTGCTTTCAGACGACCCCGATGAAAAAGGACGGCTGACAGATGAGGCGTTTGCCGCTGTTCAAAACATGGACGGTGCTGAAACAAACGCTGCGCCGCTGGACTTCCGCCACGCGGGACGGCCGCCGAAGCCTGTTTTGGTCGCGCCGTCGCAACTGACGCCGCGCAAGATGAACACGACCGAAGGCTATGCGGCGATGCTGCACGCGATTGCGCATATCGAGTTCAACGCCATCAATCTGGCTTTGGACGCGGCATACCGTTTCCGCACGCTGCCGTTTCAGTTTGTGCGCGACTGGGTGCAGGTGGCGAAAGAAGAGGTGTACCATTTCCGCCTGATGCGCGAAAGGCTGCGCGCTTTCGGCTTTGATTACGGCGATTTCGAGGCGCACAACCATTTGTGGGACATGGCGTATAAAACCGCCTACGACCCGCTGTTGCGCATGGCGTTGGTGCCGCGCGTATTGGAAGCGCGCGGGCTGGACGTTACGCCGGGGATACGCGCGAAGGTGGAACAGCGCGGCGATTCGGAAACCTGCGGCGTGTTGGACATCATTTATCGCGACGAAGTAGGCCATGTCGCCATCGGCAACCATTGGTATCAACACCTTTGCCGCGAACGCGGTTTGGAACCTGTCGCCCTGTTCCGCAGTCTGATTGCCCGTTACGATATGTTTATCTTCCGCGGCTATGTGAACATCGAAGCGCGCGAAAAAGCGGGCTTCAGCCGCTTTGAATTGGATATGTTGGAAGATTTCGAGCAGAGTTTGAAACAAGGCAAAAAGGTCGTCTGAAAACCCTGAATCCGGATTTTCAGACGACCTCTGTTGAGGAACGTTATGTCTCACCATCACGAACACCATCATCACGCACACGCCCACACGCATACCGCCAACAAAAAAGTATTGCGCGTGTCGTTCGTCATCATCGCCGCCTTTATGCTGCTGGAGGCGGTCGGCGGCTGGCTGACCCACTCGCTCGCGCTGCTTTCCGACGCGGGGCATATGTTCAGCGACGCATTTTCCTTGGGCGTGGCGTTGTGGGCATTCAAACTCGGCGAAAAAGAAACCACGCTGCAAAAGACCTTCGGCTACAAACGTTTTGAAATCCTCACCGCCATGTTCAACGGCTTGTCGCTGGTGGTCATCGCCGTGCTGATTTTCTACGAAGCCGTCAAACGCCTGCTTTATCCGCCCGAAATTGCCACGCTGGGGATGCTCGTCATCAGCGTCGTCGGCCTGCTGGTCAACATCGGCGTGGCGGTTTATATGCTGAAAAACAGCGACACCGAAGCCAACGTCAACATGCGCGGCGCGTATCTGCACGTTTTGAGCGACCTTGTCGGCTCAATCGGCGCGATTGCCGCCGCCGTGCTCATGATGGCGTTTGGCTGGAAATGGGCGGACCCGCTCGCCAGCGTGTTCGTTGCCGCACTGGTCGGACGCAGCGGCTGGAGCCTGCTCAAACAAACGCTGCACATCCTCATGGAAGGCGCGCCCGAAAACATCCACACCGACGACCTGCTCGCCGTCATCCGCAACACCGACGGCGTCAAATCCGTCCACGACTTACATGTCTGGACGATTACCAGCAATATCAACGTCCTATCCTGCCACATCGTTGTGGACGGCGGCATGACCGTTGCCGAATCCGAACAAATCGCCTACCGCATCGAACACGAGTTGTCCCACAAAAACATCGGGCACTGCACCATCCAAATCGAAAGCGAACGCCACCCGCACAAAAACGAGATTTTGTGTTCGCCCTACGCAGAAGCACATCACAGCCACAGCCATTAAACCAACAAGGCCGTCTGAAAACCTTTCAGACGGCCTCCACCAAAGGAAAACACATGATACAAGCCGTATTGTTCGACCTCGACGGCACGCTCGCCGACACCGCCCTAGACCTCGGCGGCGCACTCAACACCGTATTGCGCCGCCACAACCTGCCCGAAAAAAGCATCGCGGAAATCCGCCCGTATGCCAGCCACGGCGTAGCCGGCCTGTTGAAAATCGGCGTCGGCATGACTGCCGAACATCCTGATTTCGCAGCATGGCGGCAAGAATGCCTTGAAGCATACAGCCTTTGCTATGCCGATAAAACCACGCTGTTCGACGGCGTGAACGAAATGATTGCCGA
This sequence comes from Neisseria sp. GT4A_CT1, assembly GCF_000227275.1. Taxonomy (NCBI): domain Bacteria; kingdom Pseudomonadati; phylum Pseudomonadota; class Betaproteobacteria; order Neisseriales; family Neisseriaceae; genus Neisseria; species Neisseria sp. GT4A_CT1. The sequence goes on from NZ_JH164967.1 coordinate 205,984, forward strand.
ACTCGACAGACGCGGCATCAAATGGGGCATCATCACCAACAAACCCATGCGCTTCACCGACAAACTCGTCCCCAAGCTCGGCTTCGTCATCCCGCCCGCCGTCGTCGTCAGCGGCGACACCTGCGGCGAATCCAAACCCAGCGTCAAACCCATGCTGTATGCGTGCGAACAAATCCACGCCGATCCGCAACACACGGTTTACGTCGGCGACGCCGAACGCGACATGCAGGCCGGACGCAACGCAGGCATGAAAACCATACTTGCCGACTGGGGCTATATCGCCGCCGAAGACCAAACCGAAACATGGCCGTTCGACCACCGCATCGCATCGCCTTCGGATTTGCTCAAGATTCTGTAAAACGAAAGGTCGTCTGAAAGTTTTCAGACGACCTTCTTCAAATCCTCTTCTTTATTTCTTCTTCAAATAAACACCGCTTTCGATATGGTGCGTAAACGGGAACTGGTCAAACAACGCGGCGCGTTCGACAGTATGGGTTTGGCAGAGTGTGTCGAGGTTCGCGCGCAAGGTCTCGGGATTGCAGGAAATATAGATAATGTTGTCAAACTGGGAAACCAGCTTCAGCGTTTCATCATCGACGCCGGCTCGGGGCGGATCGACAAAAATGGCGGAAAAACCGTAATCTTTCAGCGAGATACCCTGCTCTTGCAGGCGGCGGAATTCGCGGCTTTGCGTATAGGCTTCGGTAAATTCTTCGGCGGAGAGGCGGGCGATTTTGATGTTGTCCCGCCGGTTGGCTTCGATATTCCACTGTGCGGCGTAAACGGAAGTTTTGGACACTTCAGTCGCTAACACCTGACGGAAATGCTGCGAGAGCGGCAGGGTAAAATTGCCGTTGCCGCAGTAAAGTTCGAGCAGGTCGCCGCTCAGGTTTTGCGCGACATCGCATGCCCAGCCAAGCATTTTTTCGCACACACGGGCGTTGGGCTGGGTAAAGCTGCCTTCGACTTGGCGGTAGCGGAAGGTTTTACCGTTTACGTTCAGCTCTTCGGTTATATAGTCTTGAGTCAAAACAATTTTCTGCCCCCTACTCCGACCGATGATATGGATGCCCAATTCACGCGCCAAAGTTTCGGCGGCACGCTGCCACGCTTCGCCCAGTTTTTTGTGGTAAATCATGGTAACGAGCATCTCTCCGCTCAGTGCAGACAGAAATTCAACGGCGTACCAGCGGTTTTTGAGTTCGGGATTTTGCGCGGCGGCTTCGATGAGCTTGGGCATCAAGGCATTGATGGATTCGGAGGCGGCAGGAAATTGGTCGCAACGTATCAGGCTTGCGCCGCTTGCTTTCTGCCCGCGCTCGAACATGGCGTAAAACATTTCGCCGCCTTCGTGCCAAATACGGAATTCGGCGCGCATCCGGTAATGCTGTTCGGGGGATTCGAAAACTTGAATTTCAGGAAAATCCAAACCTTGAAAAAGCTGTTGCAAGTATTGGATTTTTTGGTCGAGCTGTTGCGTATAAGCGGTCATGTCAGATTAATCTAATAAAAACAATCAGCGCATTATAATATAGTTCAAAGAGCAGATTACGGCACTGCGCCAAAAACAGCAAACCCACCGCCCCAATACCCCATAAATGCCTTCTCAAGCAGTTTCAAAAAATTTTGGAAGTCACTCGGGCAGCCGTTATTTTTTCTGATCTACAAGCAAAAAAGCATACCTAAATTTCAGCAAAACTTCCGGCCCGGCATTCCATCGATTTACCCATTCAATCTATATTGATTAAGTAAAAATAACATTATAGAATATTCACTCTTTTTAACATTTCATCTTGGGTACCCATCATGTCCGCCAAACGCTTCCTCATTGCCGCCTTCTTGTCCGCTTCCGCATTCGCCGGTGCTGATGTTCATATTGATGAAAACATCCCCTATCGCGATAAAGAAGAGATTGATAACCGCATCGTATCCGAGTGTTTAGAAGTCGGCAGCATCATGTCCGAATCCTTGCGGGAAAGCGCGGCAAAAAGCGGGGTAACCGTCGTGCGCGATGGTCTGAAACAAGACACTTACGCAGACATCGCCATCACTTCCGCCATGAGCGCAGGCAATGCCTTTGTGGGACACGCCAAGGGCATGGCTGTTTCTGTGACTTTGTATATTGACGGCAAACAAGTCAAAAAAACCATATTATCCCGCAATTCTATGGGCGGCATGTTTGGCGGTTTTAAAGGTTCTTGTTCCGTCCTGAACCGAACGGCCAAAGTTTTGGGTGCGGATTTGGCCAAATGGATTATCCAAGAACAGAAAAACGCTCAGGCTAAATAAAGCGTTTAATCAAAAGATTGGTTTGCAAGCTCCGCTTCTGCCGTCAAAACCAGTGATAGCGGGGTATCGGTCAAACACAGTACCAATCTTCCCATTGCAAGTCAGTGCGAATACAAACGCGCTCCTAAACATAGGCCTCTTTCCGGTTAACCAAAAGGTCGTCTGAAAACATCCGCACCCATGCGAAACGTTTTCAGACGACCTGTTGCTTGTCTTAACCGGGATAGAGCCTTATTTCTTTTAACGCCCAAAGCCGATATAAGTTTCTCCGCTGCCTTGGTTGCGGCTGCGCCAAGTATCTTTGGCACCGGTTTTCGAACCCAAGGGCGTATCTTGTTCGACCTGCCACAATACATCATTGCCGCCGCCGATAGGATGCGAACCGCGCATACCGACATAGCTGCCCATGTCGCTTACGCCGTTATTGGAAATTCTGTGGCTGCCGTATTTTGTGTTGGAAGCTTCCACTCCGGCTTTCAAATCGCCGTAAAAATGAACTTCCGCCGCAGCCAGTGCAGGCAGTGCGAGTAAAGACAAAATCAGAATTTTCTTCATTATGAAATGCTCCTTATGTGACATCCCTTCTGCACAAGCAGGCGGGAAGGGTTAGTGCAAGGCGAATTCTACCGTCCTAAAAGTTTGTGTTTGAATTAAGAAAGAAAATTCATGCAAAGGGTCGTCTGAAAAATGTGAAATCAGATTCAAACTTCCCATGCCGACCGTATACGTTTTGAACGGCAGATACGCTTCAAACCGAAGCCGCACCTCGCCATCCGTGGCTTGACCATCCGGCGACAAATGGAAACGCGCCCATCAAAACCGCAGCCATTACAGACACACCGGCTTTCGCTATAATGAATACACCCTCCACTTGGCGCGAAAGGAATATTTATGAATCCCGAAAACACCCTGTGTCTGATTATCGACATCCAAGAACGCCTCCTCCCCGCCCTGCACGACAAAGACAATATGCTGCACCACAGCCGTATCCTGATACAGGGGCTTCACGCCTTAGGCGTCCCGTTTGCCGTGACCGAGCAATATCCGAAAGGCTTGGGCAAAACGGTTCCCGCCGTCTCGCTGCTGCTGCCCGAAACCACGCCCTTCATCGAAAAAACCCGTTTCTCCGCCCTCTCCCCCGAAACACACGCGATTTTGACGCAGGCAGCCGTCCAAAACATCATCTTAATCGGCGCAGAAACCCATATCTGCATGCTGCAAACCGTATTGGATTTGCGCTTGGAAGGTTTCAATGTTTACGTCCCCTTTGAATGCACGACATCCCGTTCCCCTGCCAACAAAGAAAACGGACTGGCGCAAATGCGCGAAGCCCGCGCTACCGTTTCCAATGTGGAAAGCATTTTGTTCCAATTGTTGGGCGATGCCCGCCACCCTGCCTTCAAAACCGTTTCCAAACTGATTCAATAGCCTGTTAAGGTCGTCTGAATGCAATACACCATCACCGAAGCAGCCAAAACCGACTTGCCCGACATTATCGAGATTTACAACAGTACCATAGCCGCCCGCCAATCCACCGCCGACCTGACGCCCGTCAGCGTTGCCGAACGCGAATCTTGGTTCGACGCACACGGCGGCAAGCGGCCTCTGTATGTATTGAAAAATCACGAAGGCACGGTTTTGGCGTGGTGCAGCCTCAGCGACTACTACCCGCGCCATGCCTTTCACATCAGCGCAGAAATCAGCCTCTATGTCCGCCATGACGCGCGCGGTATCGGCGTGGGCAAAATCCTGCTGCAAAATGTGCTCGAGCGCGCACCGTCCTTGGGCATTAAAAACATATTGGCAGTCATCTTCGGACACAACTACCCCAGCCTGCACCTGTTTCACCAGTTCGGCTTTACGGAATGGGGGCGATTGCCCGCCGTATGCGACTTAGGAGAACAACAAGCCGATGTTGTCATCTTAGGCAAAAAATTGGTCGATTGAATCCCCGACAGCCAAACCGCAACTTTTCCCCAATACTACTCAACCCAAACCAAAATGACCGCTCCCCAAACCTGCCCCTGCTCTTCAGGGCAAGCCTACAACGACTGTTGCGCACCGTTCCACCGCCACGAAAGCCTGCCGCAAACCGCCGAACAGCTGATGCGTTCCAGATACAGCGCTTATGTTTTGCACAATATCACCTATATTGTTGAAACGACTGTCCCTTCCCAGCAACACCAGCTCGATCAAGCCGATATGCTGGCATGGAGTCAGACGACCCATTGGCAGGGTTTGGAAGTCATGCAACACGCCACTGTCGGCAAACAACATGCCCAAGTCGAATTCAAAGCCTATTTTCAAGACGGTCAGGAAACCGCGTGCCATCACGAACTATCCGCCTTTGTCAAAATCGACAACCGCTGGTATTTCATCGACCCGACCACGCCCTTGCCCGGCATGAAACACGACTGCATCTGCGGTTCGCACAAAAAATTCAAAGCCTGCTGCGGCCGTTTCTTCAAATAACAAACCAACCATCCGCAGGCAAATTTAAAACCATGCTTGCGGACAGGCCGTGTCTCCTGAACACACCAGTTTCTAAAACGCCGCCAAACCTTTTCTCTTTCACCGTCTCAATCCGCCTGAAAAACAGACCTTTCCGTTATAATTCCCTTTTTCCCGCACCATCCCGCGACAGACGACATGAAAGCCGCCTTTTTCCTCCTCTACCTCATCCAGCTTCTGCCCTTCAAAGTTATACACAAAATCGCCGACGCAGTGGGCATCCTCGCCTATTACGCCGTCAAACCGCGCCGCAAAGTCGGCGAGACCAACCTCAAAAAATGCTTTCCCGAATGGAGCGAAGACCAACGAAAAGCCGTGCTCAAACGCCATTTTCAGCACATGGCGAAGCTGATGCTCGAATACGGCCTGTATTGGTACGCGCCTGCCGACAGGCTGCGCAAACTCGTGCATTATCAAGACAAACACCATCTCGATAACGCGCTCGCGGCGGGCGAAAAAGTCATCCTGCTTTATCCGCACTTCACCGCATTTGAAATGGCGGTTTACACCCTCAATCAGGACGTGCCGCTGACCAGCATGTATTCGCACCAAAAAAACAAAGCGTTGGACGAACAAATCCTCAAAGGCCGCCACCGCTACAACAACGTTTTCCTCATCGGCCGCACCGAAGGCCTGCGCGCGATTATCAAGCAACTGCGCAAAAGCGACGCCCCCTTCCTTTACCTGCCCGACCAGGATTTCGGCCGCAACGACTCCATCTTCGTCAACTTCTTCGGCATCCCCACCGCCACGATTACAGGCCTAAGCCGCATCGCCGGCATGACGAAAGCCAAAGTCATCCCCGCCATTCCCACGCGCAATGCCGACAACACCGTTACGCTGCGCTTTTATCCTGCATGGGAAAACTTCCCTTCAGACGACATTGTAGCCGACACCCAGCGCATGAACGACTTTATCGAAGCACGGGCAAGGGAAAATCCCGAACAGTATTTCTGGCTGCACAAACGCTTCAAAACCCGTCCCGAAGGCGAACAGGGATTTTATTGAATTACATACAGTTACATCAAAAAACAAAGCCCGTCATATACGGGCTTTTATTATTTCTATTAAATCGAAAATTAGCAACGATAGTAACAAATTTTTAATTGAGAATTTTTCACATTAACTCTTTGGTTAAACTGGATATTCAGGTTTATCAGACGTTCAACATAGGAAAAAACCGCGCCATTTCCCGTAAAACATAAATATGATGCAAAATTTTGATTAACATATTAAATTTAATTTTATTTAAAATCAAAGTGTTATAAAATAACATTTTAAAAGAATTAATTATACAGACCAATCCATAAAGAATATAATTTTAAATTTGCGAAAATATTTATTTTATATTCATTAAAAATTTAACCAATCAGAATTATATTTTAAAATTTAAATAAATATTGAAATATTATAAATATATATTTTACATAAAAAAATAATATAAACCTCTTGGCAAACCCAAAATTTTCGCGTAAATTTCGTTACATCAAATTACAGTCGTACCGGCAAGATTTGATACTCCGGTTTCCTACTGCAAGCTTCCAGCTTGCAAGTGGATGTTCTGAGACTCACTCCCTCGGAACAAAAGTTTACCCGCACGGAGTTGAGCCGTGCAGGTAAAGCCGCAGGCGAAAGCCTGTATTGTTTGTGAAGCGTAAATCTCTGATTTGAGGTATTGGGGCAATCCTGTGGGGGATTGCCTCCTTTTTTTGTTCATTCCTTCATTACACCAACAAGGGTTTACGGTGAACAAAACAGAAAACACCCATCACTACCCCGCTTCGCCGCAAACATAGATATAAACATAAATATAGTGGATTAAATTTAAATCAGGACAAGGCGACGAAGCCGCAGACAGTACAGATAGTACGGAACCGATTCACTTGGTGCTTCAGCACCTTAGAGAATCGTTCTCTTTGAGCTAAGGCGAGGCAACGCCGTACTGGTTTAAAGTTAATCCACTATATCGTGCAAACAAAGCATCGTGTTATTGACATCCGCCATATAAAAAAGGTCGTCTGAAACATTTTTCAGACGACCTTTCGACAAACAGGGAACGCGGATTATGCGTTGCCTTCTTGTTGTTGCTGGTACATGGCTTCGAAGTTGATCGGAGCGAGCAGTACGGGCGGGAAGCCGGCGCGGGTTACGCTGGTGGAAATGGCTTCGCGTGCGTAAGGGAAGAGGATGTTCGGGCAGGCTACGCCTAAGAGCAATTGAACGTCTTCTTCAGGGATGTTTTCCAGACGGAAGATGCCGCTTTGGGTCACTTCGTTGAGGAACATGGTACGCTCGGCGTTGAGTTTGGCGGTTACGGTAACGGTTACGTCAACGTTGTAGTAGCCGTCTTCCAGCTTCTCGCTGTTGGTGGAAACGCGCATATCGACTTCAGGCTCGCCTTGTTCCAAGAAGATTTGGGGGGCATTGGGCACTTCCAAAGACAGGTCTTTGACGAACAGGCGTTCGATGCTGAATACGGGTTGCAATTCTTCGCTCATTTTGTTTTCCTAGTTGGGTTTAAAGTTACGGGTTTAATAAAGAATCCAGCCTGCCTTCGCGGTGCAGGCCGTACAAATCGGTGAAACCGCCGACGTGGGTATCGCCGATGAAAATTTGGGGTATGCTGCGCTGCCCTGAAAGCTGCTGCATTTTGGCAAAGGCTTCTGGGCTGCGGTCGACGCGGATTTCGTTGATTTCGGCGACGCCCAGCGAATGCAGCAGCTTTTTAGCCATAGTGCAGTAGGGGCAGAACGCGCCTGTGTACATCGTAACGGTTTGCATGATTGTTTTCAGAGTTCTAACGGGGTTCACTATATGGGCATATGGTTTATTTTACAATACTTGAAATCGGCTATTTTGCCTGAATCTTTGTTTTCTGGGTGTAAGGGCTGCATGCCGCCCATGTGCCAAAACGCCGTTTTTAAAGTATGATAAACGGCAATCCGAACCGCTTTTGCCATTTATTTTCCACGAAACCAACGGCAAGCGGGTGGTGGATTAAATTTGAGTCAGAACAGCAACACAATCAGCCGATTATTTTTCAGGTTTGGGCAAAGCAAAACCGGGCTGGTTCAAATTTAATCTACTATATTTCTTATTAAAAATCAGGAACTAAAACAATGCTTTCAGGAATCCCTATCCCGAAGGACGCTATCCGTCCGCCCGAAACCGTGCTCGTCAACATTACGCCGCAGGAAACGCGCGTGGCGGTGTTGGAAGAAAACAATATCTGCGAACTGCACATTGAGCGCAACAGTGGTCATAGCTTGGTCGGCAATATTTATCTGGGCGTGGTGCGCCGCGTGTTGCCCGGAATGCAGAGCGCGTTCATCGACATCGGTTTGGAACGCGCCGCGTTTCTGCACATCGTCGATGTCCTCGAACAACGCCGCAACCCCGACGAAACCCAGCGTATCGAGCATATGCTGTTTGAAGGACAGTCGGTTTTGGTGCAAGTCATCAAAGACCCGATTAACACCAAAGGCGCGCGCCTTTCCACTCAAATTTCGTTAGCGGGGCGATTCCTCGTCCACCTTCCGCAAGAAGACCACATCGGCATTTCCCAGCGCATCGAGGACGATGCCGAACGCAACAGCCTGCGCGAACGCCTGACCAACCTGCTGCCCGAAGACGCGTGCCACGGCTACATCATCCGCACCAACGCCGAAAACGCCACCGACGAGCAGCTTCAGTCCGACATTCACTACCTGACCAAAGTGTGGGAACACATTCAAGAACAAGCAAAAATCCAGCCGCCGGAAACCCTGCTTTATCAGGATTTGCCGCTAAGCCTGCGCGTGTTGCGCGATATGTTCAGCCTCGACACGCAAAAAATCCTGGTCGATTCAACCGAAAACCACCGCCGCATGACCCGCTTCGCCGAGCAATACGTCCACGGCGCATTGGGCAGGATAGAGCTATTTAAAGGCGAACGCCCGCTGTTTGAAACCCACAACGTCGAGCAGGAAATCAGCCGCGCCCTGCAACCGCGCGTCAACCTCAACTTCGGCAGCTACCTGATCATCGAGTCCACCGAAGCCATGACCACGATAGACGTAAACACTGGCGGATTCGTCGGCGCGCGCAACTTCGACGAAACCATCTTCCGTACCAACCTCGAAGCCTGCCACACCATCGCCCGCGAATTAAGACTGCGCAACCTCGGCGGCATCATCATCATCGACTTCATCGACATGGCGCAGGAAGCCCACCGCGAAGCCGTGTTGCAAGAGCTTGCCAAAGCGCTCGCCTTCGACCGTACCCGCGTTACCCTCAACGGCTTCACCAGCTTGGGTTTGGTCGAGCTGACGCGCAAACGTTCGCGTGAAAACCTCAGCCAAATCCTCTGCGAACCCTGCTCATCCTGCCAAGGCAGGGGTCGTCTGAAAACGCCGCAGACCATCTGCTACGAAATCCAGCGCGAAATCGTCCGTGAAGCCCGCCGTTACGACGTGCAGTCCTTCCGCATCCTCGCCGCGCCCAACGTCATCGACCTCTTCCTCGACGAAGAATCGCAATCGCTGGCGATGCTCATCGACTTCATCGGCAAACCGATTTCGCTGGCAGTCGAAACCGCCTACACGCAGGAACAGTACGATATTGTGTTGCTGTAAAGACAAAAGTTCGTCTGAAAACAGAATCGGGTTTTCAGACGACCTTTTGGCAAGATTGGCAAACCATTCAAGCGCAGTATTCCTTTAGAAAAAAATATCCAACATACCAAGCATAACCGACGCCCAAGGAACCCAATCAAGTACGGAAAAGCAACAAAAGGTCGTCTGAAAACCAGCCGCCCCTTTCAGACGACCTCCCGCTAAACCCCTCCTAATTTTCCCCTGCTATCCTTCCCGCTGATTAAGGAGAACACCATGCGCGTATTGCTTGCAGAAGACGACAACATGATTGCCCAAGCCGTAGCCGCCAACCTCAAAGACAGCGGCTACGCTGTCGATTGGGTCAAAAACGGCAGCCAAGTTTCTACCGCCCTTCAGGCGCAGAACTACGACTTGCTGCTGCTCGACCTCGGACTGCCCGGCAAAGACGGGCTGGACGTCCTCACCCAAATCCGACACGAAGGCAGCCAAACCCCCGTCCTCATCGTTACCGCCCGCGACGACCTCCACAGCCGCCTCAACGGACTGGACGGCGGCGCCGACGACTACATCGTCAAACCCTTCGACATGGCGGAGCTGCAAGCCCGTATGCGCGCCGTCCTGCGCCGCCACAGCGGCCACAGCCAAACCCTATTAACCAACGGCGCGCTCACCCTCAACCCCGCCACCTACCAAGTCGAAGTCAAAGGACAAGACAAACCCGTCCTCCTGAGCAACAAAGAATTTGCCGTCCTCCAAGCCCTGATGATGCGTCCCGGCATCATCCTCTCCCGCAGCGACCTTGAAGACAAAATCTACGGCTGGGGCGAAGAAGTCGAGAGCAACGCCGTCGATTTCCTCATCCACGCCCTACGCAAAAAGCTCGGCAAAGAACACATCCAAAACGTACGCGGCGTAGGCTGGCTGGTCGCCAAAGAGGTCGTCTGAAACCCCCAATCCGCGCATCCATGCCCGCCCATGCCATAATCAATAACAAAACCTAAAACAGCCTCACCAAACACACTATGCATCACTTCATCCAGACCCTCAAACAATCCCTGCAAGTCCGTATCAGCATCGCCCTGATACTGATGTTCCTGCCTTTGTCCATCATCGCAGGCGCATTCTCCTATTACCAAACCTACCATGAAGCCGAAGAGCTTCAGGACGACCTGTTGCGCCAAACCGCCGCCTATATCAACCCCAAAACCACCGACTACACACAAATAGGCAGCGAAAACCACATCCTCATCCAAACCTTCGGACAAGAAGACACCGTCCCCCTGTCCGACACACTCGGCGAAGGATTCCACACCATCAAAGGCAGCGTTGATGACGACGATGACGATGATGACGACGACGAATACCGCGCCTACATCCGCCAAACCCCGCAAGGCAAAATCGCCGTACTCCAAGAAACCGAATACCGCGACGACCTCGCCGCCACCGCCGCCTACCAAAGCGTCCTCCCGCTGCTCATCGCCCTGCCCCTCATGATCCTGCTGACCGTATGGATCACCTACCGCGCCATGCGTCCCGTTAAAACCCTTTCTGCCTCCCTCGGCCAACGCCGTTCAGACGACCTCTCGCCGCTGGACGGAGAAGGCGTGCCCAGCGAAATACAAGGCTTCGTTACCGCCATCAACCAACTGCTGCAACGCACAGGCGAAAACATCCGCCGCCAGCAACGCTTCATCGCCGATGCCGCCCACGAACTGCGCAGCCCCCTGACCGCCCTCTCCCTTCAGGCAGAACGGCTCACCAAGCTACCCCAATCGGACGAAGCCCGCGAACAG
>NZ_JH164967.1:217390-233356 GCF_000227275.1 Neisseria sp. GT4A_CT1
ACTCATCCTCCAAAGCATACAGCGCAACCGCCACCTGCTCGAGCAGCTCCTGACCCACGCCCGCGCCCAAGGCTCCGAGACCCAACGCAACCTGACCGACATCAGCCTGCAAGCCCAGTTCCGCCGTGTGCTACAAGAACTCATGCCCCTCGCCCTTAACAAACAGCAAGACATCGGTGTCGCCGTCGAAAACGACCTGCGCATCCGAGCCGACGACACCGAAATCTACACCCTCATCAAAACCTTCACCGACAACGCCATCCGCTACACCCCCGCAGGCGGCCGCATCGACATAGGTTTCAGCGAGACCCCGACCACCCTCACCATCTGGGTGGAAGACGACGGCCCCGGCATTCCCGCCGCCGAACGCAGCCGCGTAACCGACGCCTTCTACCGCATACTCGGCACGGAACAGCAAGGCACAGGACTCGGACTCTCCATCGCCGACGCCATCGCCAAACGCTACGGCGGCAAACTCATCCTCGCCGACAGCCGCAACTTCGCCCACGGCCTGCTGATACAGGCGCAATTGGATAAAAGGCTGCTCAAAGCAGACTAAGCACACAAAAGGTCGTCTGAAACCACAAATCAGGGTTTCAGACGACCTTTTTCTATGTTCCATCCCTCCATCCAAATATCCGCATCCCCCCCCCTCTTCCTAAAACACAAGTTTCCCATCCCCGCCGGCCTTGCCGCAGCCATCAAACAACGCGATGTCGCAGTAAAAATATCGCCAGCCCTTCCGAAAATCCGGCTTCCGCCACATTCGGTTAAAGAGCATCAACAAATGTAGGTCTCTGAAAATATGATTAATATTCTCGGAGTAATGTATATTGTTTGCAAATCATTATCAAAAAATATTAGAATATACACTCTTGCTTTAACGCAACACCCCTTAATCACCCAACTAGAGGAAGAACATGAAATCCCCCCATTCCCCCGCCTTCCGTTTCAGCATCATGGTGCTGGCACTGTCTTCAGGTTTTGCCCATGCAGACAACGTTCGCCCCGAAGCGACTGCCGAACTGAAAGAAGTCGTCGTTACCGGTACTGCCGTACCGACCCGCGTTACCCGCAACCAGCTTGACCGCGAAACTTCGACCGATTTGAAACAAGTCATGAAAGACCAAATCGGCATGGACGTCGGCGGCGGCAACGGCGTGGCGCAGTTTTACAGCATCCGCGGCGTCGGCGAAGACAAGATTAATCTGGAAGTGGACGGCACCAGCCAATCCACCAAAATCTTCCACCACCAAAGCCGCTTCCAGCTTGACCCCGCTTTAGTGAAAAGCATCAACGTCGAAAAAGGCACGGGCGCGGCGAGCGCGGGTTTGGGCGCGGTCGGCGGCACCATCCGCGTAACGACGGTTGACGCGAAAGACCTGCTGACGGACGGCAAACCTTTCGGTTTCAAACTCGGCGCGGGCTTGAGCAGCAATAAAGGTTCAACCGGCAACGCAGCGGTTTACGGCTATCAAAACGGCTTCGATGCCCTGTTTGCGGGCAACTTCCTCAACAACCGCGACTACAAAGACGGCAACGGCAATGTCAACCGCGGCAGTCGTCTGAAACAGCACAGCTACCTCGCCAAACTCGGTTACGACTTCAACGACGACCACGGCATCCGCCTGACCTACCGTCAGGAATATCAAAAAGGCAACCGCACCGACAAAGCCGAGTTCCAAAACGTTGACAGCTACGTCGGCGTGGACGGCACTTATCAAAAAGAGCAATCCTACAATCTGGAATACCGCGGCCGCAACGTCGGCTTCCTCGACAAAATCGACGCCAATGTCTTCCAAATCAACACCGACGACACCAAGCCGCCTAAAGGCGCGCCTTCCCCGAAAGCCCAAGCTTCCGGCACGGCGCAAGGCGGCGTTCCCATCGGTCAGCTTGAGTTGAGCAAAATCAAAGCGACCGGCGCCAACCTGAACCTCGCCAGCTCTTTCGGCGACGGACACATGGTGAAATACGGCGTCAACTACCGCCACGAAACCTCCGAGCCGTCCGACAAAGGCGCATGGCTGAAGATTCTCGGCCTGTATGACCGCGACAAAGAGAAGAAATCCGAATACGGCGTGTACGCGGAAGGCATTTGGAACCTGCACCCCGTTACCCTGACCACCGGCCTGCGTTACGACCATTTCAAATACAACGCCGCCAGCAAACAAAGCGCGTCGCACGGTCAGCTCAACCCCAGCATCGGCGCGATTTGGGACATCAACGACAACTTCTCGCTCTTGGCAAACCTCAATCAGGCAAGCCGTGCGCCCCGCCTGAACGAAGCCCTGTTGGCTAACGAACGCGCAGGCGCCGCCGCCGATTTGGACAGCAACCTCAAAGCCGAAACCGCCCGTCGCGCCGAACTGGGCTTCAAATGGCGCAACGACAACTTCAACGTCAGCGGCAGCGTGTTCCACCAACGCATCAAAGACCTCATCGTCTATCGTTGGGCAAAAATCAACAACAACACCGCCTCCATCACCGAACGCGGCAAGATTTACAACGGCGGCACGCTCAAAACCTACGGCTACGAACTTGACGCATCCTACCGCTGGGGCGGCCTGACCGCGCGCGCCGGCGTGTCCTACGTCAAACCTCGTCTGAACGGCGAAATGTACTACGGCGAAAGCCCGATTCAAGCGGAAGACCACGAAAGCTCGTTCACCTTCTGGAACACCGGCCGCCAATGGCTGACCGGCCTGTCTTATCAGTTTGAAAACCCCAAACTCGAAATCGGCTGGCGCGGCCGCTACGCCCAAAGCGTGAAATACACCGACGTCGCCCGCGGACAAGGCACGATACACGGCAAGAAATCAGGCTACGGCGTACACGACATTTACGCCAACTGGCAGCCGCTGAAAAAAGACAACCTGAACGTCAACTTCGCCGTCAACAACATCGGCAACAAGCAATACCGTTCGCACAGCCAACGCTTCCCCGACGGCAACGGTCGTACTCCCTTCTACGAGCGCGGTCGCGAGTTCGCCTTGGGCGTGAATTACCGCTTCTGATAGAAACGTTGACAAAAGGTCGTCTGAAACCTGATTTTTGGGTTTCAGACGACCTTTTCGTTATGGAGAACAAGCAATGGACTGCGAACACTGCCCGAAATCCGTTAAAATACCGCATCCTTATTTTCAGACGACCTCAAACCATGTTGGTACTCGGAATCGAATCATCCTGCGATGAAACGGGCGTTGCGCTTTACGACACCGAACGCGGCCTGTTGGCGCACCATCTTCACACCCAAATGGCGATGCACGCCGAATACGGCGGCGTTGTCCCCGAACTTGCCAGCCGCGACCACATCCGCCGCGTCGTGCCGCTGACGCAGGGCTGTTTGCAGGAAGCGGGCGTTTCATACGACGACATCGATGCCGTTGCCTACACCCAAGGGCCGGGTTTGGGCGGCGCGCTTCTGGCGGGTGCGGGCTACGCCAATGCCTTGGCGTTTGCCTTGAACAAACCCGTCATTCCCGTCCACCATCTCGAAGGCCATTTGCTCTCCCCGCTTTTGGCGGACGACAAACCCGAATTTCCGTTCGTCGCCCTGCTGGTTTCGGGCGGACATACACAGTTTATGGCGGTGCGCGGCATCGGCGATTACACGCTGATGGGCGAAAGCGTCGATGACGCGGCAGGCGAGGCGTTCGACAAAACCGCCAAACTCTTAGGTTTGCCGTATCCCGGCGGCGCGAAGTTGTCCGAACTGGCGAAGCTGGGCAACCCCGATGCCTTCTCGTTCCCGCGCCCCATGCTCCATTCGCACGATTTGCAGATGAGCTTCTCCGGTTTGAAAACCGCCGTGCTGACCGCCGTCGAAAAAGTCCGCGCCGAAAACGACGGCGAAATCCCCGAGCAAACGCGCAACGACATCTGCCGCGCGTTTCAAGACGCGGTGATTGACGTTCTCGCCGCCAAAGCTAAAAAAGCCTTGTTGGATACCGGTTTCAGAACTTTGGTCGTCGCGGGCGGCGTCGGTGCAAACTGGAAGCTGCGCGACGAATTTTCCCGCCTGAGCGTCAAAAAGCCGTCTGAAAAAGGCAAACCCAAATCTAAGGAAGAAAAAATCAAAGTCTGCTTCCCGCCCATGGAATACTGCACCGACAACGGCGCGATGATTGCCTTCGCCGGCGCAATGAGGCTGCAGGAGCGGCAACCCGCGGGTGCGTTCAACGTCAAACCGCGCTGGCCGCTGTCGGATATTGTGAAATAGTGTGCGGCAAAGACAAAAGGTCGTCTGAAAACAGTTTTCAGACGACCTTTTTGCATGGCCTCAAGCAGAACGATCAACAGCAGATTCAACCGTTCCAATAATACCGGACAATGTGGAAGAACACGGGCGCAGCGAAGCAGATGGAATCTACGCGGTCGAGCATACCGCCGTGGCCGCGTATCATGTTGCCCCAGTCTTTGACGCCGTAGTCGCGTTTGATGGCGGACATCACCAGCCCGCCGAAGAAACCCATCAGGCAGATGACAAAACCGATAGCGGCGGCTTGTCCGTGGCTAAACGGCGTTATCGGCGACAGCAGCGCGGCGAGCGCGGTGGCAGACAAAATGCCGCCGACCGTGCCGGATATGGTTTTAGACGGAGAAAGTGACGGCATGATTTTGGCACCGCCGACCAGTTTGCCCCAAACGTATTGCAGCACGTCCGAAGCCTGCACCACGAAAATCAGAAACATCAGCAGCAGGATATTGCCGCTGCTGTCGAAATCGTCCAAATTCAGGAACATCAAGGCGGGAACGTGTGAAAGGCAGAAGATGCAGATCATCGACATCCATTGCGTTTTGGCGGCGCGTTCGAGGAAATGGGCGGTTTGACCGCTCAGGCTGGCGATAATCGGCAATACCAAAAACCCGTACACGGGGATGAAAATGCTGAACATGCCATACCAGCCGTCATAGACGAAATAATATTGCACCGGCAGCAGCAGGTAGAAACACACTACCATGCTGTAATAATCGCTGCGGCGGCGATAAACGAGGGTCATAAATTCGCGCAAGGCGGCAAACGAAATCAGGAAAAACAACGCCACCGTCCCCGTTTTGCCGAACCAAAATGCGACCAGCAGCACCAGCGTCATCAGCCACCAAGCGTAGATGCGGGCATTGAGATTGGAGATGGTGGCATTGTCTGCGCCGTTTTTGCGTTTCAGCCATTGCCCGACGACGCTGGCGAAAATCAATATGGCAAAGACGCCGGTAAAGATATAGCCTGCCTGCGGGGTCAGATGTGCGGCGGCTTGTTCGGTAATGATTTGGCTGGACGTGTTAACAAAGCTCACGATGCAGCTCCTTTGTTTTGTTGAGACTCGTTGCACTCGTTTTGGCGAAACTCGTTACACTCGTTTTCAGACGACCTCAATGCCAGCAAGGCTTCGCGGGTGCGCATCAGGAAAGTGTCTTTGTCTTCACCTTCGCGCAGGGTCAGCGGTTCGCCGATGTGGACTTCGCACAACAACGGCACGGGCAACACTTTGCCTTTAGGCAGGACGCGGTTGATGTTGTCTATCCATATCGGCACAAACTCAGTGTCGGGCTTGCTTTTCGCCAGATGGTAAATGCCTGATTTGAAAGGAAGCAGGATTTCATTTTCGTCCGTATTGCGTGTACCTTCGGGGAAGATAATCAGCGAATCGCCCGCTTGGAGCGCGTGGTTCATCTGTTCGGTAATCGACTGCGGATTGTCGCTGTGGCGCGGAATCAAGAGCGCGTTGAAGACGTTTTGGATGATGAAGCGTTTGAGTTTGTTGGTCAGCCAGTAATCCGAGCCGGCAACGGGACGCGTCGAAAGCCGCCAGCGTCGCGGCAGAGAAATCCACACCAGCAAAAAATCGCCGTGGCTGCCGTGATTGGCGTAATACACTTTCTGCTGCGGATTGAACGCCAGCTCGCGCGGGCTTTTGGGGCGGACGCCGGTGAGGAAGGATACCGACAGGCACAATGCTTGGTCGGTCAGCCATGCAAGTTGTTTTTTAAGAAAATTTTTCATGACATCAGAGGATTTGGATAAGGAAAACTGCCGATTGTGCAGCGGTCAGGTAAAGGCTTTTACGCCACAAGGCAATCGCGCCTGTCACACGTTGTGGCATGGAGGGGTCGTCTGAAACGCGGCGCAAGCCGGTTTGCCGCAGGGTTTGGTCGAAGGCTTCGGGCGTATAGCGACCGTCGGCAAAATCTTGGAACACTCGACGGTCGAATTCGATGCGGATGTGGTAGTACAACAGCGCCGCCGCCAAGACAAGCTGCACCGCCGACCACGCGCCGCCGTGTTGCGCGGACAAAACGAATAGCAAGGCATTGAACACGGCGGTATAGCGGGCGGTGGCAAGTAGGCGGGCGGTAATCAGGCTGTCAGTGGAATTGTCCATTCACATTCCTTTTAGGTATGGAAACCGTCATTCGGGGCATATCCTGTCCAAGGGTCGTCTGAATTTGTTATCGGGATGGAACAGGCTTATCTAAAAACAAATTCTTTTCTGCAATCAAAATATAAATGGCTACTGCCGACAAAATGGCCGTCTGAATAACCTTGCTGTCGAGGTGGGTGGCGAAAATCTCGTTACCCAGATTGGCGCACAGGTGGAATATCGTCGCCACCGCGATGCTGCGCCCGCTTTTGGCGTACAACCAGTTCATCAATAGGACGAAAACGAACATGCTGACCACGAAATTAACCGTGTAGAGTGCGCCTTCGGAAACGATTTGGCTGTGGTAATAGCCTTTGACGAAGGCAAGTGGCATGTGCCAAAACGCCCAATACACGGCAAATAGCAAGGATGCGACAAACAGGCTTCTGCGTGCCGTGAGCGCGTCGGTGCCATAGCTGTGCCACGCCAATTCTTCGGCAACAGGCGAAATGAGGAGCATGAACCATGGCGACAGCAAGGCGGACGTAAATGACGGATGTCCCGAAATGTGAAACTGCGCCCAACTGTGTCCGAAAGCGATGGAAATGAGTTGCGCCAGCACCAAGGTAACCGGACCGAGCAGTGCGGCAGCGAGCAGGTATCGCTTGGGAAAACCTGTCAGGCGGAACAGGCGGTGTTTCGCGTCCGTCCATAATTTGGGCTGTTTGTACAACATGAATGCCGCCACGAGCATGGGTGCGAACAGCCCGGCCAGCCCTAACGTGGCCTGAGCCCACTGGTACTCAACAGCATCAGGACGGTGGCTGATGTAGGCGGCAGCAAACCATAATGTCCACGGAATCAGCAGGGATAAAGTGTAAAACGTAACGGGTCGGTAGCTTTTAGTCATAAGTTTCCCTCCTTACTTTGGGTGCGGTACATATGAGTCGTCGTATCGTGAATTTACTTTAAACTAGGACTGCATTGCCTTGCACAAGCTCAAAGAGAATGATTTGCTCAGCTTGGGCTTTTCATCTACTTATCTTAGCTATCTCGATTAGCGTCGCGGAAACTCGCTTCGTTTGTTTTGGCGAAACTCTCTGCGTTCATTTTAGCTTCGCAGAAACTCGCTTCGCTCGTTTTCAGTCGACCTGCCGCGGCTTCTACTACCTTTGCCGTTTCCGGCGGCAGCACCGTCTGCGGGCGAGCCTGTTTCAGTTCCGCCGTTGCCTGCGCCAAATTCCGACAGCCGCCGTAAACCAGCAGCCAAGTCAGCACCACCGCCGCGCTGCGTCCGTAGCCCAGCGCGCAACAGGTCAGAACCTTGCCGTGTTGCCGACGCAATGCTTCCAGCAACAAAGCCGCCTGCACCAAATCGTTTTCAGACGGCGCAACCATGTCCAACAGCGGCAGAACGCGGTATACGCCGCGATAACGAGGGTGAGGATATTCGGCGCATACGTCCAATACGGCTGGGAGGTCGTCTGAAATTGCCAGGGGTTGCGGAGATTTTGCTTGTGAAGCGGATTTTTGTGGCAAAAAATGGTAGATGCAAGGCAAAAAGCGCAGCAAGGTTGAACACCTTGCGAGCATTTTTAACGCAGCAGATGCCGTTTTTTTCCCAAAAACTCCGCCACAATGCTGAATCTCCGCAACCCCTGAGATACTGCCAATCAACACATCATCACGAACCCGCGCCGTCTTCGCCTTTCCACGAAGCCAGTACGCCATATTCAACCGCACGCCTGCCAGATAAGGCAGCAGCAAAATCGTTGCCGCCGCCGACAGCCTGCCGTCTGCCTGTTTTTGGAACACCGCCGCGTTGCCGGTCAGATAGGCGAAAGCGACTACCGATAGCGACACGCTGACCCACAACATCCACAACCACGCGCCGCCGAAAAAGGACGGCAGTGCCGATAATACCGCGCCCGCCAGATACAGCATGGCGATTTTGATTTCGCGGGAACGTGTTGCGGGGGAAGTTTTGGCTTCGCGGAAACTTGCTTCTCTCGTTCTAGCGAAACTCTCTTCGTTCGTTTTCAGACGACCTGTTTGGTTGTCGGGCTGTACTACGGACAGACTTCGTCTCCTGAAAGGCGATACGCCGCGTTGCGGTATGGCCCACAACACCAGCCAGCCCAACAGCGCACCAGTCGGCACGTCGATAAAATGGTGTTGGTAAGTTGTCAGTACCGACAAGGCAATCAGGCTTTGCCACAGCAAAATCGGCAAACGGATTTTGGGAAACCGCGTCCAATAAAACGCACCGACAATGATAGACAGCGCGATATGCAGTGACGGAGATTGGTTGTACGGCAAATCAAATGCGACCAATGAATCAAACATCACGCCCCACAGCCCGTCGGTAGGCGGCTTCGGCCAGCCGAAATGCAGCGGGAACAGCATAAAGCAAGTAGTGGCGACAATTTGCGCCGATACCAGCCGTGCGACATAGCGGTTTTGTTCACGCGCATTTCGGCAAAGGAAAAACGCCGCTGCATACATCAGATTCAGCGACCAATAAGGCAAAATCGTCCATTCCCAAAACGGAATGTTGCGCTCCCACGCAAAAGCGACTTCCGGCACATAGGCCAGCGATGCCGCGTAATGGTTGGACAGGCCGTAGCTGGCATAAAAAAGCATGCCGACCAAAGCGAGTTTGAGTAGAGAAGTTTTCAGCGTAGGTTTCATGTTTTATCTAGTGCATTCCACTTCATCGCCATAATGGTCGGAATTCAGGCAGGATAAAACGTTTTCTTTTGGATGGTAGCGGAATTCCTGCCATGGCCCCTCAGACGAAACGGCGCGCCAGTGATGTTGTGAAGACTGGTATTGCTTCAACGTTCTGTTTGCGCCTTTGACACAAAAATTCTGCGCCCTACCCGCTGCCAACATACCGTGCCGTTTATCGGTTGGTGTGGTAAATAAGGGAATAAGCTTAGACACATCGGCATTTCGGGCAAACTTCATTTTGACATGGCCGTATCCTTCACCGGATTCGATGATTAAGGTGGACAAGGGCTGTCCAAAAGCAACAGAATTTTTCAATTCAATAGTTAATGCTTCACCATCCGACTCTGTCTGCTTACTCCGGCTGCGGGCAACGGAGGCGCGGTATTGGGCAGGCAGTTTACCGATATCGGACTTTCCATAAGGCAAGGCATCAAAATCAACAGTGCAGCCTTTCTTCATAGACTGCAACAACGGCGTCCAGTCAGCCGCAGCGGCATAACAGGCGGATGAAAATGCGGAAAGAATTAGTAATGTAAGTAATTTTTTCATTATGAAACTTCACCTTATTAAAATTTGTACAAGCGTAATAACTTTTCCCGAAAATTTCTTTGTATAGCTTTGCATATGGGCATATTGTATATTTCTTCGGAACGGATAAAATATGTCCTGCTTTCAAAACAAAGCAAGGATGGCGCCGGATAGTCCACGCCACACATCACTCTTTTTTACTTTATGGAGTAATACCAGATGAAACTCTTATCTGCCGCTGTTGTAGCCGTTCTGACCGCCGGTGTTTCCATGACTGCCGCCGCCGCTCCTGCAGGCTATGTTCCTTACAAATGCGACAACGGTAAAAAACTGAATGTCGTTTATGAATTCGACCGTAAAGGCAATGCAGTAGGCGCTTCTGCAAATGCAGCTGGCAAACAAATCAGCCTGCGCGTTGACAAACGCCGCTCTGACAGCACCGGCACTACCTTCACCAACAAACGCGGCTTCTCTATGTCTGCCGGTTACATCGACCGCAACACCCACACCACTTCCGAAGTCGTGGGCGTCAGCGATGCACAAAACCGCTTCATCGTGAAAAACTGCGAACCTGTCAACATCGATCGTTAATTTAAAGCAACGATTTAAGTTTCTTCGAGGTCGTCTGAAAACCGAAACAAGGTTTCAGACGACTTTTCGTTTTATCTGCTTCCAGGCAAATTTTGAAACTGTTGCACATCTGCACAACTGCCGTTCCCCGCACATATAGTGGGTTAACTTTAAACCAGGACGGCGTTACCTCGCCTTAGCTCAAAGAGAACAATTCTCTAAGGTGCTGAAGCACCAAGTGAATCGGTTCCGTGCTATCTGTACTGTCTGCGGCTTCGTCGCCTTGTCCTGATTTAAATTTAATCCACTACTATATCAACCTAAAAATGTTTCGCCACGCGAGAAACGGCGGTAATTCATCGACTCCTCTTTTTATTTCTTCACAGCCAGACTTACGGTAAAGATGCCGTCTTCGTCTATCCACTGATGGATTTTTTCAAAACTGGCTTTTTCTACAAGTTGATCCATTTCCTGCTGGCTGCGGCGGCGCATCACCCAGTTCGGGCTGCCTGCTTTGTGGCTGGTCAGCGCGCGCGCAATCATTTCGAGCTGCGGATGCCACGGCTGGCCGGTGTAAATCAGGTAGCCGCCTGCTTCAATCGCATCGCCGAAGCCGTAGAGCGATTTTAAAATCAAATCATTGTCGGCAAACAATTCGTGCAGGCCGGAAACGATGCCCAGCGTGGGGCGTGGCTGCAAATCCTGATAATTGGCGCGGTCGTAGGCATTAACTTCGTCGAAGGTAACCGTGTCTTGCAGACCGCGTTCGGCAATCAGCTTGCTTCCGGCTTCGACGTTAATCGGGCTGTAATCGCGCAGACGCACGGAATCGGGCAGCGTGTCGGCAGTCAGCGCGTCGAGTACATAGCGGCCGTGTCCCGAGGCAATATCAAGAACGTGTACCGGCTTGCCCGCTTCGCGCAGCTTGGCAGAGGCCGTCTGAATCGCTTTGCCGATATTGATTTTGCGTTGGCGGATGCCGCGCCAGCCGATGGCGTTGAGATAGTGTTTGTCCACCGCCACACCAAAGGCATTGCTGCCTTGCGGCTGGTTACGGTACACATAATCCAGCGTGCTGCCGGAGTCGTAGCCGGTTTCCTTGCCGATTTTCAAACCTTCGCTCCAGCGCGCGCCGAGGTCGAGGGCAGCTCGGTAAACCGCCCAAAATGCGCCGCGCGGCGAATAAATAGACAAAGGCGTTGCCAGTTCGTCGGCTTCGCGGCGGCTTTCGCCGTGCAAGTGGGCCTGGGTCAAATCGACTTGATAGAAAGGCTGATTGAAACGTTCGCGGATAAAGCGGCGCATTTCGACGAAGGCGATTTCGCGGTTTTGTTCGCCCAAAGTGTCGTGATAGAAGCCGGGCAGGATATGGCGTTCTTTGATGCGGCTGCCCAAGCGGTTGTAGAAATCGTGTTGCGGTTTGTGGTGAACAACCCAGTCGCTGCCGGAAATCAAAAGCTGTACGGGCGTGGTAATGGCTTGCGCATCGGCAACCACGCGTTCGGCAGCTTCGTACAAACCGAGCAGAATGCGCACGGAAATGGCGCGGGTAATCAGCGAATCGTTGTCGTAGCTGGTTTGGCGTTCTTGGTTGTGGGTCAGGTAATGGGCTTTGACGTAACTGTTGACAAAGAAATTGCCGCGCCATTTCTGCATGATTTTCAAGCCGGTGCGGGCGAAGGGAACGTAGAGTTTGACTTTGAATGCGGGCGATGCCAATACGGCGCAGCGGATTTTCGGCGCGTAGTCGTGCAGCCAAGTGGAAACCAATACCGCACCGACGCTTTGCGCGATCACGCAGATGTTTTCGGGCTTGATACCGTATTCGTTTTGGATGTGGCGGATGAAGTCGTCCACATCGGCAACGGAGGTACCGATACTGGGGCTGTCGCCGCGTTCGCCGGGACTGTGTCCATGACCGCGTGCGTCCCATGCGAAATAGGCAAAATCGTCGAAACCGAGTTCGTCGGCAACAAACATCATCCTGCCGGAATGTTCATGACCGCGGTGGAACAGCACGATGGCTTTATCGGAAGAGCCGTCGGCAGCGGGGCGATAGCGGTAGAAAAGTGACGTGCCGTCTTGTGTGGAAAAATATTTTTGCTGTTCGGACATAAAAACTCCTGATAGTCATATTTTCGAACGGTATCATGACATATTAAATTTATGCAATCGTTATCTGATAAACGGACAAATGAGATGACGGAAAGAAACAACAAAAGGTCGTCTGAAATGTTTCAGACGACCTTTACTACGTTTAACGAAGTGCTAAATGACTGCTAATTTTGCCGTGTTTAAATACACCCATCAAAACCCCAATGACACATTTCGAAAGGAAGTCGAACATGAAAAAATTATTATTGACCGCCATCGTCGCTTTATCCGCTACTGTCGCAGGTGCCAACGATTACATCGAACACCAAATTTACAGCGACAGAAATTTTGAACAAAATCGTGCCAAAGCCATCAGAATGCTTGAGCAACGCGGCTATCGCGTTCACGACATCGACGCCGACGACTATCGCGGCAGACCTGTACTGGACGTAGAAGCTTACAAAGGCGGACGCGAATACGACATCAAATTGTCTTACCCCGACTTGAGAATCATCAAAGAGCGTATCGACTACTGATAAACGATGCGTTACAACTGCCGCAAACTGCCCGTTTGGCGGCAGTTTTTGTTGAAGGGAAACTTGGATTGCCGACTTCATCATTACAAACATGATTATCCCAAGAAGTGTAATGTTTTTATCGATAATGTATGACGTTGTGTAAATTCCCCGAATCAGAGGAACTAAAAAACGCTTTTCCCTTTCCATTTAAATTGATTTACTCAAACGGAGGATAAACATGGATTTCCACGATAAAAATAAAAAAGGGCAAGAGCCGCAAAATATGGTTTCTAACTGGGAGAAACCTTTCGAACGCCCCGACCCCGATGCGCCGCAGCCTGTTTCCGAAGTTTGGGAAGATTCAGAAGAAGCGTTTGATAAAGCTAAAGAAACCTTAAAAACTGAAGAAGCTGTAAACATTGAAGAAGCCGTGAAAGCTGAAGAAACTTTAAAAGTTGAAGAAGCTTCGGAGTCTGAAACGGCAGACCATCAACAAAACAGCAATGCCGAAGAGGCCGTGACGGATAACATCATCTTTGAAGGCATTGAGACGTCGTCTGAAAAGCCCAAAAAGAAAAAGAAAGACAAAAAGGACAAGGCGAAGAAGAAAAAACAAGCCGCCGATGTGCCGCCTTCCGATCTTTTGGGTACAAACAAAGGCGTGGAAACCATGTTCCGCAACGCCGTGCGTTCGGAGATGGAGCTGCTCGCGCTGGCGGCGACCAAGGCGAACATTATGATTTCACTCAACGGTTTTATCGTGTCTGCGCTGATGATTTCGGGCGCATTTATTTTCTCATCGTCGCCTGAATTTCTGATTCCGGCGAGTACGTTTATGATTACTGCCGCCGCGTCCATCGTGTTCGCGCTGCTGTCCGCTTCGCCCGAACGTATCGGCAAAATGCAGGCGGCGCGTACTTGGGTTAAGGATTTCTTCCGCGGGCGCGCCAAACTGCGTGATTTGAAAACCCGCCTCAGCAGCACCCAAACGCGCTTTTTCAGCGGCAGCCAGCCCAATATCCTGATTTACGAAGACCGTGTGAAGGTGCAAAAAGAGCAATATTGGGAAATGATGCAAGAGATTATGGGTGACCGCAAACAAGTCTATCAAAAGATGAGCGATCATCTTTACTGGCTGGGCCTGCTGGCGGACAAACAGTTCAAATACATCAACTTGTCTTATGCCGTATTCCGTTGGGGGCTTTTGGCTTCGCTGGCGGCATTTATCGGCGTGAAGACGCTGCCTTCACTGCTGACCCAACCTGCCAACAATGCGGCAGAGCTGCGCTCTTTGGGTATTAATATGTTCAACGGTGTGTACGAGCCTTCCGCCGTACAACAGCTTCCAGACGGTAAACTGCTGATTGCCGAAGACGAACCGAACCACGCGTTCAGTATTGTCAGCATCGACCCATCCGGCAGATTTATCGAAGACGAAGCCTTGGATACACGCGTGATTACCGGCTTCAAACGCCGCCTGAGCGACTTGGAAGCATTGGCACGCGACGATGAAGGCTTTATCTACGCGCTCACTTCCCACTCGCGCACCCGCAAAGGTAACCGCTCGCCCGATCGCGAACACCTGATGCGCTTTAAAATCCAAGACGGCAATGTGTTGGGGCTGACCAGCTACGATAATCTGACGCAGGTTTTGGAAACCGACCACAAATTACACGACCTCATCCGCGAACGCACCAAAGCCGAAGTTTCCTTTGAAGAAATCAATATCGAAGGTATGGCGTTTGACCCTGTGAAGAAACGCCTCGTCTTGGGCTTCCGCGATCCTGAGTTCAACAATATGGCACTGGTAGCATTCATCAGCAATCCGAAAGACGTGTTCGAGCGCAACGCCAAACCTGAGTTTGACGAAGTTGCCATCCTTGACATCGACGGCGGCGGTATCCGTTCTATCAACTACGACCCGGTGTTGAAAAACTACGTCATCGCCAACGAAGTGAAGGATGAAAACGGGCAGAAATTCTCGCAACTGTGGACTTGGAGCGGCAACCCGACCGACGAACCGCAAAAAATCTCCCTGCCCAACCTGCAACACATCACCAATGTCGAAGCCGTCGATTCGATTACGGTCAACGGCAAGCCGCAGATGATTCTGATGGGCGACGAAGGCAATGCCTCGCAGAAAATTACTGCCAAATATATGTTGGTGGATTACAGCCAACTTGGTAAACAGTAGTTTTAAAGCTGATTAAAGGTCGTCTGAAACCAAATCATGATTTCAGACGACCTTTTTGCTATTGCCCAAGGTCTATCGGCTTGCGTTCAACCGTTTGTCCGGCCATGTAAACATAAACACCACCAGCGAAGTCAGCGCGCCCAGCGTGTCGGCGAGCATGTCTTTTTGCGCGTCCCAAATATCGCCTTGCGAACCGAGCACTTCCAGCCCCGCTTCGCCGCCGTCAATCACCGCATACTGCCATTCGATGATTTCGTAAGCCGCCGCCACGCTCATGATGAAGAATAAGGAAAAAAACAGGGCAAGCGTGGGTCGGCAGAGTTTGCGGCGCAACAGCCATTCCGCCATCGGGTAGGCGTAGAAACCGATGATGTAGTGTCCGACGCGGTCAAAGTGGTTGCGCCCTTCGCCTAAAAACGGCGCAAGCAGGCGGTTTGCCCAATCGAAGGGGACATCGGCGAAGGTATAGTGCGCGCCGATGGTGTGCATAATCAGCCAGAAGCTCATGAATACATAAGCCAGATTGCTAAAGCGGAACAGGCGGTAAGTGGCAACGAGCGCAATAAATACGATGGAAACAGGGATGATTTCGGCGTACCAAACGGCGCGGTCGGACGGGTTGATGCCCGACCAAACGATGAGTGCGGCAATGAAAACCGTGAGCAGCAAAGGGATAACGTGCGAAGTTTTTTGCATGATATTTTCGTTTTATAAAGTGAGTAAAAGATGGGGAAATAGGTTTCAGACGACCTTCAAACCATTGACGACGCGCTTATAGCAGGTGTAAACCAGTGCCGCGCAAGCCAGCCACATGAAGACGTAGAAAACCGCATGGAAGCTGCCCGCCACCGCATACCACACCGCCAGTACGCCGATAAAGAACGCGCGGTCGCTCTTGCCGAACGGCCCGTCATAACGCCGCCCGTTGCCGTGTACCTGCCCCAACACGCCGCAAAATTCGGTCATC
>NZ_JH164967.1:233698-302816 GCF_000227275.1 Neisseria sp. GT4A_CT1
CATCGGTGATTTCGTTCAGATAGCCGCCCAATGCCGACTGCTGACCGAACTCGCGCGCCAGCATCCCGTCCACCGCGTTCAACGCCATACGGACGAACAGCCACACGGGCAACAGCCAAAACAAGGCAGGAACCTGCGCGCCGAGCGACAGCAGCAGCCCGACCGCGACCGACACCGCGCAAGCCGCCAGCGTAACCTGATTGGCGGTTACCCCCTTCTGATAAAGCCGGCGCACCAGCGGGCGCAGCAGGTTTTGGAATTTGGGTTTAAGGGCGTAGATGCTCATGATTATGCCGTCTGAAAATAAACGAAGTGCCGCGATTATAGACGAAATCCGTTATAATCCGTCAACTTTCCAACCACGCGGTTCGCAAACCTCCCGCGTTACCAAAACTAGGATTCACCATGCAAAACCAACAAGCCTTGGTCATCTTCTCCGGCGGCCAGGATTCCACCACCTGCCTGATTCAGGCGATTCAAACCTACGGGCGCGAAAACGTCCAAGCCATCACCTTCCAATACGGGCAACGCCACGCCGTCGAACTGGAACGCGCCCGCTGGATCGCGCAGGATTTGGGTGTCAAACAAACCGTACTCGACTTGAGCCTGATGCAGCAGATTACGCACAACGCCCTGATGGACGATACCGCCGCCATCGAAACCGCTTCAGACGGCCTGCCCAATACCTTCGTGGACGGACGCAACGCCCTTTTTCTGCTCTACGCCGCCATCTACGCCAAAGGACAGGGCATCAGGCACATCATCGCGGGCGTGTGTGAAACCGACTTCTCCGGCTATCCCGACTGCCGCGACGTGTTCGTCAAATCCATGAACGTTACCCTCAATCTGGCGATGGACTACGCCTTTCAAATCCACACCCCGCTGATGTACCTGACCAAAGCGCAAACTTGGGCGTTGGCGGACGAAATGGGCGCGCTGGACTACATCCGCGAGCAGACCCACACCTGCTACAACGGCATCGCCGGCGGCTGCCACGAATGCCCAAGCTGCGTGTTGCGCGAGCGCGGGCTGGCGGAATATTTGGAAAGCAAAAAGGCCGTCTGAAAACGTGTTCCGTCCGGAGTGGGAACGTCTGCGGTAAGAGGGCAGTCGAATAATCAGCCGAGAACAACTGTAAGGGCCGTCATGACCGACAAAATCCATCTCTACCACCCGCTCCATACTCTGAAACCTTTTTCAGACGGCATCTGGATTGCCGACGGAAAAGTCATACACATGAATTTTCCGCTGGGCATCAAAGTGCCGTTCAGCACCCGCATGACCGTCGTGCGCCTGAACGACGGCGGGCTGTGGTGCCATTCGCCGGTTGAACCCGTGCCCGAACTGTTGCGGCAAATCGACGCGCTCGGCGAAGTCCGCCATCTGGTTTCGCCCAACAAAATCCACTACGCCCACATCGCCGCGTGGAAACGGCATTACCCGCAGGCGCTTGCGTGAGCAAGTTCCGACGTGCGCGAGCGGGCGGCGTCACAGCATATTGCCGTTTGTTTCGATGCCGACCTCGGTGCCGCCGCGCCGCCGCAATGGGCGGACGATTTGGCGCAAATGCCGTTTGCGGGCAGCGCAGCGATGGAGGAAACCGTGTTTTTCCACCGCGCGAGCCGAACCCTGATACTGGCCGATTTGATTGAAAACTTCGAAACCGCCAAATTTCCCAGCCGCTTTTGGGCGGGCGTGATGAAACTGACGGGTATCGCCGACCCCGACGGCAAGGCCCCCGCCGACTGGCGCGCCACCTTCAAAGACAAAACCGCCGCCCACGCCTGCCTGAAGCAGATGCTGGACTGGCAGCCGGAAAAAATCATACTGGCGCACGGCCGCTGCTACGAAACCGGCGGCACGGACGAACTGCGCCGCGCGTTCAGATGGCTGGATTAACCAAGCTGCGGCTGTTTTGTTGAAAAATATAGTGGATTAACTTTAAAAAGCCACAGCGGTACGCAAAACCACTATGGCTTCCCATACAACCAAAGGTCGTCTGAAAACACGATTTCGATAAGACGGAATGTTTTCAGACGACCTTTTCTGTTGCCAGCAACATTTCCACATTCCGCTCGGTCGCTTCGGCTATCTCTTCAACGGCAACGCCGCGAATTTCAGCGGCGATGGCGGCGATTTGGCGGATGTTGGCGGGCGTGTTGGTTTCGTTTTTCAGCATAAACGGGCTGTCGGTTTCCAAGACGAAATCGGTGTCATTCAAGGTTTTGAGGGTTTCGCGTATTTTTCGTGCGTTCGGGTTGAGCAACAGCGAACCGATGCCGATTTTGAAACCTAATTTCGTCAACACGCGCGCTTCTTCCGCGCTGCCAGAGAAGGCATGAACGATGCCGCCCTGGGCAAAGCCTGTCTGTTTGACGGCGGCGGCGATGTCGGCGGTGGCTTTGAGATTATGGATAATCACGCGGCGGCGCAGGGTTTGCGCGATGGCAAGCTGGCGGCTGAAGACTTGGATTTGCCGCTCGCGCTGCGGCGGCGTTTGGGTTTTGTCGTAAAAATCCAAGCCGATTTCGCCGACCCATGCCGCCGGACGCGCTTGCAATGCTTGCTCCAAACGCTGGAAATCCGGTTCGGAAACGTCGTCTGAAAACCAAGGATGGATGCCGAGCGCGATATGGATATTACGGAAAATCGGGTTTTCAGACGACCTCTCCGCCAAATCCGCCACGTCCTGCCAATCCTGCGGCTGGGTCGCGGGAACAATAAACCGCCCTACCCCTGCCTCCCGCGCGGCGGTCAGGATGTGCGGCAGGTTTTCACGCAAGGCGGGATCGGCGAGGTGGCAGTGGGTGTCGGTGAAGTTCATCGGTTTCACACTAATTTTAGTCTTACCAATTCTTTGTGAACATCTTCCACCCCCCAGCCTTGCGATACAGCGAGGGTCATGAGTGCGGTGGCGGTTTCGAGGTTGCATTTTCCACCGTTGATGATGCCCGAATTGCGGAACGCGTTGCCTTGCGCGTAAACAGCGGCGGTTCTGCCTTGTCGGACTTGACTGATGTTGAGCAGCAGTTTTCCTTGCTGCGTAAAGTCTCGGACGGCACCGATGAAACCTTCGTCTGCGGGGGTGTTGCCGTGTCCGTAGCTTTGCAGGATAAGGGCTTGGACGGGAAGCTGTCCGAGTCCGTTCGCAAGTTCTTGGACGGCAAAGCCGGGGATAAGCGTGCGGACGGCGATTTTTGCCTGCGGGTCGGGATAGCGGATTTTGAGGTCGTCTGAAACATCCGCCGCATCTTGGGACGGAATGCGAATATGGTTCCAACCTTGGGTTTCGTCCCATTCGGCGATGGCGCCGAAATGCGGATTGTCGAAGCCTGCGGCGGTTTCGGTGCTGACTTTGCTGCTGCCGACGGCGGGATAAAGTTTGCCGTCAAAGGCGATAACGGTTTGTTTGAGCTTGAGGCTGAAGGCGGCGACGGCGGTGGAGAGGTTGCGCGGGGCATCGCTGTTTTCGGCGGCGTAAGGCCATTGGGAACCGGTCAGGATGATGGGTTTACCCAAACCTTGCAGGGCGAGCGCGAGGAGGTTGGCGGTGTACACCATGCTGTCCGTGCCGTGCAGTATCAGGATGCCGTCGCAGGAAGGCAGTTTGGCGGCGATGATGTCCAGCCAGTCGCGCCAGTGTTGCAGGGTGACGGAGGAGGAATCAATCAAGGGATTGCAGACGTGCCACTCGAAGTCGAGGTCGTCTGAAAAGGGGGAAAGGGCTTGGCTGACAAGCGCGGTATCGGGGCGCAGGCCTTCGCTGCTTTGGGTCATGCCTATGGTGCCGCCTGTGTAGAGGACGAAGATTTTTTGTTTCATGGACATCATCGGGTCGTCTGAAAATAATGATGCGGCTTATTTAACTATATTTCGGACAGGCTGGCAATTTGGCGGCGCAGACGGTTTTCAGACGACCTTGAAATGAAAAAGCACCCCGAGGCTGTCGATATTTGATTTTCCAAGTGGATTTTTACTCACGAAGCAGGAAATTCAAAGCGGAAGCCGCAACAAGCTTGGACGCTTGGTGAGGATTGCCAACGCAGAAGATACCGCTTTGGGGATAAAAAGGCACGGAAACTATAGTGGATTAAATTTAAATCAGGACAAGGCGACGAAGCCGCAGACAGTACAGATAGTACGGAACCGATTCACTTGGTGCTCCAGCACCTTAGAGAATCGTTCTCTTTGAGCTAAGGCGAGGCAACGCCGTACTGGTTTAAAGTTAATCCACTATATTGAATATCGTCAACCTTGTCAGGATGCTTGATTTTATTGTTCGCTTTGAGCGGCTTTTTTGGCTGCCTTGGCGGCTTTGCGCTGCGCCCGCTTTTCGCTCAATTTGGTACGGTAGAACTGGAGGCGCTGGCGTTTTTTCCACCAAAACCAGGCCAACACCACTGCCAATATACCCAAAACAGTAAAGATGCCGGATTGCAGGCTGTGCATTTTTGCCATCAGCCAATCAATGTTGTTCGCGCCGTATTCGCCCAAATAAATCCACACCGGTACGGAAATCAACGCGGCAAGCCCGTCCATCAGGATGAAACGGGTATAGGAAACTTTGCGGCTGATGCCTGCGGTCACGAAAACGGCGGTACGCAAACCGGGCAGGAAGCGGGCGACGAACAATACCCAGTTGCCGTATTTGTCGAATTTCTCCTGCACCTGCGCGTAACGCTTTGGTGTCATCACGCGGGCAATGGGTTTGAACTTGAGAATTTTCTGCCCCCACACGCGTCCGGCGACAAACATAAATCCGTCGCCCGCCAACACGCCGAGCATACCGACGACAACCATCCAATGCGAATTGGTGTACCCCAAGCCGGAAATCACGCCGCCTGTCACCAGCGTCAAATCTTCGGGAATCGGCACGCCAAAGCCGCAAATGACCAAAACGAAAAACACAGCTGCATAGCCGTAATGGGAAAAAAGGGCTTCTAAAAAGGCAAACATGGCGTATCCGTCGGTTGTAATGTGAAGGGGAAATTCATTTGAACTGAATGTTGTATTTTACCAAAGATAGGGTCGTCTGAAAGAAATAACAAGGCAGGTTATGAAAATAGGCGTGAACAATATTGGTTGATGTGTTTCAGACGACCTTGAATCCTAAAAAACACAGTGGATTAACCTTAAACCGGCATGGCGTTCACCCGCCTTGCCCTGATTCAAAATTAATCCACTGCACCGCCGTTCCCGCTTGCACGGAAATGACGGCAGTTTCAAGGTTTGTTAAAAACCCGATTTATTGTCCGACAGCATTACTGCTTGCCGGTAATAGCTGCTGCGATGCGTTCCGCACCTTTTTTCGCCCAGTCCGCCTGACGCGCTTCGACCATGACGCGCACGACCGGCTCGGTACCCGATGCGCGCAACACGACGCGGCCTTTGCCTTCGAGTTCTTTTTCCACTTCTGCCAACACGTCTTTCGAGGCTTCCTGCCATTTCTGACCTTTTTGGATGCGCACGTTGATCATGGTTTGCGGATACGGCTGCCAGTCGGCGCAAACAGTGGCGAGGTCTTGGTTCAGGATTTGCAGCGCCGCCAAAACTTGCAGCGCGGAGATGATGCCGTCGCCGGTGTTGTGTTTGTCCATACACAAAATATGGCCGCTGGCTTCGCCGCCGATGAGCCAGCCGCGTTGGTTCAGTTGTTCCAACACATAGCGGTCGCCGACTTTGGCGCGGCAGAAATCGACGCCCTGCTCTTTCAGGGCAATTTCCATCGCCATATTGGTCATGACCGTACCGACCACGCCGCCGATGTTGATGCCTTCTCGGGCGCGGGCTTTGGCGATGACGTAAATCAAGCTGTCGCCGTCGTACACTTTACCGTTGCGGTCGACCATCATCAGGCGGTCGCCGTCGCCGTCCAACGCGATGCCGTAGTCGGCTTCGTTTTGCAATACGGCGGCCTGCAAGGCTTTGGGATGGGTGGCGCCGCATTTTTCGTTGATGTTGTAGCCGTTGGGTTCGTCGCCGATGCTGACGACTTGCGCGCCGAGTTCGTGGAACACTTTGGGTGCAACGTCATAGCCTGCGCCATGCGCGGTATCGACCACCAATTTCAGGCCGCGCAAATCCAAATGGCTGGGGAAGGTAGATTTGCAAAATTCGATGTAACGGTCGTCCGCGCCATTGATACGGCGGGCGCGTCCGAGTCGGGCGGACGGCTGGGTTTTCATTTCCTCATCAATTTTGGCTTCGATTTCCAACTCGATTTCATCGCTCAGTTTCACGCCGCCTTCGGCAAAGAATTTGATGCCGTTGTCGGAATACACATTGTGCGACGCGGAAATCATCACGCCTGCGGACAAACGCAGCGCGCGGGTCAGATAAGCCACGCCCGGCGTAGGCAGCGGGCCGGTTTGGATGACGTTGACACCTGCGGCGGTAAAACCCGCCACCAGTGCGGCTTCAAGCATGTAGCCGGAAATGCGCGTGTCTTTGCCGATCAGGACGGTCGGCTTCTGCCCGCCGTCATGCTGCACCAACACCTGCCCCGCCGCATAACCGAGTTTCAATACGAAATCGGGGGTAATCGGGAATTGTCCGACTTCGCCGCGCACGCCGTCCGTGCCGAAATATTTTTTTGCCATGAGTTTGCTCCGTGAGGATGTTTTTAGAATGGGGTTACCCGTAAATGTCATAACGGGCAGTATAGGGGGTTTTATGCAAAACTGTTGGGATTTATGTTTAGCGTCATTAGATTGCGCCTGAGCGGTATAGTTTCTTATTTTATCAAAATACGGAACAAGTTAACCGGATTAAACAAACAGGTCGTCTGAAACCGTCCAACTCGTTTTCAGACGACCTCTTTATCACCACTTCAGGGGCTGCCGACATTTCATTTTTCAGATGGTTTTTTGCTTCCCAAACAGAAGCTATTAAATGTAAATGCCGGTAATCCCTAAGGCATCCCACACCTTCAACGCATCCGCCGTCGCCTTCACATCATGCACGCGCACGATTTGCGCACCGCGCGCCACAGAAGCCAGCGCCGCCGCCACGCTGCCGTGTACGCGTTCCGCCACGTCCGCCTCGCCGGTCAGCTCGCCTATCATGCGTTTGCGCGACACGCCGATCAGCAGCGGAAAACCCGTTTCCGCCATCAATTCGGGCAAGTGCCGCATCAGCGCAATATTGTGTTGCAGGTTTTTACCGAAACCGAAACCCGGGTCAAGCGTGATGCGTTGCGGAGCGATGCCTGCCGCGATACATTCCGCCGCCCTCTCTTTCAAATACCGCGCCACTTCGCCGACCACATCTTGATATTTCGGATTAATCTGCATGTTTTCGGGCAAACCCTGCATGTGCATCAGGCAAATGCCCGTGTCCGCCTGACGCGCCAGCAATTCGACCGCGCCCTCGTCGGTCAACGCCGCTATATCATTAATAATATCGACGCCGCCGAGCGCCAACGCTTTTTCCATAATCACCGTGCGGCGCGTGTCCAAACTGACGGGAACGCCCCACCCCGCCACTTCCGCCAATACAGGCTTAACCCGCGCCCATTCTTCTTCAGGCGAAACATAATCCGCACCCGGCCGCGTCGATTCGCCGCCGATGTCGAGAATGTCCGCACCCTCTTTTAGAAGCTGTTCGGCGTGTGCCAAGGCTGTTTGGGCATTTTGCGAATACACGCCGCCGTCGGAAAAAGAATCGGGCGTCAGGTTGACGATACCCATGATTTTCGGCTTGTCCAAACCGATTTCAAACCTGCCTGCCTGCCAGATGCGCGTGGTCATGATGGTGTTCCGTAAAATAATGAAGACGAAATTATAGGTCGTCTGAAAACATCATGCAGCTTTCAGACGACCCCGTTTTACAAATCCTGCCGTTTAATGCAAAAATCAGGTTTTCCGTCCTAATCCGCCTGACAAAGGAAACAGCCATGTACCGACACGTCGAATACTATCCCGGCGACCCGATTTTGAGCTTGGTCGAAACCTTCAAAAACGACCCGCGCCCCGAAAAAGTCAATTTGAGCATAGGCATTTATTTCGACGACGAAGGCAAAATGCCCGTATTGGAATCCGTGAGCCATGCCGAAACCGCCCGCGCCGCCACGCCTGCGCCGTCGCCCTATCTGCCGATGGAAGGCTTGAACACTTACCGCAGCGCGGTGCAGCATTTATTGTTCGGCAAAGACAACCCCGCACTCGCGCAAGGACGCATCGTTACCGTGCAAACCTTGGGCGGCTCGGGCGCGCTCAAAGTCGGGGCGGATTTCCTGCACCGCTGGTTTCCCGAAGCGCACGCCTACGTCAGCGACCCGACTTGGGACAACCACCGCGGCATTTTTGAAGGCGCCGGTTTCGAGGTCGGCACTTATCCTTATTACGACCCCGCCACCGTCGGCGTGAAATTCGACGAGATGACCGCGTTTTTCAACACCCTGCCCGAACACAGCGTCTTAATCCTGCATCCCTGCTGCCACAACCCGACCGGCGTGGATATGTCGGAACAGCAATGGGACGAAGTATTGCAAATCATCAAAACGCGCAAACTGATTCCGTTTATGGACATCGCCTACCAAGGCTTCGGCGGCGATTTGGACAGCGATGCCTACGCCATCCGCAAAGCGGTGGAAATGGATTTGCCGCTGTTCGTCAGCAATTCATTCTCGAAAAACCTGTCGCTCTACGGCGAGCGCGTCGGCGGCTTGAGCGTGGTTTGCCCGAATAAAGAAGAAGCGGAATTGGTGTTCGGTCAACTCAAATTTACCGTCCGCCGCATCTACTCCAGCCCGCCCGCACACGGCGCCTATATCGCCGCCGATGTGATGAACAATCCCGAACTTTACGTCTTGTGGCAAAACGAAGTCTATGTCATGCGCGATCGAATCCGCGCCATGCGGCAGAAACTTTACGACGTATTGACCGTCCAAATCCCTGACCGCGATTTCACTTATTTCATCAAACAGCGCGGCATGTTCAGCTACACAGGATTGAGCGTGGAACAAGTCCGCAGGCTGCGCGACGAATTTGCCGTTTACCTGCTGGATTCGGGCAGGATGTGCGTCGCCGGGCTGAACGCATCGAATATCGCCTATGTCGCCGATGCGTTTGCCGAAGTGCTGAAATAAAGCGCAAAAAGTAAAAGGTCGTCTGAAACCCGATGTAGTTTTATTTGAAGTAAGTCAAAAGGCCGCCCGAAAAATTTTCATCTTTCAGACGGCCTCTCTATAATTGGCGCACCCAACAGGGATCGAACCTGTGACCTCCAGCTTCGGAAACTGACACTCTTCCAACTGAGCTATGGGTGCGAAGAAGGCGTAAGATTAACGCAAATCCCGCCTGTTGGCAAAGCCTATTATGCAGGATGGCGCAAACAAGACAAATTTGAAGAAAAATCCCATAAAATAATCAACAACATACATAACCCACCCCTTAACAGGCGGCAAAAAACCGCCGCCTTTGCGTATATTTTCCACAAGAGCGATTGGAAAGCCTTTGTGAATTCAGTATAATCCAGCAAAATATTGTTAACTGCGTTTAACACACCAAACTATAACTCAAAGCACAACCTAACCTAACGGCGAGGCCTACCAAATGAAACAACTCCGCGACTCCAAAGCCCAAGGCTCTGCATTGTTTACCCTTGTAAGCGGTATCGTTATTGCCATTGCAGTCATTTACTTCCTCATCAAATTGGCGGGCAGCGGCTCGTATGCAGACGTTGCCCAATCTTCCGAAACCGCTACCCAAACCCGCATCCAGCCCGTAGGACAGCTTACCTTGGGAGACGGCATTCCGGTAGGCGAACGCAAAGGCGATCAGATTTTCAACAAAATCTGTATCCAGTGTCACGGCACAGACAGCTCTGTACCCAACGCACCGAAAGTTGAACACAACAGCGACTGGGCTCCCCGTATCGCACAAGGCTTCGATACCCTTTTCCAACACGCTCTGAACGGCTTTAACGCCATGCCTGCAAAAGGCGGCGCAGCCGATTTGACCGACCAAGAACTCAAACGCGTCATCACTTACATGGCGAACAAGAGCGGCGGCACCTTCCCTGATCCGGATGCCGCAGCGCCTGCCGATCAAGCCGCTTCAGGCAATGCAACCGCCTCCGCACCGGCCGCTGCCGGCTCTGCCCCCGCAGCCGATGCACCTAAAGCCGAAGACAAAGGCGCAGCCGCTCCTGCAGCTTCCGGCGCAGACGGTAAAAAAGTTTTCGAAGCAACCTGTCAGGCATGTCACGGCGGCGCAGTCCCCGGCATTCCAGGCATAGGTAAAAAAGACGAATGGGCTTCACGCATCAAACAAGGTAAAGAAACCCTGCACAAACACGCTCTCGAAGGCTTCAACGCCATGCCTGCAAAAGGCGGCAACGCCGGTCTGAGCGACGATGAAGTCAAAGCAGCGGTCGACTACATGGCCAACCAATCAGGCGCCAAATTCTGATTTGTTCAAGAACGCTATTGATATCCCGTCAAAAACGCACCTTTAAACAAGGTGCGTTTTTTTGCAGCCGTTCGCCATCCTAAAAGATATAGTGGATTAAATTTAAATCAGGACAAGGCGACGAAGCCGCAGACAGTACAGATAGTACGGAACCGATTCACTTGGTGCTTCAGCATCTTAGAGAATCGTTCTCTTTGAGCTAAGGCGAGGCAACGCCGTACTGGTTTAAAGTTAATCCACTATACAAATCGACCAGACCCATCGATTGATTTTGCCTTCTCCTTTCCCTCTTGATATTCAAAGCATTCTAAACAACAAAAATATTTTCAGACGACCTCCTACCCACTTTGGTAAAATGCACCACACCATAATCCGCCCCTTCCACACTCCCGACCAACTGCCCATG
Source organism: Neisseria sp. GT4A_CT1 (assembly GCF_000227275.1). NCBI lineage: Bacteria > Pseudomonadati > Pseudomonadota > Betaproteobacteria > Neisseriales > Neisseriaceae > Neisseria > Neisseria sp. GT4A_CT1. The sequence continues at coordinate 244,517 of NZ_JH164967.1, forward strand.
ACCAACCAGCGCATCAACCACGAACCCGTCTTCCTGCTTGCTTCCGCCCCTTGGCGCGAGAGCAGTTTGTGGGTGGAAGTGTTCAGCCGCCGTTACGGGCGCGTGGCTTTGCTGGCGAGAAGTGCGCGCAAGCGGCAGAGTGAGTTGCGCGGAGTATTGGTTCCGTTTGTGCCGGTCAGTGCCTCTTGGTACGGTTCGCAAGAGTTGAAAACGCTGCACCGCGCGGAGTGGATAGGCGGCTGGCCGCAGCCGCAAGGCAGGGCTTTGTTCAGTGGCTTATATATCAACGAACTGATGCTCAAGCTGACAACCCGCGAAGACCCGATACCCGAGCTTTACGACGCGCTGGAAGCGGTAATGCGGGCGGTATGCGGCGAAAGCGGTCATACCGCCGCGCTGCGACGCTTTGAATGGACTTTACTCAACCGCTTGGGATTCGCGCCCGATTTGTTCCACGATGGCAACGGCGAAGCAATCCGTGCCGAAGAAACCTACTGGCTGACGCCTGAAAACGCGGTCGTTCCCATCGAAGAAGCCGAACGCTTCAATCCACGCAATCATGGTGTGGCAATCGGCGGCGACATTTTGATCCAGCTGCGCGAAGGCGATTTCACCCACCCCGAAAGCCTCGGGCAATCGCTAAAAATCACGCGCCTGCTGATTGACAACCTCCTGCCCGAAGGCATTAAATCCAGACAGGTTTTGCAACAACTCCAGCAATTCAGTTTCGGCGTTTAACTTTTTCAGACGACCTTTTCCATCGGCAGGTCGTCTGAAAATCCAAAGAAAGGACACATCATGCTCTTAGGTGTAAACATCGACCACATCGCCACCGTCCGCAACGCCCGCGGCACGACCTATCCCAGCCCCGTAGAAGCGGCATTGGTCGCGGAAACACACGGTGCAGATTTGATTACCATGCACCTGCGCGAAGACCGCCGCCACATCAAAGACGCGGACGTGTTCGCCGTCAAAAACGCCATCCGCACGCGCCTGAACCTTGAAATGGCGTTGACCGAAGAAATGCTGGAAAACGCGCTTAAAGTCATGCCGCAAGACGTGTGCATCGTGCCTGAAAAACGTCAGGAAATCACGACCGAAGGCGGTTTGGACGTATTGGCGCAACAAGAAAAAATCGCCGAGTTCACCAAAATCCTGACCGACGCTGGCATCCGTGTTTCGCTCTTTATCGATGCCGACAACGAGCAAATCCAAGCCGCCCATGATGTCGGCGCGCCCGTTATCGAGCTGCACACCGGTGCATACGCCGATGCACACAGCCACGCCGAACAAATCAAGCAATTCGAGCGTCTGCAAAACGGCGCGCATTTTGCCAGCGATTTGGGCTTGGTCGTCAACGCCGGACACGGCCTGACCATACACAACGTTACCCCCATCGCCCAAATCCTCGCCATCCGCGAGCTGAACATCGGGCATTCGCTGATTGCCCAAGCCCTCTTCCTCGGCCTGCCCGAAGCCGTCCGCCAGATGAAGGAAACCATGTTCAGGGCAAGACTGCTGCCTTGATAGGCGACACCACCTTTTCAGACGACCTTCTCTCAACAAGGAGACCACCGCATGATTTACGGCATAGGCACAGACATCGTTTCCCTCAAACGCATCATCCGCCTGAGCAAAAAGTTCGGACAAGCGTTTGCCGAGCGCATCCTCACCCCCGAAGAACTGCTCGAATTCCCGCAAGCGGGCAAACCCGTCAACTACCTCGCCAAACGCTTTGCCGCCAAAGAAGCCTTCGCCAAAGCCGTCGGCACGGGCATACGCGGCGCGGTTTCCTTCCGCAACATCGGCATCGGGCATGACGCATTGGGCAAACCCGAATTCTTCTACGCCCCCGCCCTGTCCAAATGGCTGGAAGAACAAGGCATCAGCCGCGTCAGCCTCAGCATGAGCGACGAAGAAGACACCGTGTTGGCATTCGTCGTTGCCGAAAAATAAGACAACACCCATTGGCAGGTCGAATTCCCGAATCCGACCTTTCCGAATTTTCAGACGACCCTTCTCCCTATTCCCATGACCCAAGACACCCGCCCCCTTATCCGCGTCGTTGCCGGCATCCTGCTCAACCAAGACGGCGACTACCTGCTCAGTTCCCGCCCCGAAGGCAAGCCCTATGCCGGATATTGGGAATTTGCCGGCGGCAAAGTCGAAGCGGGCGAAACCGACTTCCAAGCCCTGCAACGCGAGTTTGAAGAAGAACTCGGCATCCGCATCCTAGCCGCCACACCTTGGCTGACCAAAATCCATTCCTACGAACACGCCCGCGTCTGCCTGAAATTTCTATGGGTAAACCCCGACCAATGGACGGGAGAACCCCAATCCCGCGAAGGACAGGCATGGTCGTGGCAAAAAGCGGGCGATTTCAACGTCGCCCCCATGCTGCCTGCCAATGGTCCGCTGCTGCGCGCCCTTTCCGTCCCACGCCGGCTTCAAGGTCGTCTGAAAACCGGTTTGTACGGACAAAACAGCACCGGCGAATACCGCGTCGCGCCCTACTCCCTAGCCGAACCGCACCACGCCAACATCCTCATCTCAGAAACCGAACTGCGCAAGCTCGGCAAGCTGCCCCAAGCTCAAAGCGTTTGGGTGTCGGTACACACCCGCGAACAATGGCAACGCGTGCAAGATGCCGACGTCGTCGTTTGGCAAGTCAACCACGAAGCAAGCGCACGGCAAGTGCTTGAAATATTAGAACAAGGCGTATCCGTTCCGCTGGTTGTCGCCGCGCCCGAAACACTGGTTTCAAGCTACCGCGACCGCTGGCTCTCGACAGGCGCACACGCCGTCCTGTCTGACAATGACACCGAGGTCGTCTGAAATGGTCAAAAACCGCAAACTCCTCCTCGCAGGCGTCCTCCTCATCCTCTTCGCCGCCGCCAAACTCCTGCTGCTGGACTGGTGGCAAAAACAACAGCCTCAAGCCCGCGCCGCCGAGTGCGACCTCATCAAAGGCTGCACCCTGCCCGACGGCTCGCACGTCCGCTCCACCCCCATCAGCCACCGCTCCGCCTTCGACATCACCGTCGAAAACACCCCGGCCGAAACACAGCAAGTCAGCATCAGCTTCAGCATGAAAGACATGGACATGGGCTTCAACCGCTATATGCTCCAACAACAATCCCCGCGCACTTGGCAAGCGCGCCAAATCCACCTGCCCGTCTGCGTTGAAGGCAGACGCGACTACATCGCCGACATCACCATAGGCGGACAGACTTTTCAGACGACCTTTACTGCCCAATAGGCTTTCTACGCGTATTCCGCAAGAAAACTTTTCGTCGAATGGCTCATCACGGATTCAATTTCAATCAGAAACCTGAAAAGAGTGCCTATAACATGAAAGCGATTGTTTAGATGTTTTTCACACTAAACAATCGCTTTCTTCAGGTTTGCACAACATAAAGCCATGCCGGTTTATATAGTGGATTAACTTTAAACCAGTACGGCGTTGCCTCGCCTTAGCCCAAAGAGAACGATTCTCTAAGGTGCTGAAGCACCAAGTGAATCGGTTCCGTACTATCTGTACTGTCTGCGGCTTCGTCGCCTTGTCCTGATTTAAATTTAATCCACTATATTAAAAACCCACCCGTATCGCAACCTAATGTTTCCAAATCTCCCTATTTAAGTTTGCTTATCAATAAAAACAGACAAAGCAGCCCAAGAATATTCAAAAAATATCTTTGAATTCAATATTTATATCAAACCTTCATTATAAAAATAATATAAACACCCCATTTATTAATTATATTACTGTCAACACTCTGATTTTGTGCTATATTGTGACGAAATAACCATTATTCAGAAATTGAGAAGAAAACTATGAAAACCGCCTCCGACTTCATCCGCGACGACATCAAATCCATGTCCGCCTACCGAATTGCCGACTTGCCCGAAGGCTTCATCAAGCTGGATGCAATGGAAAGTCCGTATCATCCGTTTGCCCGTTTCCCCGAGCTGTCAAACGAATGGCTGCGGCTGATTGCCCGAGCGCCGATTCATCTTTACCCCAACCCCGCCGCCAGCGGGCTGCAGGAAACTTTAAGAAAAGCCTTCGATATTCCTGAAGCTGCCGCCATCGCTTTAGGAAACGGCTCGGACGAGTTAATCCAATTCATGACCCTGCTCGTTGCCCAATCCGGCGCAACCATGCTGGCGGTAGAGCCGAGCTTCGTGATGTATCGGCACAATGCCGAGCTGTACGGCATGAATTATGTCGGCGTGCCGCTCAATGAAGATTTCACGCTTGATTTGCCTGCCGTTTTATCCGCCATCGACAAACATCAGCCCGCGTTGATTTTCATCGCCTACCCGAACAATCCGACAGGCGTATGCTTCCGCCGCGAAGAAGTCGAAGCCATCATCCGCGCGGCACGCGGCATTGTTGTGGTTGATGAAGCATACGGCGCATTCAGCCGCGACAGTTTTCTGCCGCAGGCGGGCAGCATCGAAAATCTGGTCGTGATGCGCACCATCAGCAAAATCGGTTTTGCCGGACTGCGCATCGGCTATGCGGCAGGAAGCCCCGCCGTAATGGGTGAGCTGGCGAAAATCCTGCCGCCCTACAATATGAACCAATTAAGCTTGGCGACCGCCAAATTTGCCCTGCAACACCACGACACGATTCAGACGACCATCGATATTTTAAAAGCCGAGCGCGAACGCGTTTTCAGCGGATTGTCCGCCATAGGTCGTCTGAAAGCCTTCCCCAGCGAAGCGAATTTCATTACCGTGCGCGTTCCCGATGCAGACGCATTGTTTAACACGCTTAAAGAAAACCGCATCCTGATTAAGAAACTCCACGGCACGCATCCGCTTTTGGCGCAATGCGTCCGCATTACCATCGGCAGTCCCGAGCAAAACGATGCCGTACTGGACATTATCCGCAAGCTTTATGCCTGATTTTTTAAAACCTCACAGAGAGTAAACCTATGACCATCACTCAACTCCACCTTGCCAATTTCCTGCAGCTTGTCGAAGAAGCAGGCTCGCTGACCAAACTTGCCCGCAAATGCGGTTACGACAACGCAGCATCCCTGTCCCAACTGAAACGCCGCCTTGAAGAGCAGGCAGAAGACGAAAAAGCGCGCGGCATCCGCCCAAGCCTTGCCGCCAAACTCGAAGCCGGCATGCACAAACGCAAAGGCTGGTTAAACCGCGACCACAGCAAAGACAAAGAAAAAGCCGCAGCCGCCGAAGCCGCCCGCCAAGAGCGTGCCGCCCAAGCAGCCGCAGCCGCCGCACCGGCATTCCATATGCCCGCAGAAGGCCGCGCAGTCAGCATCACCCGCAACACCAGCGAAACCCAAATCACCCTCAGCCTCAACCTCGACGGCACCGGACAATACCGTTTCGACACCGGCGTACCCTTCCTTGAGCATATGCTTGCCCAAGTCGCCCGCCACGGCATGATCGACCTCGACATCACCTGCAAAGGCGATTTGCACATCGACGACCACCACACCGTCGAAGACATCGGCATCGTACTCGGACAAGCCCTGAAACAAGCCTTGGGCAGCAAAGCCGGCATCCGCCGCTACGGTCATACCTACGTTCCGCTCGACGAAGCCTTGAGCCGCGTTGTCATCGACCTCTCCGGCCGCCCCGGACTCGTGTACAACATCGACTTCACCCGCGCCCTCATCGGACGTTTTGACGTTGACCTGTTTGAAGAATTCTTCCACGGCGTCGTCAACCACAGCATGATGACCCTGCACATCGACAACCTCAGCGGCCACAACGCCCACCACCAAGCCGAAACCGTATTCAAAGCCTTCGGCCGCGCCCTGCGCATGGCGGCAGAATACGACCCGCGTATGGCAGGACAAACCCCGTCTACCAAAGGCACCTTGAGCGACGAATCCGTTGCCGTTGAAGTTACCGTTGAAGAAGAAGCGCAAAGCGAAGCGTAATCCGCTTTAAAAAGGTCGTCTGAAAACCGGGAAATAGGTTTTCAGACGACCTTTGCGTTTGCAGCAGGCATTGTTCCAAACAGCAATCGGCAAAAACATCGCAAATAAAAGCAGAAAGCATCCGCTCCCGCCCTCTTTCCCGCATCGGCGCGAACCCATCTTAAATCGCAGACAACCCAAAATATAGTGGATTAAATTTAAATCAGGACAAGGCGACGAAGCCGCAGACAGTACAGATAGTACGGAACCGATTCACTTGGTGCTTCAGCACCTTAGAGAATCGTTCTCTTTGAGCTAAGGCGAGGCAACGCCGTACTGGTTTAAAGTTAATCCACTATAAAAATCCATAGCCCAAATCTCATCCACAGATTCCGTTCTTCAAAAGCATCTTGTCAAACCACGCACCCTGTTTCCCTATCATTACCCACAAACCCCAAAAAGGTCGTCTGAAAACAGGCATAACAAGTTTTCAGACGACCTCCGATTTGTCAAACCCGCCCGATTTATGGGAAAATCGCACGATTGAATTTAACGAAGGGCGACACCGTGTTAGACAGAGAAGGCTATCGCCCCAATGTCGGTATCATCTTAATCAACAACCGCAACGAAGTCTTTTGGGGCAAGCGTGTGCGCGAACATTCGTGGCAGTTTCCACAAGGCGGCATCAAGCCGGGCGAAAGTCCCGAAACCGCCATGTACCGCGAGCTGTACGAAGAAGTCGGGCTATTGCCGCAACACATCAAAATCGTCGGCCGCACGCGCGACTGGCTGCGTTACGACGTGCCGAGCCACTGGGTACGCCGCGAATGGCGCGGTTCGTATCGCGGGCAGAAGCAGATTTGGTATCTTTTGCGGCTGGTCGGGCGTGACAGCGACATCAATCTGCGCGCCTGCCACCATCCCGAATTTGACGGCTGGCGTTGGCACCAATATTGGGCTCCCGTTGACGAAGTGATTGATTTCAAACGCGACGTTTACTTGGGGGCATTGAAAGAACTCTCCTCCCGCTTCCTGCGCGGCATGGAAAGCTACGAAGACTTTACCGCGCGCCTGCCTTTTGACAACCGATAAAACAACGAAACGCAACGCTTTCAGGTCGTCTGAAAGCGTTGTTCTTCCTTTCAGACGACCTCTTCCCCTATGACTAAAAAAAACCAATACAGCGAATCCAGCATTACCGTCCTCAAAGGCTTGGAGCCGGTCAAAGAACGTCCCGGCATGTACACCCGCACCGACAGCCCGACCCACATCTGCCAAGAGGTCATCGACAACGCGGCGGACGAGGCGTTGGGCGGTTTCGCCACTGAAATCGACGTGCGCATCCACGACGACGGTTCGCTTTCCGTGCGCGACAACGGGCGCGGCATTCCCGTCGGGCTGCACCCTGTCGAAGGCGTGCCCGTGGTCGAACTCGTATTCACCCGTCTGCACGCGGGCGGTAAGTTCAATAAAAAAGACGGCGGCAGCGCGTATGCCTTTTCAGGTGGCCTGCACGGCGTGGGCGTATCCGTCACCAACGCCCTCTCCACCCGCCTTGAGGTCACCGTCAAACGCGAAGGCAAAATCCACCGCATCGTGTTTGCCGGCGGCGACGTGGTCGAACCGTTGGCGGAAGTGGGCAAATGCGCCGTCAAAGACAGCGGCACCGAAGTGCGCGTTTGGCCGGACGGCAAATATTTTGAAAGCCCGAATTACAGCATCCCCGAACTCGAACGCCTGCTGCGCGCCAAAGCCGTACTGCTGCCGGGCGTGCGCGTTTCCCTGACCCGTCCGGTCAAAGGCGAAGACGAAGCGCACACCCAAACCTGGCATTACCCCGACGGTCTGAAAAGCTATCTGACCGACCTGATTGCCGACGCGCAGGAAGCCGTGCCGCTGTTCTCCTGTGAAAACTACATTTCAGACGACCACAACGGCGATTTCAGCATCGGCGAAGGTGCCGCGTTTGCCCTGACTTGGCTGGAAGAAGGCTCGTGTGCCAACGAAAGCTACGTCAACCTCATCCCTACCCCGCTGGGCGGCACGCACGAAGCAGGTTTGAAACAAGCCGTGTTCAACGCTGTCAACAACTTCATCAATCTGCACAATCTCCTACCGCGCGGCGTGAAAGTGCAAAGCGACGACGTGTTCAGCAAAACCGCCTTTGTCCTCTCCGCCCGCGTCCTCGACCCGCAGTTCCAAGGTCAGACCAAAGACAAACTGACCAACCGCGACGCGTTGAAACTCGTCGCCGCCGTATCGGGCGACCCTTTGGAATTGTGGCTGAACCAAAACGTGGACTTCGGCAAAAAAATCGCCGAACTCGCCATCCGCCAAGCACAGGCGCGGATGCGTTCGGTTAAAAAAATCGAAAAGAAAAAAGGCAGCGGCGTCGCCGTCCTGCCCGGCAAACTGACTGACTGCGAAAGCGAAGACATCCGCGAAAACGAACTTTTCCTCGTCGAAGGCGACTCTGCCGGCGGCTCCGCCAAACTCGCCCGCGACAAAGCCACACAAGCCATCCTGCCCCTGCGCGGCAAAGTGCTCAACAGCTTCGAAGTCCATCCCGACCAGCTCTTCGGCAACGCCGAAATCCACGACATTTCCGTCGCCATCGGCGTCGATCCGCACGGCATCAACGACCATCCCGATTTAAGCGGCCTGCGCTACGGCAAAATCGCCATCCTGTCCGATGCCGACGTGGACGGCTCTCATATTCAAGTTTTGCTGCTGACCCTGTTCTACCGCCACTTCCCGAAACTGGTCGCCGACGGACACATCTACGTCGCCCAGCCGCCGCTGTTCCGCGTCGATGTCAACGCCCAAGGCAAAAGCAAACCCGCCCGCAAATTCTACGCCCTCGACCAAAACGAACTCGACAGCATTTTGGAGCGGCTGCAAAAAGAAGGCGTCAAAGAAACCGCCTATTCCATCAGCCGTTTCAAAGGCTTGGGCGAGATGAACCCCGACCAGCTCAAAGACACCACCATGCACCCCGACACCCGCCGCCTGTTGCAGGTGCAAATCCCCGAAGGCGCGGATGACGAAACACGCGACATCTTCGTCAAACTGATGGGCAAAGGCGAAGCCGCCGCCCGCCGCGCATGGATGGAACGAGAAGGCGATACGGCGGAATTGGATATTTGACGCCGTTGGTTTAAAAAGCAAAAAGGTCGTCTGAAAGTTTCAGACGACCTTTGTTGCAAACAGCGGCGTTATGGTTGCCCGCCGTCGCGGATTACCGGGCTGTCCACCCGGCTGCGCCGCTCTGCGCCGCAATTCTAGTTGTGTACCAGGATGCCCGGATAATCGACACAGTAGGTATGGTAATCCTCGACCTCGATGTTGTAGACCGTGGTGCGGTAGCGGCGGTAATGCCGTTGTCCGTCCTCATCCACATACAGCAGGTTCTCATCATTCGGCACGTCCGCCCAATCCAATGTCGGGCGATGCCGCGATTCTTCACCCAGCACCATTTCATAGGTGTTGCCTAAATTCGACTCTTTCCAGCCGTAGGCCAGATTGGTCGGCTGTATCCAAGCCTGATCGGTATCGCGGTAGGCATACAGCGGGCGGTAATCCTCTACTACATAATAACCACGAACACCCAACACCACGTCGCCGCGCTCGAGCTGGTCGGCGCGCTTCCACACCGGTTGTTCGTACAGCCGCATTTCGTAGGGCGTGTGCTTAAATGCCCACAGGGCTTCGTATCTTGCCCTGCCTTCATCCCCGGCAAACACGTATTCGCCGTCGTCGTAATCGCAGCCCTTCCAATAGGCGCCGAGTTTACCGAATTTAGGATGCTCAAGAATCAGGTTGGTAACCACGCCGTAGACGCAGAACGGGTGGTCGGGAGTAACGACCAGGCTCCCCCCTCCTCCGTTCCTTTCGGGGAATTGGGAAAACTTCAGCATCACTACTTCCTTGTCCTCATAACGGAAGGTATTCACCACCCGCTTGGGTACGGCCTCGCCGATGCCGTTTTCCGGCCGCGACATCACCAAATCGCCCACCTTCAGTTCGTCTATCGGCGTCCAGCCTTCTTCCGTTTCTACCAAGGTGCCCTTCATAAAGCAGCCCATGCCGGAGGATAGGGCGTTTTCTACGGCGTGTTGTCCATTCAATTTGTTCATATTGTTTCCCGAGATTGGGGTTTTAAAGTTTCTGATTGAAGAAGATAGCTATGATAGATACCCCATTACCACTTATCAGGCCGTCTGAACGTTTCAGACGGCCTTTGTTGCCAATCATGGTGTTCTACCTATCATCGCGTCTCAGGATTTCCACCACATCGCGGTTGATCAAATCCTTGCTGCGGGCCTGGATTTCGGCCATCCGGTAGGAACGGGTCTGGCCGCAGGTGTTGTGCACCAAGATGCCTGCATGTCCAACCAAATAAGTGTGGGTGTCTTCCACCTCGATGTTGTAAACCGTGGTGCGGTAAGGCTGATAATGCAATGTGCCGTCGGCATCTTTGCCTAACAGCATGGCCGGATTCTCGACATCGTATGCCAAAGCCCTTGGATACATATAGTTGTTTGCCTGATCCAGCGTTAAATCGTAAATATGCCCTATCGATTGCCGCTCCCAGCCATACTTATTTGTATAACCTTGCACCCAGGCATGGTTGGGGTTGTCGCTATCGACGGCAAAATAAGGGCGCGCCATTTCCACTACACGGTATTCGTCATAGTTTTGATCATTATCGTCTATGCCTATAGCCAACACCACATCGCCGCGCTCAAGCTGATCCACCCGCTTCCAGACGGGTGTTTCATATAGCGCGATTTCATACGGGGTTTGACTGAAGCGTTCCAAGGCTTGGAATTTCTCATGCCAGTCTTCGTCGTTCTCGACATCGATATTGTCGTAATAGATGCTGTCTTCCCGACCCAATACGCCGAACGGGCTGTCCATAAACAGGTTGGTCACCACGCCGTAGACGCAGAACGGGTGGTCGGGGGTGGCGGAAAGCCGCTGCCCTCCCCCTTCCCTTCGCGGAAAGGTAGAAAAGGCAAGATCCCATACCTCCTTCTCCTCATAACGGAAGGTGTTCAACACCCGCTTGGGAACGGCCTTGCCGATGCCGTTTTCCGGCCGCGACATCACCAAATCACCCACCTTCAGTTCGTCTATCGGCGTCCAGCCTTCTTCCGTTTCTACCAAGGTGCCCTTCATAAAGCAGCCCATGCTGGAGGATAGGGCGTTTTCTACGGCGTGTTGTCCATTCAATTTGTTCATATTGTTTCCCGAAATTGTGTTTTTAAAAGTTTCTGATTAAAGGAGGTGGCTATATAGACACCTCGTATCACTTGTAAGGTCGTCTGAAAACGGATTTGGGTTTTCAGACGACCTTTTTACATTATGCTGCCAAACAGGGTTAAAAAATCATGCAGTAATCTTCAAAAAGCCGAATAGAAGGCATTTCCATATTATTCCCTCAGCAATTGCTCAATATGCATATTTTAAATGAGAAAATATATTTATGGCTGACAAAGGCCGTTTTCTTGATAATAATATTGACCCTGACTCAGAATGAATCGAAAGCATAAAAGGTCGTCTGAAAGCCAATCGTTTCAAATCATCATCTAAGGACATTCATAAATGGTACGCCTTACCTCATCCCTATTATTGCTCATCACCGGTCTTTCACTTACCGCCTGCGGCTCTAGCATTGATTACGACCGCCAAGGATTGGCGCGCAGCAAACAAATGTGGCAGCAGCGGCTGGACAACCTTCCAATCGGCGCAACTGAAGCGCAACTGCGCGACTGGCAAAACAAATACGGATTAAAACTGGCGTTTCAAGAACCTGACCATTATTACAGTTCCAACCTGCCCGAAGGCCATTTCCCCGTAAAAAAACATTGGTCCAAATTCAGCCCTTGCGATGCTTTTTTCTTATCTTTGACCATCCAAACCAACGAGCAAAAGCAAGTGGTTAAAAAAGAACTGAAAGCCTTGGGCAGCTGCATATAAACTGTCTATGATTCAGGTCGTCTGAAATCCAAAATCCGGCTTTCAGGCGACCTCGAATAAGGATCAACATGAAATACAAAGACCTACGCGACTTCATCGCCATGCTCGAACAGCAGGGCAAACTCAAACGCGTCGCGCATCCCGTTTCCCCGCATTTGGAAATGACCGAAATCGCCGACCGCGTGCTGCGCGCCGAAGGGCCGGTGTTGCTGTTTGAAAACCCGATTAAGCCCGACGGTACGCGCTACGATTATCCTGTGTTGGCGAACCTGTTCGGCACGCCCGAACGCGTGGCGATGGGCATGGGCGCGGACAACGTGTCCAAGCTGCGCGAAATCGGGCAAACGCTGGCGTATTTGAAAGAACCTGAACCGCCCAAAGGCATCAAAGACGCGTTTTCCAAACTGCCGCTGCTGAAAGACATTTGGAGCATGGCGCCGAACGTGGTGAAAAATGCGCCGTGTCAGGAAATCGTGTGGGAAGGAGAAGACGTTGATTTGTATCAACTGCCGATTCAGCATTGCTGGCCGGAAGACGTTGCGCCGCTGGTAACATGGGGCTTAACCGTAACACGCGGGCCGCACAAAAAACGCCAAAACTTAGGCATTTACCGTCAGCAGTTAATCGGCAAAAACAAGCTGATTATGCGCTGGCTGTCGCATCGTGGCGGCGCGTTGGATTATCAGGAGTTCCGCAAACTCAATCCCGATACGCCGTATCCCGTCGCCGTCGTACTCGGCTGCGACCCCGCCACCATTTTGGGCGCGGTAACGCCCGTTCCCGATACCTTGAGCGAATACCAGTTTGCCGGACTGCTGCGCGGTTCGCGGACGGAACTGGTGAAATGTATCGGCAACGATTTGCAAGTGCCCGCCCGCGCCGAAATCGTGCTGGAAGGCGTGATTCATCCGAACGAAACCGCGTTGGAAGGCCCATACGGCGACCACACCGGCTATTACAACGAACAGGACCATTTTCCCGTGTTTACGGTCGAGCGCATCACCATGCGCGAGAACCCGATTTACCACTCCACCTACACGGGCAAACCGCCCGATGAACCCGCCGTTTTGGGCGTGGCGTTGAACGAAGTGTTCGTACCGCTCTTGCAAAAGCAGTTCCCCGAAATCACCGATTTCTACCTGCCGCCCGAAGGCTGCTCCTACCGGATGGCGGTGGTCAGCATGAAAAAACAGTACGCCGGACACGCCAAGCGCGTAATGATGGGTTGCTGGTCGTTCTTGCGCCAGTTTATGTACACCAAATTCATCATCGTGGTGGATGACGATGTGAACGTGCGCGACTGGAAAGAAGTCATCTGGGCGGTCACCACGCGCATGGATCCTGTACGCGACACCGTTTTGATGGAAAACACGCCCATCGACTACCTTGACTTCGCCAGTCCTGTCAGCGGACTCGGCGGCAAAATGGGCTTGGACGCGACCAACAAATGGCCGGGCGAAACCGACCGCGAATGGGGACGGGTAATCAAAAAAGACCCTGCGGTTACGGCTAAGATTGATGAGATTTGGGGGGAATTGGGTTTGTAAACCAAAGTGCAGGCTGCTTTTTGCACATTCAAAACCAGAAGCAGCCTGCACTTTGCTAAGGTCGTCTGAAAGCAGCGTTTCAAAAAATTTCCAAACAATATTAGGCATTTTTGAGCATGGAAACACTAAAAACAGTCCGCCTAATCCTCCGCTCTTGGACGCTGACCGATGCTGAATCGGTGTACGAACAAGCCCGCAACCCTAAAATCGGAGCGATGTGCGGCTGGCCTCCTCATACCAGCGTGGAGGAAAGCCGCGAAATTATTGAACACGTCCTCCGTAAGCCGCATAGTTTTGCCATTTGCTTGGACGATAATCAAGCGATAGGCAGCATCGGCCTACTTTTTCAAAACGATAGCAATCTGCCGATGAGCGACCGTGAAGCGGAAATAGGTTATTGGCTGGGCGAGGATTTTTGGGGAAAGGGTTATGCAACCGAAGCGGTGCAATCGGTGGTTGCCTATGCTTTTGAGGAATTGTCTCTGGTGCGACTTTGGGCTGTGGCTTATCAGGAAAATACCCCTTCGCAACGCGTGCTGGAAAAATGCGGATTTTATCCTCATCACACTGAAGAACACTTCTTTTCCAAGCCGACGGGTGAGACGCATAGGGCGGTAATATATGCGCTGGAGAAAGAGTAGTCGTCGGAATGTACTCGTAAAGCAACATATCTTGCTTGTTTTAAACCGCATTAAGCACTAAAAGGGTCGTCTGAAATCAAGTTTTCAGACGACCCTTTTAGCCGATAAAACTTTACAATAACTTATCTAATTATTGCATGTTGCCGATACACCCCTGATTTAAAACTCATTCACTCTGAAGCAATCGCCCCGCCACCAGATACCCAAATCCCACTGCCGATATTTCGAACAGCATTTTTTTGGCTATATAAAGCATTACTTTACAGATTTTTTGATATAATTTTGACTATCCGTTTAGATAACCCGTTGATACCACTCTCTGCGTGTTTTCAGACGGCCTATCAAAAATATAACTTGTTTTCCAAATAAAAGGCCGCCCGCTCTATGCACGAAACTTTTTCCCTCGCACCCATCGTTATCGTCCTCCTCGTTTCCGTCATTACGGTGATTTATTGCCGTAAATTCAACATTCCTTCCATGCTCGGTTATCTTTTGGTTGGTTTTATCGCCGGTCCGGGTATGTTGAAGCTGATTCCGCAAGGCCATGCTACTGATTATCTGGGCGAAATCGGTATCGTATTCCTGATGTTCAGTATCGGTCTCGAATTCTCCCTACCCAAGCTCAAAGCCATGCGCCGCTTAGTGTTCGGGTTGGGCGGTTTGCAGGTCATTGTGACCATGCTGTCGATTATCGGCATTTTGATGCTGATGGGCGTCAGCTTTAATTGGGCGTTTGCCGCAGCAGGGGCGATGACCATGTCGTCCACGGCAATCGTCAGCCGCATCCTGTCCGAAAAAACCGAATTGGGACAACCACACGGTCAAATGGCGATGGGCGTCTTGTTGATGCAGGATATTGCCGTCGTACCGCTGATGATCCTGATTCCTGCGTTGTCGGGCAATGGCGAAGAAGGCAGCCTGTGGGTTGCGCTCGGTCTTGCCGGATTGAAAATGCTGGTCACGCTGGGCGTATTATTCGTCGTCGGTAGCAAGGTGATGTCGCGCTGGTTCAGAATGGTCGCCAAACGCAAGTCGTCTGAATTGTTTATGATCAACGTCCTGCTGGTAACCTTAGGCGTAGCTTATCTGACCGAACTGGAAGGCTTGTCGATGGCATTGGGCGCATTCGTCGCCGGTATGCTGCTTTCGGAAACGGAATACCGTTTTCAGGTGGAAGACGACATCCGCCCGTTCCGCGATATTCTGCTCGGCTTCTTCTTTATCACGGTCGGCATGAAACTGGATATCCAGGCTTTAATCGGCGGCTGGCAGCAGATTCTGATTTTGCTGGCAATTCTGCTGGTATTGAAAGCATTGGTCGTCTTTTTTATTGCCTTGCATATGAAGCATCCGATTGCAGACAGCTTGAAAACAGCCCTCTATTTGGCACAAGGCGGCGAATTTGGTTTTGTGATGTTGAATATCTCCAGCAAAATCAATATGGTGTCGCCCGAGCTGGAGCAGGCGGCTACGGCAGCGATTCTGTTGTCCATGATTATCGCCCCATTTATCTTGGGAAGCAGCGATGCCATCGTCAGCCGTTTTGTCAAATCAAGCTGGGATATGAAGGCATTGGATTTGCACAGCATGTTGGTAGAAACCATGAGCAAATCCGACCACGTCCTGATTATCGGTTTCGGACGCGGCGGTCAGACCGTCGGGCGCGTCTTGGCTCAGGAAAACATCCCCTACTTCGCCCTCGACCTTGATATCGGCAGGGTTCAGGTGGCGCGCAATGCGGGCGAGCCGGTTTCGTTCGGCGATGCCAAGCGGCGGGAAGTCTTGGAAGCCGCAGGTTTGGAACGCGCCAAAATGGTGGTCATTACCCTGAACAATATGCACGAAACCCAGCATGTTCTCGACAATATCATGTCACTGCATCCGAGTATGCCCGTGTATGTTCGGGCGACCAATGACGATTACGTCAAAATCTTCACAGATATGGGCGCAGAAGAAGCAGTATCCGATACCAAAGAAACCAGCTTGGTGCTGGCAAGCTACGCCATGTTGGGCAATGGCGCGACATACAGCCACGTTTATCAAACCATTACCAACATCCGACACAGCCGCTACGCCTCTCTGGAAGGCTTGTTTGTCGGCAGCGATGATGAAAACGGATTCGGTGAAGAAGGCAAATCCATATGCCGCCACGCCTTCCCTCTGACAGGCGAAGCCTACGCCATCGGCAAGACCATCCGTGATTTGCCTTTGGATAACGCAGGCATCAAACTTCTATTTATCCGCCGAAACACAAGCAGGATAGAAAACCCCGACTTGGATTTCCAGCTTCAACCGAATGATATTTTGGTCGTCGCAGGCAGACAGGAGGAAATTATTTCTTTTGAAAACTGGAGTTTGCAAGGAAATACCTAATACACTGAAAAATAAAGCTTGCGCGGCGGATGCTTTTTTGATTTAATAGCGTCTTCGCAAATACAGCGACAAGGGTGATTAGCTCAGTTGGTAGAGCGTCTGCCTTACAAGCAGAATGTCGGCGGTTCGACTCCGTCATCACCCACCAAGTTTCCTTTCATTGTTGCAAAACAATGATGCGCGGTGGTAGCTCAGTTGGTTAGAGTACCGGCCTGTCACGCCGGGGGTCGCGGGTTCGAGCCCCGTCCGCCGCGCCAAATTTCAAAAATACTGACATCGTCGGTATTTTTTATTTTCGGGTGATTAGCTCAGTTGGTAGAGCGTCTGCCTTACAAGCAGAATGTCGGCGGTTCGACTCCGTCATCACCCACCAAGTTTCCTTTCATTGTTGCAAAACAATGATGCGCGGTGGTAGCTCAGTTGGTTAGAGTACCGGCCTGTCACGCCGGGGGTCGCGGGTTCGAGCCCCGTCCGCCGCGCCAAATTTTAAAAATACCGGCTTTTGCCGGTATTTTTTTGCGTGTAAGAAACGAACGTAGAAAAAGAGCGGTATTTAGTTTTTCAGACGACGTGCATTAGGAAGGTCGTCTGAAAAGCTTCAATCAGCGTTCTCATCGCGTTTATCATACTTTCTCAGGAAAATCACTGTCCAAATCAAGCTGATTAAAATACTGCCAAAAAAGGCAATCTCAAAGAAAACAACCAAATCCCCGAGGCAGCCGACTCCGCAATTTCCGCTATTACTGCTCAGAAAATCATTAATATAAGCGACAACATAAAGAATTGCCACAAACTCAGGAATAGCCATCAACCAAATACCTAAAACATTCAACCATTTCATCAGCGTTTTTCAACCTCGTTTTTTTCCATTTTAGGCAGTATAGATGACGGTATGACAGAAGACAATGCTCCTGCAATGGCCACATACAGACTAAACAACCTGAATACTGAAAAAGAAAAATCCTGCAACAACATCTGAACGAGAATGAACGGAAAAACCAATAATAAAATGCCGCAAAACCTGCCGCTTTCAGACGACCTACTAGACTGTTGAGGCTTAACCCAATCTGCAGTTAATGCTTCGATAACTACATGAAAGCAGGTATCGAATTATTGATGTTTTTCTTGAAGAAATTGATTAAAGTTTAAAAAAAAAGCTATTCAATGCTATTTCTTCATCTTGATAGAGCAGAAATAGCAATTTGTCCCATGAAACGCTATATTGATCAATGTTGAACTTTTCTTGAATCCAATCGGCAAACTCTATCAGTATTTCTGAATTCTCTGTTTGTTTAGGATTTCTAAAATGCCAACCATCTAGAAAAGCTTTTAAGCAAAAAATACTATTGCGTCCAATATACATTGCCGGCCTTTTTTCTATTTCTAAAATAAGCTTTACAATGTTATTTTGCATTTTTAGTCTTTCTTAAAAAACACCGAATGCTCCATAATCTTTCTTCGTAAACTCTGAGAACAGCATTTACTCTGCCTCACGCTGCACTACAAGATTCGTATCCCTTTTCTTTTTTAAAAGGTCGTCTGAAAACGAAATTCGCGAAGTAAATTACCGTTTACTCCTACAAAAACCCCTCTTCCCGCAAAAATTTCTCCAGCCTCTCCGCAAATGCCCTATACCCCGCAGCGTTAGCGTGTATTTGGTCGGATTTCAACTTTTCATCACTCAAAATTTCAGACCATGCGCCGCCGAACAAGAGAATTTTGTATTGTTCGGCAAGCTCCTGATAAAGCGGATGATCGCTCAAATGACCGAACAATGCGCCGACACTCAAGTGCGGTACGCCAACCAAGACGGCGGGAATATTTTCTTTCTGCACGGTTTCGATGATTTCGGCAATATTGGCGCGGGTTTCAGCTTCGGGAAATTTACGCAAGAAGTCGTTGCCGCCTATGCCGATAATCACAAGCTTGGGTTGGCGTTGCAACAGCGTGGGCAGGCGCGACAGGGCTTGTGCGGAGGTATCGCCGGAAATGCCGCCATTGATGATGTCCCAACCGGTCAGCTTTTGCAATTGCGCAGGATAGGATTCGGCAGGACTCGCGCCATAGCCGTAGGTCAACGAGTCGCCCAAAGCAAGTACGGTACTTCCTGCGGCAATTTTCGTCTGCTTCTTGCCGGATTTAACGCCGCAAGCTGCAAGCAGTAAAACGCTTGTGTAAGTAAGAAATTTTCTTCGTGTGAGCATATTTTGTTTCTGATTTTCTAAAGTATTACGGAAGCTGCTGCGTTAATTTTGCACATCTTCATCTTCAAACCGAAAGCTGATTGGAATGTTAACCTGTGACCAAACAGGTTTTCCGTTTTCTACGCTAGGCAGAAAAATATTTCCCATTACACCTTTCCTTGCCGCATTATCCAACCTGCGGAAACGCGAACTTTCCACCACCTTGACACTGTCCAATTGACCCTCCGGCGAAACTACACCCCCCAATATAACTGTACCCTCTTCCCCATTTTCCTCCGACAACGGAGGATAGGGTATGGAGGTCATCTGACGGTACATACCGCCTTTATAGTTGTCATTTTCACCATAGAGCAAGTAAATATGTTCCGCATAAGACGGAACGTTTTGACACACGCTCTGCACCTCGCCGTTTGCATCGGTTTGATTAGAGCAAGTTTTAGCAGGTTCATATCGCTTCGGACGCTTCTGCGTTAATGCAGCTTTGCACAATGCGCTTCCTGCCGACTGATCTCGGCACACTGCGCCATCAACCCTGCCTTTTTCATTAATGACGGACAACACCGGCAACACGCCGCCCTTACGCCTGTCAGGTGTCGGAACAACCGCAACCTGTGGCTTTACCGCCTGCGGACGTTTTAAGATTTCTTCGACAGGCGGCAGTTTTTTGTCCGACATGGTGGAACATGCAGTCAGAAGAGTGGACAGTATCAAAAGTGTTAAAGCGGATGGTTTGAACATGTTCATTTTTTGTTTTCTTTATGTTTGATGATTTATCTTGTGGCGTGATTAAAAAGATTATGACATAGAAAATATGGAAAAGCTGAATTTCAAAGGACAAAGTTTGCCTCAAGGTCGTCTGAAAATAGTTATAGTGGATTAACTTTAAACCAGTACGGCGTTGCCTCGCCTTAGCTCAAAGAGAACGATTCTCTAAGGTGCTGAAGCACCAAGTGAATCGGTTCCGTACTATCTGTACTGTCTGCGGCTTCGTCGCCTTGTCCTGATTTTTGTTAATCCACTATATTTTTGAAACCGGCAAAGCAAGTTGCCTCAAAACCCGTTTTCAGACGACCTCTGCCCATTTTGGATGGCATTCTAAAACTTCTTGATAAACCGGACAGCTTTCAATATGCGCGCCGGGCAGGTAGCCGGTGCTCATTAAAAATTCGCCGACAATTTCGCCGCCGACAAATTTGAAATGTTTTTTAAACAGCTTCACCCACTCGGCTTTATCGAGCGGATGGTGCGCATCGAGCCATTTTTTAAACGAACCGTATTCCCGCTGCAACTTTTTGATTTGTCGGGCGTTGTAAATGGCGGCATTGATTTTCAGGCGGTTGCGGACGATGCCTGCGTCGGCAAGCAGGCGTTCGATGTCGGCTTCGTCGAATGCGGCGACAGTGTCAATGTCGAAATCTTTAAATGCAGCCCGAAACGCCTGTTGTTTCTTCAGCATCAACGTCCAGCTCAAACCCGCCTGATTGATTTCCAACACCAGCCGTCCGAACAACTCATTGTCGTCTGAAATCGGAAAACCGTATTGCTTATCATGGTAATGTTTGTTCGGATTGTCCGTATCGTTTGGGAGGGCGGCAACAAATTCGCAGTAATTCATGTTTTATCGGTCAAGCGCAACAAAGGTCGTCTGAAAACCTAAAACGGGGTTTCAGACGACCTTTCACAATCGAAACGCGGCAATATGCCTGCCGCGCAAGTTTAAAATCAATCCACTTCGCCTGCGTATTGCTCTGCGGTCAGCAGGCCGTCGTAGTCGGCAGGATTGGCAGGTTTGATTTTGAAGAACCAGCCTGCGCCGTATGGGTCGCTGTTGGCAGTTTCCGGCGCACTGGGCAAATCTTCGTTGACGGCGACGACTTCGCCTGCAATCGGTGCGTACACGTCGGACGCTGCTTTCACCGACTCAACCACACCGGCTTGTTCTTCGGCAGCCAGGTTTGCGCCGACTTCGGGCAGCTCGACGAACACGATGTCGCCCAACAACTCTTGCGCGTGGTGGGTAATGCCGACGGTGATGATACCGTCTTCTTCAAGGCGCAGCCATTCGTGGCTGGCAACGTATTTCAGTTCGGCTGGGATGTTGTTGCTCATGGTTTGATTCTCCATTGGTTTTGATTTAGAACTAGAAACGATACTGCTAATCTACTTGAAACACTGTTCAATAATTTTTAGTAAGGAATATATTGCCTATCCAAAGGCTGAAGGACATCGGCTGTTAACACCAAACATTTTTGAGAAGCAAGCAGCAACTCTTCTTCAGTATGCTTCCCGTAAAACTCTACAGACTTAGGGCAAAACACTTTTACCTCGCCCAAATTCCACGCCATATAACCATACAGCGCATTCTTTTGGAGTTTATTTTTCGGCTGAGCGCATTTATTTTTTTCGTCATCAAAATCTATCCCTTCAAAAGGCACTTCTCTCGTGAAGTTTTTCTTAATATATTCCATCCCTTCGGTTGTCATGCCATTAACCCCAATACCGTGTAATTCAAAATCTTCTTTTCTTTGATATTTATTACTTATTATATACCAACCGGAGTCTTTTGGAATTTCTATAAATCTAATGGGATACAACAACTTTTGTGGAATGTCATCCGTAAAAAAAGCAATAGATACCCAATAGACAAGACAAAATAAAATAGGAAAGCCATAGTAAACAATTTTATTTGTAATTTTATTTTTATTATCATTGATTTTATTTTTATTGTCATTTAACAATGCCGCTGCAACCAAAGAATTTGCTGCAACAAGAATTAATGAACAGATTAAAAACAGCCACTGAAAATTTTCATCGTCAATCCAATTCGCAGCAATGCTCAGAACTACAACTAGTAACAAAAAAAAAGTTAACAATGCAACAAGAATTGAAAATAAAACTATATTTTTCAATGAATTGGTTGAGTATATTCCCTTTAATTCTTTAATCATTCTATTTTTTTTAACTATTCTTTTTTTGCTATAATGCCAAGAAATAAGAAAAACTACAGCAGGTAAAAAAATAGAAAATATAAAAATTCCGAATACAGCAACTTCTCCACAGTTGCTATCACGCCATTCTTTTGATGTGTAAAATGCAATAACAATCAATATTAAAAAACCAATTATTGGAAATATACTAGATACAAGAAATACTAACCGCTCCATTAGCCTCTTTATTAATACTCCTTCATCATTTGCTATAACAGTTAACTGATAAGGAGCTAATAACGATAAATAGATAAATGAACTGATAAAACCAAATACAAATAATATTGCTAAAACGCTATACGGTTGACTAACTATACTTGTAAAAATACCTAACTGATTAATGTAATCAAGATATTTATAAATCACAATAAAACCAAATACCATACCCAATATGGTACCCAATTTTATAATACCTAAAAAAACATTTAAAGATTTATCAATTTTCTCTAAATTTATCTCCGTCATATTAAACTACTCCGTCAAACAACCCCTCATTTTCAGCTTTCAGACGACGTTTACTAATTTAAATCTGGTTCGTTACTACCTTTAATGTATCAGAGGATTTTAAATCTTTTTTTTGTTTTTTGACAAAAATCGAAACTACTTAGACTTCAACTTCTACTATGTTTTTTTTTAGAAAAACGAACGTAAAGCATCTATCAGGAATACAAGTTGTAAACATCGTCTGAAAACAAGAAAACAGGTTCTACGAAGCAAACACAGTAAGTTTCACTAAATACTACCTGCCTAATCGGACTGCATCAGTCAAACTGTTTCTGTCCGTTGCGTACAAACGGCAGCTTCAATACGCGCACGTCCACCTCTTTGCCGCGTATCAGCACTTTGGCGGTATCGCCGTCAAAATCTTTCGGAACGCGGGCGATGGCGATGGATTGTTTCAGGCTGGGCGAGAATACGCCGCTGGTGGTTTCGCCTTTGCCTTTGTCGGTCAACACTTCCATATGCGCGCGCAGGATGCCGCCTTTTTCGAGCAGTAAACCGACTTGTTTGACGGCAACTCCTTTTTCTTTCAATGCCAACAAAGCGGCTTTGCCGACGAAATCGCGGTTTTCGTCTTTCAAATCAACCGTCCAACCCATGCCTGCTTCGAGCGGGCTGGTGTCGTCGTCCATATCGTTGCCGTAGAGGTTCATGCCGGCTTCCATGCGCAGGGTGTCGCGCGCGCCGAGACCGCAGGGCTGTACGCCGGCTTGTTGCAGGGCTTTGAAAAATGCGACGGCTTCAGTGCCGGGCAGGATGACTTCGACGCCGTCTTCGCCGGTGTAGCCGGTGCGGGCGACAAACCAGTCGTTGCCCAAATCCGCGCCTTGGAACGGTTTCAGGTTGTGGACGACATCCGCCCATTCGGGTTTGACGGTCAGGAGTTTTTCAATGGCTTTAGGACCTTGTACGGCAAGCATACCGAGGTCGTAGCGCGGGTTGAAGGCGACGCCGAATTCTTGTCCGACTTTGTGAAACTGGGCGGTGTCTTTTTCGCGGGTCGCGCCGTTGGACACGATGCGGTATTGGGTTTCGGCTTCGTTGGTGCGGTAAACGATCAAGTCGTCAATCACGCCGCCGTTGTCGTTGAGCAGCGCGGAATAAAGGGCTTTGCCGACGAAGGCGAGTTTGGCAACGTCGTTGGCAATCAGTTTGCGGAAAAAGGCTTTGGCGTTCGCTCCGGCGACATCGGTAACGAGCATATGGGATACGTCGAACATGCCGGCGTCGGTGCGCACGGCTTCGTGTTCGGCGATTTGCGAACCATAATGGATGGGCAGCTCCCAGCCGGCAAAATCGACCAGCTTCGCGCCTGCATCTTGATGGGCTTGGTGAAACGGGGTGGTTTTCAGGGCAGTCATTCTCAGCTTCTCCGGATTTATTGTTCAGATGCCGTCCGCACAAGATGCGCGGAAGACCCTATCTGTCCTTGAACCTGAGATTTTCGGCATACCCGCTTGATGGCAAACCAGTCTGCTCACTGCTTTGCGCGGTTGTCTGAATGGTGGTTCAGACGGCCTTCTCCCCTTCGGTGGGTGCGAGCGCACCGCTCTCCAGATGTTTTATTTCAATGTGCAGTCCCTGTTGCCTGAGCGATTTAAGGGCATCTGCGCCTTCGGCGGCTACATGTAACCTGATGTAGCTCTCTCCTGCACATGCCCCGATTATGGCTTGAAAAGGCGGTTTGGGCAAGCCGTCTTTTATATGGTTGCCATTCGTTTTGCCCGGATTGACTAAACCCTGTTTGCAGATATGAAATTAAATCAATTTGTTTGCATCCATACTTTTTAACACAGATTATTTTCAAAAATACTTTTTCATTGGTTGATTGTATGTTAAGTAAATGTTATTTGTTATATACTCTGCCTAACTGGTCAATCTGAGCGCTCACACGAACGCTATCCGACTAATTTCCATCTTATACAGCAACAGGGAGCAAACTAAATGACACCGATAACCTTGGATAAAACCGACCTTAAAATCTTACAAGTCCTACAAGAAAACGGCAGATTGACCAATGTCGAATTATCCGAGCGGATCGCGCTTTCCCCCTCCCCCTGCCTGCGCCGCCTGAAGCAATTGGAAGACGCGGGCATCATCCGCCAATATGCCGCCCTGCTCTCCCCCGCAGCCGTCCATTTGGGCTTACAGGCATTTATCCGCGTTTCCATCAGCAAAGCAAAAGATGCGCGTGAAGACTTTGCGCAATCGGTGCAAGAATGGCCCGAAGTATTGAGCTGCTTCGCCCTGACCGGCGAAACCGACTACCTGCTCCATGCGTTTTTTACCGATATGAACTCATTTTCCCATTTCGTTTTGGATACGCTCCTGTCTCATCACGGCGTACAGGACGCGCAGTCTAGCTTCGTGTTGAAAGAAATCAAAAACACAACCGCCCTGCCGCTGGGACACCTCATCCCCGATTAAAGGCAAAACGCAAAGGTCGTCTGAAAACGTAAACCCTGTATTTCTCAGCGTTTTCATTTTCAGACGACCTTTTTCCGTCCTAACGGCGATATCCTGAGAGCAGAGAATTTCATGCTATACTTGAGAACTATTTTTAATTAAATCAAATCCTAATTCCCGCATGACTACCCCTGACTCCGCCACCGTAACCGACCACACCCGCCAATGGCTCGAAAAAGCCGTCATCGGACTCAACCTCTGCCCCTTCGCCAAAGCGCCGCACGTCAAAAACCTCGTGCGCATCAGCGTCAGCCAAGCCCGCCATCTGGACGGTTTCCTCGAAGACTTAGACCGAGAATTGCAGCTTTTGGGCGATACGCCCGCCGACGAGCTGGAAACCACCCTGCTTGTCCACCCGACCCTTTTTCCCAACTTCGACACCTTCAACCAAATGCTCGACATTGCCGATGCCGCCGTTGTGGACAACGGTTTGGAAGGCATTGTCCAAATCGCCCCGTTTCATCCCGATTTCCAATTTGAAGGCACGGATTCAGACGACATCGGCAACTACACCAACCGCTCGCCCTACCCCACCCTGCACCTCATCCGCGAAGACAGCATCGCCAAAGCCGCACAAGCCTTCCCCGACGCCTCCGCCATTTTCGAGCGCAACATCGCCCTGCTCGAAAAAATGGGACACGAAGGCTGGGACAAGCTCGATATTCCCCGCTGCCCGTTTGATCACGGCAAAACCAAAGCATCCGAATAAGATTTCCAACAAAATAACATGATTCGCTACTTACTCATCTTTTGCGGCGCAGTTTCCTTTCTCTTAGGCATCATCGGCATTTTTCTGCCGATTATGCCCACCACCCCCTTCATCATCCTTGCCGCCGCCTGCTGGGCAAGAGCCTCGCCCCGCTTCCACCGCTGGCTGCACCAACACCGCTATTTCGGCCCCATGATACAAAACTGGGAAAACAACGGCGCCGTCCCGCGCAAAGCCAAAATCTTCGCCATCAGCATGATGAGCCTATCCTGCATCTTCATGTTTTGGCGCTTTCCCGAAAAATGGTGGATAGGCGCGGCATCCACATTGGGCTGCGGCTGCGTCGCCGTCTGGATGTGGCTGCGTCCCGAACCCTGATTCGTATCCAAAACACAAGGTCGTCTGAAAACGCAGTTTCCGTTCCGAAACCGTATTTTCAGACGACCTTTTGTCATTTCAAACCATCGGTTTTAAAATATCCGCAACACAAACTGCCAAAAGGAAAACCGCCATGGCACAATTCTTCGCCATCCACCCCGACAACCCGCAGGAACGCCTGATCAAACAGGCCGCCGACATCGTCCGCAGCGGCGGAGTCATCGTGTACCCCACCGACTCCTGCTATGCGCTCGGCTGCAAACTCGGCGACAAAGCCGCGATGGAACGCATCCTCGCCATCCGCAAAATCGACTTGAAACACCACCTGACCCTCATGTGCGCCGATTTGAGCGAATTGGGCACTTACGCCAAAGTCGACAACGCCCAATTCCGCCAGCTCAAAGCCGCCACTCCCGGCAGCTACACCTTCATCCTGCAAGCCACCAAAGAAGTCCCCAACCGCACGCTGCACCCGAAACGCAAAACCATAGGCCTGCGCGTTCCCGACAACAACATCGCCCTGAGCCTGTTGCAGGAATTGGGCGAGCCGCTGCTCAGTTGCACCCTGATGCTGCCTGAAGACGACGAGCCGCTGACCGATCCTTACGAAATCCGCGACCGCCTCGAACACAGCGTCGATTTGGTCATTGACGGCGGCTGGTGCGGTACCGAGCCAACCACCGTCATCGACATGACCAACGGCACGGAACTCATCCGCCAAGGCAAAGGCGACACCGCCCTATTCGGTCTGTAAACCCCAAAAACCAAAAGGTCGTCTGAAAACCCAAATCGGTTTTCAGACGACCTTTTGACATTGCCCTAGCCGAAAACAATCGGCTTATTCGAAAATCAACGATGCTGCGGGTTGTAGCGGTTTTCCAAGCGCAGGAACACCCAGCCCAAGAAAGTCGTCATCATGAGATAAATCAGCGCGACGGTATAGAGCGGTTCTTCATAAACGGAATAGCGGCCGCTAATCGTACTTTGCACATAAGCCAGCTCCGCCACGGCGATAACGGACAACAGCGAGCTGTCTTTCAAGAGCGTAATAAATTCGCTGGCAAGCGGCGGAAGCATACGGCGCAGCGCCTGCGGAAGAATCACATAACGCATTGCCTGCGGATAAGTCAGCCCCAGCGAACGCGCCGCTTCCATCTGACCGCGGTCGATGGACTGGATGCCCGCGCGGAAAATCTCGCAGATATACGCGCCGGAGTTGGCAATCAAAGCAAGCGAACCGGCAATCAGCGCGCCGTAAGAGCGTCGGATTTCCACCGCCTCGTCGCCGTTGATCAGCAAACCGTCGGTAGGATGGACGAAAAACGGGAACCAAACGTAAGACCAAATCACAATCTGCACAAACAGCGGCGTACCGCGGAACAGCGTTACATACAGCAGCGAAACCTTACGCAAAACCCAAGCCAGCGCGCGCATGGGCGCACCCGCCTTTTCCAGATGGATCAAGCGCGCCAGCGCGAGCAGCAGACCCAATACGGAGCCGCCCGCCGTCGCCACTACGGTCAAGCCCAGCGTCGTCAGCGCGCCGTAGAAAAACATCCAGCGGTATTCGTAAATAATGTCAAACCGAAAATCCATACTCGTCCGCCTGTCTAAAACTCCGGGAAACGGTTTGCGGCAGCCGCCCGATTCCCGAACATTGGAAAAATGAAACTCGATATTTTACAAGAAAATACATTCTTTGAATGCCTTTTTGTTAAATTAATCGGGTTGCCGTCCGTTTTTTACATTTCCCCGCCCGTCGCGACTATCCGCCCACTGCCACTCAGAAACCTGTTTTCCTCTGAAAAAACAACGCAAAACAATCCCGATATGTCGCCGCAAAATTGACCGTCCCGACAAAAAGGCGGATAATCCGCCCATCCTTAAAACACCTTTTCAGACGACCTTTCCCCGTGATTCAAAAGGTCGTCTGAAACCTTTTATAAAGCACAAACATGAAAGCACCCGAACTCCTCCTTCCCGCCGGCGGCCTCGAACGTATGCGCGCCGCCTACGATTACGGCGCAGACGCCGTTTATGCCGGCAGCCCTCGTTACTCCCTGCGCGCCCGCAACAACGAATTTGCCAAACTCGACGTCCTCGAGCAAGGCATTAAAGAAGCGCACGAGCGCAACAAAAAATTCTTTTTGACCGTCAACACCCTGCCGCACAATTCCAAACTCAAAACCTTCGTCGCCGACATGGAGCCGCTGATTGCCATGAAACCCGACGCGCTGATTATGGCGGATCCGGGTTTGATTATGACCGTGCGCGAAAAATGGCCGGAAATGCCGATTCACCTGTCCGTACAGGCCAACACCACCAACTATTGGGGCGTGAAATTCTGGCAGAACATCGGTGTTGAGCGCATCATCCTGTCGCGCGAATTGAGCATGGAAGAAATTGCCGAAATCCGCCAAGAATGCCCCGACATCGAACTAGAAGTCTTCATCCACGGCGCATTGTGCATCGCCTACTCAGGCCGTTGCCTATTGTCAGGCTATTTCAACCACCGCGACCCCAACCAAGGCACCTGCACCAACTCCTGCCGCTGGGACTACAAAGTCCACAACGCCACTGAAAGCGATGCGGGCGATGCCCAGCTTCTGCAAGGTTTCAACTTTGAAAAAGCCCAAGAAGAAGCCAACCAAAACTTTGAAGGCATCAACGGTCAGAAACGCCACCCCTACGCCGACAAAGTTTTCCTGATTGAAGAGTCCAACCGTCCCGGCGAGATGATGCCGATTATGGAAGACGAACACGGCACCTACATCATGAATTCCAAAGACCTGCGCGGCATCGAAGTCGTTGAAAAACTCGCCAAAATCGGTGTGGACAGCCTCAAAGTCGAAGGCCGCACCAAGTCGCTCTACTACGTCGCCCGCGTCGCCCAGTCCTACCGTAAAGCGATTGACGACGCCGTTGCAGGCCGTCCGTTTGACTATGGCTTGTTGAGCGAACTCGAAGGCCTCGCCAACCGCGGCTACACCAGCGGCTTCCTCGAACGCCACCAAACCCAAGACTATCAAAACTACCTCAGCGGCCATTCCACCGCCAAACAAAGCCAATACGTCGGACACGTTACTGAAATCGACGCCGAAGGCTGGGCAACGGTGGAAGTCAAAAACCGCTTTGCCGTCGGCGACACCTTGGAAATCATCCATCCCGAAGGCAACCAAACCGTTACGCTGGAACAAATGACCCGCAAAGGCGCAGCCATCGAAGTCGCCCCGGGCAACGGCATCCAAGTCAAAATCCCGAATATGCAGGGCAAAGAAAAAGCCTTGCTGGCACGGGTCATCAAATAATCATGAGGTCGTCTGAAAATTTTCAGACGACCTTTTGTCTTTTGTTAAGGAATTGTATGAACGAAGAAACCAAACAGGCGGCTCAGACCATAGGTCGTCTAAAACGGAAAGCCAGCGATGAAGAAAGGCTGCAAGGCTGGCGTGAAACCTGCGCCGAACAAGGGTTAAGCGGCGAATTTATCCTGACTGCGAAGCTCAACGGCGCGGCTTATACCGAGGAAGAAGCCCGCATGGTAGCGGAGCTTTTCGGCAAATAAACTGACAATTTATTATTTTAAAATTACAAATCATATCAAAATTTGACAAAGTTACCGATTTCGATTATAGTCGTATCTGAGTTAACATTGCCGATTTGACACAGCTTGCGGGCATAAACAGCTAAAGCGTATTTTCATTTTCTGCTGTTTTTATTCCTTTCTTTATATCCAAGCCCGTTGTGTACAGCATCGGGCTTCTTTTTTTTCCGGAAGTATCAGGAAGTATTTATGATTATTTTGGACAACGTTTCCAAACATTACCAAACGCGCGACAAAACCCGTTTTGCCGCCGTCGAGCCGACCAGCCTCGAAATCCAAGACGGCGAAATCTTCGGCCTGATGGGCTATTCCGGCGCGGGCAAATCCACCCTGTTGCGCCTGATTAACCTGTTGGAACGTCCCGACAGCGGCAAGGTCAATGTGTGCGGACAAGAGCTGACCGCGCTCGATGCCGCAGCATTGCGTCAGGCGCGGCAGAATATCGGCATGGTGTTTCAGCAGTTCAATCTTTTGAGCAACCGCACCGTCGCCGACAATGTTGCCTTTCCTTTGGAAATCGCCGGATGGTCGTCTGAAAAAATCAAAGAACGTGTTAAAGAATGCCTTGAAATCGTCGGCTTGACCGAACGCGCAGATCACTACCCCGCCCAGCTTTCCGGCGGACAAAAACAGCGCGTCGGCATTGCCCGTGCACTCGCGCCCAAACCCCAAGTCATCCTCGCCGACGAACCCACTTCCGCCCTCGACCCCGCCACCACGCGCAGCGTCTTGGAATGTCTGGAAGACATCAACAAACGCTTCAACGTTACCATCGTCATCGTAACCCACGAAATGAGCGTCATCCGCCGCTTGTGTGACCGCGCTGCCCTCTTGGATAAAGGAAAAGTGGTGGAAATCGTCGAAGTACGCGGCAACCAAATCCACGCCCAATCCGAAATCGGGCGCGAGCTGATTCGGGAGGACTGATATGGCAGACTTAACATTCGAACAAGCCGTTTCCACCATCGTCGGCATGAAAGACGAAATCGTCCGCGCCTTGGGCGAAACCTTCGTTATGGTCGGGTTGTCCACCACGATTGCCGTCATCTTCGGCACACTCTTGGGCGTCTTGCTTTTCGTGACTTCCAACCGCCAGCTGCATTACAACAAGCCGGTGAATTTCCTGCTCGACAACTTAGTCAACCTGATGCGCGCCTTCCCCTTCGTCATCCTGATGATTGCCATGATACCCGCCACCCGCGCCATCGTCGGCAGCACCATCGGCCCGATTGCCGCCTCGCTGGTATTGAGCGTGTCCGGCCTGTTTTACTTCGCCCGACTGGTGGAACAAAACCTGCGCGAAGTCCCCAAAGGCGTGATTGAAGCCGCCACCGCCATGGGTGCATCGCCGCTTGCCATCGTCCGCAAAGTCCTCTTGAACGAAGCGCGCGCGGGCATGGTTTCCAGCATCACCGTCCTCGCCATCGGCCTGCTCTCATACAGCGCGGCGGCAGGCATGATAGGCGGCGGCGGCTTGGGCGACCTTGCCATCCGCTACGGCTACTACCGCTACCAAACCGAAGTCATCATCTTCATCGTCGCTATCCTCGTGCTGCTCGTTATCCTGATTCAAAGCATCGGCAACGCGTTGGCGCGGAAATTGGACAAACGTTAAACCTCACAAACGTAAACAAGGTCGTCTGAAAATACACCTGATGCATTTTCAGACGACCTTTTGAGTGAAAAATACAACATGAAATCCGCCAAAAAAATTCTAATTGCCATTTATTTAGTCAATATCGGCAATATCCTTTGGTACTTTATCGGCCCCATGAACCATATGCCGAAAATATGGTACATAGGGCTGAGTATCGGCATCTTTCTTGCCCAACTCGCCATCTTGGAAAAATTAGAACACCCGCCCTCCGACGTCAACGCGCACAACAGCAAAATGATGCGTAACGATATGGGTTTCTTCATTTTATTGTGTGTCGGGCTATTGGCTGTCTTTATGGTATGGTCCCTTATCGCCTCCCCTGTCCCCATCTGGGGCATCCTTTCATTTGATGATATGGTTTCCATAGGGGAAATGAACGGATCAATTGGCACGATGGACATCAATGAAATGGGCGAAATCAGCGAGCCGGATGAAAGTGCCATGATGGCTGAAGACTATGATGATGAAATGGACGGACACGCCGTAATCGACGGAACAGATGAAATGTATGAAAGTGCCGATACCGCCTTTGATATTTCTCCGTTCGCCACCTCGTTGGATTGGCTCAAGCTCATCTCAGCCCTGACTTTTAAAGCGGGATTGATTTGGCTGTGTTACCGTTCCGCCAAAGGCCTGTACCTCACCATAAAAAACCGTCCCGTTTCCCATAAATGGATTTAAAATCCCAACTGTCCCGACGGCAGAGGCCGTCTGAAAAATCGACTTAACACTTACCAGGAGTAAAACATGCAGACAAACACCTTCTTCAAAACCCTTTCCGCCGCCGCGCTCGCCTTGATACTGGCAGCCTGCGGCGGTCAAAAAGACAGTACATCTGCCGCATCCGCCGCATCACCTGCCGCCGACAATGGCGCGAAAAAAGAAATCGTCTTCGGTACGACCGTCGGCGACTTCGGCGATATGGTCAAAGACCAAATCAAACCTGCGCTGGAGAAAAAAGGTTATACCGTCAAACTGCTTGAATTTGCCGACTACGTCCGCCCCAACCTCGCTTTGGCAGAAGGCGAACTGGACATCAACATTTTCCAGCACAAGCCTTATCTGGACGACTTCAAAAAAGAACACAAATTAGACATCACCGAAGCCTTCCAAGTACCGACCGCGCCTTTGGGCCTGTATCCGGGCAAACTGAAATCGCTGGACGAAGTCAAAGACGGCAGCAGCGTTTCCGCGCCTAACGACCCGTCCAACTTCGCCCGTGCGCTGGTCATGTTGAACGAATTGGGCTGGGTTAAGTTGAAAGACGGTGTTAATCCGCTGACTGCGTCTAAAGCCGATATCGCCGAAAATCCGAAAAACATCAAAATCATAGAGCTTGAAGCTGCACAACTGCCGCGCAGCCGCGCCGACGTCGATTTCGCCATCGTTAACGGCAATTACGCCATGAGTAGCGGCATGAAGCTGACCGAAGCCCTGTTCCAAGAACCGAGCTTCGCCTACGTCAACTGGGCAGCCGTCAAAACCGCCGACAAAGACAGCCAATGGCTCAAAGACGTAACCGAAGCCTACAACTCCGACGAGTTCAAAGCCTACGCGCGCCAACGCTTCGCAGGTTACAAATATCCTGCCGCCTGGGGTGAGAACGCAGCAGCCGGCGCAAAAGCCGAAGCCGCTTCTACTGCTTCGGCAGCAAATGCCACAGCAGCCTCCGCAGCAAACCCCGGCGCTTCCGCAGCAAAATAAACTGTAAGCCCTAAAGCAAAAGGTCGTCTGAAATCCCAAATCAGGTTTCAGACGACCTTTTTGCCGTATATGGCGAAAATATAGTGGATTAAATTTAAATCAGGATAAGGCCTAAGGAGTGGGAAATATGGCTGCGAAGGTCTCAGGTCGTCTGAAAACCTGATTTGTCAGGAATTTCAGACGACCTTTGGGTGATTGGGGGGAGTGTTTGCCAAATGTAGGAAGCTGCTGTTTTGTACTTATTGTCAGGCTCTCTCCAGCCATGCGCTCAAACCTCCTCCGTCGCGGTTTTCAAGTTTCAACGTCAGGCCGTGGAGTTTGGCGATGTGTTCGGCGATGGACAAACCCAGTCCGCTGCCTTGGGCATTTTGTCCGGCAGGACGGTAGAAACGTTCTTTAATCCGCGACAGATGTTCGGGGGCGATGCCGGTGCCTTGGTCGCGTACTTCGATACGGTTAGCGTGAAAATACAGTCCAACCTCGCTGTTTTCGGGCGAATAGCGCACAGCGTTGTCGAGCAGGTTGCGCAACATGAGTTGCAGTAGCGCGTCGTCGCCTTGCAGGAGGGGCGGCTCGGCAAGAAATTCGCGCTTGAGGCGGATGCGTTTTTCGCGGGCGGAGAGGTTGGTGTTTTGCAGCACTTGGCTGCTGAGGCTCTCCCAATTGATGGGGGCGGTATTTTTCAGGCCTTGTTCGGGATCGAGCCGTGCCAGCGTGAGCAGTTGGTTGATTAGGTGTTCGGCGCGGTTGAGGCTTTGTTGGATTTGTTGCAGGTGGTAGGGCTGTTCGGCAGTGTCGCTGAGGGCGAGGACTTCGGCCTGCACTTTCAATGCGGCAAGCGGGCTGCGCAGTTCGTGGGCAGCATCGGAGGTAAAGCGTTGTTCGCGTTCGATGCTGGTCTGAACGCGGGCGAACAGGCGGTTGAGGGCGTCGACTAGGGTTTGGGTTTCCTGCGGTACGGCGCGGCTGACGGGAGCAAGGTTGTCGGCGCGGCGTTCGGACAATTCTGATGCGAGCTCTTTCAGCGGGTAGATGCTGCGTTTGACCGCCAGATGCAGTAGCAACACCATCAGCAGCAGAACAAGCAGCGAGGCGGCAAGGTGCGCCCAAACAATGTTCCACAAAATTTCAAGGCGGTTACGCCAAGGTTGGGCGACGGCGACTGTCTGTCCGGTTTTCCCGTCGTGGTAATAGATGACGCGTAGGCTTTTTTCCTGCCAAGGCTTCCCGATGTCGGTGAAGCCGGAAATTTTGCGGAATGGAATTTCTTTACCCCTTTTGTCTGAGAGCAACAGCCTGCCGTCTGCATTCCAGACGGAAATGCCGTTTTGTTTGTCTTCTGCAAAACCGGTGTGGCCTTTGCCCAGGCTTTTTTTAACTTTAGGCAGCAGCACGGCTTTTTCCGGTTCGATGTAGGGCAGTGATTGGGCAAGGTCGCTCATCTGACTGTCGGCGGATTCATTCAGTTCGTGTAACGCCATTGCCAGTGAAACAGCGTTGGCGGCGAACCATGCCAAGAGCAGTCCGCTGCCGATATAGAGTATCAGGCGTTTGCGGATAGAAGTTTCGGGCGGAAGCTTTTTAAACATGGAACGACCTTTTTGTGCAAGGGGGCTGTTTCTTCAATTTTTGCGTTTTCAGACGACCTTAAGGCATTTCTCCGAGTTGGTAACCCAATCCGCGCTTGGTTTGAATCACGGATGAACCGATTTTTTTGCGCAGGTTGTGGATATGCACTTCGACCGCGTTGCTTTCAACTTCTTGATCCCAGCCGTATAGTTTGTCTTCGATTTGGGCGCGGCTGATGATGTGTTTCGGATTGGCGACCAGCATTTCCAGCAGCCGCCATTCGCGCGCGGTCAGGTTCAGCGGCTTGCCGCCAAGTGTGGCGGTTTGGGCGGAGGTATCCAAATACAGGCTGCCGAAGGTCAGGCCGCTGTCGCTGCGTCCGTGGCTGCGGCGCACCAAGGCATTCAGCCGTGCTTCAAGTTCTTCCAATGCAAACGGTTTGCACAGGTAATCGTCCGCGCCGCTGTTCAACCCGGTCAGGCGGTCGGGCAGCGCATCGCGTGCCGTCAGAATCAGCACGGGTAGCGTCAGACCTTGTCTGCGCCAGTGCCGCAATATTTCTATGCCGTCGATGTTCGGCAAACCCAAATCCAACACCGCTGCATCATAAGGCGCAGCCAGTGGTGCGGACTGTCCTTGAGCGCCATCTGAAAACCAGTCCACCGCCATACCGAGCTTTTTTAGCCCGGCGGCAATACCGTCGCCGATGTGCGGGTCGTCTTCCACCAGCAGGATACGCATAAAGATACTCCTGTTTGTTCGGATAAGTGCAGTGAATTCAAATCAAGACGCTCTGTCCCGCCATTTCCCGCCTTCGCAAGAAAAGGCATGGCGAAAACCGGGTGCCTCTATTTTAATTGGCTCTATATGATATGGATTGTATAGCGGATTGGCTTGAAACTCGTTTTGTTGTACTGCCTTGCTTCAAAACAATATTGTAAGGCAGGGTCGTCTGAAAACCAAAGTCGGGATGGCAATAGAACATCATGCAGACTGCCCGCTTTACCCTTGGTTTCAGGCTGAGGCCTGTCATTAAAACAGGCTGGGCTTAAGTAGAACTTAAGAAATTTGGAGGAATAAATATAAAATAAAAACAATAATTTGAATAAAATTTATAGAAAAATCTTTTTCTTAAGGTTCGCTTAAGTTTGGCTTGTTTTAATACGCTCAATCCAGCAGACACTGTTGGCAGAGTTCAAATACACAAACATTTTTATTTTTATCCGACAAAAAGGAAACATCATGAAATTCAGCAAAAAAGGTCTCATCATCGCCGTCGCAACCGCTCTGACCATCGGTACTGCCAGTGTCGGTGCATATGCCGCAGGTGCCATACCCGGAACCAAAGCCGCCGCTTTCTCCAGTAGCAAAATCAGTGCCGCCCAAGCTGTCGATTACGCAGTGGCCAAAATTCCCGGCCGCGCCGTCGAAGTCGATTTCCGCCACAAAAACGGTCAGAGCTACTATAAAGTAGAAATAGTTGCCGATGACCAGAAACAAGAAGTCTTCGTCGATGCAGCCAACGGGCACATCATCGAAAGCCGCCCAGACTACGACAAAAAACCGCTCCAACCTCTGCCGAACACCAATATTTCCCTGAAACAAGCGATTGCCGCAGCCGAAGCCAAAACAGGCGGCCGCGCGAAGGATGCCGATTTGAGCTATAAAAAAGGTCCGTCGGTTTATAAAGTGGAAACCGTCAACAACATCCAAAAATACGAAGTACGCGTCGATGCCAACAGCGGTCAGGTACTGTCTTCACACATCGATTTATAAAGTAAAAACCGATTCGTGGCGACCTGTCAAAAGGTCGTCTGAAAACCCAAATCAGGTTTCAGACGACCTTTTTGCCGTATATGGCGGTCAAATTCAAATATAGTGGATTAACTAAATCAGGACAAGGCAACGAAGCCGCAGACAGTACAGATAGTACGGAACCGATTCACTTGGTGCTTCAGCACCTTAGAGAATCGTTCTCTTTGAGCTAAGGCGAGGCAACGCCGTACTGGTTTAAGGTTAATCCACTATACATTCAACGCAAAGCAACGCGCCCCAATCTTAAGACGGCGGTTATTCGTCTTTTATTTTGCCGCGCAAACTCAAGGTTTGCCTTACCGGATGCGAATAGGTGTCTTTTTCCGCCGTCAGTTCCAACTCCAGCTCCGTCAGTTTTTGCAAATACTCGGAAGCTTTAACCGTCGGCTCTTTTGTCAATTCTTCAAACTGCTTTTTCGCCTCATCAAACCGACTCAATTTGCGCAACATTTCTCCGCGCACAAGCTTGGTATTCACACGTTTTTCAGCCGGCAGACTGTCATCTTTCAAAGTCAAATCGGCGTAATGCAGGACTTTCTCCAGATCTTGCTGATGACCGCCCAGCCAGCTGGCATGCAAAAATATCGACATCATTTGTTCTGCGTTTTGATTTTCGCCTGCCAACTCCAACTTCACCCCCGCCAACCTTTGCGCTGAGGCCTTTTCAGCCACCTGCTTGAGATAAGCCTCGCTTCGGATGACTTTTTCATACTTATCCAATTCTTGTTGCGTAAAGTCGTCCTTAAACATGACAAACTTATTGCTCGGACAAACCGGAATGGGGGCAGGCGCCATAACCATGCCTACCGGCTCCAAATCAGTCTTCATATCGATCGAAAAGCCCGACATTACCATAACCGATGTGAATTTTTCGCCGCCTATCGGGCAAGTATGCTCGACCGGACGCGTAGTCAGCGCATGTGCATGCGTACAAACGGCAAGTGACAAGACGAAGGCTGAAAGTTTGATTTTCATTGGGATTTCCTTAATATTTGCGTATTTAAAGCGGCATAAATCTTGTTTTGCCTGCCCAAAATTTGAATTTATCATCAAAACGGGTAATTCTAATCACAAAGAACCCATATCCGCAAACAATAAAGGCTTGCACCAGACTTTAAGCCTAGTCGCAAGCCTTCTGCTCTCACATAGCGTGATTGATTCACGCTTCCGCCGATTTGCCGGTCACTTTTTCAAACGCTTGGATCAGCCTTCCAATCACGGCATCTTCGCCAAACTCGTTCAAACAGTCCGCACGCAATTTTTCCGCCGAAAATTTCTCGCGTTCTTCATACATCCGAATCAGCGCCTCGCTCAATGCCTCTATATTTTCAGTCGGAATCAGATAACCATTATCCTCATTAACTATCGACTGAGGTCCGCCGCACATTGTCGCAATGACCGGCAAGCCTTGTGACAGCGCCTCGATAAACACCACACCGAACGTTTCCACACGGCTGGCGAGTACAAAAGCATTGCTATGGCGCATCAAGTCCAAGACCTCTTCCGTTTTCAAAGCACCCAAAAAGGTGACGGCATGACCGATGCCCAACTCCTCGGTCAAGCGGCGCAGATTCGCTGCTTCCACGCCATTGCCGCCGATTTTGAGTTTGAGGAAGGGGTATTTCTCCAAAGCCTTGGCAAAGGCAGGGAGCAATAAATCATGGCCTTTGAGATGGCGTAAGTGGGAGACGGAGCAAAACGTGAAATCCTGATGAGATTTATCAAAAGGCTCGAACGGACGCGCAAAATTATCACCCAAAATATTCGGCAGATATTCCCAGTCCAATCCGTATTTCTCGCGCAGCAACGCACAAAAATCCTTGCTGACCGCAAAGCGTTCCTGACAATGTTGTGCGGATTCTTTCATGATCGGCCATTGGTTTGGGCGGACGAGATTGCGGGCGATTGCGCTGCTGTGTTCGGTAATCACATAAGGAATACCGTATTTTTTTGAGATTTCATACGCCAAAACGCCGCCGAAATTCATCGTATGCGCATGGAGGACGTCCGGCTTGCCGTTTTCCGCCACATACCGCTTGAACGCCTTCATCCCCGCCCTTACCCAACGGATACGGTCGATATCGACGACGGGGCAATGCGGGAAAAAATACATGCTGTCGTAAACATAAGTATTCAAACCGCCCTGCCGGTGATGCCGCATTCCATAAGGTCCGGTCAAAACACTTTTCCACTCCGTC
The DNA here is from genome assembly GCF_000227275.1 of Neisseria sp. GT4A_CT1. Classification (NCBI taxonomy): domain Bacteria; kingdom Pseudomonadati; phylum Pseudomonadota; class Betaproteobacteria; order Neisseriales; family Neisseriaceae; genus Neisseria; species Neisseria sp. GT4A_CT1. Next base: position 282,755 of record NZ_JH164967.1, read on the forward strand.
CGCAACGAGCGGAACAAAGGCGCAATGACCCCTACTTTCAAGCCTCTGCGCTGCAAAGCTTGAGCTTGCAAACGGAAGAAAATCCCGTCCACATCCGTTTCGGATTTCGGATACCACGATGGAAGAACGACAACATGCATTTTTTACTCCTTACGCCAACCCTGCCAAAGACAATCTGCATCATTGCCCACAAAGTCAAAAAATATAAAAAACAATAATTTAGTTATATTACAAACAACCGCAAGTTTTCAAGTGATTATAAATAACAACATTACAACTCAAAGCATGAATTAAAACATACATATGACAAAGTACCCAAACCGCAAGTTAAAAAAAACCTCTCCTTTTTTTCAACCGCCTGATTTAAATCAAAATAATATATGACATATAACAACACTTTTAAAACCGCATCCACCAAACCATCTCATCACACGCATTGCCTTTTCCCGTTTCAGACGACCCATAGGCTAAACAACGGCAAGACTATGTTGTTTAATCCCCCCCTCGCCCGATAAAACATGTTCATCCGCACCACAAGCCGACTGGGACATCAACCGTCATTTCCTTGAAGCAAAACAATAAAAAGGTCGTCTGAAATCTCGTATTTGATTTTTCAGACGACCTCTCAGTCATAGCGAAAAGGCTATGCGTATGTCGAAACCTTTTCAGACGACCTCATCAAACAGCAAACATGATCTTTGCCATTTTAAGCTGTCGTTACAGTCAATCAGGCATCTACCGGCTTCCAGTCCGCACCTTTTACCGGCGGCAGCCAAGATTGCGTACCGCTGGCGGAGAATTCCCACAGGATGTCGGGGAAGCCGTAATGGTCGGCGCGCGCCGGGTCGAGTTGCGTTTCGATTTCGGCTTCGCGGCCTTCGCGGATTTGTGTGGCGATGTGCGGATTGATCATGACGGTTTTGCCCAATGCGATAAATTCCGCCCAGCCGGTTTCAAACGCCGCCAGAATATCATCGGCGGTAAACAGGTTGCCCACACCGATAAGGGGCAGCTTGCCGTTGATGCGGTCATGGATGAACTGCATACGGGTTTGCGCCGTATCGCCGCCACGTCGGATTTTCTTGTCGAATTCCCACAAGGAAACGTGCAGGTATTGCAGCGGCTTTTGCACCAGCGCGTCAATCAGTGCGCCGGTTTCGGTCATGGTCAGCCCGTCTTCGCCTGCCTCTTCGGGCGAGAAGCGGTAGCCGATGATGAAGTCGTTGCGTTGGTGTTTGTTGCGGACGGCGGCAACGGCATCGACGACGGCGAGCGGAAAGCGCATTCTGTTTTCCAAGCTGCCGCCCCATTGGTCGCTGCGGCGGTTGCTTTGGGCGGAGTAAAACTGTTGGATTAAATAGCCGTTCGCGCCGTGGATTTCCACGCCGTCAAAGCCTGCGCGAATCGCCAAATCGGCAGCTTGGGCGAAGGAGGCGATGAGTTCTTCCACTTCTGCGGCACTCGCTTCACGCGCACCTTCTTCCTCGCTGGCGGACGCGCTGATTTTGTCGCGGCGGTTGAGTTCCGCCATCGCTTTAGAGCCGCCGTGATGGATTTGCAAAATCGCTTTCGCGCCTTGTTTTTGAATGATTTGGGCGGTTTCTTTCAGGCTGTCGAGGCAGTGTTCGCCCGTAGCTTCAGGCTGTCCGCGAAAAGCTTTGCCGCCGTCTTGAACCAAAGTGGCGGCGGAGATAAAGAGACCTATATCACCTGCGCGGTTGCCGAGAAACGTGCGCTCTTGGTCGCTAATTAAACCATCGGCGTGCGAACCGAAATGGGTCATGGGCGCAACGGCAAGGCGGTTTTTGACGGTTACGCCGTTATTCAGTGTAAAAGGTTGAAAAAGCGGGGCGTATTTGGGATTCATTTTGTTCTGTCGAAAATTAATAACATCGACAGAATTGGGACAAATAGGGAATTATCAAGAACGAGGTCGTCTGAAAACACGGTTTCGGAGAAACGGAATGTTTTCAGACGACCTTTCGGCGATACACCTAACAACGATTACCAGAGGTAAGTTACGCTTGCACCGCCGCCCGCACCGCCTTTCGCCGCGCCGACTGCCGAGCCTTTAACCAGCCATTTGCCGCTGGTGGATACTTTGGAAATACCCACGGCGTAACCGCTTTTACCGCGCCAGATACCGCTTGCGACGGAAACCGCGCCTTGTCCCGGCTGATATGCCTGTCCGAGGCTGCCGACCGCGATTGCAGCGGCGGAACCTGAATCGGCGCGCTCTTCAAGTTTGTCCATACGGACTTTGGCTTCGTTGTGCAAAGCGGCGATTTGGGTCTGGTGATTGCTCTCGGCTGCGGCAAGGCTGTTTTGGGTTTGGCGAGCAAGGCTTTTCACTTGGGCAACGTTGACCGCATCCGTATCCTCCTTACCCGCAGCAACATTAGTAATTTGGCGGCTGTTTTGTTCGCTGCCGACAGATACCGCGCCCAAAGTCGATACCCATGCCTTACCCGTTTCCGTACTTGCCGCGCCGGTGGCAAAGTCATGGCCGGCAACGCCTGCTGCAGTATCGGCAACGCTGTCCGTACCGAGCGCTACGGAGTTTTGTTGACGTGCTTCTGCTTTGTAGCCCAAAGCAGCGGATTTTTCCTCAAATGCGGCAGCACCTGCGCCCAAAGCCGTTCCGCCCGATTTCCGTACCCGTGCGCGCGTACCCGCGGCAAGACCGTTGAGCGCGGTGGACGAAGATTCCACGCCCAATGCCACGCTGTTGGTTTCTTCGGCAACCGCGCGCGTACCGACTGCAACCGCCTGATAACCGTTTGCCTCGGCAGCAGATGCCAGCGCAACCGCCTGCGTACCGTTGGCTTTTGCCCTATCCCCGACAGCAGTGGAACTGAGCGCATTGGCTTCGCTTCCGCGTCCAAACGCAACCGCATCAATATCGGCAGCCTTCGCGCTTTCACCGACCGCGATAGAACGCAAACCTGTTGCCTGCGACATCAAACCGACCGCCACCGACTGTCCGCCGGAAGCCTTCGATGCGCCGCCGACGGCAATATCATTGGTTCCTTTTGCATTCGCCCTGAAACCGACGGCAACCGTCCGCAATGCCTCCGCCTTAGCCTCACTGCCAAGCGCCGACGCACTCAAACCCGAAGCGTTTGAATCATAGCCGGCAGCAACAGACTTATAACCCGCCGCAGCCGCTTTGTCACCCAACGCGGTCGCATTCTCCCCTGCCTTCGATTCTTTGCCCAATGCGGCAGAACCGTTTTTGTGCATCGTTCCTGTTGCAATACCTTCCGCAACACAAACATTTGCAAAAACAAGGGACAACACCAAACACAGCGGTTTAACGGATAAGTTTAGTTTCATCTTTTCATTCTCCATTTTTGAATTTTTAAAAATATCAACCAAATCCTTATGACTATATTTAGTCATTTAGGATTAGTTATATTGTATAGTATTATTACAATATTATTAATTATATGTAATTAATATTTGATTTGAATCATCTGAAGAAAATGATAAGCAAGGTTTATAGAACGTACGCAACCATTCAGCTTAATGAAACCCAATCATCTAAAAAGGTCGTCTGAAAACACGGTTTCGGAGAAACGGAATGTTTTCAGACGACCTTTTATAGTGGCAAAAAAAAGGCGATACCTTTCAGTACCGCCAAAGCTGCTTTGGTGATGAAACCGGTTATTTCGCGCAACGGAAGCCCAAGTTGTGCAGGACGTATTTGGATTGCAGGCTGGTGCGTATGCCGTAGCGCAGGAAGGCGGCGTAATTCGACGGGTCGCTGGAGCCTACGGATGCGCCGCTGCAAAACATTTGTGTATCTGCATTGCCTGACGACAACAGGCTGCTATTGAAGTCTTCCGTCCATTCCCAAATCAGACCGTGCATATCATAAATGCCCCAGTAGTTGGGTTTACTTTTGCCGACGTCATGCAAGCCGTTTCTGCCGCCGTCTGCATACCAATCAAGAATGGTGCGGTTGTAGCCGGGTTCGGCAGAACCGTTTTTCTGAGTGGCGGAGGCAAGTCCGGCAAATTCCCATTGGTCTATGGTCGGCAGGCGTTTGCCTTGCGCAGTACAGTAGGCATTGGCGGCAAACCAAGATACGTTGGTTACCGGATGTTTCAGTTCGTTGGGTTTGGGCGCGTAGCTGTTGCTGCCGGTTTTAACCCAGTGTTTCAGATAGGCAGGTTCGGCCTGTTTGGAACTGACTTTACCTTTTTGCCATTGGGGATGTTTTTTGACAAACTCCGCAAATTCGGCATTGGTAACGGGGTACTTGTCGATTTGGAAGGGTTTGACTTTAATGAGGCTTGTTTCTTTCTTCAGATAGAGCGGGCGGTAGCTGCCGCCTTCAACTTTTGCCATTTCGGCTGCCGCTGCACTGCCGCTTGCGACAAGGATAAAGAAGGCGAGGAGTGGTATGAGTTTCATAACGGGCTTTCTCATCTGAATACGGAGTATTAGGCTCTGATTATATAGCGAAACCGGATAAAAATCCTTAAAAGCCGTCTGAATTATCGTGCTTTGGGCTTGTCGGGTTCGTGCATACTTGAAACCGGTTTTTCAGACGACCTTCGATACTTGATAGGTCGTCTGAAAAACCAATCTTTCGACTGGTCGTGGAAGAAAGCCACTGTTGTCCTTGCATCAGCCGGAACAGCAGTGGCTTTTTTTCTATTTCTATGCCGAGATGGCTAGATTAGTTGTCGCCTTTATTTACCTGCAGATGCTGCGGAAGCAGGCGCTGCTGCTGAAGCAGCTGGAGCAGAAGCGGCAGGGGCTGAAGCGGCACCGCTACCTGCATAGGCTTTGTCTTCCAGTTTTTTGGTCATGATTTCAGGGTTTTCTGCGCCCTCTACTTTCAATTGACCCAACGCGCCTTTGTTGAACGCACGGAAGAGAGAGTGGTCAACCACAGTATAGCTGCCCGGGATGTCGGCTTTAAATTCGACAATCGCTGCGCCACCGGCAGGAATCAGGGTACTTTGTACGTTTTCGTTGATCAGTTTGCCGGCTTCTACGTAAACTTTGTCGAAGATCTCACCGATAACGTGGAAGGAAGAAACGAGGTTCGGACCACCGTTACCAACGTACATACGGACGGTTTCGCCTGCTTTGGCTTTCAGGGCGTTGTCGCCGGCGATAGCGCCTACGTGACCGTTAAATACAACGTATTCAGGTTGTTCGGCGATGGCTTTGTCCATATCGAACGGTTGCAGACCTTGCGCACCTTTTTTACCTTTGGTGTAGAAGTCGCCTTGTACGATGTAGAACTCTTTGTCCACTTTAGGCAGGCCTTCTTTAGGTTCAACCAAGATCAGACCGTACATACCGTTGGCGATGTGCATACCGACAGGGGCAACGGCACAGTGGTAGATATACAGACCGGGTTGCAGGGCTTTGAAGCTGAATGTAGAAGTACGGCCCGGAGCAGTGAAGCTGGCTTCTGCACCGCCGCCTTGACCGGTAGCAGCGTGGAAGTCAACGTTGTGAGGTACGGTAGAAGACGGGTTGTTAGAGAATTCGACTTCTACGGTGTCGCCTTCGCGTACGCGGATCATGCGGCCCGGAACGTCGCCGTTAAATGTCCAGTAGTGGTATTCCACGCCATCATCCATTTTCATGGTTTTTTCGACGGTTTCCATTTTCACGCGGACACGTGCAGGATGGTCGCGGTCGATGGCAGGCGGAACTTCAGGAGCGTGGGTAGTTACCGCGTCGATAACAGGCAGCTCGGCAGCGGGGGTTTCGGCAGCAGCTTGAGCACCGGAAGCAGAAGCCTCGGAAGCTGCAGGAGCGGAAGCGGAAGCGGTTTGCTCGGCAGGTTTTTGGGCAGCTTGCTCACCACAGGCGGCTAAAGCAAAAACTGAAGCAATGATTGCAGCTAAAGCTTGGCGTTTCATAGTTGTCATTTCCTTTAATAACTATTTTAAGAAGGTCAGGGTATATTTTTTCAACCTTTGTCGTCCGCGGCATACCGCTTTCGGCTCTTTCAAACTGCCTTATTCCGGGTCGTCTGAAAGGCATCTCTTGTGAACTTTTGTAGGATTATGTAGGTGGTTTTACCGCTATATCTTGACCTAAATCAATTAATTCATCAAAGATGAACTTTTACTACCTGTTTTACTACTTAATAACTAGATAAAACTACATCAAATCGTCTATTATTGTTCACATGTTTTATCCAATTCTTTACAAAAATGCCATCGTATTTTTGATAATAAGAATTATTATTGACTATATATCTGTTTTTTAAAGATTGTTGTTAAGAGAATATTTCTTTTGCCTGAAAAGAGTGCTACAATCTTTAACATTCATATAGTATGAATTTATAAGCAACCACTTTTTACCAAAATAAGGAGTTCTGAAATGGGACAGTACAAGAAGCTATGGTACTTGCTGTTTGCCGTCCTGGCAGTCTGCTTTACCATTCTTGGCTACATGGGCAGCGAGGTTTATAAAAAAGCCCCGCCTTACCCTGAAAGAGTCGTTTCGGCATCAGGCACTCAACTGATGACCAAAGACGATATTTTGGCAGGTCAGTCTGCCTGGCAAACCACCGGCGGTATGGAAGTCGGTTCCGTCTTGGGACACGGCGCATACCAAGCTCCGGACTGGACAGCCGACTGGCTGCACCGCGAGCTTGTCGCATGGTTGGATTTGACTGCGCAAGAGACTTACGGCAAAAAATTCAACGAAGTTTCTCCTGAAGAACAAGCCGTACTGAAAACCCGCCTTGCCGACGAATACCGCAACCAAAGCCGTATTAAAGAAGACGGCAGCGTCGTCATCAGCGATACCCGTGTCAAAGCCATTGAGAGCATCCTGCCTTACTACCACGGCGTATACAGCGATGATCCCGCCCTTCAGACGACCCGCGAACACTTCGCAATGAAAAACAACACATTGCCAAGTAAAGAAGCGCGTGAAAAACTGTTCAACTTCTTCTTCTGGACTTCATGGTCTGCCTCGACCAACCGTCCTGACGAAACTTTCACCTACACCAACAACTGGCCGCACGAGCCTCTGATCAACAACGTACCGACTACTGAAAACTACATGTGGTCGTTCACCAGCGTTGTATTGCTCTTGATGGGTATCGGCCTGCTGATGTGGGGTTACTCCTTCCTGACCAAACACGAAGAAGTAGAAGTTCCGACTGAAGACCCGATTTCCAAAGTACAGCTGACTCCTTCCCAAAAAGCATTGGGCAAATACGTCTTCCTGACAGTCGCCCTGTTTGTGGTACAAGTGTTGCTGGGCGGTCTGACCGCGCACTACACCGTCGAAGGTCAAGGTTTCTACGGCATCGACGAAGCACTGGGCTTCGAAATGTCCGACTGGTTCCCCTACGCATTGACCCGTACTTGGCACATCCAATCCGCCATCTTCTGGATTGCAACCGGCTTCCTGACAGCAGGTCTGTTCTTGGCTCCGATTGTGAACGGCGGCAAAGATCCCAAGTTCCAACGTGCCGGCGTAAACTTCCTCTATATCGCCCTGTTCATCGTAGTCGGCGGTTCTTATGCAGGTAACTTCTTCGCCCTGACCCACATCATTCGCCCCGATCTCAACTTCTGGTTCGGACACCAAGGTTACGAATACCTCGATTTGGGCCGTTTCTGGCAACTCCTGCTGATGGTCGGTCTGCTGTTGTGGCTGTTCCTGATGCTGCGCTGCACCATCTCCGCCTTTAAAGAAAAAGGCGTGGACAAAAACCTGCTGGCAATCTTCGTTGCCTCTATGGTCGGTGTCGGCGTGTTCTACGCGCCCGGTCTGTTCTACGGCGAAAAATCCCCGATTGCCGTGATGGAATACTGGCGCTGGTGGGTAGTTCACCTGTGGGTAGAAGGCTTCTTCGAAGTATTTGCTACCGCAGCCTTTGCCTTCATCTTCTACAACATGGGCTTCGTCCGTCGCAGTACCGCTACCGCATCCACTCTGGCTGCCGCCGCCATCTTCATGTTGGGCGGTATCCCGGGTACGCTGCACCACCTGTACTTCTCCGGTTCTACCTCCGCCTCTATGGCAATCGGTGCCTGCTTCTCCGCATTGGAAGTCGTACCGCTGGTATTGCTGGGCCGTGAAGCTTACGAACACTGGTCTTACCAACACCTGTCCGAATGGGCGAAACGCCTGCGTTGGCCGCTGATGTGCTTCGTAGCAGTTGCCTTCTGGAACATGATCGGTGCCGGCGTATTCGGCTTCCTGATTAACCCGCCGATTTCCCTGTTCTACATCCAAGGTCTGAACACTACCGCAGTTCACGCACACGCAGCCTTGTTCGGTGTATACGGCTTCTTGGCACTGGGCTTCGTATTACTGGTTGCCCGCTACCTGAAACCAAACGCAAAATTCGACGACAAACTCATGACTTGGGGCTTCTGGCTGCTCAACGGCGGCTTGGTCGGCATGATCGCCATCAGCCTGCTGCCTGTCGGCGCGATTCAAGCATACGCCTCCATCACTCATGGCCTGTGGTATGCCCGTAGCGAAGAATTCCTGCAAATGGAAATCCTCGACACCCTGCGCTGGGTACGCACAGCAGCCGACTTGATCTTCATCGGCGGTGCAGTCTGCGTAGCCATCCAAGCAACCAAAATCGTATTCAGCCGCGATAAATAAATCCTAGCTTGAATGCAATCAAAAGGTCGTCTGAAATTTTCAGACGACCTTTTTTGATGCCTGCCTACTTTCATTTCAGCAACAGCCCTCCCCGTTTAACAGCCATACGCACAGAATACCCCCTCTTTACCCATCTATCCCTACCCTCCTCCAACGAATTGAATCCCTACACATCCCAAGACAGCCACCCGCCCCGTTTTTCCTATTTTTCAGACGACCCCAATACCGTTTAGAAAACAAGGTCGTCTGAAACTGGAAACAGACAAAACCCAGACAACAAAAAACCGCACATCAAAGCGCGGTCGGTTCTAAAACGGTTTTTGTCGGAACGGAAAGCGAAGAGCTTTTCAGACGACCTCTGAACATTTGGAGGTCGTCTGAATAATAAAATCAATCAATAGCGGTAATCAGGGTGACGGGAACAACCTGAATATTTAATAGCACATTTATCAGAATATCGTCCGCATTCATCCAATGCTTTTTGCTCTGCCTTTTCAACATAATCGTCATTTATCACAGCAAACCCACTACGACTTTCCTTATTTCTATCAGGACCAACAGCAAAAGCGACACATACATTGCGATATTGGCTCATCCGACGACAGCCTTTGCCATCGCTTCTCGTTACAGGATTTTCACCTCCGCCTGCCTTAATACAGTTTGCTAAAACTTCTTTATTAGCTGATTCTTCACTTTTTGTATTATTTTCAGAATATCCAACCGCTTTATTAACAGGATTAAAATAAATCGCACCCCAACGGTTCGGCACTTTATACACCCGTCGAGAAGACGAACTGCCACCTCCCCAACCGCACGCGCTGCCATCGACAGTTTGGCAATAACCGTCAGTCGGATTCCCTCCCAAAGGGTTGCCCAAGACGGTAAAACTATTCAAAGCCAACAACACCAAAAATATCTTCTTCATCTTTATACCTCTTAATCTTTTCCGCTATTCGTTTCTCTCAAAACCCTGCCGTATAACTCGGCACCGCTTTCGTTCCTATCGATGCAAAATAAGTTTTCAGACGACCTCTGAATATTTAGGGTCGTCTGAAAATTCATTTAGTAACGAAGGTAGTCAGGATGGCGAGAACAGCCTGAATAGCGGATGGTGCATTTAAATGATTGCCCTGCCTCACATGCAGAAATCGCTTTTTGTTCCGCATCAGACAATAATGTAGCGTTCTTTGCCGCAGCCCTATATTTTTCGCCACTGCTGCCTAATGCGATCGCTCCACACCTATTCTGAAATTCAGTCATTAAGCTACAGCCTTCTCCATTGCGATCCAATGGATCCTTACCACCTCCTGCCTTAATACAATTTGCCAATGCCTCTTTATTGGCTGAACGGTAGCCTTTGGTATTGTTTTCAGAATAACCTATTGCTTGATTTGCAGCATTGTAATAAATCGCCCCCCAACGGCTCGGGATATTAATTACCCTACCTCCCTGTTCCATCGGTCGGTTATTACCCGCACATCCCGGCAAATCAGGATGATAGACACAAGGATTGCTCATTTCATTTGCGTTAGCGAAACTGCTTAAAATCATGGCAGCCGCTAATAATATATGCTTCATCGGTTTATTCCTTATTTTTGAACGTATAGTGGATTAAATTTAAACCAGTACGGCATTGCCTCGCCTTGCCGTACTATCTGTACTGTCTGCGGCTTCGTCGCCTTGTCCTGATTTAAATTTAATCCACTATAAATCATATTCTTACTTTACCCTGTTCCCTAAGCAACCCAGTCAAAATCAGACGGATCGTTTCTTCTTTATCGTCTATCGCCACACAATAAAGTTTCAGACGACCCCTAAGCCTTCAGGGGTCGTCTGAAAAAACAAATCAATCGACAATGCTGCCGTATTGCTTTGTGAAGCTTACAAAACGCCTTGATGGGCGGTATCGTGTCCCAAAGCGGTCAGGAATTGCGACATGCTGTATGTTTCGCCTGAGGCGGCAAACTTGAACGCGTCTACGGTATCGCCGCCATCTGAGGAGTGGACGGCATCCAAGACGGTCAGGGTGTCGCCGCTGCCTTTGAGTTTGAGCACCCAGTTCTCTTTGTTGTTTCCTGCTTTATTGATTTCCAAATCGATGTCTTTCAGCGTCAGATTGCCTGAGAACAATACGGTATTGTCCTCGCCGCTTGCGTTCAGCGACAATTTGTCATGCCCGCTGCCTTTGCCGAATGTAATCGTATTGGCATAGCTGCCGCCGGAAATGGTGTCATTGCCTGCGCCGGCATCAATGGTGCTGTCGTGTCCGACTTTGACGGTATCGTCGCCGCTGCCGCCGATAAAGGTGGTTTTGCCGCCGTAGTTGCCTGAAACGCTGACGGTGTCGCCGTTGTCGGTGCCGTGGATAATGCGGTTGGAGCCTTCGTACAGTCGTTGGTCAAAGGTATCGCTGTCGTCATTCAGGTATTGAATAATCGTGCCGTCTTTGCGGACATGGGATACTTTCAAACCGAAATGTTCGATGATTTGTTCCGTGCTGTATGTGCCGTTGTCGAATTGGAACTCGGATATGGCGCCTTGCGAACCCATTTGGTTTTTAATCGTCAATACGTCATTGCTGCCTTTGATAGAAACGGTCCATGTGTTGCCGTTCAAACGAGGCACAGTGACGAAGTCGTAGGGTTCGGGCATATAGTCGATACCGTTTTTATCGTAGCCCTGGGTAACGGAAATGCTTAAATCGTCCAGTGTCAAACCGCCGGTAAATTTTACGGCGTTGCTGATGGAGGTAGGATTGAATTCTTCGTCGATATCGAAACCGAAGTCGAAAATGGTGTCGTGTCCGTATCCTTTGCCGAAGACATAGGTATCGCGCCCGTCTCCGCCTTCCAGATAATCGTCGCCCGCGCCGCCGTCGAGGTAATCGGCTCCGACCCGCGCATACAGTTTGTCATTGCCATTTCCGCCGTACAGTTTGTCGTCTGAAGACCATTCGTTGCCCCAATAGCTGGTGCCTTCGTCTCGGATGATGTCGTCGCCATCCATGCCGTAAATCACGTCCCTGCCGTCTGTGCCGGAACTTAATTCGTCATTAAACTTGCTGCCGACAATCACATCGTCGTTCGGTGTGCCTTCATTTTTGATGCCTTGGTCGGCTTTTCCGGTGTTGACGGCTTTGAGCAGGGTTTCGGCTGTATAGTTTTCGCCGAGGAATTGGAATTGGTTGATGGAAATATGTCCTTTGGCGTCAACTTGGTTTTGAATGGTTGCCGAGCCGTTGGCGGATGTGATTTCCCAGTTTTTGCTGCCGTCGGCATTGTCGATGACGTTTACTTTGATGTCGCTGACACGGAGGTCGTCTGAAAACTTCAGGGTATTGTTGCCTTGATTGTCTATAATCGTATCGTCGCTGCCGTAAATATAGGTGTCGTTGCCTATTCCGCCTTTCAACATATCTTTGCCTGCTCCTCCGATTAAAGTGTCGTCACCTGCGTCGCCGTTGATGGTGTCGTTGCCATCGCCGCCGTCCAAATAGTCATTGCCGTCGCCGCCGTTAATGTTGTCGTTGCCGCCCATGCCGTAAACGGTATCGTTGCCGCGGCCGCTATTGAGTCGGTTGTGTCCGTCGTTGCCGGTCAGGGTGTTGTTGCTGTTGTTGCCTGCCGCGTAGATATTGGCGTTGCCGGTCAGGGTAACGTTTTCAACGTGGGTTGAGGCGGTATAAGAAACGCTGCTGATCACGGTATCATTGCCTTCGCCGCTATTCTCAACGACAACATCTTTTGCGTTATCCACATAGTAGGTATCATCTCCGATGCCGCCGCGCATCATGTCCGCGCCTGCTTTGCCGTCGATGACGTCGTTGCCGACGGTGCCGTTCAGCGCGTCGTTTCCTTCCGTGCCTTCAATACGTTCGCCTGCATTGTCGCGTATTTCTACTTGCGCTTGGGTGGCTTTGATGAATTGGTTGAGGTTTAATGTGCCGTTTGCGAAAACAAACCGTTGGACGGAAGGCATATTGCTGCCTTCTTGGTATTGATTGGAAATGGTCAGAACGGATTGTGTGTGTTTTACTGCGATACGCCAGTCCTGTCCGCCCTCTGCATTGCGCACGGCGGTAACCGTCAGATCGTCTGCGCTGAGACCGTCTAAAAAGCGGATGCTGTTGCTGCCTTGGCGGTCAATTACTGTATCTTTGCCGCTTTTTTCGCCGAACAAATAGGTATCGTTGCCTTCACCCCCTTGCAATACGTCGTTTCCTGCCGCGCCATCCAAGATATCGTTGCCTTCATCGCCGAACAGTTGGTCGTCGCCGTCTCCCCCGTTGATGTTGTCGTGACCTGCGCCCCCGTAAACCGTATCATTGCCGCGCCCGCTGTACAGGCGGTTGTTGCCGCTGTTGCCGACCAATACGTTGTCTGAATTGTTGCCCGCGCCATAAATATTATCCGAACCGGTCAGAACTAAGTTTTCGACATTGTTCGGCAAGGTGTAGCTGACATTGCTATAAACGGTATCCTGTCCTTCATTTGCCTTTTCCACAATGTTGTCTGCGGTATGGGTGGCATAATAGACATCATTGCCCTTGGTTCCTTGAAAAACCTTGGGTTCGGATGACTTTTCCAAAGATGCGGAGTGTGCGGCGGATTCTTCAGAAACGATTGCGCGAAAGACTTGTTTTGTATCCATGATATTATTTTTTCCGTGAGCTGACGGTTGCCTATCCGGGGAGATGGGATAAATAACCAGATTGGGGGGATCGTAATTTATTGATTGAATCGTTACACGCAGTCGAACTGCGTGGCTTCCTTAGACTGCTTTAACCTCAACAAGTTCTAACTCTTTCTCAAAACATTATTTAATCGGAATTTATATTTCAATTGATTAATTTGTTTATCATTTATGCCAAATTGAATTCAAACCAAGATTAAGCGTTGGGCAACGCCGTACTGCGCCAATCCAATCCGCTATAAAACAAAAAGGTCGTCTGAAAACCACTTTTCATGGTTTTCAGACGACCTTTTATTTACAATGGGGAATTACAGCGAGCGGGCAACTTCGACGATGTCGAAGCATTCCAGTTGGTCGCCTTCCATAATTTCGTTGTAGCCTTTGATCATCAAGCCGCATTCGAAGCCCATGCGGACTTCTTTGACGTCGTCTTTGTAGCGTTTCAAAGAAGACAGTTCGCCGGTGTGGATGACCACGTTGTTGCGGATGAGGCGGATATGGGAATCGCGTTTGACCACGCCGTCGGTAACCATACAGCCTGCGATGTTGCCGACTTTGGATACGCTGATGACCTGACGGATTTCGACCATACCGGTAACCTGCTCTTTCTCTTCCGGCGCCAGCATGCCGCTCATGGCCGCTTTGACGTCGTCGATGGCATCGTAAATGATGTTGTAGTAGCGGATTTCCACGTTTTCATTTTCGGCAAGTTTGCGCGAAGAAGCGTCTGCACGCACGTTAAAGCCGATGATGAACGCGCCTGAAGCGATGGCAAGGTTGACGTCCGATTCGGTAATACCGCCCACGCCGCTGTGCAATACATTCACTTTCACTTCGTCGGTGGACAGTTTTTTCAGGCTGCCCGCCAAAGCTTCGTAAGAACCTTGTACGTCTGCTTTGATGATGACCGACAAGGATTGGGCTTGGTTTTCGCCCATGTTGTTGAACATATTTTCCAGCTTCGCCGCCTGCTGTTTGGCCAAGCGTACATCGCGGTATTTGCCTTGACGGAAGAGTGCGATTTCGCGGGCCTTCTTCTCATCTGCCAACACCATTGCGTCTTCACCGGCGTTCGGTACGTCGGACAAGCCGAGGATTTCGACCGGAATAGACGGGCCGGCTTCGTTGACGGCTTTACCGTTTTCATCGACCATCGCGCGGATTTTACCGAACGCGGTACCGGCCAGCAGCATATCGCCTTTTTTCAGCGTACCGCTTTGCACCAAGAGGGTAGCGACCGCGCCGCGTCCTTTGTCCAGACGGGCTTCGACGATGATGCCTTTGGCGGGCGCATCGACAGGGGCAGTCAGTTCCAAAACTTCGGCCTCAAGCAATACGGCTTCGAGCAATGCGTCGATATTGATGCCTTTTTTGGCGGACACGTCGATAAATTGTACATCGCCGCCCCATTCGTCCGGCACGACTTCGTGCGCGGTCAACTCTTGGCGGATGCGCTCGGGGTTGGCAGCTTCTTTATCGATTTTGTTGACGGCAACCACCATCGGTACGCCCGCTGCTTTAGCGTGGGCAATGGCTTCGATGGTTTGCGGCATCACACCGTCGTCGGCTGCGACCACGAGAATCACGATGTCGGTTGCTTTCGCACCGCGCGCGCGCATGGCGGTAAACGCTTCGTGACCCGGGGTATCTAAGAAGGTAATCACGCCGCGCGGGGTTTCAACATGGTATGCACCGATGTGTTGGGTAATGCCGCCCGCTTCGCCTTGTACCACTTTGGCGCGGCGGATGTAGTCCAACAGCGAGGTTTTACCGTGGTCGACGTGACCCATCACGGTAACGACCGGCGGACGCGGCAACGCTTCGGCTTCCACAGCTTCCACGCCTTCATCCAAGAATGCTTCGGGATCGTCGGTGGCGGCAGGTTTGCCGATGTGGCCGAGTTCTTCCACCACAATCAGGGCGGTGTCTTGGTCGATGGATTGGTTGATGGTGACCATCATGCCCATTTTCATCAGGGCTTTGACCACTTCCACGCCTTTGACTGCCATTTTGTGCGCCAAATCGGCAACGGTAATGGTTTCGGGAACCAAGACTTCGTGAACGACGGGTTCGGTCGGTGCTTGGAAGGCGTGTTGGTTCGGCTCGAGTTTGAGTTTCTTGCCTTTTTTACCGCTGCGTACGCGCTCGTCGTCGCCGTTGCGCGCATTGCGGTCGCGTCCGCCTTTGCCGCCTTTACCTTTAGCGTTGCGACCTTGGTTGTCATCGTCGCGGTTGTGGCGGTCTTCTTTTTTCGCACGGGCAGGATTGGCGGCTTTGCCTTCTGCAGGCGCGGCTTTGGCTTTTTCGGCAGGCTTGCGCTGCTCGGTAGCTTTGGCTTCGGCTGCGGGCTTGGCTTGCTGATCCGCCTGTTGTTTCATGGCTTCGCGGCGCGCCTGACGCTCTTGTTTTTCTTTCAACAAGGCTTCTTGATGGGCGCGTAAAGCGGCGGCGCGGCGTGCTTCTTCGTCGCGTTGCGCTTGCTCTTCCGCGCTGACCACAGGTTGCGGAGCGGCAGGGGCAGCGGGTTTTGCTGCTTTTTTCGAGTCTTTGCCTTTATTGCCTTTGTCTTGTTTAGGCTTGGCTTTGCCTTCGGCAGGTTTTTCAGACGACCTTTGGGCAGGTTTGTCTTCAGCCTGAACTGCTTGTGCAGCGGGTTCTGCCGGTTTGTCGTCGGTTTTGCTTCCAGCTGCTTGTACTTCGGCAGGTTTTTCAGACGCTTCAACAGGTTTCGCTTCTTCCGCTTTGGCCTTCGGCTCGGCTTTTGCCGCTTTAGCAGCCTTCAGCTTCGCAGCTTCCGCTTCAGCTTTCGCGCGCGCTTCGGCACGGGCGGCGGCCTCAGCTTCGGCTTTTGCCTGTTCTGCTGTTTGGTCTTTCGCTTCTGTCTGCTCGGCTTTTTTCGCTTCAGCTACTGCTTTGGCTTTGGCTTCGGCGGCAAGCTCTTCCGGCGAAGGAATCGTTACGGAACGGCCGCGTTTGCGTTCGACTTTGACGCCGCTGACAGTGCTGACTTCGGTTTTTTTGCGGCGGATGCTGATGGTTCCGCCGTCATTGCCGTTTTTCTTTTTCAAATAGGCGTTCAGCAGTTGTTTGTCGTCCAGCGTCAGGGAATCGCTGCCGCTGTTTTTATTGACGCCGGCTTCTTTCAGTTGTTTCAGCAAATCATCGACGGGGCGTTTCAGTTCGGCGGCAAATTGTTCTACGGTTGTGTTACTCATCTGTACCCCCATTAGTTCTCTTCGGTAAACCAGTGTTCGCGGGCGGCAAGAATCACTTTTTTCGCCGTTTCTTCATCTACACCGGTTATTTCAATCAGTTCGTCAACGGCCAGTTCCGCCAGGTCGTCGCGGGTGGTTACGCCGGCTTCCGCCAGTTTGCGGAGCATATCGGAATCTACGCCGTCCAGATTGCGCATGTCGTCTGAAACTTCTTCCAGCTTCTCTTCGGACGCAATCGCCATGGTCAGAATCGCATCGCGGGCGCGGTTGCGCAGGGTTTCGACGATTTCTTCGTCAAAGCCTTCGATGGCGAGCAGTTCGGCAGCTGGAACGTAAGCAACTTCTTCCAGCGTGGCAAAACCTTCTTCCACCAAAATATCGGCGGTTTCGTCGTCGATGTTCAGATGCGCGGTAAAGAGGTCGCGGATGGCTGCGTCTTCGGCAGCAGTGCGTTCGTCCGCTTCTTCGACAGTCATGATGTTCAACTGCCAACCTGTCAAATCAGATGCCAAGCGCACGTTTTGACCGCCGCGGCCGATGGCAAGCGCAAGCTGGTCTTCGGCGACGATCACGTCAACCGCGTGTTTGTCTTCGTCAATCACGATACGGCTGACTTCGGCAGGAGACAGCGCGTTCATCACGAACTCGGCAGTTTCAGACGACCACAACACCACATCAATGCGCTCGCCTGCCAATTCGTTGCTGACGGCGTTCACACGGGAGCCGCGCACGCCGATACAAGTGCCTTGCGGATCGATGCGTTGGTCGTTGGCTTTGACCGCCACTTTCGCACGTTGGCCCGGATCGCGCGCCACTTCACGGATTTCCAACAAGCCGTCTGCAATTTCAGGCACTTCCATTTCGTACAGTTTTGCGAGGAAATCGCCCGAAGTACGGCTGAGGATGACTTGTTTGCGGCCGGTGTTGCCGATTTCGTCCACACGCAAAAACAGCGCGCGGATACGGTCGCCGCCGCGGAAGTTTTCACGCGGAATCATTTGTTCGCGCGGAATCAGCGCGTCCAGCTTGCCCGGAACGACTTCGACGATGATGCCGTGGCGTTCTACGCGTTTTACCGTACCGGAAACGATGTCTTCTTTAACAGCCAAGAATTCGTTCAGATTTTGCTCGCGCTCGGCATCGCGGATGCGTTGCAGGATGATTTGTTTGGCAGTTTGCGCAGCTTGGCGGCCAAAGCCTTCGTTCGGCAGCGTTTCTTCGTAGTAGTCGCCGATTTGAATGTCGGTACCCGGAATTTCTTCTTGGATTTCTTCGATGGTTTTTTCCAGGTCGGGATAGGTGTAATCCTCGTCGGCAACAATCAGCCAGCGGCGGTAAGTATGGTATTCGCCGGTATCGCGGTCGATTTCGACGCGCACATCCATGTGCTCGCGGTCGGCTTTTTTCTTGGCTGCGGTAGAAAGGGCAAATTCCAATGCTTGGAACACCACTTCCGCTTCAACGTTTTTCTCGCTTGCCAACGCTTCGGCAAGTTGCAACATTTCGCGACTCATTTTTTAGAATCTCCAATATCAAGTTTTAAAATTTAAATTCGGGGCGCAGGCGGGCTTTATCGATATTATCCAAGCCGATTTGCGCGGTTTTGCCGTCGAAAGAGAGCGTTACGGTATCGTTTTCACAACCCTCGATGCAGCCGATAAAATTCTTTTGTCCGTCAACCGGCAGGCGGGTTTTGATTTTTGCCTGTTGTCCCGCAAAGCGCACGAAATCGGCGGCTTTTTTCAGAGGCCGGTCAAGGCCGGGGCTGGAAATTTCCAGATTTTTATAATCGATGTCTTCCACCATGAACACGCGGCTCAAATGATTGCTGACGGTCGCGCAGTCTTCGACGGTGATACCGCCTTCCTTATCGATGAACACGCGCAGCGTGCCTTGCGCAGTCAGCTCGAAATCGACCAGTTCGTAGCCCAAACCCGGCAGGGTTTTTTCGAGAATTGTTTGAATATCCATGAATCTCCCGGAGTACATAAACAAAAAAATGGCCCCGTGGCCATTTTTCGTCAAAATTGAAAAATTGGCTTATTATAACCGCTTTCCACTCAAAAGAAAAGCGTTGATTTATCGCGGCTTTTTTTCAGACGACCTCATAGAATGAACACGCCTGACGGCATAAAACCAATCTTAAAATTGTTGACAAAAACGGTCGTCTGAAAAATCGCCATTAAACCTTACCCATTGATAATCATCATTTTATTTCCAACCTTTCTTTTTCAGACGACCCCATTTCCCTTCCATACGGCTTGCACGAAGCACGCCGTCATTCTAAAATTCAAAGCTGTTATCATCGAAACAAAAAGGCCTCGCCATGTCCGCCCGCCCCATCTACAACTTTTCCGCAGGTCCCGCCGTCCTGCCCGAAGCCGTATTGCGTACCGCGCAGCAAGAAATGCTCGACTACAACGGCACAGGCTTCCCCGTCATGGCGATGAGCCACCGCTCGGAAATGTTCCTCAGCATCCTCCATCACGCCGAACAAGACTTGCGTACGCTGCTGAACATTCCTTCCAACTACAAAATCCTGTTCCTGCAAGGCGGCGCAACCACGCAATTCAACATGGTTGCCATGAACTTGGCACATGGCTTCCCGTCCGCCGACGCAGTGGTAACGGGCAACTGGAGCCGCATCGCCTACGAACAAATGAGCCGCCTGACCGATGCCGAAATCCGACTGGCTGCGCACGGCGGCGAACAATTCGACTATACCGCCCTGCCGCCCGTCGAAACTTGGGACATAGACAAAAACTCCGCCTTCGTCCACTTCGTCATCAACGAGACCGTCAACGGCCTGCAATACCAAACCGTTCCCAAACTTTCAGACGACCTGCCGCCGCTCGTTTGCGATATGTCCAGCGAAATCCTCTCGCGCGAATTTGACGTTTCCGACTACGGGCTGATTTACGCTGGCGCACAAAAAAACATCGGCCCCGCCGGCGCAATCGTCGTCATCATCCGCGAAGACCTGCTCGACCGCTGCCCCGACAGCATTCCCGACGTCTTCAACTACCGTTCCCACCTCAACCGCGACGGCATGTACAACACCCCGTCCACCTACGCCATTTATATGTCCGGTTTAGTGTTCCGCTGGCTGCTGACACAAGGCGGCGTGAAGAAAATCGAAGCCGTCAACAACATCAAAGCCCAAACGCTTTACGACGCCATCGACGGCAGCGGCGGCTTCTACATCAACCGAATCCGCCCCGATGCCCGCTCGAAAATGAACGTCGTTTTCCAAACCGCCTCAGCCGAACTCGACCGCCGCTTTGTCCTCGAAGCCGAACTGCAAGGCTTGTGCCTGCTCAAAGGCTACAAAACCGTCGGCGGTATGCGCGCCAGCATCTACAACGCCATGCCGCTCGAAGGCGTACAGGCGTTGGCGGACTTTATGAGCGATTTCCAACGGCGTTACGGCTAAGACAAAATGCGCCTTTAAAAGCACAGCCGATTCAACACAAATCTCAAGCGCGGATGAATGCGTACCGTAATCAGGTATAGTGGATTAAATTTAAATCAGGACAAGGCAA
>NZ_JH164967.1:303077-350732 GCF_000227275.1 Neisseria sp. GT4A_CT1
AACCGATTCACTTGGTGCTTCAGCACCTTAGAGAATCGTTCTCTTTGAGCTAAGGCGAGGCAACGCCGTAATGGTTTAAAGTTAATCCACTATAAATCAACGATATTCTGTTAATGCCCGCTCCCTGAAAAACCCAAAAGGTCGTCTGAAAACCTTAAACCAAGATTTTCAGACGACCTTTTTTATCTGATACGACAGAGACTTGTCCCATTTAGACAAGCCCGCTGCAACTAAAGCCTACATCCCGCCGTAATTCGGTCCGCTTGCGCCTTCGGGGCAAATCCAAGTGATGTTTTGCGTCGGGTCTTTGATGTCGCACGTTTTGCAGTGGACGCAGTTGGCGGCGTTGATTTGCAGGCGCGGGCTGCCGTTTTCTTCGACGATTTCGTACACCCCGGCCGGACAATAGCGCGTTTCGGGCGAGGCGTATTCTTTGTAATTCACGTCTATCATCGTTTGCGGATTTTTCAGCACCAAATGGTCGGGCTGGTTTTCTTCGTGCGCGAGATTGGCGAGGAAGACGCTGCTTAAGCGGTCGAAGGTCAACACACCGTCGGGTTTCGGATAATCAATCGGCTTGCACGCGGCGGCTTTTTTGAGCTGCTCGTTGTCTTTGCCGTGATGTTTCAAGGTCCACGGGGCCTTGCCTCTGAAAATCATCTGGTCGATGCCGGTATAAAGCGAGCCGAGGTAAACGCCCCATTTGAATGACGGACGGACGTTACGCACGGCGTAAAGCTCTTGATACAGCCAGCTTTGTTCGAAACGTTGCTGATAATCCGCCGCCTCTTTGCCGCTGTCGAAGCTTTCCACTTCTTCGAGGTTTTCCAACAAGGGGAACACGGCTTCAGCGGCAAGCATGGCGGATTTCATGGCCGTATGGATGCCTTTGATACGCGGCATATTCAGGAAACCCGCCGCATCGCCGATTAAAACGCCACCCTTGAACGAGAGCTTCGGCAGACTTTGCAGACCGCCTTCAATCAGCGAACGCGCGCCGTAAGCGATGCGGCGGCCGCCTTCGAAGGTTTTGCGGATTTCGGGATGGGTTTTGAAACGTTGGAACTCTTCAAACGGTGACAGATAAGGGTTTTGATAGTCCAAACCGACCACGAAACCGACGGCGACTTTGTTGTCGTCGAAATGGTAAACAAACGCGCCGCCGTAGGTTTTGCTGTCCAGCGGCCAGCCCGCGCTGTGTATAACCAGACCTGGCTGATGTTTTTCAGACGACACTTCCCAAATCTCTTTGATGCCCAAGCCGTAAGTTTGCGGCTGGCTGTTTTGGTCGAGTTGGAAACGCTCGATAATTTGCTTGGAAAGTGAACCGCGGCAGCCTTCGGCAAACAGAGTTTGCTGCGCCCAAAGCTCCATGCCTGGCTGGAAACTGTCGGTCGGCTCGCCGTCTTTGCCTACGCCCATATTACCGGTCGCAATGCCTTTGACCGAACCGTCTTCGTGATACAGCACTTCAGCGGCGGCAAAGCCCGGATAGATTTCCACGCCCATATTTTCCGCCTGCTCCGCCAACCAGCGCACGACTTCGCCCAAGCTGACGATGTAGTTGCCATGATTGTCAAAATTGGGGGTAACGGGCAGATTGAACGCTTTTTTCTCGGTCAGGAACAACACTTTGTCCTGCGTTACCGCGCGCGTCAGCGGCGCGCCTTTTTCTTTCCAGTCGGGAATCAGCTCATTCAGCGCAATCGGATCAATGACCGCCCCCGCCAGCGAATGCGCACCCGCCTCAGAACCCTTCTCCACCACGCAAACGCTGATTTCGCGCCCGTTTTTTTCGGCAAGCTGCTTGAGTTTGATGGCGGCGGACAAACCCGACGGGCCTGCGCCGACAATCACGACATCGTACTGCATACTGTCGCGGGTGATGGATTCTGTCATGGTGGTTCCTGTGTATTTATAGTGGATTAACTTTAAATCAGGACAAGGCGACGAAGCCGCAGACAGTACAGATAGTACGGAACCGATTCACTTGGTGCTTCAGCACCTTAGAGAATCGTTCTCTTTGAGCTAAGGCGAGGCAACGCCGTACTGGTTTAAAGTTAATCCACTATATTATTGAATTGAAAACCCGCGATTATACAACGGGAACATATAGTTACCAAATACAACAAAGGTCGTCTGAAAACCATATTTTCGGTTTTCAGACGACCTTTTCATCTTTGCGGCTATTTGGTTTTGAACCAGGCAAACCACACCAATACAATCACAAAGCCAAAATAGGCGATGCTCCAGTACGGCAGTGCAATACCCAGCAGATAGTCCGGTACGGCACAATCGCCAAAGCCGCGCACAATTGGTTCAAACCAGTCAAACAGCGGCCAATCCTTCAAACGGAAAGTCCACGGCGCACCGCAGGACGGCGCACTGCCCGGCGGCAGGCTTTGCAGCCACAATTGATAGGCCGCAACACCCGCGCCATAAACCGCAGGCACACTGACCAACAAGGCGCTGAACAGTCTGCCAATCTTAGAAGCCTGACGGAAAAAGGCTGCCGTCAAAGCCACCAATCCGACCGCCAAAACCGACAAGCGCTGCAAAATACATAAAACGCAAGGGTCCATTCCTAAAACATATTGTGAGACGAACGAACCGCAGGCAGCCAAGATCGATAAGACAACCAGAAAAAAGATGGTTTTTCTAAAAAAATTCATAACCTTAAACTTTCCAATTATTCAGACGACCTTTTTATTCATTTCAAAACAACCGCTGTATCAAATGCGCATCGGCATAACGATGTATTTGAAGTTCGGGTTGTTCGGTACGGTAAACAAGGTCGAGCGGTTGGCATCGCCGAAGGCGAGCTGCATATCGTCGGAATGGATGTTGCGCAATACATCCATCAGATAGCCGATGTTGAAGCCGACTTCGAGTTCGCCGCCTTGGTAGGCGATTTCGAGTTCTTCGCGGGCTTCTTCCTGCTCGTTGTTGCTGCACACGACGCTCAAGAGGCCGGGTTGCAGGAACAGGCGCGCGCCGCGGAATTTTTCGTTGGCAAGGATGGCGGCACGTTCAAGCGCGCCCAAAAGTTGGGTGCGTGAAACGAGGAAAATTTTGTCGTTGTCCAGCGGGATGACGCGGTTGAAATCGGGGAATTTGCCGTCGATGACTTTGCTGACGATGGTCGTACCGTTGCATTGGAAGCGTACTTGGTTGTTGAGCAGCTCGACGCTGATGGGTTCGGACGGGTTGTTCAGCAGTTTGAAGAGTTCCAAAACGGTTTTGCGCGGCAGGATGACTTCGGTTTTGGGCAACTCGGCTTCGATTTGGCTGGCGGCGTAGGCAAGGCGGTGGCCGTCGGTGGCGACGAGGCGCAGTTGGTTGCCTTCAACCTGCATCAGCAAGCCGTTGAGGTAGTAGCGGATGTCTTGTACTGCCATGCTGTATTGGACTTGTGAAAGCATGGTTTTGAAAGTCTCCTGCGACAGGGAAAACGCTGCGCTGATGTCTTCGCCGACGCTCATCAGCGGGAAGTCTTCGGCAGGCAGGGTTTGCAGGGCGAAGCGTGATTTGCCTGCACGCAGGGTCAGACGGTTGTCCGCCCAGTCGAGCGAAACGATGGCGCTGTCGGGCAAGGCGCGCAGGATGTCTTGGAATTTTTTGGCGTTGGTGGTGATGCGGAAGTCGCCCGCCTGACTTTCGGGGCCGGCTGTGTTGATTTGGATTTCCAAGTCGGTCGCCAGGAGTTTGGTTTGACCGTCTTTGCTTTCGAGCAGGACGTTGGAGAGGATGGGCAGGGTATGGCGGCGTTCGACGATACCGGTAACGGCTTGCAGCGGCTTGAGCAGACTGTCGCGGTCGGCTTGTAAAATCAGCATGGTCAATTCCTTTTGAATCGGTTATTTCGGGTGTTTTTGAATCGGGTTCGGCGGACGAGATGGTTGATTCGCCGCCGTTAAAATCAAAGTGTATTTGTGTTTTCAGACGACCTTTTAAGAGAGGGGTCGTCTGAAAGCCGGTTCTGACTCAGTTTTGAATCAGAATCAGGAGTTTTTCGTAATCTTGCGCCAACTCGGGATCTTCTTCGCGCAGTTTTGCTACGGCTTTCACGCCGTGCATGACGGTCGTGTGGTCGCGTCCACCGAAAGCGTCGCCGATGGACGGCAGGCTGAGGGTGGTCAGCTCTTTGGTCAGGCTCATGGCAACCTGACGCGGACGGGCAATATTGCGCGTGCGCTTTTTGCCGAGTATATCGCTGATTTTAATACGGTAATATTTAGCAGTCGCGTCGATAATGGTGTCGGCGGTAATGATTTTGTGTTTTTCGGCAATGATGTCCTGCAAAGCCGTACGCGCCAAATCCATGTCGATAACAGGACGATTCATGAAGCGGCTGCTGGCGCTGACACGGTTGAATGCGCCTTCCAGTTCGCGCACGTTGGAACGAATCAGATTGGCAACAAACAATGCGGCTTCGTCTTCAATACTGATGCCTGCCGCTTCTGCCTTTTTCTGCAAAATCGCCACGCGCATTTCCAGCTCGGGCGGCTCAAGTTCCAAAGTCAAACCCCATGAGAAACGCGATTTGAGGCGGTCGTCCATACCTTCGATTTTGGCAGGCAATACGTCGCAAGTGAGGATGAGCTGTTTTTTCTCGTTATGGAAATGGTTGTACAGATAGAAGAATTCTTCCATCGTGCGGTCTTTGCCTTTGATGAACTGGATGTCGTCGATAATCAGCAGGTCGTATTGTTTGTATTGCTGCTTGAACACATCATAAGTATTGTTGCGCACCGCCTTCATAAAGCTGCGGATATAGTCGTCTGAGTGCATATAGCGCACTTTGGCGTCGGGACGGTTTTTCAGCAGTTCGTTGCCGATGGCCTGCACCAAGTGGGTTTTACCCAAACCCGTGCTGCCGTACAGGAAAAACGGGTTGTAGCCCTGCCCCGGGTTCTCTGCAATGGCTTGGGCGGCGGCGGCGGCAAGGCGGTTGCCCTTACCTTCTACCAAAGTATCGAATGTGTAGTCGCGCGACAGATTGGTCTGTTCGTAACGCGCTTCTTCCGCATCGCGTTGCGCTTCCGTTTTGGCTTTGGCAACGGCTTTGGATTCTGCGGGCGCAGCGGCAGGCTGCTTGTTTTCGTGCGGCAGGTTTTTCATGCGCTGCGCCAAAATGTCCGCCGCCGTTTTCACAACGGAGGGTTTGTCTGAGTTTTCAGACGACGTCCCGTCCGAAAAAGATTCTTGCGCGTCCGCTTTCGGCATTTCTTCGGTCAACGCAGCGTGTTCAGGCGCAACCGCCCCCGCATTTTCCGCCATCTCATAATGCTGCCCCACGCCAGCTTTAAACGCAAACGCTGCCTGCTGCGGAGCCAATTCCGCACGCACCACTTCGATTTTGGCGGCAAACTGGCTTTTGAGCATATTGCAGGCAAACTGGTTTTTACCGTAAACCACCCACACGCCGTTTTCCTCGCCCACGGTCAAGGGCGCAATCCATTGCGCGAACTGCCCGGCAGGCAAAATATCGTGAAGTCGGCGGAGGCACTGCGGCCAAAATTCTGCTAGCGTCATGAATAAGCTCGAGTCGTGGAAATCGTTGGAAAGAAACGGAGAGAAACCGTCGGAAATTGCAGCCTTTGGAAATGCGGTTTCAGCCCGACGGAAAAAGTGTCGCAAATACCGCACAAACCCTATCCGCCAAACCGGACGCCGTCTGAAAATACAATGAAATTATTTTCGGAAAATCATCACGATAAATCCATATCAACATTTTCAGACGACCTATCGCCCGACAAAGGGACAGGAAGTGCCGATTATACCCACTCCGCCAAACTTTATCCACAACCCGCCGGAAATTTTATCCACAAAGCGCCACGCGAATCCGCAAACCAAACCACCCCGCGCGCCATAACCATTTACTTAACCGAGATTGACAAAAGCAGAAAATTAGAGTGTAATTCACGGTTTATTTATCTACCGATTTTTTAGGAAACATCATGAAACGCACTTATCAACCTTCCGTTACCAAACGCAAACGTACCCACGGCTTCCTGGTCCGCTCCAAAACCCGCGGCGGTCGCGCAGTATTGGCAGCCCGTCGCGCCAAAGGCCGCAAACGCTTGGCAGTGTAATTTTGGACTACCGCTTCGGAAAGCAGTACCGCTTATTAAAAACGGATGATTTTTCATCCGTTTTTGCGTTCAAAAACCGACGCAGCCGCGATTTGCTGCAAGTTTCCCAATCTGCCGACAACGGATTGAACCATCCGCGGCTCGGCTTGGTCGTCAGCAAAAAAACAGCGAAACGCGCGCATGAACGCAACTACATGAAGCGCGTCATCCGCGATTGGTTCAGGCTGAACAAAAACAGCCTGCCGCCACATGATTTCGTCGTACGCGTCCGCCTGGCATTCAACCGGCAAAATGCCGCCGAAGCCCGAAACCAATTGGCGCAACTCATGCGCAAACGCTGATGAATACCCTGTTGTCCAAATTCATCCTCGCGCTGATCCGTTTTTACCAATACGCCGTCAGCCCGCTGATACCGCCGCGCTGCCGCTATACCCCGACCTGTTCGCAATACGCTGTCGAGGCAGTCAAAAAATACGGCGCATTCAAAGGCGGCTGGCTCGCCCTCAAACGCATCGCCCGCTGCCACCCTTTCGGCGGACACGGACACGACCCCGTCCCGTAATCCGAATCATTCGGATAACTTGATTTCCTTTAATTTCCCGTCGGTTTCTATATAATGCCGTCTGAAGCAGTTTTCATCTCCATTACATACCCGTCAATTCCAGGAATCTCTTATGGATTTTAAAAGATTTATAGCATTTTTTGCCATTTCGCTGGCAATCTATGCCGGCTGGGAACATTTCTTCCCCAGCCCCAAACCCAATCCGGCACAACAAGCCGCGCAGCAACAGCAGCAAACCGCCGCAACCGCTGCCGCTGAAGCCGCACTCGCCCCCGCAACGCCGATTACCGTAACAACCGACACGGTCAAAGCCGTCATCGACGAAAAAAGCGGCGACCTGCGTCAAATGACCCTGCTCAAATACAAAGCAAATGGCGACGAAAACAAACCCTTCACCCTGTTTAACGACAGCAAAGAATACACCTACGTTGCCCAGTCCGAGCTTTTAGACGCACAAGGCAACAACATCCTGAAAGGCGTCAACTTTACCGCAGCGCAAAAACAATACAGCCTCAACGGCGACAAAATCGAAGTCCGCCTGAGCGCGCCGGAAACAAACGGACTGAAAATCGACAAAGTCTATACCTTTACCAAAGACAGCTACCTCGTCAACGTCCGTTTCGACATCACCAACACCAGCGGCAAGCCTGCCAACCTGAGCGCGGACTACCGCATCGTGCGCGACCGCAGCGAACCTGAAGGTCAAGGCTACTTTACCCATTCCTACCTCGGCCCCGTCGTTTACACCCCTGAAGGCAAATTCCAAAAAGTCAGCTTCTCCGACTTGGACGACGATGCCAAATCAGGCAAAAACGAAGCCGAATACGCCCGCAAAACCCAAACCGGCTGGCTCGGTATGATTGAACACCACTTCATGTCCACTTGGATCCTCCAGCCCAAAGGCGGACAAAGCGTTTGCGCCGCCGGCGACTGCCGTATCGACATCAATCGCCGCAACGACAACCTGTACAGCACCAGCGTCAGCGTTCCCCTTGCCGCCATCCAAAACGGCGCGAAATCCGAAGCCTCCATCAACCTCTACGCCGGCCCGCAGACCACATCCGTCATCGCCAATATCGCCGACAACCTGCAACTGGCAAAAGACTACGGCAAAGTACACTGGTTCGCCTCCCCCCTCTTCTGGCTCCTGAACCAACTGCACAACATTATCGGCAACTGGGGCTGGGCAATCATCGTTTTGACCATTATCGTCAAAGCCGTACTCTACCCGCTGACCAACGCATCCTACCGCTCGATGGCAAAAATGCGCGCCGCCGCGCCCAAACTGCAAGCCATCAAAGAAAAATACGGCGACGACCGTATGGCGCAACAGCAAGCCATGATGCAGCTTTACAAAGACGAAAAAATCAACCCGCTGGGCGGCTGTCTGCCTATGCTGTTGCAAATCCCCGTCTTCATCGGCTTGTACTGGGCGTTGTTTGCCTCCGTAGAATTGCGTCAGGCACCTTGGCTGGGCTGGATTACCGACCTTAGCCGTTCCGACCCTTACTACATTCTGCCCGTAATTATGGCGGTAACCATGTTTGCCCAAACATTCCTCAACCCGCCGCCGACCGACCCGATGCAGGCAAAAATGATGAAAGTCATGCCGCTGATTTTCTCAGCCATGTTCTTCTTCTTCCCTGCCGGTCTGGTATTGTACTGGGTAGTCAACAACCTCCTGACCATCGCCCAACAATGGCACATCAACCGCAGCATCGACAAACAACGCACCCAAGGCGAAGTTGTTTCCTAACAGCGGTTTGACACACAAAAAGGTCGTCTGAAAACTTAATTTCAGACGACCTTTTTGTTTGGGAGCATTATAAAAGATGGCTGATCGGGCATTTAACAACAATCAAACACAAATGCCACACGGCTGAAATCGCGTTTAGCCAAATCTTCGGGCGTAATGAAGAAATTCGCCACACCGGAGTCGCCCCACATCAGTTTTCCAGTATAGCGGTCTTTTTCATTGATATCAGTGTCTAATTGCAACAGCAGGATGTATTTGCGCCAATCAGAACAAGTGATGGTAGCGGGATCGTCAAAATCAGCGTCTTCATCACACTCAAGAAACGGGTCGCCCTGAAGAAAAATCGGAGAACCGCCGATTTTATGCCCTTGAGATTTATTGAAATCTGCATCTTCCTCCTCTTCGCTTGCCGCTTGGAAAATCAGCGGAAACTCCCCAGAAAACGGCAGACATTCTGAATCGGTTGCCTGATAAGCGGAAAAATCGGTTTGCAATTCGCTCTCGGGCAATAATTCGGGATAGTACATAATGCGCCATCCGGCTTGTTCCGACAGATTTTCAAAGTCGTTACCTAAGCCGTAATCCAGCCCATCAACAAAAACTTGCAAGATGCCACGCTCGGGGAAACCGGGCAACGGCGGCACTTCGGAAAAGTTGATTTGTGCCACCAGAGTCAACGGATGCTTTTTCTCGGCGTGATACGGATATTCGGCATTTTTTGGCAGGTAGGGCGTACCGCCTATTTTGCTTTGATAGGCCGTGGTAGCAGCAGCTTCTCCCAATGTGAAGCAGACGGCAGGACGGTACATGAGGTTCTCCTATCGGATAAAAAGTGTTGAATGGAATAAATTATATCGGATTAAATCAATGTTTACCTGAAATCTCCGAGAGGTCGTCTGAAAGTTTAAACT
Organism: Neisseria sp. GT4A_CT1; assembly: GCF_000227275.1. NCBI lineage: Bacteria > Pseudomonadati > Pseudomonadota > Betaproteobacteria > Neisseriales > Neisseriaceae > Neisseria > Neisseria sp. GT4A_CT1. Next base: position 312,402 of record NZ_JH164967.1, read on the forward strand.
TACTAAACTAGAGCACACTTTTGAAATACTCCTCCTCCTTCCCGATGAACACAAAAAGGTCGTCTGAAAACTTAATTTCAGACGACCTTTTACATTTCCAACCTATTTCACAAACTTCAACACCTTACCGGATTTTGCCGGCGCATCGGTTTCTTGTTTGTTTTCAGTTTCCCGTTCCGGTTGTTCTTTATCGGAAGGCTCATAGGGTTCGACTTCAAATCCCATGCCTTCGCCGCTTTCTCGGGCAAACAGGCTGACAACGTGTCCGACCGGAATCCAAATATCGTGCGCTACGCCGCCAAAGCGGGCGGAAAAGCTGATCCAATCGTTGTCGATGTTCAGATTATGGCTGGCAGTCGGTCCGATATTGAGGACAATCTCGTTTTCGCGAACATACTGCATGGGGACGCGGGTATGTTCGTTTACCCATGCGACAATGTGCGGCGTTTGATTGTTGTCCGTACACCATTCGTACAAAGCGCGAATCAGATAAGGCTTGGTAGATGTCGTCATGATGAATCCTTTCGGCCTTTAACGGCGCATTGCCTTCTCAGCGGGGGTCATGGCTTCGATAAAGGCTTCGCGTTGGAAGATACGTTCGGCGTATTTCAGCAATGGTGCGGCAGATTTGCCGAGTTTGATGTCGTAATGGTCGAGACGCCACAACAATGGGGACAACGCCACGTCAATCATTGAGAAATCATCGCCGAGAATGTATTTGTTTTTGGTGAACGCAGGCGCGAGCATGGTCAGACCGTTGCCGATAGCTTCGCGCGCTTTCGCCATTTCTTTATTGGTGGAATTCGGGTTTTCCAATACATGCACCAGGCTGAACAGCTCTTTTTCCATGCGGAACAAAACCAATCGTCCGCGGCCGCGCATCACGGGGTCGCCGGGCATCAGTTGCGGATGGGGAAAGCGTTCGTCTATGTATTCATTGATGATATTGGATTCATAGAGGATCAAATCGCGTTCAACCAAAACGGGGACTTGGTTATACGGATTCATTACGGCAAGATCTTCGGGCTTATTGAAAATATCAACGTCTTTAATTTCAAAATCCATGCCTTTTTCGTACAGGACGAAGCGACAGCGTTGGCTGAACGGGCATGTAATGCCTGAATATAATATCATCATGGTATTGGGCTCCTATAAGCATCCCAGACAATTTACTGCCTGAAATTGCAGAATAAAACAATCGCAAAATTATACGCGATTGCATCCAACAATTCCACAAAAAGCACATATCCTTTTGTTTATAAAGCTATTTTCAATAAAATTCGAATTTCTAAAAAACGATATCCAAACTCAAATTCTTTGCTTTTCCGATGCGTTTCGATTTTTACAGCAAATTTAAACCGCGGCGGGACATTACCGACGTTTTTACTGCACACTGGCTTGTTTCCGACAAGCCGTCAAAAAGGTCGTCTGAAAACCGTTTTTCTCAGTTTTCAGACGACCTCTCGAGCCAAACGCCCTACTTCGGCGTATAACGCCCCGCCATCGCTTTATACACCATGTTTTCGTATTTCAGCGTCTCATACCGCTGGTTCAACACGTTTTGGGCAGAGCTGTATTCCGTGTTCAGTGCTTCCAGCCAGTCTTTCAGCTCGTTTTTGCCGTGTTGGTAGCGCACTTGGTAGTAGCGGCTGTTTTTCTTGTCCAAGGCGTAACGCTGCTCTTGATTGTTAAGCGCGGCTTGGGCGTTTTGGTAGGCGAGGTAATTGGTATTGACTTCGTTCAGCGCGGTGGTCAGGGCTTTTTCAAAGTCGAGTTTGGCGCTGTCGAAATTGGCTTGGGCGGTTTTGTCTTTCCACTTCATGGTCTGCCAGTTGAGGAACGGCAGGTTGATGGTGGCGGAGCCGCCCAGCAGCGGGATATTGAACGCGCTTTTGGCTTTTTCAGACGACGTGCTCAAGCTCGCGCCCAATGTAATCGAGGGATACCAACTGCGTTTTTGCGCTTCGACGGATTGGAGCGAGGATTGCAAGCGGTATTCGGCGGCGCGCAGGTCGGGGCGGTTCGCCAACACGGTAATCGGTACGTCGAGGTTCACGCCTTTGACGGGCAGCAGGCGGTATTGCGCGGGGTCGGCGGCGATGGCCTCGTTCGGCTTGAGGTTGAGCAGGTTGCGTAAAACCTGTTTTTGCGTGTCGAGGCTGTTTTTCAGGGAAATCAGGTTGTTTTGCGCGCTCAAGAGTGATTGTTTCGCCTGCGTCGGCTGGCTGGAATCGGCTCTGCCGTAGCGGAACTTGGCATCGGCAATGCGGTTGATTTCCTGATATTGCTTGAGGGATTTCTGCGCCAATTCAATGGCTTCGTTGAGATAGGCAATATTGAAATAGGCGTCGGCGACATTGTTGATCAAAGTCAGGCGCGTGTTCGCCATATCCTGCCGTGTGGCTTGGTATTCCCAGACTTGCGCGTCGGCGGTGGCACTGAGTTTGCGCCACAAATCCAATTCGTAGCTCAAGCCGAGCTGGCTGCTGAAGGTGTTGCCGTGGCTGCCGGTTTTCAGGTTTTTGGATGTGGACGCACTCAACGAGCCGCTGAACGACGGCACCAAATCCGCCCCCAAAATATTCGCCTGATACAGGGCTTTATTGACGCTGATGGCCGCCTGTTTCAAATCGATATTGTTTTCCAAAGCCTGTGCCATCAGGGCGTTGAGCTGCCGGCTTTGGTAGATTTCCCACCAATTGCCGTTCACGTCGTAGCGTTCGGCGGTTTCCGCCGTGCTCATGACCTGCCCCGTCGATTCGAGCGTGAGGTTTTTGTCGGTGCTGTGGACGGCGCACGCGCTTAAGGCAAGGGCGAGCGACAGGGATAAGGTCGTCTGAAAAAAAGGTTTTTTCTGCATGTTGTGTCTTTCGGTTTAAGGTTTCAGACGACCTGAAAGGTAGCGAGGTCGTCTGAACAATCTCATCGGCTGCGTTTATTTATCGGCTAAAAACGCTTTTCGCTGTTCCGTAAAATGCCACCACGGCTTTGGTTCGTTTCCCTGGATAAAATCAACCAGCGACAGGAAGATATCGATCATGCAGGGATCGTGTCGGGTTGCGGTCAGGCTGCACAGGCGGTCGTACATTTCGTAAGCGTCCTGCCCCGCCAAATCCTGCGGCTGCGTGATGCCGAGCAAAGCCAAATCCTCCGCCACGGCTTTGCCGACATTGGGCAGGTCGGTCAGCGTGTTCAGCTTGCTTCGTTGTACTTTGTCGGGGTTCATGTTTCAGCCTTTGGTTTGTAGGTCGTCTGAAAACCTGCAATCGGATGGATAAACTTGTTTTCGCGGACGAAGCCCACGCTACTTTCCGCTCTTCCACCTTAAATGCACCATTGCCGTCGAACGTATTTCATACAAAGCCGAAGTGGTCTTCTCAAACTCATCAAACAATCCGTGTTCGTGGGCGGAGAACGGCGGGGAATCATTCCAAGAACCCATGCCGCCGAAAACGTGGCTTTGTTCGCAGGCAAGCTCCAAACGTTCTTCAAAAGGCAGGGATTCGTTTTCAAGCGTCCGCACCGCCTTGTCGAAAAAAGCCCTTTTCCAATGCAGTTCGCCAATGGCTTCCGCAAGGGCGGAAATATCGGTTAAAGCCTGATGGAAACGGCGCACCAGTTCTTGCTCGGTCATTTGATTTGTTCTAAGTTCTTCAAACAATTTTTCAGAAGACGTTTTAATTGTTTGGCAGTTTGCGGATGCATCGGCTCTTGCAGTTTACGCTCCAACCGATCGGCTTCGTGTTCGAGTTCATGCTTATACCTGACTCTAGAGCGTTGCTGTCTCTCCAATATTTGCCACTTTTGCCGCCACAAATCCTGCTGCAACTTCTGCCATTCTTTGGTTTTATGTTTTGACGGAAGCGGAATTCTATCCGACAGCTCCACACATGGCTTGGAACACTGCGAACAACGGGGCGAACTGCTGTCTTGGGGGTGGAAATAGCGTTTCGGACGGCGCACGGCGGTGCGGCAGGAAAAACAAACGTAATTCGTATTACTCATTTCAATAAAATTCAATTAAATCAATTATTCATGTACCTTTCGCCATTGAATCCGTTTTTCAGACGACCTCTTCCCATTCAAAAAGGTCGTCTGAAATCATGAAATCCTGACCACGACGCCGCAATGCTGTTCGGCGGCGGCTTGGTAGAACGCGGCAAGTTCTTTAAACCGCTGCGTCAATTCTGCGCGGGTTTCGGCAAAGGCTTTTTCATCGCCCCAAATATCGGGGTAGATTTGGGTGTTTTGAAAATCTGCTGCGGCTTTACCGTCGAGCAGCGCGGCGAAATCGGCTTGGTTCAGGGCTTGGGCTACTTCGGCGGTTTCGGTATCGTCGATCCAGCCGGTGTGTTCGCCCGCTTCTTCGTCCTGCCGCAGGATGTTGCCGATAATGGCTTTGCTCAACGGGTTTGCCGCGTCGGCATCGTCCGAGCCTTTGCCGGTCAGGATGAAATGCAGCGCGTCCCATAGTTTGCCTGCGCTGCATTCGGATACGGCGGCGGGGGTGCCGGAGGAAGTTTTGATTTGTTCGATGCCGCTTTGCGGATAGGCTGTGTATGTTGCGTAAACGTCCATAGGTTTCCTTGTATTGAAGGCTGAAGATGCCTGTTTCGGGAGGGGTCGTCTGAAATATAGTGGATTAACTTTAAACCAGTACGGCGTTGCCTCGCCTTGTCCTGATTTAGTTAATCTACTATATGTTGCGGATTCGGACGACGCTCGGGCTGTTTTCGCAATGTATTGTGTGAATCGTGTGTTCGGTATTGCGTCGGGTTCTGACCCGACTTTTGCTTTTTCAGACGACCTTATTTATCCAAACGCAGCAGCGGGCCGCCTGCTTTCTGTACCGCCGTTTGATAGGCGGGGTCGTTTTCGATGCGCTGCAAATAGGCGCGGATGTTGGGATAGTCCGCCAATCCGAAGCGGTCGGCGGCGGCTTGCAGCGGGTAACTCATCATGATGTCGGCGCCGCTGAGCCGGTTGTTGACCAGCCAGTCTTTGCCGTTTAATTCGTTTTCGACATAGGCAAGATGCAGGGAGGCTTGCGGTTCGATAAAGCCGTTTTTGACGTTGCCGCTGATTTTGCGTGCAACGGGTTTGACGAAAAACGGCATGGGGGCGTTTTCTATTTTGCGGAACACCAGACCGAGCAAAAGCAAGGGCATCAGCGAACCTTCGGCATAGTGCAGCCAGCGTTGGTAATGCCAGTAATCTTGGCTGCCGCGTTCGGGCATGAAGCGTCCGCCGCCGTAGGTTTGAATCAGGTAGTCGGTAATCGCGCCGCTTTCGTTGAGCACGAATCCGTCGTCGTCGATAACGGGAGACTTGCCCAGCGGGTGAACGGCTTTGAGTTCGTCGGGCGCGAGCAGGGTTTCGGGATGGCGCGCGTAGGTTTTGATTTGATACGGTGCGCCGATGAGTTCGAGCAGCCAGACGATGCGCAGGGCGCGGGATTGTGCCAATACATGCAGGGTAATCATTCGGTTTTCCTCGGTGTGTGTATGTTCATTATGATGACAATAGCCAAACGGGGTTTTCAGACGACCCCTTAGGTTTGGAGGTCGTCTGAAAACTTAATCTTTAGACAAAGCATCAATCGGATTGAGCTTGGAGGCTTTGTTGGCGGGCATAAAACCGAACGCTACGCCGATGGCGGTGGAACAGACAACCGCGCCAATAACAGAGCCGATGGAAATTTCCATCGGAAATTCGGTAACGAATTGGTTGAACACGAGGCTGATGGCAGTGGACAGCCCTACCCCGACCAAACCGCCGATAATACAGATTAAGACCGCTTCAATCAGGAATTGTTGCAGGATGTTGTTTCGCCGCGCGCCAATCGCCATGCGCACGCCGATTTCTTTGGTGCGCTCGGTTACGGACACCAGCATGATGTTCATCACGCCGATGCCGCCGACCACCAACGAAATCAAGGCGATGGAGGAAATCAGCAGCTTCATGGTGCCGGTGGTGCTTTCAACCATCTGCTTGATGCTGTCGCTGTTGTTCATGAAAAAGTCTTCCGTACCATGCCGCGTTTTGAGCAGCTCGGTCAGTCCTTTTTCGGCGACTTGGGTGTTGGCGTCGTCTTTGATTTTGACGGTAATCGAGTTGGTGTGGCTCTCGCCGGTGATTTGGTGCATCACGGTCGTATAGGGCGACCAGAGCATCAATACGTCGGAATTGCCAAAAGAGTTTTCTTCTTTTTGCATCACACCGATGACGGTCAGCGGGCGTTTGTTGAAGAGTACGGTCTTGCCCAACGGATCGACATCCGTGCCGAAGAGTTTTTCTTTGGTGTTTTGGTCAATCACGACGACTTGCGCGTCTTCTTTCACATCGCCCTCGTCAAACAGGCGGCCTGATTCCAGCTTCAGCCCGCGCACGTCGAAATATTGTTCGCCCACGCCGTACAGCGAGGCGGTCAGGTCGGTATTGCGGTAGGTCAGCGTGCCGCCGGAGGTGGTCTGCGGCGTGGCGGAAGCGACGTAGCTTTGTTTGGCGATGACTTTGGCGTCGTCAATGGTCAGCGTTTTAATCCTGCCGCTGCGCCTGTCGCCGAAGCCGCGCCCGGGGAAGATGCTGATGGTATTCGTCCCCATCGCGCTGATGTCTGCGAGGATTTTTTTCTCAGAACCATTGCCCAAAGCGACGACGGACACGACCGAGGCGATGCCGATGATGATGCCGAGCATGGTCAGAAGCGAGCGCATTTTGTGCGCCATAATCGCCTGCACCGACATTTTGAAGGCTTCGACGAATTGGTCGTAATAAAACAGCCACGAAGATTTTTCTTTGATGCGTTCTATTTTGCTTTCGGGGATTTCGGGATTTTTTGAACTGTCGGAAATAATTTCGCCGTCGCGGATTTCGATGATGCGGTTGGCGATGGCGGCGATACCGGGATCGTGTGTAACCATAATCACGGTATGTCCTTCTTTATGCAGCTTTTGGATGATTTCAATCACATTTTTGCCGCTAGCGGTATCGAGCGCGCCGGTCGGTTCGTCGGCGAAGATGATTTCGCCGCCGTTCATCAGGGCGCGGGCGATGGAGACGCGCTGCTGCTGGCCGCCGGAAAGTTCGCTGGGCTTGTTGCCTTCCTTGCCTTCCAAACCCAAATCCTGCAACAGTTTTTCCGCACGCGTGGAACGCTCTTTGCCGCCCATGCCCATATACACGGCAGGCAGGGCGACGTTGTCCCGCGCCGTCAGCGAACCCAAAAGGTTGTAGCGTTGGAAAATAAAGCCGAAGCGTTCACGCCGCAATGCCGCCAATTCGTCCGGCTCCATTTTGGCGGTTTCGATGCCGTCGATTTGATACGAACCCGAAGTCGCGCTATCCAAGCAGCCGAGGATGTTCATCAGCGTGGATTTGCCCGAACCGGACTGCCCGATGATGGCGACGAAATCGCCCTTCTCTATCGACAGGCTGACATCTTTCAAAACATGAACGCGGTTCGCGCCGCTGCCGAAGTAGCGGTTGATGTTTTTACATTCGATTAAGCTCATAAGTGTTTCCGACCGATAATGATGTATGGAGTGGAAAGGTCGTCTGAAAGGAGGATTTTGCTAACAAACAAAACTTTCAGACGACCTATTGCCTATTTATCTCGGCGGACCGCCCTGCATGGCGCGTTGCGCCGCTTCAGCCTGCTCCGCCGCGCTCATTTCCGACATCACCACCTTGTCGCCTTCTTTCAAACCGCTTTTCACTTCGGTATTCATACTGTCTTTCAGACCGACCGTAATCTCGCGTTCCGAAGCTTTACCGTCCGCGCCCAAAACGCTGACAAACGATTTGCCGTCGTGTTTTTTAATCGTCAGCGTCGGCACGAGCAAAACGTTTTTCACGCCGTTGATTTCAATCGTGTTCTGCGTCGTCATACCGATAGAAAGTTTGCCGTCGGGATTAGGCACCAAAGCGCGGGCGTAGTAGTAAATCGCATTGGAAGTCGTGTCCGTGCTGGTGGTATAGCTGCCCAGCGACATCGTGGTCAAGCCTGGGTCGACGCTGTCTAGTTTCGCCTTAATCGGCGTATCCGGTTCGGACAAAATCGTAAACGAAATATCCTGCCCCGCTTTGACCTTGGTAATATCGCCTTCGGCAATCTGCATTTTGTTCAACATCGTATCCAGATTCGCCAATTGGATAATCGTCGGCGTGGACTGCACCGCATTCACCGTCTGCCCTTCTTCCACCGGAATCGCCACCACCGTACCGTCCATCGTCGCAGTAATGCGGGTATAGCCCAATTCCGATTCGGCGGTATTAATGGAAATTTTGGTTTGCTTGATGGAAGCCTTCAGCTCGGCAACGTTTGCCTTAGCCGCGGCCAGCGCATCCTTCGCACTTTCCAAATCCTCTTTGGACGTCGCGTTTTCCTTCCACAAAGCCGCCTCGCGCTTATATTTCTTCTCCGCGCTGTTCAGCGCAATTTCGGCAGAAACCAATTTCGCCTGATACGTTTCCAGCTTGGATTTTTCCGTATTCAGCGTGTTCACCTGAGTGGTCGAATTGATTTCCGCAATCAAATCGCCCTTTTTAACCTGCTGTCCGAGCTTGACATACAGCTTCTTAATCTGCCCCGAAGCCTGCGCGCCCACCGACACCAGATTCGACGGCGAAATCTCGCCCGTAGCGGATACCGTCTGGCTGATGTCACCGCGTTTGACCGTTTCCGTGATGTAAGAAGTTTGAGGTTCGGGCTGGAAATAAGACCACGCAGCAAACCCAAGCACCGCAGCAACCGTTATTCCAACCGTCCATTTATTAATGATTTTTGCCATAACTGACTTTCTGATTCATCCATTTCATCTGTTCAATCCGGCACCCGATTCATGTCGCATAATCCCAACACTTATCCGCCGAAAACGCTGAAAACGGGCAGATTTTACTGCAAGCATTTACTCCAGCCAAGACAATAACCGACCAAACTAAAATTTAACTTATTGTTTTACATAGAAATAATCAAAACCCTTTTCCAGAATATTTCAACGTATTTACATATTTTCCCAATCTCAATATTTATCCAAACATTCAAAACAAGAGAAAAGAACTATAATTCAACATCCATCAAACCCAACAACGGCCGCCTCCCCGAACCTTTCAGACGACCCGGCATGATAAATATAACAACACAATGACACTTACTATGAAAAACAAATCACAAGGTTTTACTCTCCCCGAGCTACTCGTTGTCGTCCTGATCATCGCGATTTTAGCGACGATCGGCTATCCCTCTTACCAACGCTACGTCCGCAAAACACGCTTGGAAAGCGTCCGCTCCGAGCTGCTGATCAACGCCCAAAACCTCGAGCGTTACTACGCCCAGCATGCGACCGTAAAAGCCGAAGCAGGCAATCCCGCCTTGCCCCCCTTGGTTCAAAACCAATATTTCAATATCTCCATCTTCAACTTCGAAGGTCCGGACGACAACGATAAAAAAATCGTAAACTCCGCTTCCTCAAGATACATCCTCGAAGCCAAACCCACAGACGAATACAAGTCCACCGAGACCTGCTCCGTTTATCTCAACAGCGACGGCATCTTCTGGGCAAGCAATTCCAAAAACAATGAGGACTGCCCGGGCTTCGAACCCATCAGCCAAGAATAATTTGAACCTACCGCCGCGATTTATCATAAAGGTCGTCTGAAAATTTTCAGACGACCTTTATTCTACTATCAACACCAAATCACGCCGTTCAATGCAATTTATGAACTGATACCGACCGCACCACTCTTATCAACATCCCCATCTTTGCCCACAACGGTCGATATCATGCTGACTTACACCCGCAGCGTCCGGCTGGATGCGCCGCTCGAACCGATATTCCGCTACTGTACTTCCCGACACGGATTTGCCTGTCAGTTTCCGTTTGACGTGCAATGGTTATCGGAAAAGGAATACTGGGCGCGGGGAGATATTTTGGATTTCAGATACAGAGTTTGCGGGATTTGGTTGCGGCATCGCGCCGAAATCATTTCGCTTGAGCCGAACCAATCGTTTACCGACCTGATGCTGGAAGGGATTTACCGCTCCTTCCGCCATACGCACGAATTCAAATCTTCCGGAGGGCGTACTTGTGTAACGGATACGGTGGAATTTACTTTCGGGCTGGGGAAAACGGTTGACTGGCTAATCGGATTGCCGACTTTGCGTCGGACATTTGAAAAACGCCACTGTTTATTGAAAGAGTGGGCTGCCCAATGGAATGGTCATGTTGAAAAAACGCAGCAAATTGAATAAGTAATATAATATTTCATAGACAACATCACGACCACAGACACCATGAAACAACCCGGCAAAGGAAGTAAGCCATCCTAGTATTTCTACATTTAAATATTAAAATTTTTAAAAAACAAAAGATTGGACTTGTAATGAAAAAATTATTTTTTGTATTGTTAGGACTGACTAGCCTTAATGTTTATGCAGCTGATCCCACTTATGATGCAACCAGAGGCGCATTGCAAAACAATTCGGCATTATGTCAGTATGGCTACAATCCCAACTGTGCGTCATCTCGTCAGCACCAACGAAAACAGCCTACGGAAATTGTTAATATCAATGTTCCTTCAAAATATTTAGCATGGGCAATCAATCCTAAAACAGGTATTTCAGGTGGTGCAATGGATATGGATTCACTTGAGGCAGCCAAAAGACAAGCCATCAAGACCTGTGAACAAGGAGGGAGCAATGCCCCATGTGTAGTTGCAAAATGGGTTAGAAACGGCTGTCTTGCAGTTGCACAAGGCAGATATAAAGGCAAATGGAAAACTTTCTATGGAGTAGATGATCTTGGTCGTGCCGAAGCTAATGCATTAAATCAATGCCATACAGCCGCAGGTGTAACACAGTGCAGAATTACCACTCCGGAAGGTTGCGCTTTGCCTAAATATTAATAGACCAAATGCCGTCTGAAATTTCAGACGGCATTTTATAAAAAATCGGCTTTGTGCCCGTCTTTATTTTATGCCTGCTGTTCAAAAGAACTGTGCCGCTGTTTATCAAAGACTGGCATGAGCGTGTAAAAGCATCCTTTAAAAAGCGCGGCATCCATACCGAAGTCTGATTGGTTCTGAAAAAACGCGTTCAATATTTCAGACGACCCTTGTTTAGCAAAAAAGGTCGTCTGAATGTTCAGACGACCTTCTTTATTCCCGTTACATCACAAAACGGCTGCCGGATAGGACCCGATGACCTTGACAAACGATGCGCGTTCACTCAAGAGCCGCAGTGCGTTTTGGACTTTTTCGTCGTTTTGATGTCCTTCGATGTCGATGAAGAACAGGTATTCCCACAGCGCGGATTTGCTCGGGCGGCTTTCGAACTTGGTCATGGAAATACCCGATTCGGTAAACGGCTGCAACAGCGCGGCGACGGCGCCGGCGCGGTTGGGTGCGGAGACTGCCAGCGAGGTTTTGTCTTTACCGCTGCTGCCTGTATCTTGATGCCCCATGACCAAAAAGCGCGTGGTGTTGTTCGGCTCGTCCTCGATGCATTCAGCGACATAGTTCAAATGATAAATATCGGCTGCGGTACGCCCTGCAATAGCGGCGATACTGGGGTCGTCTGATTCTGCCACCAGCCTTGCCGCCTCTCCGTTGCTGGAAACGGCGATGCGTTCAGCGTTGGGCAGGTTGCGTCCGAGCCAGTCGTTGCATTGCGCCAGCGCTTGGGCGTGTGCGATGACTTTTGTGATACCGCCCAATTCCGTGTGTGCCTTTACGCAAAAGGTTGTGATGGATGCGGACAATGACTTCGCCGCAGGCTTTCAATGCGGTTACTGCCAATAAGTCTAAGGTGCGTCCGACCGAGCCTTCGGTCGAGTTTTCAACCGGCGCGACCAAATAATCCGCCTGCCGCGTTTCAACTTGTCGGAAACACTGGTCTATGGTTTGAAATGCGGCGGTATGGGCGGCATGGCCGAAATGTTTGATGGCTGCCTGCTGGGTAAACGTTCCCTGCGGGCCGAGGTAGGCAATCGTCAGCGGACGCTCCACCGCCAAGCATTCGCTCATCACTTCGCGAAACAGCCTTGCGATGGATTCGTCAGGCAACGGGCCTTTGTTCAAACTCTGAATCCGCCTCAATACCGCGACTTCGCGCTCAGGACGGTACACCGCGCCCGTTCCTTTCAATTCGCCGATGGCGTGCGCATGGCCTGCGCGCTCGTTCAATAGGCGCAAAATCTCGGCATCGATTTCATCGATGGCATTGCGGTGCGGCAAAAGCTGTTCGTCAATGGATAAGGACATATCGACAAGCCCCTTGTGATTCATTCATAAATACAAGCAATCATTCTAACATCAAACAGGTCGTCTGAAAGCTGAATACGTTTTCAGACGACCTGTTTTATAGTGGATTAACTTTAAATCAGGACAAGGCGACGAAGCCGCAGACAGTACAGATAGTACGGCAAGGCGAGGCAACGCCGTACTGGTTTAAAGTTAATCCACTATAGAATCCCTCCGTTCTTTCTCGAACACAGCCTTTACCGGCATCATTTTGCCGCCCGTTTGGCGCGTATCCGGCGTATATTTTGGGGATTTGGTACAGGGGTCGTCTGAAAATGTAAAGACAGCGTCCCTGCAATGCAAAAAAGCGCAAAAGCATAGGAAAACAAGCTATCAAAAAACTCAAAATGCGTGTTAAGATTAGCCATCACTATCCGCCGCACCCATTTATTTCGGGTTTGCGCAGCGCATACAATCACGAAAAGGAAATCCCATGAGTCGCGTATTACTCGTAGATGACGACGCTTTGCTGACTGAATTGCTCACCGAATACCTCACCGCCGAAGGATTGAACGTCCACAGCGTTCCGGACGGCGAAGCCGGTGTACACGAAATCCTGACCGGCCAGTACGATGTCGTCGTATTAGACTCCATGATGCCGAAAATGAACGGCTTGGACGTATTGAAAAACGTCCGCTCCCAAAGCACCGTTCCCATCATCATGCTGACCGCCAAAGGCGACGACATCGACCGCATCATCGGATTGGAAATGGGTGCGGACGACTATGTTCCGAAACCTTGCACCCCGCGCGAACTGTTGGCACGCATCAACGCCATCCTGCGCCGTGCGCAACAAAGCGGCGAGCCGAACAACGCGCCAAACAGCATTTCCGTCAGCGACGTCGTCCTGTACCCCGCCAAACGTCAGGCGACCATCAAAGACACTCCGCTCGAACTGACCAGCACCGAGTTCAACCTGCTCGAAGTCCTGATGCGCCACGCCGGACAAGTTGTCAGCAAAGAAACTTTGTCCATCGAAGCGCTTGACCGCAAACTGGCAAAATTCGACCGCAGTATCGACGTCCACATCTCCAGCATCCGCCACAAACTGGGCGATGCCTCGCTGATTCAGACCGTACGGGGCTTGGGCTACCTGTTTGTTAAAAACTAAAGATAAAACAGATCAATGAAACTGTTTCAACGCATCTTCGCCACATTTTGCGCAGTCATCGTCTGCGCAATCTTTGTGGCGAGTTTTTCTTTTTGGCTGGTGCAAAATACCCTCGCCGAAAACCAATTCAACCAACGCCGCACCATCGAAACCACTTTGATGAACAGCATCCTCTCCGCCTTTAGGGCGCGCGGGGACAGCGGTGCGCGCGAAATTTTGGCGGAATGGGAAGACAGCCCCGTCTCCAATTCCGTTTACGTCATTTTGGGCGACGAGAAAAAAGACATCCTCGACCGCAACATCGACAACCACACCATCGAACGCGCCCGCGTATTTGCCATCAATAATCCCAATTCCGATTTGGCGCACATCGAATACGACCGTTTCGGCGAAGAATACCTCTTCTTTATCAAAGGTTGGGACAGCCATCAGGCGCAACGCCTGCCCAGCCCGCTCTTTATCCCGGGCCTGCCGCTCGCCCCGATTTGGCACGAATTCATCATCCTGTCCTTCATCATCGTCGTCGGTCTGCTGATGGCGTACATCCTCGCCAGTAACATTACCAAGCCCATCAAAATTTTGGGCAGCGGTATGGACAGGGTAGCAAACGGCGAACTTGAAACCCGTATTTCCCAGCAAGTGGACGACCGTGACGACGAATTGTCCCACCTTGCCATCCAGTTCGACAAAATGGCGGAAAAACTGGAAAAACTCGTTGCCAAAGAACGCCACCTGCTGCACCACGTCTCCCACGAAATGCGCTCACCTTTGGCGCGTATGCAGGCAATCGTCGGACTGATTCAGGCGCAGCCGCAAAAGCAGGAACAATACCTGAAAAGGCTGGAAGGCGAATTGACCCGCATGGATACCTTGGTTGGCGAATTGCTGACGCTTTCCCGTTTGGAAACATCCAACATCCCGTTGGAAAAAGAAAGCCTGAAGCTCGTCCCCTTCCTGAAAAACATCGTGGAAGACAACCAAAGCATCGCCCAGCAGAACAAACAAACCGTTACCCTTTCGGTCGAACCCAGAATCCCCGAAAATGCCACGGTCTGCGCCAACGAAGGCTATTTGTACCGCGCGTTTGACAACGTTATCCGCAACGCCATCAATTACAGTCCCGAAGGCAGCACCATCCGCGTCAACATCGGACAAGATAGCAAGCATTGGATTGTGGACGTTACCGACAACGGTCCCGGCGTGGACGAAATGCAACTGCCGCACATTTTCACCGCCTTTTACCGTGCCGACTCCAGCGCCAGCAAACCCGGTACCGGCTTAGGCCTTGCCCTGACCCAACACATCATGGAGCAGCACAACGGCAAAATCATGGCTGAAAACATCAAGCCGAATGGTTTGAAAATGCACTTTATCCTGCCCAAAAAGAAAGTGAACGGCAAAACGGAAAAGCCGCATCCTAAAAACTCTTGACCATGAATATTGCCCATCGGGGTTTGTATAGTGGATTAAATTTAAATCAGGACAAGGCGACGAAGCCGCAGACAGTACAGATAGTACGGAACCGATTCACTTGGTGCTTCAGTATCTTAGAGAATCGTTCTCTTTGAGCTAAGGCGAGGCAACGCCGTACTGGTTTAAAGTTAATCCACTATAAACAAATTGCCACACCCCAAGCCTACAAAAGGTCGTCTGAAAAGAACAAACCCTTACGTTCCCGCCTTTCAGACGACCTTTTATGCCATTTGTCATATATAATGCAAGTGAATAATTAAATCATTTAAAGTCCGCGTATTCCGCCATAAAGAGCAGCAAAACAGACTATCCATTGATAACAAAACCAACAACGAACGCCCAATCCCGTTCACTCATCACACACCCCTTCCAACCCAAACCGCCCGAAAGGTCGTCTGAAACGCAGCGTCCACACACTGAAAAGGAGGCACCATGTCCGCCCAATCCATGTCCGGCTACTTCTTCATGCCCAACCACATCATTCTCGTGGGCGCGAGCGAACGCCCATACAGCTTGGGCGAACGCATCCTGAGCAACCTCCTGAGCGCACCGTTTCAAGGTCAAATCACACCCGTCAACCTCCGCCACCGCACGGTTGCCGGACTCACCTCCTACACCAACCTCAACAAAATCCCCGGCAGCGCCGACCTCGTTATCGCCGTAACACCGCCCGACAGCTACGATGCCCTGTTCAAATCCTGCCGCAAAAAACAGTTCGGCCACATCATCCTCATCCAAGACTGGGAAAGCCTGTCCGACGATGAATGGCACACCGCCGAAGCCGCCATCAAAAAACACCACGGCAACGAACTCAACATTAGCGTGTGCAGCCCCGCGGGCGTGCAGCTTCCATCGCAAAGCCTCAACATCAGTTCCCAACCCGACCATCCGGCAGGCTACACCGCCCTTCTGACCGGACACGCTTCCGTCAGCAGCGAAATCAACCTCATGCTGCAAAAAATGGGACAGGGCATTTCACGCCACATCAGCCTCAACTATCCGCTCAGCCCCACCACCTCTGCCGACTGGCTCAACCGTTTCGGCCACAACCGCCACACCAAAGTTGCCGTTATCGAGCATAACCCAGCCGAAAACCAGCGCAACCTGTTCAGCGCCATCCGCCATTTCACCCGCCACACCCCGCTCATCCTCCACGTTACCCACCGTTCAGACGACACCGAAAAAGCCGTGTTGCGCTGCCTTGCGCGTCATTGCAACTTCCTCACCACATTCAGCAGCAGCGAACTCGAAGCCGCCCTGCACGCGCGTTTATCCGATCTTCCCCCTCTGAACAGCATCGACATCCTGTCCGACACCCCTGCCGAGTGGCTGGAAACCTGTGCGCCCCAAAACCTAAAACTCCAATTTCCCACCAAGCAGCCGCACATCCGCCAAGGCTACATCGGCAGCACACCCACGCCCGCCCATTACCACAGCATCGCCAGCCAACA
This sequence comes from Neisseria sp. GT4A_CT1, assembly GCF_000227275.1. Classification (NCBI taxonomy): domain Bacteria; kingdom Pseudomonadati; phylum Pseudomonadota; class Betaproteobacteria; order Neisseriales; family Neisseriaceae; genus Neisseria; species Neisseria sp. GT4A_CT1. The sequence continues at coordinate 328,737 of NZ_JH164967.1, forward strand.
ACTTCAAAATACCCATACCGAAGCCCTGCTCGCCATCGTTGCCCCGACCGACAGTCCCGACGAAAAAAATCTGACCCGCACCCTGAGCATGCTGGCGAAACACACTGCCAAACCCCTGCTTGTCAGCAGCCGCTTTTCAGACGACCTCCTGCATTTCGACCGTCCTGAACAAGCCCTGCAAGCCGTATCTTTCCGAAACATTGCCGACCAACTGCAAAAAGAACAGCTACGCATCGCCACACCCAAAAAAGTTCGTCTGAAAACCCCGCAAGCAAGAAACATTAACAAAGCCCTCGCTTCAAAAGACCTTCCCCTGCTTGCCGAAGCCCTGTGTTTGCCGGCTTATCAGCACACCACGCATAACGCCGTGCAATTCCGTTTCCAACGCCATACCGCCTATGGCGACATCCTGACTGTATGCCATCAAGGCAGAACCACCGCCGCGCTCCCGCCGTTCTCTACGCTGGACAGCGAACACATCGCCCGTTTCGCCCAACTCGACAATACACACACCCTCAACCAGCTCCTGCACACCCTAAACACACTCAGCCAACGGCAGCAATACATCGGCGAAATCCTGCTCAACCTCAACGGCGACCAATACAGCAGCGACTTTGTCTTGCAGGCTAATGAACGTCCTTCTCCGAAAAACAAACCAACCAATATAGCCACCCTCAAGCTCGAGCAGGCCGCCGCCAAAGTACAGACCGCAGCGGAATACCTGCGCAGCAAAAATCCGACTGCCGCCGAGTTCCTCCGCAACACCGGCGAAGCCGCCGCCGAACTTTTGGGCGCAAAAACCGAAAGCGAAGACCCCATCCAAAACGTGCTCGCCCCCTACCCGACCGAGCATCCTGCCACGCTTACCCTGAAAAACGGCGAAACCGTAACCATCCACCCCTTCACCCCCGAAGACGCGGAAGTCAAGCAACAATTCGTCCGCAGCCTGTCTCCACAAGCGCGCTACACCCGCTTCATGACCCATACCAACGAATTGCCCACCCCTACCCTCGCACGCTTCAGCAAACTCGACTACCACAGCGAAGCCGCATGGACGGCGCGCAATTCAGACGACCTCATCGTCGCCGTCAGCCGCTTCAGCCGTATCAATCGCAACGAATGCGAATTCGGCATCACACTTGCTGAAAACGTGCGCGGCAAAGGGTTGGCAACGGAAATGATGAAGCTGATTATCCAATCGGCAACACAACAAGGCTACCGCGTCATGAGTGCCCAAATACTCAAATCCAACACCCCTATGCTTAAACTTGCTGAAAAATCAGGCTTTACCATCACCCCTTCAGAAGAAGACAACACTTTATGCCAAGCACGCCTCAGCCTGACCACTCCGCAAAACAGCAACAAAAACAAATAAAAACTTGCATGAACAACGCAAAATATCCTAAAATTAGCGGTTTCTTATCTATCCGATTTTCTCAAAAGGACTCAAAATGGTAGTTATCCGTTTGGCTCGCGGTGGTTCTAAACACCGTCCCTTCTTCCACGTAGTCGTTGCCGACTCCCACAACCGCCGCGACGGCCGCTTCATCGAGCGCGTTGGCTTCTACAACCCTGTTGCCAATGAAAAACAAGAGCGCGTACGCCTCCAAGCCGACCGCCTGAACCACTGGATCGCCCAAGGCGCACAAGTCAGCGACGCAGTTGCAAAACTGATCAAAGAACAAAAAGCTGCTGCTTAATCACCGGCTAATCTTGCTATGACCGACACTCGACAACGGGTAGCCATGGGCTACATCAAAGGCGTATTCGGCATCAAAGGTTGGCTCAAAATAGCCGCCAATACAGAATACGCCGACAGCCTCCTGGACTACCCTGAGTGGCAGTTAAGCAAAGACGGTAAAACCCTGAACGTGACACTCGAAGCCGGCAAAATCGTCAGCGGAGAGCTTCAGGTCAAATTCGAAGGCATAGACGATCGCGATCAAGCTTTTGCCCTTCGCGGCTGTACCATCGAAATCCCCCGAGAAGAATTCGCTCCTACCGAGGAAGACGAATATTATTGGGCAGATTTAGTCGGCATGACCGTTGTCAACAAAGACAATATCGTGCTCGGCAAAGTCACAAACCTGATGGAAACCGGTGCCAACGATGTTTTGATGATTAATGGCGAACATGGCCAAATCCTGATCCCGTTCGTATCCAACTACATCGAAACCGTCGATACCGAAGGCAAAACCATTACCACCGACTGGGGCTTAGACTACTGATGTTGATACAAGCCATCACCATCTTCCCCGAAATGTTCGACAGCATTACCGAATACGGCGTAACCGGTCGCGCAAAAAAACAAAACCTTTGGCAATTCCAAGCCATCAATCCCCGCAAATTCGCCGATAACAAACTCGGCTATATTGACGACCGCCCCTTTGGCGGAGGTCCGGGAATGATTATGATGGCACCGCCGCTGCAAGCAGCGATAGAAGAAGCCAAACAAACATCTTCATCTCCTGCAAAAGTCATCTACCTTAGTCCGCAAGGTCAACCGCTGACCCACAAAAAAGCTGTAGAACTTGCAAAATCCCCGCATCTCATACTGCTTTGCGGACGATACGAAGGAATTGACGAACGCCTGCTGCAAAGCAGCGTAAATGAAGAAATCAGCATAGGCGACTTTGTCGTTTCCGGCGGAGAGCTACCCGCCATGATGCTGATGGATGCCGTACTCAGACTGATACCCGGCGTATTGGGCGACATACAGTCAGCCGAGCAGGATTCGTTTTCAGACGACCTATTAGACTGCCCCCATTACACCAAACCTTTAGAATTCCAAGGCATGACCGTCCCTGACGTATTGCGTTCGGGCAATCATGGCTTGATAGCCGAATGGCGGTTGAAACAATCGCTGCGGCGCACCCTGGAGCGCAGACCAGACCTGCTGGAAAAGCGCAGTTTAATCCCAAAGGAATCCCGCCTCTTAAAAGAAATCTTGCAAGAGCAACAGGAAATCCAATCATAATTTAGGAAAAACAATGAACCTGATTCAACAATTAGAGCAAGAAGAAATCGCTCGCCTGAACAAAGAAATCCCCGAATTCGCACCGGGTGACACCGTAGTCGTTTCCGTACGCGTAGTAGAGGGTTCACGCAGCCGTCTGCAAGCTTACGAAGGCGTTGTTATCGCCCGTCGTAACCGCGGCTTGAACAGCAACTTCATCGTCCGCAAAATTTCCAGCGGCGAAGGCGTTGAGCGTACTTTCCAACTCTACTCCCCTACCGTAGAAAAAATCGAAGTAAAACGCCGCGGTGACGTCCGTCGCTCCAAACTGTACTACCTGCGCGGCCTGACCGGTAAAGCGGCCCGCATTAAAGAAAAATTGCCTGCCCGCAAAGGTTAAGCAAAAGAATTACAAAACAAAATCCCCACTTTTCAGTGGGGATTTTTTACATCATCTTTCTATCATTCGGCAGTAAATTCAATTACAGATAAGATTTCGGTTACCGGCCTACAAAAAAACCTTGATACAACTTCTACAAACCGTCAGCCTCTTAAAGTACATAAAAATAGATGCAGACAAATTGAGCCAAGCTTCCACCAAGAACAAACAAATGCCAAATACCATGACCATGTTTAATCTTTTTATCATTCACAAACCAATAGATACCGACGCTATACAATATACCGCCCAACGCAAGCCAAAACAGCCCGACAGATGAAAGCGATTGAACCAATGGAAATAAAGCAACCAAAATCAACCATCCCATCACCACATAAATAATCATGGACAACAGCCGTTTTTCACTCTTTCTCCCTATCGTAAGCTCTTGAATAATCCCTAAAAATGCCAAGCCCCATGACACACCGAAAAGCGACCAACCCCATTCTCCCTTAAGAGGAATCAAGGTAAACGGGGTATAGCTGCCTGCAATCAACAGATAAATCATGCAATGATCCACTTTTTGCAAGACAGCCTTAATTTTAGGTTGAGGAATACTGTGGTACAACGTTGAGCCCAGATACAGCAAAGACAGGCAAACACCATAAGTAATCGCACTGGCAAGCCGATATGAATCATCCGCCTTAATAATCATCAGCACCAATGCCGCAACAGCCAGCATGGCGCCAATCAAATGAGTATACGCATTAAAGCGTTCACCGTAATACATAAGAATCATTCTTAGTTTGAAGAGACCGGCAAAGTGTACGCCAAACACCATACCGTAAGCGCAAGAAAATGATAAAGATAAGTTAAAACCAACACCGTTATCATTCCAAGACGCCTAATCCAGGCCTTACCTTACATTCAACATCATCCCTCTTTTCTCAGACGTTCCAAATGTTCGCGTACTTCCTGTACCTTTTCTTCGGTAAACAAATTCTCAATATTTTTCCAGATACTATGATAACCATAAGGACCATGTTGCATTTCCAACCTGGCCTCTTCCACCGACCAACCCTGATAAATAATACGGTACATTCCGGAAATCAAACCTGTACGGTCAGCCCCATGATAGCAATGAACCAATACAGGGCCGTATTTTTGCTGCTTTTCAATTAAGAAAAGAGTTTGCGCGACATCTTTAGGCTTAATTTTCCACGTCAACAAAGGACGGTTCAGCAGCATCAAATTGCGGCCTTTTAAATGTGTTTCGTTGTCGTTCCGATCAAAAAATCGCAAATTAATCACACTACGGATACCGAGTTGTTCAATCAGTTCCCCATCTTCCGCAACCGGCTGCTCACTGCGGTAAAGCTTATCGTCAATACGGTACAAATTAGCATCTTGCTTTACCAAAGTCGCCCAACGGGCGGAAGCGGTAGAAATATCTTGAGGAGCCATAGGAGTGGAGCACGCAGCGAGGAAACATGAACACAAAATTACAGACACAAAATGACGCATAAATTCTTCTCTAGAATAAAACGTGATTGTAATGGCAGGTCGTCTGAAAACGAAGCCCGATTAAAGCAGACAACCGCAACCGGCAGTTTCAAGCATTTTCAGACGACCTTTATGTCGTACAAATCAAACACAAACCGCATATCGATGGACAATTATCCCAACAAATGTAAAAAACAGTTTATTTTTGTCATAATTATATCTATGATAATACTTTATGCCATTTGATAAAAAGCACCATTCCAATCAACAAAAAAGGGGACAATATGTCTGCAATCAACACTAAAATCAAAACCATCATCTTAACCGCCATCAGCGCGGCAATCCTGTCTGCCTGTGGAGGCGGCGGTGGCAGCGGTGGCGCATCCACTCTTTCCACCGGATCAACCAGCACAAGTGGCAACGGCAGCCCTGCTAAAAACAGCAGCCCAAGCAATGCCACCCCCAGCGCTACCAATAACAATAATGGCAATACCGTAGCAGCCGCAGCACCTCGCAACAATCATGCCGATAACCTCGCCGGTCTGATTAATGAAGCTCCGCTGGAAACTTTAAACCTTGCTACACCGCTGCACACCAGCTTCATTTCTTCAGCCAGTGCGCAACAAAACAATCCAAATGTTCAATTGCGCCAAAAAGAAACAGGAGAACAATTCCAAACTGACAACCAAAACAAAGATCAAGGCGGCTTGATCAGCTCTTTAGATTTTAAAGCCAACGATGAAGTGAAATTGGATGGAATTGTACTATTCAATAAAAATGCGAATGGCAGTGCAACGCAACCCGAATGGACAACCACCGATTCCCTCATCGCAAAAATCAATTCCAAAGGCAACACAAAAGCCGATATCAGCGAACAAGATGGCAGCGAAAAAAATACCAAATACGAATACGGCAAATCAACTTTGGACGACCGTATTGTCGAAATCTTCAAACAATTGAAGACCGAACGAGAAAACCTTAAAAAAGCAAAAGAAGGCGGTACCGACGGTATTGATACAAACAAAATTGCAGAAATTGAAGCCAAGATCAAAGAGCTGTCAGAACTGTATGACTTTAAACGTCAACTTCGTGCAGGTTTGACAAAATATACTCAAGATTCCATGAATCAAATTGCCTATTTCCGCACTGATGCCGATGGTTTGGTGTTTGACAAACGATTCGACGGCATCTACGTCATCCGTTTTGTCGATGGTACGCAGATCGTTATGCACGATCCTGCCGCTGCCGGTTGGACTTACCAAACTTTCGCCCACTACATTGATCCGAAATCCGGCGTAATTTACGGCTATCAAAGCTTAGGCGATGAGACCAAGTTCACCGACCTGCCGGAGAAAGGTACGGCAACTTACAACGGCTTGACTACCGCCTATGTTGTGAAAGGTGACCAAAGCCGTCAGCTGACAGCGGATGTTAAAGCCATTGCTGATTTCGGTTTGAAAGGCGTACGCTTTGAAACTACCAATTCCCAATTCCATTCCCTCGACGCCAACGGCCGCCGCGTAAGCGAAGCCGATGCGAAGTACGACATGAAAGGTACGGCGAAATGGGAAAACGGCAACCTCTTCCTTGGTTCGGTTGAAGCAGCCGCAGCAGGTCTGAAAGGTAATTTGAGCGGTAAATTCTACGGTGCAAAAGCTGCTGAAATCGGCGGTACTTACGGCTTGAAAAACCAAGACGGCAGCGAACACTTCATCGGTGGTTACGGCGCGAAACGTCAATAATCCTAATGACCGTCTCCTTTAAAAAAGGTCGTCTGAAAGACTGTTTGCAGTTTCAGACGACCTTTTCTTTTAACCTGCCAAACACACCCGCACCAATATGAAAGCGCATAACACGGTCACCCAATGCAGCGATAAATTAATTTGAAATCAGGGCAAAACAAGGAAGTTATCCTTATCCGGCAGCTTTATCCCCTATCTTCATCACCCTCTGCCTGCTTCTATTACCAACTTCTCTAATAATCACGCCGCAGAAAAGGCGCAATTGTGGCATAATCTGCACCAAATCAAACAGACATCGGCAATGCACACCATACCGGCGCGCGAATCCGATGGCTTTATCTCCAAACTTTCAGACAAATCAAACCAAGACGGGGTTTCCAGCCAGAGGTCGTCTGAAAGTATCCGCTTCAACGAAATTAAAACCGACAAATGTAAAGAGCAGAAAGTCTCACATGACAACCAAAACCCTTTTAATCGAACTCCTTACCGAAGAACTTCCCCCCAAAGCCCTGAATAATTTAGGCAACCACTTCGCCGCTTCTGTTGCCGAAGGCTTGGAAAAAGCGCAACTGATTGACGGCGCAGCCGAATATACCGCCTACGCCTCGCCGCGCCGTTTGGCCGTTCAAGTTAAAAACGTGAAAGCCGTTCAAGCCGATCAGAAAATCGTGAAAAAAGGCCCAGCCGTGGCAAATGCCATGAAAGACGGTGCGCCGACCAAGGCTTTGGAAGGTTTTGCACGCGGTGCGGGGGCGAAAATCGAAGACTTGACCATCGTCCACGACGGCAAGCAAGACGTGTACGCCTACGAATATATCCAAACCGGCAAACCGTTGGGCGAACTTTTGGAAGACATTATCAATCAAGCCGTTAAGAAACTGCCGATTCCGAAAGTAATGCGTTGGGGCAGCAGCACGTTTACCTTCGTGCGCCCTGTTCACGGGCTGATTGTGCTGCACGGCGGCGACATCGTGAACGTCAGCGTTTTGGGTCTGCAAAGTGGCAATCAAACCTTGGGACACCGCTTCCTGTCCAACGGCGAAATCACTATTACAAACGCCGACAGCTACGCCACACAAATGCGCGAGCAAGGCAAAGTCGTTGCTTCGTTTGCCGAGCGCAAAGCCGCGATTCAGACGGCCTTGAACGAACAGGCAGGTCGTCTGAAAGCCACCGTAGCCGCCGATGAAGCATTGTTGGACGAAGTTACCGCGCTGGTCGAATACCCCGTTGTTTTGGAAGCCGGTTTTGAAGAACATTTCCTCGCCGTGCCGCAGGAATGCCTGATTCTGACCATGCAGCAAAACCAAAAATACTTCCCGCTGCTCGACCGAAACGGCAAGCTGATGAACCGCTTCCTGCTGGTCTCCAACTTGCAAACCGAAGACCCGTCGCACATCATCCAAGGCAACGAACGCGTCTTGCGCGCGCGCCTGTCTGATGCCGAGTTCTTCTACAAACAAGACCAAAAAGCGACTTTGGAAAGCCGCCTGCCCAAGCTGGCGAACGTGGTGTATCACAACAAAATCGGCTCGCAAGCCGAACGCATCGAACGCCTGCAAAGCATTGCCGCCCACATCGCCAAAGCTTTGGGCGCAGATGCCGCCGCAGCCGAACGCGCCGCGCGTCTGGCAAAAGCCGACTTGGTGACCGAAATGGTCGGCGAGTTCCCTGAACTGCAAGGCACGATGGGCAAATACTACGCCCGCTTGGACGGCGAAACCGAAGAAATCGCCGAAGCCGTCGAGCAGCACTATCAGCCGCGTTTTGCCGGCGACAACCTGCCGAACGGCAAAGTTGCCACTGCCGTTGCGCTGGCCGACAAGCTGGAAACCTTGGTCGGCATTTGGGGCATCGGTCTGATTCCGACCGGCGACAAAGACCCCTACGCCCTGCGCCGCGCCGCCTTGGGTATTTTGCGGATGCTGATGCAGTATGGTTTGGACGTAAACGAGCTGATTCAGACGACCTTCGACAGCTTCCCCAAAGGTTTGCTCAACGAGAAAACGCCGTCTGAAACCGCCGACTTCATGCAGGCGCGCCTTGCCGTGTTGCTGCAAAACGACTATCCGCAAGACATTGTTGCCGCCGTACTTGCCAAACAGCCGCGCCGTTTGGACGATTTGACCGCCAAACTGCAAGCCGTCGCCGCATTCAAACAACTACCCGAAGCCGCCGCACTCGCCGCTGCCAACAAACGCGTGCAAAACCTGCTGAAAAAAGCCGATACCGCGCTGGGCGAAGTCGATGAAAGCTTGCTGCAACAAGACGAAGAAAAAGCCCTGTACGCCGCCGCGCAAGACTTGCAGCCGAAAATCGCCGCCGCTGTTGCCGAAGGCAATTTTCAGACGGCCTTATCAGAACTGGCTTCCGTCAAACCGCAGGTTGATGCCTTCTTCGACGGCGTGATGGTGATGGCGGAAGATCCCGCCGTAAAACAAAACCGCCTGAACCTGCTGAACCGCTTGGCAGAGCAGATGAACGCGGTAGCGGATATTGCGCTCTTGAGCGAATAATATATAGCCGTAAACAAAGGTCGTCTGAAAACGGACAAGCAGCTTTGCCCAACGTTTTCAGACGACCTTTTTGATTCTATGAATCTATAGTGGATTAAATTTAAATCAGGACAAGGCGACGAAGCCGCAGACAGTACAGATAGTACGGAACCGATTCACTTGGTGCTTCAGCACCTTAGAGATCGTTCTCTTTGAGCTAAGGCGAGGCAACGCCGTACTGGTTTAAAGTTAATCCACTATAACGCCATCTGCTCGCCCGCAAAGCCAATTCCTGCCCACATCCATGTCCTAGCCCCATACCATTCCGTGTGGGCACAGCCTATTTACTATATAATTTCGACTTTCAGCATTTTCCGCGCTTAATCATGAAACGGCTCAAACGCATCAAAACCATCCTCCGCACGCTTTACCTCTACCGCCTCGCCGAGCTGTTTGCCGCGCTTGTCCGTCCGGGCTGGGCGCGGACGCTGTTGAAAATGCTGCCGCAGTCGTCTGAATTGGAAAACGAACCGCCTGCCGTCCGCCTGCGCCTTGCCCTAGAAAGCTTGGGGCCGATTTTCATCAAATTCGGGCAGGTTCTCTCCACGCGCCCCGATTTGATTCCGTATGATTACGCGGTCGAACTGGCAAAGCTGCAAGACCAAGTCCCGCCGTTTGATGCGCAGCTTTCACGCTCGCAAATCGAAAAATCGCTGGGGCAATCCATCGAAACGCTGTATGCAGAATTTGAAACCGAACCCGTCGCCAGCGCGTCCATCGCCCAAGTACACAAAGCCCGCCTGCATTCGGGCGAACAAGTGGCGGTCAAAGTTTTGCGCCCCAACCTTTTGCCCGTTATCGAACAGGATTTGTCGCTGATGCGCTTCGGCGCAGCTTGGGTCGAGCGTCTGTTTGCCGACGGCAAGCGTTTGAAACCGCGCGAAGTGGTGGCGGAATTCGACAAATACCTGCATGACGAGTTGGACTTGATGCGCGAAGCCGCCAATGCCAGCCAGCTCGGCCGCAACTTCCAAAACAGCAATATGCTGATTGTGCCTAAAGTGTTTTACGACTACTGCACCAGCGACGTACTGACCATCGAATGGATGGACGGCACGCCGGTATCGGAAATCGCCAAACTCAAAGCCGACGGCATCGATTTGCACAAACTCGCCGATTACGGCGTGGAAATCTTCTTCACACAAGTCTTCCGAGACGGCTTTTTCCACGCGGATATGCACCCCGGCAACATTCTGGTCGCCGCCGACAACCGCTACATCGCCCTCGATTTCGGCATTGTCGGCACGCTGACCGACTACGACAAACGCTATCTCGCCATCAACTTCCTCGCCTTCTTCAACCGCGATTACCACCGCGTCGCCACCGCCCACATCGAATCAGGCTGGGTGCCTGCCGACACGCGCGCGGAAGAATTGGAAGCTGCCGTCCGCGCCGTGTGCGAACCGGTGTTCAACAAACCGATTTCACAAATTTCGTTCGGCCTCGTATTGATGCGCCTGTTTGAAGTCAGCCGCCGCTTCAATGTCGAAATCCAGCCGCAGCTTGTATTGCTGCAAAAAACGCTGCTCAACATCGAAGGCTTGGGACGGCAGCTTGATCCCGATTTGGACCTGTGGAAAACCGCCAAACCGTTTTTGGTGAAATGGATGAACGAACAGGTCGGTCCTAAAGCCTTTTTGCGCAACCTCAAAAACGAAGCCCCCGACTGGGCGCAAATCATCCCTTCCCTGCCCCGCAAAATCAATGCGCTGGTTGACGAAAACCGCCAGCAGGAAATGCGCGATGCCTATATCCATTTGGTCAAAGTGCAGCAGCGGCAAAGCATGTGGCTGGGCGTGATTGCGATTGTGTTGCTGCTGATTTTGCTGTTTGATTAAAAATCCATATACACAAAAGGTCGTCTGAAAACGAAATAGTGGTTTTAGAAAAACTCGCTATCCGCATTTTCAGACGACCTTTTATTATGAATTTGCATAAAACGCGCACCTCAACCGTAGCGTGGGCTCCGCCCACGAAAATTGGATATTTTGCCCATCGCCCCAAGCAAAATAGACCGATATATTCTCGCGGGCAAAGCCCACACTACTTTTCCACTCGTTACCAAGGTCGTCTGAAAACATGGATTGCGGCTAAGCAAACCTGATATGACCGTTTTCAGACGACCTTCTATTGCGAGTTTGAATACAATACCCGCCGCAGCCGTAGCGTGGTCTCTGCCCACGAAAATCAGGATATTTTGCTACTCGCTCCAAGCAAAATAGACCGATATATTTCTCGCGGGCAAAGCCCATACCACCTCTTCCCTTCATCATCGAGGTCGTCTGAAAACGTCAACCGTTCCCATCGCATAAAACTGCGCTTTTCAGACGACCTTTACAGTTTTTGAGTCATTCCCCGATATGCTATAATCCGCCGTTAAACTTTTATCTTTTCAGGAAAAACCATGAGCTTGAAATGCGGCATCGTCGGCCTGCCCAACGTTGGCAAATCCACCCTCTTTAACGCGCTGACCCAATCGGGCATCGAAGCGGCGAACTATCCCTTCTGCACCATCGAACCCAACGTCGGCATTGTCGAAGTGCCCGACCCGCGCATGGCGGAGCTGGCGAAAATCGTCAATCCGCAAAAAATGCAGCCCGCCATCGTCGAGTTCGTCGATATTGCCGGTTTGGTCGCAGGCGCGAGCAAAGGCGAAGGCTTGGGCAACCAGTTCCTCGCCAACATCCGCGAAACCGACGCCATCGTCAACGTCGTGCGCTGCTTTGACGACGACAACATCGTCCACGTTTCCGGCAAAGTCGATCCGATTGCCGACATCGAAACCATCGGCACCGAATTGGCACTTGCCGATCTCGCCAGCGTCGAAAAAGCCATCGTCCGCGAAGAGAAACGCGCCCGCTCAGGCGACAAAGACGCGCAAAAACTGGTCGAACTGTGCAAAAAACTGCTGCCGCATCTGGACGAAGGCAAACCCGTCCGCTCCTTCGGTTTGGACGCGGAAGAACTCGCCATGCTCAAACCGCTGTTCCTGCTGACTGCCAAACCCGCCATGTACGTCGGCAACGTTGCCGAAGACGGTTTTGAAAACAATCCGTACCTCGACCGCCTGAAAGAATTGGCGGAAAAAGAAAACGCCCCCGTCGTCGCCGTTTGCGCCGCGATGGAAAGTGAAATCGCCGAGTTGGAAGACGACGAAAAAGCCGAGTTCCTCGCCGAGATGGGCTTGGAAGAACCCGGCCTGAACCGCCTGATCCGCGCGGGCTACGACCTCTTGGGCCTGCAAACCTACTTCACCGCCGGCGTCAAAGAAGTCCGCGCCTGGACCATCCACAAAGGCGACACCGCCCCGCAAGCCGCCGGCGTCATCCACACCGACTTCGAACGCGGCTTCATCCGCGCCCAAGTCATTTCCTACGACGATTTTGTCTCACTCGGCGGCGAAGCCAAAGCCAAAGAAGCCGGCAAAATGCGCGTAGAAGGCAAGGAATATGTCGTGCAAGACGGGGATGTGATGCACTTCCTATTTAACGTATAAACCAAGCAAAACGCTTTTTCAGACGACCTTTGCCAAATCAAGGTCGTCTGAAACATTGAAGGAAACCCAATGACCTCCGTTATCCAAGACTTGAAAGCGCGCGGCCTTATCGCGCAGACCACCGACATCGAAGCCTTAGATGCTTTGTTGAACGAACAAAAAATCTCCCTATACTGCGGCTTCGACCCGACCGCCGACAGCCTGCATATCGGCCACTTGCTGCCCGTGTTGGCATTACGCCGTTTCCAACAGGCGGGGCATACGCCGATTGCTTTGGTGGGCGGTGCAACCGGCATGATCGGCGACCCTAGTTTCAAAGCGGTGGAGCGCAGCTTGAATTCCGCCGAAACCGTTGCCGGCTGGGTAGAAAGCATCCGCAACCAACTGAAACCGTTTTTGAGCTTTGAAGGCGAAAACGCCGCCATTATGGCGAACAACGCCGACTGGTTCGGCAGCATGAACTGTCTCGACTTCCTGCGCGACATCGGCAAGCATTTCTCCGTCAACGCCATGCTGAACAAGGAATCCGTCAAACAGCGTATCGAGCGCGACGATGTGGGCATTTCCTTCACCGAGTTCGCCTACTCCCTGCTGCAAGGCTACGACTTTGCCGAATTGAACAAACGTCACGGTGCGGTTTTGGAAATCGGCGGCTCCGACCAATGGGGCAACATCACCGCAGGTATCGACCTGACACGTCGTCTGAACCAAAAACAAGTATTCGGCCTAACCCTGCCGCTGGTTACCAAATCCGACGGTACCAAATTCGGTAAAACCGAAGGCGGCGCGGTATGGCTGAACGCGAAGAAAACCTCGCCGTATCAGTTCTACCAGTTCTGGCTGAAAGTTGCCGATGCCGATGTGTATAAGTTTCTGAAATACTTCACCTTCCTGTCTATCGAAGAAATCGACGCCATCGAAGCGAAAGACCAAGCCAGCGGCACCAAGCCAGAAGCACAACGCATCCTCGCCGAAGAAATGACCCGCCTGATTCACGGCGAAGCCGCCCTGCAAGCCGCGCAGCGTATTTCCGAAAGCCTGTTTGCCGAAGACCAAAGCAGCCTGACCGAAAGCGACTTCGAACAGCTCGCCCTCGACGGTCTACCCGCATTTGAAGTTTCAGACGACCTCAACGTCGTCGAAGCCTTGGTTAAAACCGGCTTGGCTTCTTCCAACAAAGAAGCGCGCGGTTTTGTGAACAGCAAAGCGGTATTGCTCAACGGCCAAGCCGCCGAATCGAACAACCCGAACCACTCCGCCGAACGACCTGACGATGCCTATCTGCTGACCGATGCGCACAAACGCTTCGGCAAATACACCATCGTACGGCGCGGCAAACGCAACCACGCGCTCTTGGTTTGGAAATAAGCCTTAAATGACAGAGGTCGTCTGAAAACTTTTTTCAGACGACCTTTTTTCTACCGTCAACAGTATGATAGCGAATATAGTGGATTAACTGCAGATCGGCACGGTATTTCCCATTCATCCCGTCTGAGGTTTCGTCTTGCCCTGATTTACAATCAATCTGCCACACCTGCGCTCATCATAAATCTTAAATCCGGTAACGCCCTATCCGTTTGAATTTAATGAACAATAAGAAAGAAACACCATGACTTCCCCCTACACTCTTGCCGACCTGAAGACCGCCTACCAACGCAAAGAAAAATTGAAATATCTATACTTCTGGGGACAGACGCCAAAACATATAGTGGATTAAATTTAAATCAGGACAAGGCGACGAAGCCGCAGACAGTACAGATAGTACGGCAAGGCGAGGCAACGCCGTACTGGTTTAAAGTTAATCCACTATAAAAATGAGATAGATAAAGCCGTCTTCACCTGCGCCCTTCGGAATCGACGGCATCCGCTATGCGACTGCCGAACACTATATGATGGCAGAAAAGGCGAGGCTGTTCGGCGCAGACGATATCCGCCGCCAAATCATCGCTTCTGCCCACCCCAAACAAACCAAGGACTTGGGGAGACAAGTCCTTGGATTCAAAGACGACATTTGGAATGCCCGCCGCTTCGATATCGTTTGCGAAGGCAACCGTGCCAAATTCATCCAACACCCCGATTTGAAACGCTTTTTGCTTGGCACCGGCAGCCGTATCTTAGTAGAAGCCAGCCCGGTTGACGCAATCTGGGGAATCGGACTTGCCCAAGATGATCCACGCGCCCAAAATCCATTGCAATGGCGGGGTTTGAACCTACTTGGTTTCGCGCTAATGAAAGTACGAGATGAACTTCAGGTCGTCTGAAAGCAACTTCAAAAGCAACTTCAGACGACCCCATAAAAAAAACGCACCTTATGAAAAGGTGCGTTTTAATTTCTATGGTTTAGAATTTAGCGCCGGATTGGTTGGCCATATAGTCAACCGCTGCTTTGACTTCGTCATCACTCAGGCTTGTGTTACCGCCTTTGGCAGGCATGGAGTTAAAGCCTTCGAGCGCGTGTTTGTGCAGGGTATCTTTACCTTGTTTGATACGCGGGGCCCACTCGTCTTTCTTGCCTATGCCTGGAGCACCGGGGATGGTACCACCGTGACACATTTTACAGTTGGCTTCAAAAACGGCTTTACCGTCCACTTTGGCAGAAGAAGCATCTGCTTTTTCTACCGGCTTGGCTTCGGCAGGAGCGGCCGCTTTTGCATCAGCTGCTGAAGCTGCTTTTTCAGCTTGTGCAGGTGCGGACGCAGATGAAGCGTCAGCGGATGATGCGGCAGCAGAAGCAGGTGCCGGTGCGGGAGCAGGTTCGGCTTTTTTCACGGGCGCTTTGCCGTCTTTGTTGGACAGACCCCATACATACGCAGTCATAATGTGGAGTTTGTCTTTATCCAAGAAACGACCCCAAGCCGGCATTTGACTGTGTCGGCCGTTGGTGATGGTTTCGATAATCGATTTTTTGAGTACCGCCCCACAGCCATACGTTGTCGGTCAGGTTCGGACCCAGTCCTTGGATACCTTGACCTTTGTCGCCGTGACAGGTAAAGCAGTTTGCCGGTGGACCACTGAACAATACTTTACCGCGTGCGGCACGTTCTTCATCGTATTGGTCTTTGGATTTGGATAAGGACATGACATAGTTTGCCACATCTTTTACCCGCTCTTCACCCAATGCAGGACCCCATGCCGCCATCGTCGCCGTACGGCCTTTTTCAATGGTCTCGTGGATTTTCTCAGGTTCGCCGCCCCACAACCAATCGTTGTCGGTCAAATTCGGGAAGCCTTTGGAACCTTTGGCATCAGAACCGTGACATTGGATACAGTAGGTATTGAAGAGGTTTTGACCGATGGCGCGTGCTTCAGGATTTTTTGCCACTTGCTCAATCGGCATATTGGCAAACTTGGCATAAACTTTGCCGTACTTCTGATCTGCTTTAGCCATTTCCTGATCATATTGTCCGTGGCTGCTCCATTTCCACTGTCCTTTATAATCGCCCAAACCCGGATACATGACCAGGTAGCCGATACCGAACAACCAAGTGCAGACATACAGCCAAAACCACCAGCGTGGCAACGGGTTGTTGTATTCTTCGATACCGTCCCATTGATGGCCTGTCGTTTTGACCTCTTCGCCCTTTTTAGGACGCTTCACAACGTTTTGGGAAAGCAGCAGCCATGCCAAGCCGATAAAGCTGAGCACGACGATGACTGCAATGTATATATTCCAGAAATTGCTGGTAAATTGGGTTGCTGTGTTCATTATTTTGCTCCGTGATCACGGACTAAACTGTTATCGCCCGTCTTTTTCAGACGACTCTTTATCCTCATCATTTTCGAAAATACTGTTGGCGGCATCATCGTAGTTCTTTTTATTGCGTCGGTTGAAAACGATATAAAGCACTAAGATAAAGCTGATAAAAACCCAAACAGTAAAGAGCGAGCGGGCCCAGTTTACGTCCATGATGTTACCTTACGTTTTTCAATGCCAAGCCTAAGCCTTGCAGGTATGCAATCACCGCATCCAGCTCCGATTTGTTTTCCAAGGCTTCAGGTGCTTTGGCAATCTCTTCATCGCTGTAAGGCGTACCGACTTTACGCAGGGCTTTCATATGCGCCACGGTTGCTTCGGCATCGACTTTGTTGCGGGCAAGCCATGGGAAAGCGGGCATATTGGACTCCGGCACAACGTCGCGCGGATTCAGCAGGTGGATGCGGTGCCATTCGTCGGAATAGCGGCCGCCGACACGTGCCAAGTCCGGACCGGTACGTTTGGAACCCCATTGGAACGGATGGTCATAAACAGACTCGCCGGCAACGGAGTAGTGGCCGTAACGTTCGGTTTCCGCACGGAACGGACGGATCATTTGAGAGTGACAGTTGTAACAACCCTCGCGGATATAGATGTCGCGACCAGCCACTTGCAAAGCGTTATAAGGTTTCACACCTTCAATAGGCTGGGTGACTGCCTTAGTAAAGAACAGCGGCACGGCTTCAATCAACAGGCCTACGCTGACTACAAGCAGGGTAAATACAATCAGGACGCCGACTTTTTCTTCAGCTAATTGTTGTAATTTCATTTTGGTAGCCTTTTCTTATGTTTTTAGTGGTGCTGGGTTTGAGACACCGCGGGAATCTCGGCATCAACCGCTTTGCCACTGATGGCCGTACGGTAAACGTTGTATGCCATGATACACATACCGCTCAGGTACAGCAGGCCGCCGGTGAAACGAATCATGTAGAAAGGCATGGTGCGTTTAACTGACTCTACAAACGAGTAGGTCAAAGTACCGTCCGCATTCAAAGAACCCCACATCAGACCTTGCAATACCCCTGCAATCCACATGGAGGCGATATACAGAACCACGCCGATGGTCGCAATCCAGAAGTGTGCTTCCACCAATTTGGTGCTGTACATTTCATTTTTACCGAACAGGCGGGGAATCATGTAGTACACGGAACCAATGGTCACGAAGCCCACCCAGCCCAATGCGCCGGCATGAACGTGTGCAACGGTCCAGTCGGTGTAGTGGCTCAAAGCGTTGACGGATTTGATGGACATCATCGGACCTTCGAAGGTGGACATACCGTAGAAGGACAGAGAAACGATCAAGAATTTCAAGATAGGGTCGGTACGCAGTTTGTCCCATGCACCGGACAAGGTCATGATACCGTTGATCATACCGCCCCAAGAAGGTGCGAACAGAATCAGGGACAACACCATACCCAAGGACTGAGTCCAGTCAGGCAGCGCGGTATAGTGCAAGTGGTGGGAACCTGCCCACATGTAGGTGAAAATCAAAGCCCAGAAGTGGACGACGGACAAGCGGTAAGAATAAACCGGACGACCCGCCTGTTTCGGCACGAAGTAATACATCATGCCCAAGAAACCTGCTGTCAGGAAGAAACCTACGGCATTGTGGCCATACCACCATTGAACCATAGCATCGATTGCGCCCGCATAAACCGGATAGGATTTCATGAAGCCCGCAGGAATGCTCAGGTTATTGACGATGTGCAACAGGGCAACGGCCAAAATGAAACCGCCGTAGAACCAGTTGGCAACGTAGATATGTTTGATTTTACGTTTGGCAATCGTACCGAAGAATACGATGGCGTAAGCAATCCAAACCAAAGCGATCAGGATGTCGATAGGCCATTCCAATTCGGCATACTCTTTAGCTTGGGTATAACCCAAAGGCAGGCTGACGATTGCCGCAACGATAACTGCCTGCCAGCCCCAGAAGGTAAATGCCGGCAGCCAACCGCCGAACAGGCGTGCATTACAGGTACGTTGAACAACGTAGTATGATGTACCCATCAGACCGCAACCGCCGAACGCAAAAATCACCGCATTGGTGTGCAACGGACGCAGGCGGCCGAAGTGGAACCAAGGGCCGACATCTGATAAATCAAGGGACGGGGCAAACAATTGGGCGGCAACGATGACACCGACCAACATGCCCACAATACCCCAAACTACGGTCATGATGGCGAACTGGCGCACCACTTTGTAGTTATAAGTTTGTGTGTCCATGAGAGTCTCCATGAATTATGGGAATAAAAATTTTTTATCTCACTTTGCCGTATGCGTTTTGAACAAACGCAATAAGGGCTAGGTTTAAATTTTTCTAAATTTAACATATAAGACAAGCCTAGCCAAGCGGAATTACATTTCACTCCATCTGGCGGCTTTATCGATTTTTTATATTTTTTACTTTATAATCATATTATTATTTAACAACCTCCCCTACAGCGCCACTTTATTTTTTCAAGCCTCCCTTTTGAAGGGGACTTTATCGATATAAATCAAACTGCATAATTCGACCTTTTTATTCATAAAATTTAACAAATGCATTAATAGTCATGATTAATTACAAAATCACCCCCAACCCGCTCGCCCACGAGTGGCACATCCGCCTAACCTTCCGACAAGAACATGATTTGGAAACAGAAATCAGCCTACCGAACTGGGTTCCCGGCAGCTATCTGATACGCGATTTTTCCCGCCACATCACCACCATCCGCGCTTTTTGCAACGGAGAATATGCCCATCTGACCCAAGTCAAAAAAAACCGATGGCGCACCGCCCCTCAGTCCGGCGAGTGGGAAATTTACTACACCGTTTACGCCTACGACCTATCCGTCCGCGGCTCGTTTCTGACTGCCGAACGCGGATTCTTTGACGGCGCGTGCCTGTTTTTGCAGGTAAACGGACAAGAAAACAGCGCGCACCAAATCGAATTCCCCATCCTGCCGAAAACATGGCGGATTGCCACCACCCTGCCCCAAACCGGCATCCACAGCTTTCAGACGACCTCCTACCACGACTTAATCGACCACCCTGTCGAACTGGGCAACATCGAATTTCTCGATTTTGAAGCCGGCGGCATCCCGCACCGCATCGCCTTGAGCGGCCACTACCCCGATTTCGACCGCGACCGCCTCGTGTCAGACATCCGCACAATCTGCGAAACCGAACTGGCCATGTTCCCCTCCCCTGCCCCGTTCACCCATTACCTCTTCCTGCTCCACGTCGGCGACAACATCTACGGCGGACTGGAACACATCAGCAGCACCGCCCTGCTCGCCGACCGCCACAGCCTGCCGCCGCACGGCATGACCGAAGCCAACGACGCCTACACCCAACTGCTCGGACTGTTCTCACACGAATACTTCCACGCCTGGAACGTCAAATCTATCAAACCCGCCGCCTTTGCCCCCTACGACCTCGACCGCGAAAACTACACCGAGCAGCTTTGGGCATTTGAAGGCATCACCTCATACTACGACGACCTCTTCCTCGCCCGAAGCCGCACCATCGCCCCCGAAGCCTACCTGCGCCTGCTCGCCCAAAGCATCACCCGCGTGCAGCAAACCAAAGGTCGTCTGAAACAAAGCCTTGCCGAATCCAGCTTCACCGCTTGGAACAAATTCTACAAACAAGACGAAAACAGCCCCAACGCCATCGTCAGCTACTACCAAAAAGGCGCACTCGTCGCCCTCTGCCTCGACCTTGCCATCCGCAGTAAAAGCAGCGGACGACACACCCTCGACAGCGTCATGCAGCAACACTACCGCGATTGGCTGGACACCCGTCAAGGCATCCCCGAAAAACAATGGCAAGCCCGTTGCCAAGCATTTACAGACCTAGACCTCGAAGACTTTTTTCAGACGACCCTCTACACCACCGCCGACCTGCCCCTTGCCGAACTCCTCGCCACCATAGGCATCGGACTGCAATGGCAGGCACAACCGCGCAGCCACGGCGGCGCATTCCTGCCCGAACCACCAACCGAAACGCCCGCTCCCGCGTCCGACTTCGGCGCAAGGTTCAAACAAAGCAGCGACCACGCCACCCTGACCCACGTCTTCAACGGCGGCAGCGCAGAAAACGCCGCCCTCTGCCCGCAGGACAAAATCATCGCCATCGACGGCTACGCCTGTACCGACCTTGCCGCACAGTGGGCGCAACTCCCCATCGGCGCCACCGCCCGCCTCCACTACTTCCGCACCGGTATCCTGTACGTCGCCGACATCACCGTTCAAGCCGCCGAAGCCGACACCGCCGTCCTCTACATTACCGACCGCGAATTATTTGAAAACTGGCTTTATAATGACCAAGCCTGATTTTCAGACGACCTCAAGTGCCGGATCAAGGTCGTCTGAAACATCAACTCTGAAAGAAACAACCATGAAAAAAATCCTTGTCAGCATGACCGCCCTGTTACTCAGTCTGCACGCCGCAGCCGCCCCCAAATCAGATTCGGCAGATAAACTAGGAAAGGATATCGCCGTCTTCTACAAAAATCCCTCTGCCGAACGCGCTGCTTCTTTGATGGACCAGCTTGTCAAAGCCGATATCATGCGCGAAACCACCCTTGCATGGGGGACGCAAGCGCTACAAAAATACCCCCAAGGCAGCACCATTTGGTGTGACAACATCCGAACCTACCAAGGCGACGCCCTAACCTTTGCCGCCTACACCCTCACCCTGACAGGCACGAATCAAGCCAAAACCTGCCTTAACAGCCTGACATTAGATATCGAGCTTAAAAACAACCTCAAAAAAAACAAAAGCTTCCATCCGCTTCAAGAACCCATCATTTCCCCTGCATCACTGGATTTTCATTGGGTAACTTATTTTGCCACCGGCAACCCGAAAGCAGTCGAGCGTATCGTCGACTACATCATCAAAGCCCAAACGGCTGCCGCCCAACGCCCCAACCATGTAGACCTCACACTTGCCTCTGCCATTTGGTCAACCCGATCCAATATGGAACAAGATACGGCGATTGACAGCATTGTCCGCCAATACATACAAAAACAATCCGAAGCCAATAAAAAACGATTGGAACAAGCCCTGTTAGCCCCTCAAGACGACTAAAATCAATCCATCGTCAAACGTAGAAAAGGAAAACCCATGTCTATCCAAAAACTTGCCGACAACCTCTACATCGCCCCGCAGCTGACCGAAGCCGACGTTCAAGAAGCCGCCAAACTCGGTATCCAAACCGTCATCTGCAACCGTCCCGACGGCGAAGAAGAAAACCAACCCTCGTTCAAACAAGTCGAAAGCTGGCTTGAAGCCGCAGGCATCCGCGAACACCACCATCAGCCCGTCGTCGCGCCCGCCATCAACGCCGCCGATGTCGCCGCTTTCCAAAACCTGCTCAAAAGCGTTCCCCAACCTGTCCTCGCCTACTGCCGCACCGGCACCCGCTGCTCCCTGCTCTGGGGCTATCATCAGGTGCAAAACGGCGCAAGCGTCGCCGAAGTCGTCGCTGCCGCACAACAAGCAGGCGTCAACCTGAGCAACTTCGAAGCCCGTCTGCAAGACGCGCAACAAAACGGGCTGGCGTAACACGCTATCCGTTTAGCCAAAAGCAAAGGTCGTCTGAAAATACCGTTTCAAAAAATGG
>NZ_JH164967.1:351190-357057 GCF_000227275.1 Neisseria sp. GT4A_CT1
CCCCGTTCCATCTCATCAATCTATTATGCAAATCCTGCTCACTTTTTTGTTTAAATGCTTTGCGGCGCTGCCTTTGCCGCTTCTACACGCGCTGGGGAATGCGGCGGGCGGCTTGGGCTATTATCTGCTCAAAAGCGACCGGCAGCGTGTGTTCGACAATATGCGGCTTGCCGGATTGAATCCCGAGCCTTCGTCAGTCAAAGCCGTTTTCCGTGAAACGGCGAAAGGCGGGCTGGAATTGCCCGTGGCCTTTTTCAGACGACCTGAAAGCATTGAAACGCTGTTTAAAGAAGTGCACGGCTGGGAGCATGTCCAATCGGCTTTGGACGCCGGAGAAGGACTGTTGTTTATTACCCCGCACATCGGCAGCTACGACCTCGCCGGACGCTATATCAGCCAGCAGCTTCCGTTCCCGCTGACTGCCATGTACAAACCACCCAAAATCAAAGCCTTGGATTCCGTCATGCAGGCGGGGCGCGTTCGCGGCAAAGGAAAAACCGCCCCCACCAATATTCAAGGGGTCAAACAAGTCATTAAGGCTTTGCGTTCCGGTGAAGCCACGATTGTCTTGCCCGACCACGCCCCCTCTCCCGAAGAAGGCGGCGACGGCGTCTGGGTGCCGTTTTTCGGGAAATACGCCTACACCATGACGCTGGCGGGCAAACTGGCACAAGTCAAGGGCGTAAAGGCGCTGTTTTTCTGCGGCGAGCGTTTGCCGAACGGCAAAGGATTTGTGCTGCACATCGAGTCTATGCGCGGCGAGCTGAACGGCGACAAACAACACGACGCGCAGATTATCAATGAAAACACCGAATACTGGATACGCCGCTTCCCGACCCAGTATCTGTTTATGTACAACCGCTACAAACAGCCCGCAGGCGCACCGCTTTCTCCCGACTGGAAACCGGAACCCGGCTGGAAACCTGAAGACGTACAGGATTGAACATTCCTTGCGGGTCGTCTGAAAAGACGGCTGATGCCCGGTTTCTCAAAACATCGCCATACCAACACAAAAAAGCACCCCAATCGAGGTGCTTTTTCTCTTTTCAGACGACCTTTTGTCGGGCATCAGCCTTTTTTATTGTTCAACGCAGCTTTGACAAACGCGGTAAACAAAGGATGACCTCTGCGCGGGTTGGAGGTGAACTCGGGGTGGAACTGGCAGGCAAAGAACCAAGGATGGTTTGGCAGTTCGATGGTTTCGACCAAGCGTTCGCGTCCGGCAGATACGCCGCCGATGACCAAACCTGCCTGTTCCAGCGTAGGAACGTAGTTGTTGTTGACTTCGTAGCGATGGCGGTGGCGTTCGCGGATGTGTTCACTGCCGTAGATTTTGGCGGCAAGGCTGCCTGCTTTCAATTCAACCTCTTGCGCGCCCAAACGCATGGTGCCGCCCAAATCGGCGGATTCGTCGCGGGTTTCGACGCTGCCGTCGGCGGTTTGCCATTCGTCAATCAGAGCAACGACGGGCGCGGCGCATTTGAGGTCGAACTCGGTAGAGTTCGCGCCTTTCAAGCCTGCGACGTCGCGGGCGTATTCAATCAGCGCAATTTGCATACCGAGGCAGATGCCCAGGTACGGCACGTTGTTTTCGCGGGCATAACGCACGGCGGCGATTTTGCCTTCCACGCCGCGCGAACCGAAGCCGCCGGGAACAAGGATGGCGTCCATGTCTTTGAGCATGGAAACGTCGCCGTTGTTTTTCTCGATGTTTTCGCTGTCAACGAAGGTGATTTGCACGTCGGTTTCGGTGTGGATACCCGCGTGTTTCAAGGCTTCGATCAGCGATTTGTAGGATTCGGTCAAATCGACGTATTTGCCGACCATGGCGATTTTGACGGTGTGTTTCGGATTTTTGATGGCATGGACGATTTTTTTCCACGCGGTCAAATCCGCCTGCTGTACGTTCAGCTGCAACTGCTCGGTAATGATGTTGTCGATGCCTTGGTCGTGCAGCATTTCGGGGCATTCGTAGATGCTGTCCACGTCGTAGCTGCCGACAATCGCGCGCTCTTCCACGTTGCAGAACAAGGCGATTTTGCGGCGTTCGTCCGCGGGCATTTTCCTGTCCATGCGGCAAATCAGGATGTCGGGCTGCAAACCGATGCTCAACATTTCTTTAACGGTATGCTGGGTCGGCTTGGTTTTGATTTCGCCTGCGGCGGCGATGTAGGGGACGTAGCTCAAGTGGGCGAACAAAGTGTTGTTGCGTCCCAACTGGCTGCGCATCTGACGGATGGCTTCCAAAAACGGCAGCGATTCGATGTCGCCGACCGTACCGCCGATTTCGACGATGGCGACATCGTAACCCGCCGCGCCTTCGTGGATGCGGCGTTTGATTTCGTCGGTAATGTGCGGGATGACTTGAACCGTACCGCCGAGGTAGTCGCCGCGGCGTTCTTTGGCGATGACGTTTTCGTACACCTGCCCCGTGCTGAAGCTGTTGCGGCGGGTCATGGTGGCGTTGATGAAACGTTCGTAGTGTCCCAAGTCGAGGTCGGTTTCCGCGCCGTCGTCGGTGACGAACACTTCGCCGTGCTGGAACGGACTCATGGTGCCGGGGTCGACGTTGATATAGGGGTCGAGCTTGAGCATGGTCACGTTCAAACCGCGCGATTCGAGGATGGTGGCAATAGAAGCGGCGGCGATACCTTTTCCGAGTGAAGATACGACGCCGCCGGTTACGAAAATAAATTTAGTCATGATGCAGTACCCATGTTGGAATACGGGATTTTACCTTTAAGCGGGTTTTCTGGCAAACGCGGGAAGCCGACGCCGCCCGAAAGAAACCGCCCGAATATAACGAAATCATCTTTTTTTAAAACCAAGCATTCTTTCCCATTTTCAGACGACCTCATTAAAGTAACGAGCAATCCGAGAATTAAGGAAAGAACCATGACCGCAACCACCGCCCCGCTTTTGCGCTTCATCACTGCCGGCAGCGTCGACGACGGCAAATCCACCCTCATCGGCCGCCTGCTCTACGACAGCAAAACCCTGCTGACCGACCAGCTCGACAAACTCAACCGCGCCGCCGAAAACGGCGAAACGCCCGACTTCGCCAGCCTCACCGACGGTCTTGCCGCCGAACGCGAACAAGGCATCACCATCGATGTCGCTTACCGCTATTTCGCCACGCCCAAGCGCAAATTCATCATCGCCGACACGCCCGGACACGAACAATACACCCGCAACATGGTAACGGGCGCATCAACCGCCGATGCCGCCATCGTCTTGATAGACGCAACGCGCGTCGATTTTTCCGGCAGCGAACCCGTCCTCCTGCCACAGACCAAACGCCACAGCGCGATTCTGAAACTCTTGGGCTGCCCTAACATCATCGTCGCCGTCAACAAACTCGACCTGCTCGACTTCGACGAAACCAAATATCAGGCCATTACCGCAGCCTACCGCAAGCTGGTGGAACAAATCGGCCTCCAAGCCCAAATCCACTTCCTGCCCATCAGCGCGTTAAAAGGCGACAACATCGTCAACGCCAGCAGCCAAACCCCGTGGTATCAAGGTTTACCGCTGTTACCCCTACTCGAAAGCCTGCCCGTCAACCGTCAAAACGCCGCCGACCAAGCCGCCCACTTCCCCGTGCAGCGCGTCGCACGGCAAGACGGCAGCAGCAGCGACGACTTCCGCGGCTATCAAGGCAGGCTGGAAGCAGGCCGTCTGAAAACAGGCGACGAAATCAAAGTCCTACCTAGCGGACATACCGCCAAAATCGCCGAAATCTACAATCCAAACGGTAAAACCGAATCTGCCGAAGCAGGCGAAGTGCTGACCGTCGCGCTAGACACCGACCTCGACATCTCGCGCGGCAACAGCATCGCCGCCGCCGACAGCCCCGTCGCGCCCGAACAGCAGTTTCAAGCCGCGCTGTGCTGGTTCGACGACATCCCGCTCAACCTGCGCCGCAAATACCTGCTGAAACACACCACCCAAACCACCCCCGTCAAAATCAGCGCGATTTCCTACGTTTTGGACGTGAACACCCTCAGCCGCGTCGAATCCGCCGACACGCTCAAACTCAACGACATCGGCAGCGTCAGCCTCAAAACCCAGCAGCCGATCGCCGCCGCGCCCTACGAAGAAAACCACGCCCTCGGCGCGTTCATCCTGATAGACGAAGCCACCAACCACACCGTCGCCGCAGGCATGATACGCAAGGCTGACCAAGCAGACAGTTTTGAAATTTGAAACAGGATCATCTTGAACCGAAGAGGTCGTCTGAAAAACCGATTTTGGATTTTCAGACGACCTCTTTAGTATGGCAGATTAAGGCAGGGAATATGGCAGGCTGGCTTTAAGCCCTGCGGCGTTGCCTTGTCCTCATCCAACGCGGTAGAAAATTACAGCGGATTAAATACGGAATCGCGGCATGGCATTTTTTATTTGGATGCATGACAAAAGGTCGTCTGAAAATCCAAAATCGGATTTTCAGACGACCTTTGCCTTACTTGACCCGCCTTAACAGGCGGACAAGATGGATTCTATGGCTTACCTTTTAAAGCATCAGGCTTTGGGTTTCAACGCCGCCGCTTCTTTGGCGAGGCGGGTGATGGTGTTCCAGTCTTTGTTTTTCACGGCTTCTTTCGGGGTCAGCCATGAGCCGCCGACACATAAGACGTTGGGCAGCGCCAAGTAATCGGGCGCGGTGGCGAGGCTGATGCCGCCGGTCGGGCAGAAGCGCACGTCGGCATAAGGACCGTAGAGTGCTTTGAGCATGGCTTTGCCGCCGACGACTTCGGCAGGGAAGAGTTTGAGGGTATCGATGCCGTGTTCCAAAGCCAGTTGGACTTCGCCCGGAGTGGCTACGCCCGGAATCAGGGGGATGCCGCTGTTGTGGCTGGCTTTGGCGAGGGATTCGTGCAAACCTGGGCTGATGGCGAAAACCGCGCCTGCGTCTTCAACGGCTTTAAGCTGCTCGGGATTGGTAACCGTACCCGCGCCGACGATGGCGTTGGGCACTTCTTTGGCAATCAGGCGGATGGCGTCGAGGCCGACGGGAGTGCGCAGGGTGATTTCGAGGGTGGGGATGCCGCCTTCGACAAGGGCGTGGGACAAATCGACGGCGGTACTCAAGTCGTCAATCGCCATGACGGGCACGACTGCGCCGGCGCTCAGGATTTCGCGGGGGGTCAGTTTGGACATTTCGATTCTCCAGGTGGGATGGGGTTGTCGTTTTTGTTGAGGTCAAACGGGATGGGGGTTTAAGTTTTCAGACGACCTTTGGGGCTGTATTCGGATACCCGTATCCGACAAATACCCTGATAACGTCGGATTCGACCTACGTCTTTGGTTTTCGCGGGCAAAGCACGCTACGTCTGATGCGTTCAAACGGGATGGCGGTTTAAGTTTCAGACGACCTTTAGAGGCTGTATTCGGATACTTGTATCCGATAAATGTCCTGATAATGTCGGATTCAAGAATCCGACCTTGTATATCGAAACACCCGTATCATAGCAACAAACCGCCCGCCGCCACCCGCATCCGACCAAGGCAAACAACCGTTGCGTAGCTCAGGGAGCGGCCGGGCAACCCATCGACACAACCGGACAGTTGCCAGACAACACAACCGAATGCAAGGCAGGTTTATGATGAGTACCCAATACAACTGTGCAGGCATCGACATCGCCAAACGAAACTTCGTCATCGCCGTTTCGTCTTTGTCTAAAACCAAAACCAAAACCGAAACCAACAACCCCAAAGGTATCGCCCATACTATCGAATACCTTAAAAAACACAACGTCGCCCTCGTCGTCATGGAAAGCACCGGCGGTCTCGAAATTCCCGCCGCCAAAGCCATCCACCGCGCAGGCATAGCCGTGATCATCGCCAACCCGCGTCAGACGCATCAG
>NZ_JH164967.1:357421-373649 GCF_000227275.1 Neisseria sp. GT4A_CT1
AGTTTGGTCGGCATTGCCCGCACCCGAGGGAGAGCGGGGAACCAAATTCAAAGCCGCTGCTTTGGCGGAAGGTCTGCGGTGCGTAAGGCACTGTATATGGCTACCGTGGTAGCGACACGTTTTTGAACCGCTTATTCGGGATTTCTACCAACGCCTGCTGTCCAAGGGTAAGCCGTATAAGGTTGCCGTTACGGCATGTATGCGCAAACTGCTGACGATATTGAATGCCCGGATGCGTGATTACTTTGCCGAAAACGGTACCACCGAAAACGGTATCCGAACGGCTTGATTTGAGTTTTGGTATTTTTGCCCGACGGGGTGAAAAATACAGTTGCTACGTCTTTGGTTTTGTTCGTGGGCAAAGCCCACGCTACATCTGCTGCGTTAAAACGGGACGGGATTATAAATTTCAGACGACCTTTGGGGCTGTAGGTCGGATTCTTGAATCCGACATCTTGAACTTAAACCGCTTCAATAATTTTTCAGACGACCTTCCGTTTGAAAAGGTCGTCTGAAACGTGCATCAGGCAAATTCGCCGCCGAAGCTCATGGCACCGGTTTCTGCGCTGCTGGTCATGCTGCGGAAGTTGGCGAAGAGTTCGCGGCCGCAGCCTTGTTGGTTCGCGCTCAAGTCGATGTGTTCGACTTCGCGGGCGTTCCATTCGGCCTCGTTAATCAGGACGTTGAGTTCGCCGGTAACGGAGTCGAAGCGGATCAGGTCGCCGGTACGGATTTTGGCGATGTTGCCGCCCATCAGGGCTTCGGGCGTCATGTGGATGGACGCGGGCACTTTGCCGGACGCGCCGGACATACGGCCGTCGGTCAGTAGCGCCACTTTGAAGCCGCGGTCTTGCAGGATGCCCAAAGGCGGGGTCAGTTTGTGCAACTCGGGCATACCGTTGGCGCGCGGGCCTTGGTAGCGGACGACGCACACAAAATCGCGTTCCAACTCGCCGCGTTCAAACGCTGCCAACACTTCGCGTTGGTCGTTGAACACGATGGCGGGCGCTTCGATGATGCGGCAGCCTTCGCGCACGGCGGACACTTTAATCACGCCGCGTCCGATATTGCCTTTCATCAGGCGCAGGCCGCCGTCCGGGGAGAACGGGTTGTCGACTTTGCGCAGGATGTCGTCGTTGCCGCTGGTTTCGGGGGCTTCGCGCCATTCGAGTTTGCCGTCGATGAGGAAAGGTTCTTTGGTGTAGTGGCGCATACCGTGTCCGACGACGGTATCGACATCGTCGTGCAACAAACCTGCGTCCAGTAATTCGCGGATAACGAAAGGCAGGCCGCCTGCTGCGGTAAAGTGGTTCACGTCGGCCTTGCCGTTGGGGTACACGCGGATGAGCAGCGGGATGATGGAGGAAATTTCGTCAAAGTCGTCCCAGTTCAAAATCACGCCTGCGGCGCGCGCCATGGCGACGAGGTGCATGGTGTGGTTGGTCGAGCCGCCGGTCGCCATCAGACCGATCAGGGCGTTGATGAAGGATTTTTCGGTCAACATTTCGCCCAAGGGTTTGATGGTGCCGTTTTTGATGCCGCGTGCGAGGTGTCCGGCAGCGTAGCGGGTCAAGGCTTCGCGCAGGTCGGTATAGGGATGGACGAAAGCGGCGGCGGGCAGGTGTACGCCCATCATTTCCATCATCATTTGATTGGAGTTTGCCGTGCCGTAGAAGGTGCAGGTACCGGGGCTGTGGTAGGAACCCATTTCGCTTTTCAAAAGTTCGTCGCGGCCGACTTTGCCTTCGGCGAAAAGCTGGCGGGTGCGGGCTTTTTCTTTATTGCCGATACCGCTGGACATCGGGCCTGCGGGGACGAAGATGCCCGGAATATGACCGAACGAAAGCGCGCCAATCATCAAACCCGGTACGATTTTGTCGCACACGCCCATAAACAGGCTGCCGTCGAACATTTGGTGCGACAGGCCGATGGCGGTACTCATGGCGATGACGTCGCGGGAGAACAGCGACAATTCCATACCGGCGTAGCCCTGCGTGATGCCGTCGCACATGGCGGGCGTACCGCCGGCAACTTGCGCGGTTGCGCCGTTTTTCTGCGCTTCGTCTTTAATTTGGTCGGGGAAGTCTTTAAACGGCTGGTGTGCGGAAACCATGTCGTTGTAGGCGGTGATGATGCCTAAGTTGGGGACGGTGTCCTGAAGCATTTCGATTTTGATGCTTTTGGGCATGGAGGCGTAGCCGTGCGCCAAGTTGCTGCAACCGAGCTGGTTGCGCTCCAGCCGTCCCATTTGTTTGGCGCTGCGGATTTTCGCCAGATATTTTTCGCGGGTCGGACGGCTGCGTTCGATGATGCGCTCGGTGATTTCGGCGAGCTTGGGGTGGATAGGAGTGGGATTCATGTTCGGTCTCCTGTCGGAAGGGGTGGTATGGGATTTTTGTTTGCGCGTTTCTGATTTTTTGTATTGGGTGTGGGGCGTTCAGCGTTTCAGACGACCTTTCAAACCATGCAAGGGGTCGTCTGAAAGCCTCACTCTATCTATGCAGGCTATTATAATACAAAACCTGTAATTTAGTTACAAAATAATCTGCTAAATGTAAGAAATTTGATTTAAATCGTGATATGCGTCATTTGTGAAAATCTACCAGACCAAACTCATCAAACTTTTAAACTAAGTCAAATAATTTGTAAAAATGAGAATAGACAAAATGTGTAGCCATGTGTAGTATTACTACTCATTAGCCCGCCTGTTTTGAAATTTTGATGCAGGCGATTGGTTTCCATTGCTTTTCTGCCGAAACCGCCCGTCTTTCACGGCATCCGGCGGCGCCGGCACAAGGCCTTCCTCAACGAGAGATAAAACGATGAGTACACAAACAAATTTTGATTTGGTGTTGTTCGGCGCGACCGGCGATTTGGCAATGCGTAAGCTGCTGCCTTGTCTGTATCAGGCGCACGTTGCAGGGTTGCTCAATCCTCAGGGTCGTATTTTAGGTGTCAGCCGCAGCGATTTGGATACGGCGGGCTTTTTGGCAAAAGTGGAAACCAACTCCAAAATCCATGTCAAACAAAACTTTTCAGACGACGCCTGGGCATCGTTCGTCAAACGCATCGAATATTTGAAAGTCGACGTTACCCAAGAAGCCGATTTTGCCGCTTTGGGCGAAAAAGTCAAAGCCCGCAAAGAGACCGACAACGTCATCATCTATCTTTCCACCGCGCCGAAATTCTTCGCGCAAGCCTGCGAAAACCTTGCCAAAGTCGGACTGAACGCCGACAACGCGCGCGTCGTTTTGGAAAAACCGCTGGGTACCGACCTCGCCTCTTCCCAACAAATCAATACCGATGTCGCCCGCTACTTCAAAGAAAGCCAAATCTACCGCATCGACCACTACTTAGGCAAAGAAAGCCTACAAAACCTGCTGGCGCTGCGTTTTGCCAACGTGATGTTCGAGCCGTTGTGGAACAACAAATATATCGAAAGCGTACAACTGACCATCGCCGAACAGCTCGGCGTGGAAGAACGCGGCGAGTTCTACGACATTACCGGCGCGCTGCGCGACATGGTGCAAAACCACCTGATGCAAATGCTGTGCATGACTGCGATGGAAGCACCCGCCAGCTTGGATGCCGACGCAGTGCGCGATGAAAAAGTCAAAGTCATCAAAT
This sequence comes from Neisseria sp. GT4A_CT1, assembly GCF_000227275.1. Classification (NCBI taxonomy): domain Bacteria; kingdom Pseudomonadati; phylum Pseudomonadota; class Betaproteobacteria; order Neisseriales; family Neisseriaceae; genus Neisseria; species Neisseria sp. GT4A_CT1. Next base: position 361,049 of record NZ_JH164967.1, read on the forward strand.
CATTGAAACCGCTGACCATCGAATCTGTCAACGAAAACGTCGTGCGCGGACAATACACCGCCGCCAAAGGCATGAACGGCTATCTGCAAGAAATCAACGTTCCGCAAAACAGCTTCACCGAAACCTACGTCGCCATCAAAGCCGAAATCGAAAACGACCGTTGGAAAGGCGTTCCCTTCTATCTGCGCACCGGCAAACGCATGGCGGGCAAAGTGGCAGAAATCGTATTGAACTTCCGTCCGCTGCAAAACCATATTTTTGAAAACAGCCAAGCCACGCCAAACCGTTTGGTTATCGAATTGCAACCGACCGAATCCGTACGCCTCTATACGCAGATGAAAACGCCGGGCGCAGGCAACAAAGTCGAAATCGTGCCGCTGGCAGCCGACTTGGACAAAGTCCTCGAAGGCCGCCGCGCCGAAGCTTACGAACGCCTGCTGCTGGACGTCATCAACGGCAAGCTCGCCCTCTTCAACCGCCGCGACGAACTCGAAGCCGCTTGGGAATATGTGATGCCGATTTTGGATAACTGGGCAAGCAACACCACCCCGCCGCACGGCTACGACGCGCATTCATGGGGTCCGGAGGCCGCCCGCGAACTGTTGGCGCGCGACGGACACAAGTGGCACGAAGACCAGTAAAGCCTTTTCAGACGACCTTTGTTTGAAACGTTCACGGTTCAAAAAGGTCGTCTGAAAACCATAAGGCGGCAGATTAGGCGTTTCCGCCGACATTCTCGCCGCCATCGACAATACAGGCTCTCACTTACTTTCCCGCTCACAAACACTGCCTTTCAGACGACCTCCTGCCCCCTTCTTAACAAAAAGGTCGTCTGAAAACAGAGAAAGGACACTTTTATGTTCGTTTGGCATGAATACGAAAACGCAGCAGCCGCTTCAGAGGCTTTGGCAGACGCAGTCGCCGTCGCGCTGCAAAACGCGCTGAATAACAAAGGCAGCGCAGTGTTGGCAGTTTCCGGCGGCCGCTCGCCGATTCCCTTCTTCCAAGCCTTGTCACAAAAAGATTTGGACTGGCAAAAAGTCAGCATCACTTTGGTTGACGAGCGCATCGTGCCGACGACCCACGCCGACAGCAACACTGCCCTAGCACACGAATACCTGTTGCAAAACAAAGCCGCCGCAGCGACTTGGATTCCCGTTGTCGAAGCGGGTAAAACTGAAACTGAATTACAACCCGACAGCGTCGTTGCCTACGCGCTGAAACATTACAAACAACCTGACGTACTGATTTTGGGCATGGGCGGCGACGGACATACCGCCTCCCTCTTCCCGCAAGCGCCGCAGCTGAAGGCAGCCATCAACGAATCAGACGACCCGACCCTCATCCACACCACGCCCGTTACCGCGCCGCACGAACGCGTCAGCATGACCTTGGGCGCCATCGCCAAAACGGAAAACGTCTTTTTGGCGATTCAGGGTGCGGAGAAAAAAGCCGTGTTCGACAAAGCCGCCGCGCGCGCCGATTTGGAATATCCGACCAGCCTGGTATTGAACCATCAAGGAGTGAACTGCCATGTCTTCTACTCAAACTGATATTCAACAACCCGTCGGCAAAAACTATCCGCGCCTGGTCGCCGACATCGGCGGCACCAACGCCCGCTTCGCGCTCGAAACCGCCCCGCATCAGATTGAAAAAGCCCAAGTCTTGCCGTGCAAAGACTACGACACCATCGTCGATGCCGCCAAAGCCTATTTGGAACAGGCAGGCGGAGCCGAAGTCCGGCACGCCGCCTTCGCCATCGCCAACCCGATATTGGGCGACTGGGTGCAAATGACCAACCACCACTGGGCGTTTTCCATCGAAACCACCCGTCAGGCACTGGGGCTGGACACCCTCATCCTCTTGAACGACTTTACCGCGCAGGCATTGGCGGTAACGCAGACTTCAAGCAAAGACCTGATGCAGGTAGGCGGGCATAAACCCATCGAATTCGCCCCCAAAGCCGTCATCGGGCCGGGAACCGGTTTGGGCGTGAGCGGACTGGTGCACAGCCCCGCAGGCTGGGTGGCGCTTGCCGGCGAAGGCGGCCATTCCAGCTTCCCGCCGTTTGACGACATGGAAGTTTTGATTTGGCAGTATGCGAAAAACAAATACGGCCATGTTTCCGCCGAACGCTTCCTCAGCGGCGCAGGTTTGAGCCTGATTTACGAGGCACTCGCCAAACGCGACAAACTGAAAAACTACCGCCTCAAACCGTCCGAAATCACCGAAAAAGCCTTAAGCGGCACGTCCCCGCTCTGCCGTCAGACTTTGGACATCTTCTGCGCCATGCTCGGCACGGTCGCCTCCAACCTCGCCCTGACGCTGGGCGCGCGCGGCGGCGTGTATTTGTGCGGCGGCATCATCCCCCGCGTTTTGGAATATTTTAAAACCTCACCTTTCCGCAGCCGCTTTGAAAACAAAGGCCGTTTCGAAGCCTATCTCGCCGCGATTCCCGTCTATGTCGTCTTAAGCGAATTTCCGGGCATCACCGGCGCAGCGGCGGCACTCGACAACCACTTGAAAAACGTTTAATCACACAAGCCGCCCCGACAAGGGGCGGCACACACCGAAGGGCATATTTATGTTAAGCAAAATCAGCGAATCACTGTCAAACCTGTCGGGCGCAGAACGCAAAGTCGCCGAATGCGCCTTGGCGGAACCCAAATGGTTTGTCCATGCCGCCGTCGCCGAAATCGCCGAGCGCGCATCCGTCAGCCAGCCGACCGTCATCCGTTTTTGCCGCAGCCTGGGCTACAAAGGACTGCCCGAGTTCAAACTCGCCCTGTCCGCCAGCATAGGCCACGAAGGTATGCCCTACGTCCATGAAGAGCTCAACGCCGACGACGACATGAGCATCGTTGTCGAAAAAGTATTGGGCAACGCCGCCGCCTCCATTTTGGGCGAACGCCGCTTCCTGAAAGAGTCCGAACTGGAAAACGCCATCGCCACCCTGATGCACGCGCGCCGTGTCGAGTTTTACGGCGTCGGCAACTCCGGCATCGTCGCCCAAGATGCGCAACACAAATTCTTCCGCTTCGGCATTTCCACCGTCGCCTACGTCGATACCCACACCCAACTGATGGCAGCCTCCGTCCTGTCCGACCAAGACGTCGTCGTCGCCATTTCCAACACCGGCTCGTCCATCGAGCTTTTAGACGCCGTCAGCATCGCCAAAGAAAACGGCGCGTCCGTCATCGCCCTGACCCGCAACGACTCCCCGCTGGCACAGCTTGCCGACTGCGTATTGAGCATCGCCACGCAGGAAAACGCCGAACTCTACACCCCCATGGTGTCCCGCCTGCTGCAACTCGCCGTCATCGACATCCTCGCCATCGGACTCGCCCTGCGCCTGGGCGATGCCGCCAGCCTGCAACTGCAAAAAAGCAAAAAAAGCATACACAACAAACACATCGATTACGACAAAGACTAAACAATATAGTGGATTAAATTTAAATCAGGACAAGGCGACGAAGCCGCAGACAGTACAGATAGTACGACAAGACGAGGCAACGCCGTACTGGTTTAAAGTTAAGCCACTATACATTTTCAGACGACCCGACATATCCCAAGGTCGTCTGAAAATACCGACCAAAAAATCAGTGCCGCCGTTTTTCTTCAATGTTGCCACCCAACCCCAATAACGGCAGACCCCGCATTCACACCCAACCCTAAAAACGGAAACCCACCCGTTCCCGTTTCAGACGACCTCGCGGCCGTTTTCCCACAAAACCGTCCAACCTCAGGAGCATCCGATGAAACACCTTCACGACTTACCGGCTTGGTCAAAATTATGGATACATTTTGACGAAACCAAAGAACAACACATGCGCGAAATGTTCGATCAAGACCCGCAGCGTGCCGAACGCTACTGGCTGCAAGTCGGCGGACTAACGCTGGATTACTCCAAAAACCGCATCAACGACGAAACCATGGCACTGTTGTTCGAGCTTGCCCGTGAAGCCGGCGTACCCGAACGCATGCAGCAGATGTTCCGCGGCGAAAAAATCAACACCACCGAAAACCGCGCCGTCCTCCACGTCGCCCTGCGCAACCGCACCAACTCCCCCATCGTCGTTGACGGCAAAGACGTCATGCCCAAAGTCAACCACGTCCTCCAACGCATGGGCGAATTCGCACATGAAGTCCGCAGCGGCAGCTGGTTAGGCTACACCAACCAAGTCATCACCGACATCGTCAACATCGGCATCGGCGGCTCCGACCTCGGCCCGCTGATGATGTGTACCGCGCTCAAACCCTTCGGACACCCCCGCCTCAACATGCACTTCGTCTCCAACGTGGATGGCTCCCAACTGCGCGACGTATTGTCCAAAGTCCACCCCGAGACCACCCTCTTCATCATCGCCTCCAAAACCTTCACCACCCAAGAAACCCTCACCAACGCCCTGACCGCGCGCAAATGGTTCCTTGACCACGCAGGCGACGAAGCCGCCGTCGCCAAACACTTCGTCGCCGTCTCCACCAACCAAAAAGCCGTCGCCGAGTTCGGCATCGACACCGCCAACATGTTCGAATTTTGGGACTGGGTCGGCGGACGATACAGCCTCTGGTCAGCCATCGGCCTGCCCATCATGCTCTATTTGGGCGAAGAAAACTTCATCGAAATGCTCAACGGCGCGCACCTGATGGACCAACACTTCATCAACACCCCGCTCGAGCGCAACATGCCCGTCATCCTTGCCCTCATCGGCATCTGGTACATCAACTACTACGGCGGTGGCAGCCACGTCATCGCGCCTTACGACCAACACCTCCACCGCCTGCCCAAATTCATCCAGCAGCTCGACATGGAGAGCAACGGCAAACAAGTTACCCTCGACGGCAAAGCAGTCGGCTACGAAACCTCCCCCATCATCTGGGGCGAAACCGGCATCAACGGTCAGCACGCCTTCTTCCAACTGCTGCACCAAGGCACCCACATCACCCCGATCGACCTCATCGCCTCGCTTGAAAAACGCAGCAACCTGCGCGGCCACCATGAAATCCTACTCGCCAACGTCTTCGCCCAAGCCGAAGCCTTCATGCGCGGCAAAACCCCCGACGAAGTCCGCGCCGAACTCAAAGCTCAAGGCATGGAAGCAGAGCGCATCGAAGAGCTGGTTCCGCACAAAACCTTCTCAGGCAACCGCCCGACCAACCTCATCCTCATGGACAAAATCAACCCCCGCAACATGGGTAGCCTGATCGCCATGTACGAACACAAAACCTTCGTCCAAGGCATCATCTGGGGCATCAACAGCTTCGACCAATGGGGTGTCGAACTCGGCAAACAGCTCGCCAAAACCATCCTCGCCGAGCTGACTGGCGAAACCGGCGTACAAAAACACGACAGCTCCACCACCCGCCTGATCAACCTTTATCTGAACGCCAACAAATAAAGACAGCCCCATCAGGACAAAAGGTCGTCTGAAAACCCAGATTCAAGGTTTTCAGACGACCTTTTTGTCTGAAAGAGTTGATAAATATAGCAGGAATTCAAATAAGGAATAACGGCAGCATGGCGGTTTGCCATTGAAGCTGCCATGCATTTATGGATAGCAACATTCCTTCCGTTTTATAAATTTTCAACGGGGTGTCCATAAAAATACTTCATACCCTCTATCCAGTTTTTTTCGGCTAACCGATCGATATAGCCAATCATCAAATCAAGCTCATTTCTCGAGATGACCGCATCAGTCTCAACCGGAATTTTTTCGCCCGTAAAGATAGATAAAAGAGAAGATTGGACATAGAGATTATATTTTTCCCTCTTTTGTGCGGCAACATATAGAGCAGTCATAATTTCTTGCGTCAATAAACCGGGGAAGGCGGGAGAGGACTTATAGTAATAACAATCTGAATCTATGGTTTTTATCTTATCCAGATATAAATTTCCTACATCATCCAAGGTTGCGTTTTCCGATAATGTTGAACGATAGTTGAGGAAAATATCCAACGCATCTTTTATCGCTATTTCTAAATTACTGTCAAAGCCATCCCATTGCCCCCACAACGCTAAAAGGTATGGAATGACTTGGTATGACATTGTTGCCGTTGCGCCGACAACGAAGGTAAAGGCACCAAATGACGATGCGGAATCCAAAAAACGCAAATTCCCAATGTTTTGCAAATCATCGTGTGTACACACCGAACAAAACAGCCTAATACACAAATTTAATACCGTTTTATCTTTTGTTTGGTTCATCAGGTCGACTAAAAGGTTTTTGACGGAAAAGTCTCCTTTTTTCATGATTTCGACAATGAGCAATATGCGTTCGCGCTCTTCCTGAACCGAAAGCAAGCTGCCCTTTAGTTCATCCAAACTCATCTGATTGACTTTGCCATACCAAATTCCGGGCAGTAATACTTCAATCATGTACCAAGCTCCTATCTTAAACTTTGCTGTCAAAATGCAAAGGTCGTCTGAAAAAGCCCGTATCCGGGGTTTTCAGACGACCTTTCCCTTATTCTTCTTAGTTTGCCGCCTCAAGGCAGGGCGATGAATTTAATCAGCACTTCTTTGAAAATAAAGCCGAACACGCCCAAGCCCAATACCAGGAACAAAATCGCGATGCCGAATTTGCCCGCCTTGGATTCTTTGCCCAAGTTCCAGACGATAAAGCCCAAGAAAATAACCAGTCCGGTCAGACAGATTTTCATCGCCCAATCGGAAAATTCCGCTTCACTCATAATCGATTTCCTTATTTGATGTTGTGTGTATTTTAATGTTTTCAGACGACCTTTGAAACGCCAAGAGGTCGTCTGAAATGTAATGGTTCAGCAAATGCCGTCCGTCGGGCGTTTGGCTTAACGCGCCAACGCCTGTTTCAAATCGTCAATCAAATCATCGACGTATTCCAAGCCGACAGACAGGCGCACCAGTCCGGGGCGGATATTGGCGGCGAGTTTTTCTTCGGGCTGCATTCTGCCGTGTGTGGTTGTCCACGGGTGGGTAATGGTCGAGCGCACGTCACCGAGGTTGGCGGTACGGGAGAAGAGTTCGACGCCGTCCACGACTTTCCACGCGGCGTCAGTGTCGGCGACTTCAAAGCCGATGACGATGCCGCCGCCGTTTTGCTGTTTGCGGATAAGCTCCGCCTGCGGATGGTCGGGCAATCCGGTGTAGTAAACGGCTTGAACCTGCGGCTGCGCTTGCAGCCATTGGGCGATTTTCAGGGCATTATCGAACTGTTTTTCCATACGCAGCGACAGGGTTTCCACGCCGCTCAACAACTGCCATGCGTTAAACGGCGACATCGCCAGCCCGCAAGAGTTGCAGTAAACGGCGACCTGCGTCATCAGTTCTTCCGAACCCGCCAACACGCCGCCCATCACGCGTCCGTGTCCGTCGATGGCTTTGGTTGCGGAGGAAACGGAAATATCCGCGCCGTGTTTCAAAGGCTGCGAGCCGACAGGCGACAGCAGGCTGTTGTCCACCACCAAAAGCGCGCCGATGCTGTGCGCCAATTCTGCCAAGGCTTCCAAGTCGGCCACTTCGCCCAAGGGGTTGGAAGGTGTTTCCAAAAACAGCAGTTTGGTGTTGGCTTTGACGGCGGCTTTCCATTCGTCCACATCTGTCGGCGACACATGGCTCACTTCGATGCCGAATTTGGTGACGATGTTATTGATAAAGCCGACGGTCGTGCCGAACAGGCTGCGGCTGGAAATCACATGGTCGCCCGCCTGCAGGAAGGTGAAAAACGCCGCCTGAATCGCGGACATACCGGTCGAAGTGGCGACCGCGCGTTCCGCGCCTTCTAAGGCGGCGATGCGTTTTTCAAAAGCGGCTGTGGTCGGATTGGCAGTACGGGTATAAGTGAACCCTTTGATTTTCTTGGAAAACAAATCGGCGGCATGTTGGGCGCTGTCCCACATGAAGCTGCTGGTGAGGAACAATGCCTGATTGTGTTCGCGGTATTCGGTTTGCTCTTTGCCGCCGCGTATGGCGAGCGTCTGCGGGTGGAGTTTTTTACTCATTTGTTTTCCAATCTTGTTCAGCAGGTTTGTTTGATGTCTTATAGTGGATTAACTTTAAACCAGTACGGCGTTACCTCGCCTTGTCCTGATTTAAATTTAATCCACTATAAATAAGAGAAGCCATAGGTTAACTTGTTAACATTTTGCGCTTATTTGCGCCGTCTTTCAAGTTTGACGGCAAATAGCAAAAGGTCGTCTGAAAACGTTTTTCAGACGACCTTTTGCAACCGTTCCAAGCTTTTATTGATAAACCCTTCCGTTGTGCTCCAGCCAGCCGTCGGCATGGCGGCCTGCGGGGTCGTGGTGCGTCCAATGGAGGACGCCGCCCTGTTCCGACCATTCGTATTCGCCGTAGAAGCCGACTTTATCGCCTTTTTTCAAACCTTTGATTTTGTCAGCGAGGTCGATGTTGTGCGCCACTAAAAGCGTTTGCCCGCTGGACAGTTTCAAGATAAAACGCTGATGGCGCGTGCCTTGATTGTCGTCGGGCAGCGTTTTGAGAACGGTACCTGCGCCTTTCACCTGAATATCGCTCTGTTGGTTTTCAAAGGCTTGCTGCAATATTTGTTCCGCACTGCCCTGCCCTGCTTGGCGGTCGGATTTCGGCTGCTTCGGTTGCGATTTTTTGGATTCAGACTGCTCAGATTGGCGTTTTCCCGCTTGGGTTTGGGGCTGCGTTTGGGTTTGTACCGCATCCACTGCCTGACCCTGCCGCCCCTGCTGCATTTTTTGATAACCGACTACCACGGCGGCAACAATCAGTATCCAAATCCATTTGTTTTTGTTCATAAAATCCACGCCCAAAAAAATGCCCGACGGTTCATCGGGCATAAATTATTTGAAAGGAGTTAAATCACGATAACGTGAGCCGCCATTATATACAAAATCGGCGGAAAAATCAGCATTTTCAGTCCGATACCTGAAGCGGCGGCGTGATCACGCTTTTTTGTTTCCCTGACTGTATTTCATTTCGTATTTGATGTCGTTCAGGATTTTTTTCACGTTGTAATCCAAAAGCTGTTCCACCAAATCGGGCGCCTGTTCGCTGAGGGTTTGTTGGAGCTGGTAGGTAAACAACGCCATTTGTTTCTGCACGGCGGTGCGTATCATGCCGTTGACGGCATCGGCAACGTGCGGGCGCAGGCGTTTGATTAAACGCTCGCTCAGGTCTTGCTCGGAAATGCAGAACACTTCCCTGCGGTTGATAACCTGCGGGTTCAACACGTTGATATGGACGGTAATCGGCGGCGTTTCTTCTTTGGGGTCGTCTGAAACCTGCTCTTGCGCCTGCGGATTTTCGTTTTCAGACGACGTTGTCTCTGCTTTTGCGGGCGCGTCAAATTCGACCGTTTTACGTTTCGGGTTCAGCCAAACCGTGCGCGTGGACTCGATTTGCCTGTCGGACGCGCTCATTTGCAGCGAAGACTGCGCGTTCAGCCAGTTTTCCTGCAAAATCACCATCGCATCGGTCTCCGCCGTTTCAGCGGCTTCTTCCTCCAGCATGGCGTTGTGTTCCTCCTGCCATTTGCGCAGATATTCCGTCAACACGGCATCGCGGTTGGCATCGTCGAGCTTGACCGACTTGGCTTTGGGCTTCTGCTCGAAGGCAGGCTCTTGAGATTCGCGCACCAAAGGCGCGTGTGTGTAAGGTGCGTTCAATTGGCGGGTTTGCCGCAGCTTTTCCAAGCGGCTTTCCCAATCCAGGCTTTCATCCGTTTGTTGTGGCGTATCGGGACGATTCGTATCCATTTTTAGCTTTCGTTCTTCCGTTGTGTCATTTCATTTCACGCGCATAGCGAATGCCGTGATTTGCTATAATGCGGTATTTTAACAGATTCCCAGGAACACATCATGAGCAGCATCGAACAACGCCTCGAATATTTGGAAGAAGCCAACGACGTTTTGCGTATGCAGAACCACGTCCTCGCCACCGCCCTCAAAGGCCTGATCCGTTCGCTGCCGTCCGACATGGCAAACGAAGCCGTCGAGTCCATCCAGCTTGCCTTTGAAGACGCACTCGCCGAATTGAACTACGAAGACAGCCCGCATACCGACCTCTTCCATGACGTAACCTACGCTTTTTTCCGCGAAAAAGACCACTGACGCGTAGCGACTTCCCCAAACCGTGTTAAACTATCCGTTTATTTATTAATATCCGTAAAGAAGGAACCTCCCCATGAACATGAAAAAATGGATTGCAGCCGCCCTCGCCTGCTCCGCGCTGGCTCTCTCCGCCTGCGGCGGCCAAAGCAAAGACGCTTCCTCGTCAGCCCCTAAAGCCGACAAAGTGTACCGCGTCGCCGCCAACGCCGAATTCGCCCCTTTCGAATCATTGGATTCCGCCGGCAACGTTGAAGGTTTCGACGTTGATTTGATGAATGCGATGGCAAAAGCCGGCGGATTCAAAGTCGAATTCAAACACCAGCCTTGGGACAGCCTCTTCCCCGCACTCAAAAACGGCGATACGGATATCGTCATCTCCGGCGTAACCATTACCGACGAGCGCAAGCAGTCCATGGATTTCACCGACCCTTATTTTGAAATCACCCAAGTCGTCCTCGTTCCCAAAGGTAAAAAAGTCGCCTCTTCAGACGACCTCAAAAACATGGCGAAAGTCGGTGTCGTTACCGGACAAACCGGCGACTTCTCCGTTTCCAAACTCTTGGGCAACGACAATCCTAAAATCGCCCGCTTCGAGAGCGTTCCTTTGGTCATCAAAGAGCTGGAAAACGGCGGCGTGGATGCCGTAGTCAGCGACAGCGCGGTCATCGCCAACTATGTGAAAAACAACCCGACCAAAAGCATGGACTTCATCACCCTGCCTGATTTCACGATTGAAAACTACGGCATTGCCGCACGCAAAGGCGACGAAGCGACCATCAAAATGCTGAACGAAGCGCTGAAAAAAGTACGCGACAGTGGCGAATACGACAAAATCCACGCCAAATACTTCGCCAAAGAAGGCGATAAAGCGGCAGCCGCCAGCCAAGCAGCCAGCCAACCTGAAGCAGCCAAATAATCTGTTTCAACGTTCTTAAGCAATAAGAAAGGTCGTCTGAAAGCCTGTATCGCGGGTTTCAGACGACCTTTTATAGTGGATTAACTTTAAACCAGTACGGCGTTGCCCCGCCTTAGCTCAAAGAGAACGATTCTCTAAGGTGCTGAAGCACCAAGTGAATCGGTTCCGTACTATCTGTACTGTCTGCGGCTTCGTCGCCTTGTCCTGATTTAGTTAATCCACTATATGTCGGACTCCGTTCCGAAGGCAGTATTGTGCGGCTTAACCCTACCCTCGTTATCCGATAGCCAAGTCTTTCCGAACCAAGCCGCCGCAGAAAATCAAACACACAGAAAGTCCCTTATGTCCCAATCCACACCCGCCCCGCTGGGCGAAAAGCAAATGGCGGTTTTGATGGCGATGTTGGTTGCCCTGATGCCGTTTTCGGTTGATGCCTACCTGCCCGCCATTCCGGAAATGGCGCAGTCGTTGAGCACGGATATCCACCGCATTGAGCAGAGTTTGGTTTTGTTTATGTTCGGCGTGGCGTTCGGTCAGATTGCCGGTGGCGCGGTTTCGGACATCAAGGGACGCAGACCGGTGGCTTTGGTCGGTTTGAGCATTTATTTTGCGGCCGTTGTCGCGCTGACGATGGTGCAGTCGGTAGACGGGCTGTTGAACCTGCGCGCCGTACAGGCGTTCGGAGCGGGGATGACGGTGGTCATCGTCGGAGCGATGGTGCGCGATTATTATTCGGGCAGGCAGGCGGCGCAGATGTTTGCCTTAATCGGCATTATCCTGATGGTCGTGCCGCTGATTGCGCCTATGTTCGGCTCGATGTTGCAGGATTTGGGCGGCTGGCGTTTTATTTTCGGTTTTTTGGCGGCGTATTCGTTTGTTTTGTTTATCTTGGTTTTTACTTTCCTGCCGCGTCCGAAGCAGACGGGCAAAATCAGGATGGACATTTTCGGACTGGTGGCGGGTAGGTTCGCCAGAGTGCTGAAAACGCGGGCGGCGATGGGCTATCTGTTTTTTCAGGCATTCAGCTTTGCGTCGATGTTTGCATTTTTGACGGAATCGTCTTTTGTTTACCAAAAGCTGTACCATGTGACGCCGCACCAATATTCTTGGGCCTTTGCGCTGAACGTCCTTACGATGGCTTCGTTCAACCGCATCACGGCATGGCGGCTGAAAACGGGGGCGCACCCGCAAAGTATTTTGAAATGGGGCATTATCGTGCAGTTTGTGGCGAACCTGACGATGGTGCTGTTGGTCGTATCGATGGGGCTGCCGCCGATGTGGGCTTTGGTGCCATGCGTAATGTTTTCGGTAGGCACGCAAGGCTTGGTCGGCGCAAACACACAAGCTTGCTTTATGGCTTATTTCAAGCAGGAAAGCGCCAGCGCAAATGGGGTATTGGGCGCGTTCCAATCCATCATCGGCGCAAGCGTAGGGCTGTTGGCAACGCGGCTGCACAATGGTTCTGCGTTGGTGATGGCGGGCATGATGCTGGCTTCGACGGTATGCGGGATTGTGTTGCTGTGGCTCTGCTCGCATCAGGCTTGGAAGGAAAACGATAAAAGCGAATATGTGTGAATATAGTGGATTAACTTTAAACCAGTACGG
>NZ_JH164967.1:373803-390125 GCF_000227275.1 Neisseria sp. GT4A_CT1
ACTATCTGTACTGTCTGCGGCTTCGTCGCCTTGTCCTGATTTAAAGTTAATCCACTATAATAAATAACAAAAGGTCGTCTGAAACCTTGAAATCGGGTTTCAGACGACCTTTTTACATCAGCCTATTGCTTATGGCACGACATCGCAAGACTTCGCTTTTTCGTGCTTAGGCGCGTTGACGAAATCTTTGCAGTCCGCCAGCAGCTTGGGCAAAAGCGGTTGGAACACAGGATGGCTGCGCAGCTTGCCCGCGTAAAACGACATCATGTACGGATAATAATACTGCATCGCCTGCATCCATTTCGCGCCCTCTTCCTTCTTGCCTTGCCGGTAGAGATACAGCGCCACCTGATAAGCGTTGGAATACGGGCGGTAAGACAAGGAATCGATCGCCGCCTTCTCTGCCCAAGGTTTGACCTGCATATCGGTCGGTTCGGCACGGCGGGTCAGGCTGAGGTCGGCATAATAAGCCAGCATCGGGCTGGTTTCAGAAATATGGCGCAAACCGTTAATCTTCCGCCCCGCCATCTCCGTACTTTCATTTTTCGGAATCCTACTGTAATCGACCAAATCGGTATACGTCCAGCCCATATGCAGCAGCCCGCCGATAATCAGCAGCGTAGCAAGCCCGCCCGCCCAATTGCGGCCGCGCATCCAAGCGAGGTCGTCTGAAACGTCTTCATAACGTGCCGGAGCAAGCGCAAACATCAACACAAACGGCGTCAGGAAATAGATATACCACAATGGGTACTCCAACATACTGTGGCACATACTGACGGCAACCATAGACAGCAGCAGCAGCGAAGCCGGATGGTAAGGACGCACCAGCATCCGCCACAGCCCCGCAAGCATCGTCAGGGCAACCAATACCGTACCGACCAGCCCGACTTCGGAGAGCAGTTGTAAAACAATATTGTGCGAATGGGTAAACAACACGCCTAAGATATTATTCGGGAAATACTGCTGCTCTGCATTAATCCAGAAAGTCTGTTGGGCAAAGCTGTTCCAACCGTGTCCGAACCAAGGTGCGGACAAGAAAGCAGTCCAGGCCTTACGCCATTCAATCTGACGCATCGAGCCTTCAAAACCGCTGTTTCCGGCGCGTTCGACCGCCGTTTCATATTGACCGTTGCCCAGCAGTTCCAAAATCGAACCCATCGCAAATTGAAATACCGCCACCAACGCGACCGTCAGGAAAAATATCCGCACCAGCCTCGCAGAATCCCGTCCCGCACGCCAACGCCACACGGGCAAAATCAACGCCACGCCGGCCACATAGCCCAGAATCGTGCGTGAGTTGACCAAGCCCAAGACAGCCGTCATCAGGAAGACCAACAAAAATCCCAGCCAGCCCGGCATTTTGCGGGTTGACCACAAATAAGCCGCCGCCAAAACACCCCACATCAAATAATGCCCGAGGTGGTTGCGCTGCCCAAGCTGACCGCTGACCTCTTTTCCGCTATACACAATCATGTTGCGCAGGAACCCAAGATCGTACCAGCCCTTAAACTGTATAAACGCAATCGCAGCCTGCAGCAACGTACCAAACAGCAGCGACCACGCGAACACCGTCACAATGCGTTCCTGCCCGTAAGCCGCCACCCAGCCGCGGCAAGCCCATACCGCCAAAGCCAGAATGATAAACGTCCACATCACCATATCGTTCATGCCGACGTAAATCAAATCCATCATCCGCGCCTGCAGCCACCAAAATGCCGCCAAAACCAGCAAACCGACGGCCGCCTTAGGCAGGCGCACGCTCAACAAACCCTTATACGCTGTGACCAACACCAGCATCAGCACACCCAGCAACGAAGCCGCTTCCAGATAAAAACTCGACAACGGGCCCACGCGGTAGAAGGACAAAAACGGCGCGGCGCATATCCACAAGAAACAGCACCACAAAGGCAACAAACGTCTGTCCCATTCACTCTTAAGGTCGTCTGAAAAACGCATAAACATTATTTTCCCGCCTTTCTCTGCTGCTTCACAAAAGCCAGGCATGCAACAAAAAACACCAAACACGCCGTCAACGATAAAGCGGCACACACCACCTCGGCAGCACCCGCATTAAACAAACGCATCACCGCCTCGGCAAAATAAATCAAAATCAACATAGAACTATACTGGTAAGTATAAACTTTACCCTTCAAAATACCCGACAACGGCAGGCACAAAGGCAAAGCCTTCAGCGCAAGCCACGAACCGCCGCTGCGCAAAGGCGCAATCCACAGCTCCCAAGATAAAGAAAGGATAATCAAGAAAATCAAGCTGCCGCAAGCAGCCAGATAAGGCAAAGAAGATTTATGAGAAGAAGTATTCACGGATAAAGTTCAACAGGCATCGCGCCGAGTGTAAAATGCAGGATTATACCGAAAACCGAAACAGCCGTTGCAGCCCGACCGTTTCAGACGACCCCGGGCTACCGTCAGCATCCGTCGTATTGCTTTTCAAACTGCCCGACGAATCAAAAAGATATCCCGTCAGGCAGCCGAACATCCCGAAAAAATCCCCAAACAGGTTGAACCTTCACGCCTGCCCATAATCCTACTGATTTATTCTTTTGGTTCTCTATGAAAACAAACCATACCCTATTTTTCAAAACCGCAATTCTCCGTTTGTCCGCATTAGGCTTGGCATTCACGCTTGCCGCGTGTGCCGGCGGCCCATCCACCGGCCCCGTACCCGACGGCTACTACCGCGTCAAACCGGGCGACACCCTCAGCCAAATCGCCAAACGCTACGGACAAAACGTCAACACCTTGGCATCATGGAACAATCTGAACAACGCCTCACAAATCGAAGTCGGACAAGTCTTGCGCGTCCGTAAAAACGCCACCAACCGCCCCCGTTCCGGCAGTACCGACATCAGCAGCGCCAGAACCGTCGCCCCCGTCAACCGCCTAACCCTGCAATGGCCGGTCGACAACGGCAAAAATTCCATCATCCGCGGCTACGACAACGCGACCAACAAAGGCATCGACATCGGCGGCACACTCGGACAAAGCGTCAAATCCGCAGCAGCCGGAACCGTCCTCTACGTCGGCGAAGAAGTGCGCGGCTACGGCAAACTGATTCTCATCAGCCACAGCGACTTCTCCATCACCGCCTACGCACATAACGACACCATTCTGGTTCAAAAAGACCAAAAAGTCGCAGCAGGCCAGCCGATTGCCACCATGGGCAATAGCGACACAGACGGCGTCAAACTGCATTTCGAAGTCCGCATGAACGGCAAAGCCGTCGACCCGATGCAGTACCTGCCCGGCTGAGCCACATCCTAATAAAACCCAAACCAAGCCGCAGCCCGATTCCGACAAACGGATTACAGGTCGTCTGAAATGCGAAAACGCTTCTGTTTTAAGAGACAGAAGCGTTTTTTACAATTTGGCATTCTCGAGGAGATGCTGATGTACCTGCTGGCTACGCCTTGCCCAATCCCCCTTACTAACCTTTACAGGGAAGATATCCTCAAAACTCAAAACACAGATCAAATTAAAAAACAACATTATCAATAAGGGTCGTCTGAAACCCTCTATTCAGACGACCCAATTCTATTTATCCCCACCACCCTCAAACAACCATCCATAACGCATTTCCACCATTCATCATCGTTCATTTGTCCTATCTGCCTTTTTGATTTATGTTCAACTGGAAAAGTACACGAATTCGATGCCCATCACGGTAATCTGCCTACCGAGTCAACAACAGCAACCATATAAAAGAGACAATATGACAACCAAGCTATACGAGTCCCTGCAACGGGAAGCCGATTAAATCCTGATGTATGACGAAGACTACAATATCAATGCCCGTTTGGGACTGACCATATTGATCTACTACACGGGCGGCGGTTCGGTAGCGGGACAACGCAAGACGCTGGAAGCTGCCGAACGCTTTTATTCAAAGTACCATGGGTATTTGAAAATGCATTTTTGGACAGACATGCGCCGTTTTGCACGGCTCAATCCGACCGCATTTCAAAACAAAATAGACCGTACCATTAAAAATGCTGAAGCAGGACGCAGATTTTCATGTGTACTGACTTCTGATACGGAATATGGCCAAAGGGCTCCGGAATATCAGTTCAAAACCCTCTCCTCCCACCCAATAGATGAAAATGGATTGTCTTGCCTTCAAATTACCCTGCCTTTGTCCTTTTTATCGACCACTGCCCAACAGCAGGAATTCGAAGATTGGGTGGAATATGTTTGCAAACAGTTTGATATTTTCCACGGCTATGCCGGACTGACCCTTGCCCTCCCTGATTCCTACTATAAATACCAATTTTATGAATATGCTGTTACCAAACGTTATTGGGGGGGTAACACCTGATTCAGATTCACCCATAACCCTCCTTTGGTACGAAGGTATAAAATCTATCAGCTGGTACACACTTGTCGGTAAGGCGTTTCAGAATAAACTGAACAGCACGGAAATCCAAAACGTTTTGAACCATTATCGTGATATTACACTGAAGACTTATAACGGCACCATGGTATTCAAAGCAGGAAAATTCCCCGATTTGGGAGATAAAACCAAACCGTTGCCCGTTAATTACCTGGTAGTGAACAACCTGATGCGGCCGATACTGACGCAAAAGCTGAATGATTCGCTGCATACCGCCTTCGGCAACGGCAAAAACCGCTACTCAGCTTCCCAAGGCTATTACTGGCTGCATCGTTGGGATAATGCCAATTTTGAAAACGAGATTTTTGATCCTCAAGGGACGAAGCAGGAACTGATGCCTGTTTACCGTGAGAGACCGTTGGAAGCACCTTATGCCGGGATGTGGATACCCGACGATCTCGAGAATGCGATAGAACGACATTTTGAAGAAGGAGAAGTTTTTCCTGATAGAGGAGAGTATTACAAGTACCTCCAAAACGGCACAACGGAAATTGGGAAAGGCTATTGTATCTGGCGTTTGGTTAAACGGGACGATGGTGGCAGTGTGCTGCAGGCTTCAGAGTTTTAATGTTCCGATATTGCTGCGCCGACGTTTCAGACGACCCTAGTGGACTGTAGCCGTATAAGTTGTTCAGACTTCCCTAAGCCCTTTTATAGTTGTAAGCTTTGTCAGTAACTGCGCACCGCCGTCGACAGGAGCGATTCGCGATAGAGGTCGTCTGAAACCTGTGATCAGAAAATCTTAAAAACATATTGAAAGCATCTAAATTTTAGGATTCCATATAGGCTATAGCTTACTAATATAACTTTCTCAGCAATTCCAAAAAATTATCCGCCACTATCCCCACTTCTTCATCAATAGAATCAATATTATGATTGAAAAAACGAATTTTTCCGTCCAAAGATAAAATAATACTATCACCTGAAGGGGTATTCGCAATAGGTAACCCGTATTGTTTAAAATCTGGATATATATCAATAATGGAGTTAAGCTTATAGTCAGATTTAAAAGACAAAAAATGGTCTATAACTATATTATTACCCTTTATTCTAACTTTAGATGGAATTCCTCCATTGTGTTTAAGTAAAAATTGAATATAATTTTCATCAATTCGCCAGCCTAAATTATCTTGTAATTGGGCAATCTCATCAGGCTCGGGATTATTTGAATGATGCGCCTTAATTAAATTTTGTAAGGTTTTTTTATCCGGCAAAATTCCGTATTCTCTCATTTGCTGAACGTCAGTTTGACTCAAACCAAATTTTTTAAATTTAATATTCATCTTCAAATTACTCCTATAACCTATTTATTCAAACCATTTAAATTTTATATTTTATTTCTTTATATTATTCACAATAAAACAGGAATAATATGCAAGATATTTTACAGAAAACTTAAAATAGCGATACTATATGTTTGATTTTTTTATTAAAAATCCAATCTCTATAGATGAAATTATAGAATTTCTTGCCTCAGCCTTAGGCTGTTCTTCAAATAAAATTCTAGCAACCACTTTTGAAAAACTTAATGATCCAAGTTTTTCAGAAAATGATTTGAATGAAATATGCTGCCTTTGTATTTATTCTAACGTTAATGGTGATGCTTCTTGGCTTGTGAATTTATATCGGATTTCAGCAATAGATGATGAAATTAGAGATAAAATTATAGCAGTATCTCAACTCAAACATATTGTCTGTTATATCCCTAATGATGACTTTAATGGATATTTATTGACTGGAGAATCGAAAAATCCAATTCAAGTTTATGAAGATGAAGATATAGAAGAGGAAAATACATATCTATTTAACAAACCAATATCAACCTACTGAATATAAAAAAATTTTTGACTCAAGGATTTAAAACCCAAGGTCGTCTGAAAAATATTTCAGACGGCCTTACCTACACAAAACTCCAATGCAATTTACAATATTGCTTCTAAGATACTGATAATAAATTTGAATTTTATACTTCATAAAGCAAGCCAAAATTCCTTTGACGGCTATATTAAACACCCAACCCCATCCATTCCCAAAGACAAAAAAATAAACCCTTACTGTTCTCCAGTAAGGGTTTATTGAAAATCTGGCACGCCCACGGGGATTCGAACCCCGGTTGCCGCCGTGAAAGGGCAGTGTCCTAGGCCTCTAGACGATGGGCGCGTAACCGAGTTGCGAACTATACATAAGCGTTAAAACGCTGTCAACGGGTTTGGGGGTTTTTATGGTCAAATCGGTTTCAGACGACCCTTCTGCGCCTTATCTTTGTATCCGCTTTGCCTGTATAATGCCGCTTTTAATGAAAAGGAAAACAAACCATGTGGTTCAAGCAGATCAGTTTTTATCCGCTCAACAAAGAAAAGCTGCCCGAAGCGGACGTACTTGCCGACAAACTTGCAGAGGCTGAATTTACCCGCTGCCAAGGTTTGGATTGGTCCAGCGAAGGCTTTGCCGCACCGGTTTCGTTCTCTCCCGAACTCGTTTTCCCTGCCGACTTTACTTTGCGCGTCGCCCTGAAAAAAGAAGAAAAAGTCCTGCCTGCCGGCGTCATCCGCGATATTCTGGAAGAGAAGGTGGCGGAAATCCAAAACAATGAAGCCCGCAATGTCGGCCGCAAGGAAAAACAAGAGCTTAAAGAACAGATTACAGACGACCTGCTGCCCCGCGCGTTTACCCGCAGCAGCCGCACTGAAGCGGTGTTCAATACCCGCCACGGCTATCTGCTCGTCAATAACGCGGCTTCCGCCAAAGCGGAAAACATCCTGACCAAGCTGCGCGAAGCCTTGGGCGGTTTGGAAGCCTCGCTGCCGAATACCAAGCAATCGCCCTCTTCCCTGATGACCGAGTGGCTGTTGCAAGGGCATTGCGAAGGCGGTTTTGAATTGGACAGCGATTGCGAACTCAAAGGTGTGGGCGATGTTGTTCCCGTCGTCAAAGTGTCCAAACAAGATTTGACCGCCGATGAAGTGGTCCAACACGTCAAAAACGGTAAAACCGTAACCCAGCTAGGCTTGGTGTGGCGCGAACAAATCGCCTTCATCCTCACGCAAGATTTCACGCTCAAGCGCATCCAATACCTCGACGTATTGCAGGAAGAAGCCGAAAGCAACGGCGACGATGCCGCCAGCCTTGCCTTCGCCTCGCAAATCCTGATGGCGGAATCCGTCAGCACCATGTTGGAAGAGCTGGTTTCCTATTTGGGCGGCTGGCAAGACTAATTTTTCAGACGACCTTTACACGATAAAAGGTCGCCTGAAACCTACCTTCGATGGACAACCTTTATGTTTAAACACCTCGCATTCCTGCCGCTCGCCATTATGCTTGCCCTCCCCGCCTCGGCCGCCGTCCTGACTTCCTATCAGGAACCGGGCTGCACCTACGACGGCGATGTCGGCAAAGACGGCAAACCTGCCGGCAAAGGCACATGGCGCTGCCAAGACGGACGCAGCTACACCGGCGCATTTAAAAACGGCAAATTCGACGGACAAGGCGTTTACACCGTCTCCGCCAACCGCGAAACCTTCATCGAGCCGTTCAATTCCAACAGCACCAAGTTCCGCAACATGGTACTGTCGGGCACGTTCAAAAAAGGCCTGGCACACGGCAAATTCACCGCCTCGCAAAACGGCGAAACCGTCTTCATCATGAAATGCGAAAACGGCATGATTAAAGAAGTGAAACTGCCCAAAACCAAATAACCCCGTCCCGCATTTTCAGACGACCTCTCCGCAGACGCCGTCTGAAAACCGCAAGAAACAAGGAAAACATTATGAGCATCAAGTCCGACAAATGGATACGCCGCATGAGCGAAGAGTTCGGCATGATCGACCCCTTCGAGCCGAACCAAATCAAAGAAGCCAACGGACAGCGCATCATCTCCTACGGCACGTCCAGCTACGGCTACGACATCCGCTGCGCCAACGAATTTAAAATTTTCACCAACATCAACAGTACCATCGTCGATCCCAAAAACTTCGACCCGAAAAACTTCGTCACCGTCGAAGACGACTGCTGCATCATCCCGCCCAACTCCTTCGCACTGGCGCGCACGGTCGAATACTTCCGTATCCCGCGCAACGTCCTGACCGTCTGCTTGGGCAAATCCACCTACGCCCGCTGTGGCATCATCGTCAACGTCACCCCGTTCGAACCGGAATGGGAAGGCTACGTGACCCTCGAGTTTTCCAACACTACCCCTCTGCCCGCCAAAATCTATGCCGGCGAAGGCGTGGCGCAAGTCCTCTTCTTCGAGAGCGACGAAATCTGCGAAACTTCCTACAAAGACCGCAACGGCAAATACATGGGACAAACCGGCGTCACTCTGCCGAAAACCTGATGATGGCAAGCCGCCGCCCGTGTTTTACAGACATTGAGGGGATTAGGAAAAACAAATCTGACGGCATCGGGTTTAGCGTATCCGAATCCGTCCGAGGTCGTCTGAAAACTTAAATCCGGCGTTTCAGACGACCCTTTTCATATCCGCCGCAAAGCCCGTCCCCAAACGCTTCCATTGTGAAAATATCCTTAATTTGGTTTACAATGATGCCATTTCCAAATCTTATCGAGAGAACAAAATGTTAGACATCCAACAGCTCCGCAGCCACACCGCAGCCGTCGCCGAACGTTTGGCGCAGCGCGGTTACGAGTTTGATACCGCACGTTTCAATGCCTTGGAAGAGCAGCGCAAAGCCGTCCAAGTGAAAACCGAAGAACTGCAAGCCTCGCGCAATAGTATTTCCAAACAAATCGGCGCATTGAAAGGACAGGGCAAACATGAAGAGGCGCAGGCGGCAATGGATCAAGTCGCCCAAATCAAAACCGATTTGGAGCAGGCGGCCGCCGATTTGGATGCCGTTCAGAAAGAATTGGACGCATGGTTGTTAAGCATTCCCAACCTGCCGCACGAAAGCGTACCCGTCGGCAAAGACGAAACCGAAAATGTCGAAGTCCGCAAAGTCGGTACGCCGCGCGAATTTGACTTTGAAATCAAAGACCATGTCGATTTGGGCGAACCTTTGGGTTTGGATTTCGAAGGCGGCGCGAAACTGTCCGGCGCGCGCTTTACCGTCATGAAAGGTCAAATCGCCCGCCTGCACCGCGCGCTGGCGCAATTCATGCTCGATACGCACACGCTGAAACACGGCTACACCGAGCATTACACACCCTACATCGTGGACGACACCACCCTGCAAGGCACAGGCCAACTGCCTAAATTTGCAGAAGATTTGTTCCATGTTACCCGCGGCGGCGACGAGAGCAAAAAAACGCAATATCTGATTCCGACCGCCGAAGTGACGCTGACCAACACCGTTGCCGACAGTATCGTGGCAGGCAGCGATTTGCCGCTGAAGCTGACCGCCCATTCCCCATGTTTCCGCTCCGAAGCAGGCGCATACGGTAAAGACGTGCGCGGCCTGATTCGACAACACCAATTCGACAAAGTGGAAATGGTGCAAATCGTTCATCCCGAAAAATCATACGAAGCGCTGGAAGAAATGGTCGGCCATGCCGAAAACATCCTGAAGGCTTTGGAACTGCCCTACCGCGTGATTACCCTGTGTACCGGCGACATGGGCTTCGGCGCAACCAAAACCTATGACTTGGAAGTCTGGGTTCCCGCACAAAACACCTACCGCGAAATCTCAAGCTGCTCCAACTGCGAAGATTTCCAAGCCCGCCGCATGAAGGCGCGTTTCAAAGACGAAAACGGCAAAAACCGCTTGGTACATACTTTGAACGGCTCCGGCTTGGCAGTCGGCCGTACTTTGGTCGCGGTTTTGGAAAACCATCAAAACGCCGATGGCAGCATCAATATTCCTGCTGCTTTGCAGCCTTATATGGGCGGCGTAACCAAACTGGAAGTCCAATAAACCGTGTAGCTGCATTCCATCGCCAACACATCAAAAGGTCGTCTGAAACCCTTAAACAAGGTTTCAGACGACCTTTTCGTTATCGGCTGTATCTGCCGAAATCAAAGCAACCATATCGAGCCTAAGCGTCCGAAGCGCGACGGCTCAATGCGTTATTACTGATTGTGCTGGCGGAAATATGCCCATTCTTCGACGACCGTACCGTCCGGCAGATGGCAAAGCGCATATTCGCCGCCGTCTTTGTCTTTTTTCATTTCCAATTTCCCGCCCTGCTTCACGCAAAACTCAGAAGCCGGATTTGCCGCGCCGACTGTCGGCGCTTCTTGTTGGGCGGATGTATTGCAGGCTGCCAAAACCGTAGCGGCGGCAATGCTCAAAACAACAGGTTTCATCATATTATTTCCTTTCGATATTGTGATTCAGACGACCTCAGCCCGAATTTCAGAGAACGATTCTCTAAGGTGCTGAAGCACCAAGTGAATCGATTCCGTACTATCTGTACTGTCTGCGGCTTCGTCGCCTTGTCCTGATTTAAAGTTAATCCACTATATTTCTTCCAAACGAAAAGGTCGTCTGAAAACGGAAACAGCGTTGCCGCCGCTTTTCAGACGACCTTCAACCGTATTTATCGGTTCGACCCTTTGACCATATCCATCAAAAACAGGCGGCAGTCTAAGTTGCCGTTGTAGAGCGGGATTTTGCGTTTGGGTGAAAGGCGCATGAATTTCGGCATATCGCGGTCGCCGGTAAACATTCCCGCCAACCAGCCTGCGTAATGCTGCTTCAGCCACGCGCCCAACTGCGGATAAAGGGCTTGCAGGGCTTGGACTTCGGCAAGGCGGACGCCGTAAGGCGGATTGGAAATCAAAATGCCGCCTTCCCCGTTCGGACGGGTATCCTGCGCGTCTTTGACTTCAAAACGGATAAACGTGTCCACCTCGGCAGCTTGGGCGTTGGCAACGGCAGCGCGGATCATATGGCGATCGTTGTCGCTGCCTGAAATCGGGGCAGACGCAGGGCGGATTTGCGTTTCGGCTTCGTGTTGCAGCTTTTTCCAAAGGGCGGCATCGAAGTTTTTCAGCTTTTCAAACCCGAAACGGCGCATCAAACCGGGCGCGCGGCGGGTGGCAATCCACGCGGCTTCGATGACGATGGTGCCGCTGCCGCAAAACGGGTCTTGGAAAGGCTGCGAGCCGTCATAGCCTGCCAGCAGCAGCAACCCTGCCGCCAAGTTCTCGCGCATCGGCGCTTCGCCTGTGTCTTGGCGGTAGCCGCGTTTGAACAAGGCTTCACCGGATGTGTCGATGAAAATTTGAATGTCGCGCTCGTCGATAAAGGCATGGATGCGGATGTCGGGGCGGATTTTGCCGACGCTGGGGCGCGCGCCGCAAGCGTCGCGGAACACGTCGCACACGGCATCTTTGATTTTCAGTCCGACGAAATCCAAACTTTTGACTTGGGCGCGTTTGCCTTCTACTTTGACTTTGAAGGTTTGTTCCAAGTCGAACCAATCCGTCCAGCGGATATTTTTCGCCGCTTTATAAATATCTTGCTCGTTGCGGTAGCCGCTTTTGGTCAGGCGCAGCAACACGCGGCTGGCAGTGCGCGAATGCAGGTTGATGCGGTACACCTGCTCCATACCGCCTTTGCACGCGACGCCGCCGTCAACGGCGCGGATGTCTTGGCATTTGAGTTGTTCGAGTTCTTGGGATAAAGGGGCTTCGAGACCGCGCGGGCAGGTAACGAAGAGGGAATAAGTGGTCATGCGAACCTTTCGGATGGGCGGCGTATTCGGATGGCGGATTAAACTTCAATCTGGACAGGCGGAGCCATGCCAAACCCGTTTAAACTGAACCCGCCATGCCTCTGCCGCATATTGTTCCGTCGCCGCTTGGAGGGGCGCGCGGATAAAAATGTGATGGACGTGATTATAAAGGATATAAAGGCAAAAGGTCGTCTGAAAACCCGTTATATTGATTTTCAGACGACCTTTTTAATGGATTCAAACAGAAACGCCGTCAATCCCCCAGCGCCGCCACCATCACCGCTTTAATCGTGTGCATCCGGTTTTCCGCTTGGTCGAACACGATGCTGGCGGGGCTTTCGAATACTTCTTCCGTTACTTCCACGCCGTTTAAGCCGAAGGTTTCGTAAATCCATTCGCCGACTTTGGTTTCGCGGTTGTGGAAGGCGGGCAGGCAGTGCATGAATTTGACCTGCGGATTGCCCGATGCTGCCATCAGCTCGGGAGTAACACGGTAATCTTTCAATAAATCAATGCGTTCCTGCCACGCCTCTTTCGGCTCGCCCATGCTGACCCACACGTCGGTATGGATGAAATCGACGCCTTTGACGGCTTGTTCCGCGTTTTCGGTCAACAATATTTTCCCGCCGGTTTCTTCAGCGACGGCGCGGGCGCGGGCGATGATGTTTTCAGACGGCCACAAGGTTTTCGGTGCGCCGATACGCACGTCCATGCCGAGCTTCGCGCCCAACACCAGCAGCGAATTTGCCATGTTGTAACGCGCGTCGCCGACGTAGGCAAACGCGGTTTGGTTCAAAGGTTTGCCGCTGTGTTCGCGCATGGTCAGCGCGTCGGCAAGCATTTGGGTGGGGTGGAACTCGTTGGTCAGACCGTTGAAAACAGGCACGCCGGCGTATTTCGCCAATTCTTCGACCACGTCCTGCCCGAAGCCGCGATATTCGATGCCGTCGTACATCCTGCCTAAAACGCGGGCTGTGTCTTTGATGCTTTCCTTATGCCCGATTTGGCTGGCGGACGGCTCCAGATAAGTGACCCCCGCCCCTTGGTCGCGCGCGGCGACTTCAAACGCGCAGCGGGTGCGGGTCGATGTTTTTTCAAAAATCAGGGCGATGTTCTTCCCTTTCATCCGCTGCACTTCGTGCCCTGCCTTTTTGGCGGCTTTCAACTCGGCGGCAAGGTCGAGGTAGGCGGTGATTTCTTCGGGCGTGAAGTCCAAAAGTTTCAGGAAATGGCGGTTTTTCAGGTTCATATTCGTATTTCTCCTTTCCAGCAGGTCGGGCATTGATGAGCAATCTGCCGCTGCTCTATTGTAGTCAGGTCGGATTTTCGAATCCGATAATTTCAATCGGCGTTGTCGGGTACCAGTATCCGACTTACCTCAAAATCAAAACAAGGTCGTCTGAACTTCGCCGCGTTCCAAAGCAAGCAGCGACTGTTTGCGGTTCAGGCCGCCCGCGTAGCCGGTCAACTTGCCGTCGCTGCCGATGACGCGGTGGCAGGGAATCAGGATGGACACTTTGTTCTGCCCGTTGGCGGCGGCAACGGCGCGGACGGCTTTGGGATTGCCCAAACGCTGCGCCTGCTCCTTGTAGCTGCGCGTTTCGCCGTAAGGAATCGCCAAGAGCGCATCCCATGCCTGCTTTTGAAATTCAGTGCCAATCTGCTCCAAAGGCGTGGCAAAGGTTTTCAGACGACCCTTGAAGTATAAGTCCAATTCCTGCCGCAGAAGTTGCGTTCGCTCATCTTCCCGAAACACAAACCGTCCGCGCAAGGCTTTTTGGACGGCGGTAATTTCCTGCTCCATATGTTTCTGCCCGACAAACTCCAGCAAACACAAACCCTTACCGCCAAACACCGCCAGCATCTCGCCCAAAGGCGTGGCAATGGCGGCTGCGGTCAGTTCGTTCAAGCTGTCAGGATAACGTGCTTCCAGCAGGCGGATGGCTCTGCGGATGCGGACATATTCTTCAGGCGCGCAACCGATACGGTCGATAAAATCCTGCTCGAACTGCTTGGCTTCGTGTTCCGTCAGATTGGGATACGGCATGACTTCACACTCAAAAACTTGGGTTTCGAGCCAATGGCGGATTTCATCCCATTTTGACGGCAGATTGTTTAAGGAAGGCAGGGTAATCATTCGTTTGCTCCGTATCTCTATCATGGATTTGACGGCAAAATCCCCAATTTTCGCCATTCCCGCACGCCGATGCAGGAACGGGCTATGACGTAAATCTTGAGGTTTGGGTTGCGGCAATTCCTAAATATTCGATATTTCTAAAGCCTCAGGGAAAGGAATTAAAGACTTCAGACGACCTGCAAAGGGTCGTCTGAAACCACGATTTTTGCATTTGCGCATTTCGGCACATCATCCAACCGTTTCGGCACATTCCTGCCTCCATTGACAGCCTATAATGAATCCACTTATTCATCAAGCAAAGGAATCATCTATGCAAACCCGCATCCTCTCCGCCGTACTGCTGGCTTTTTCAACCGCTGCCTTTGCCGAGGGCGCATTCACGCTGCAATTCGACAACCCGTCCAAAGACGGCGGCTTCACGCAAAACCAGCTTTTGAGCGCGCCTTACGGCTTTGGCTGTTCGGGCGGCAATGCTTCGCCCGCGCTGTCGTGGAAAAATCCGCCCGCAGGGACAAAAAGTTTCGTCCTGACCGTTTACGATAAAGACGCGCCGACCGGTCTGGGCTGGATGCACTGGGTGGTCGCCGACATTCCCGCCGATGTCCGCCGCCTGCCCGCAGGCATTACCGCGCAAGGCGGCAGGCTGCCCAAAGGCGCGCTGCAAACCCGCACAGACTTCGGCACTCCGGGCTACGGCGGCGCGTGTCCTCCCGAAGGCAGGAAACACCGCTACGAATTCACGCTCACCGCGCTGAAAGTCGCCAAGCTGCCAAACATCACCGCCGAATCCACACCCGCGCTGGTCGGTTTCTTTACTAGGGCAAACAGCTTGGGCGAAGCAAAATTCACGGTCGAACACCAACGCTGACCTGCCCCGTACGCCGATATGCCGCCGGCTCCGCTTCCGAGCGGACCGCCGACGGTACGCAACCGAACCGCTCTTTGAAGCGCGCGCTGAAACGGGACGGACAGTCATAGCCGACCGCGCCGGCAATCTGCGCCACCGGCCATTGCGTAACCTGCAACAGCGTCAGCGCGCGCATCATGCGTACATCCGTCAGCAGCGTACGGAAATTCGTGTCCTGCCGCGCCAACCGCCGCCGCAACGCGGCCTCGCTGCAATTAAGCCGCTGCGCCAGCATCGCCGACGACCAGTCCGCAGCCATATCGGCGGTAATCAGTTTGCGGATTTGCCGCATCAGGTTGACGCCTTCGTACACGGTAAAACCGATGCCGTCATGCTGCAACCACGCCAACACGCCGCAAAGCGCGGCCTCCGCCGCATTGTGCGGCACTTCTTCATCCGCCAGTACCGTAGCCGCATAATCAAACGCCGCGTTCATCCGCCCGGGGTGCGGCAGCTTCACCGCATCGCACACTGCCTGTGCCGTCCCGTATTGTGCGGCAAACCTTTCTATGGCTTCCTGTTCGAAAGCAATCCATTGCGCCTGATAGAGGTCGTCTGAATCGGGAATATTGATGACGTCAAACGTCTGCCCGCCTGCCAAGGCAACAACCTCACCCGCCGCAATCCTCAATTCGCGCCCCGCCCACCGCAGCTTCTTGCATCCGCGCCGCACGATAACCACGGTCGGTTCATGTACCGCCACGCTGCGGTACAAGGCGGTATGATGTTGCACGATGCCGCCTAAAGCACCCAATCGTTCACGCGTATGAAAGTAATTTGACGGCACGGTTATATTCCTCAATGTTTCAACACACAGGGCTGCACATAAGGCGCAGCCCTGTTTACCCTGATTTGGAAGGGGTTACTTCCCAAAAAATAAACAAAATTCTACTGCCCTGAGGGGCCGGGTTTCAACCATATTCCGTCGGCGTGCCTGCAACTTGGCTCCCTCCCCTGTAGGGGAGGGTTGGGGAGAGGGTAAAACGGGGCAGATACAGACAATATTTCCGTTGCCGACCCAATGCCCTCTCCCTAACCCTCTCCCACAGGAGAGGGAATGGATTGCCGTTCAAATAAATCGCTCCACATAAAAATCAATGCGTTATCTCAAACTCACGTTAGGTCTAATCAAATTGTCAGACATCCATATCCGACAAGCAATCTGCTTTTCAGACGGCCTTACAAATTTAAGTTTGACGTGCGTTCGAAATAAGGCAGTTGATGCAAAGCCAAATT
>NZ_JH164967.1:390513-419374 GCF_000227275.1 Neisseria sp. GT4A_CT1
CGACCGCCCTAACTACCCTCCTCCCTAACCCTCTCCCACGGGAGAGGGAATGGATTGCCGTTCAAATAAATCGCTCTACATAAAAATCAATGCGTTATCTCAAACTCACGTTAGGTCTAATCAAATTGTCGGACATCCATATCCGATAGCCCATCTTCTTTTCAGACGGCCTTTTCAGCCAACAACCGCGCCAATATCCCCTCATACACCGCCGACAGCTTCGGAATATCGTCCAGCCGCACGTTTTCGTTGATTTGGTGGATGGTGGCATTGGACGGGCCTAATTCGATGAGTTCTTTCGCAATGGCTTTGATGAAGCGTCCGTCCGAAGTGCCGCCGGTGGTGGACAATTCGGTCTCTACGCCGCAGGTTTCGGCAATGGCTGCGCGTGCCACGTCGGTCAGTTTGCCCGCGTGGGTCAGGAAGGGCTGCCCCGAGCACGACCACTGCAAATCGTATTGCACGCCGTGTTTGTCCAAAATGGCGTGAACGCGTTGTTTCAGCCCTGCTTCGGTGGACTCGGTGGAGAAGCGGAAATTGAATTTGACGTTCAGCTCGCCCGGAATGACGTTGGTCGCGCCTGTGCCGCCGTTGATATTGGAAATTTGAAAGCTGGTCGGTGGGAAGTATTCGTTGCCTTCGTCCCAGACTTCCTGCGTCAGCTCTAACAAGGCCGGGGCAAAAGTGTGGACGGGGTTGATTGCCAAATGGGGATAGGCGATATGGCCTTGCTTGCCTTTGACGGTCAGGTTGCCCGACAGCGAGCCGCGTCGGCCGTTTTTAATCATATCGCCCAATTTGTCCACGGCGGTCGGTTCGCCGACGATGCAGTAGTCGATAAGCTCGTCGCGCGCTTTCAATACATCGACGACTTTGGTCGTACCGTCCAGCGCGTCGCCCTCTTCGTCGGAAGTAATCAGGAGCGCAATGCTGCCTTGGTGGTCGGGATGTTCGGCAACAAAGCGTTCGCAGGCGGTAACGAAGCAGGCGATGCTGGTTTTCATGTCCGCCGCGCCGCGCCCGTATAATCTTCCGTCGCGCTCGGTCGGCTCGAACGGGGGCGAATCCCATTTTTCAACAGGGCCTGTCGGCACAACGTCGGTATGTCCTGCAAAACAGACAACGGGAGCTTTCGTGCCGCGTCGCAACCAGATGTTTTTGGTATCGCTGAAATGGAGTTCTTCAGCCGCAAAACCGATTTTGTGCAGGCGTTCGGCAAGCAGTTTTTGGCAATCTCGGTCGTCGGGGGTAACGGACGGGTGGGAAATCAACGCTTTGGCGAGTTCTAGGGATTGGGTTTCGGTCATTTTGTTCACTTTGGAAATCAGGTCGTCTGAAATGTTCTCAATCTGATTTTCAGACGACCTCCGGGTTAGGTTGGTATGTGGGGCGGGATTCGTACCCGTCAGTTTTCTGAATCATTTGCCGTGACAGGCTTCGTAAAGCGGCAGCAAATCTTCCACCGTTTCAACTATCCATTTTGCTACATCCTGTTTGCCCAAATCGTCGCGTTCGATGTGTTTGCCGATGCAGAAAAAGTCTTCGTCGTTTTGCAATCTTCGGTCGGATTCGCTTTGCTGTGCGACGGTGCGGTAGTCGTCATATTCGCTTTCCGCGCCGTGCCACATATCGAATGCGGCGTATTTTTCGGTATCGAAATCATCCAGCCAGCGGTTGTATTCGGGCAGCGCAATCGGCGACACGTCGGCTTTGTAGCAGTGCCAGTCCAAGCTGACGCTCAGGCGGCGGCGGTTCAATAAAATCGATAAAATCGCGGCGGAGTTTTTGTATTGGGCGTATTTGAAGTAGGCGAAGAAATGGGCGCGAACCTGCCAGCCGTTACACCAGCGTTCGATATGCGGCGGGGCGAAAGGTTCGCCCAAATCCGCAGCGACCTGTTGTATCAGCTGCTGCCATATCTGCCAGTTTTCCTTGTAGTCGGCTTTGATTTGCGGAATGCTCTCGGGCTGGTATTTTTTGAGCTGGGCAAACTGGAAAAACGGGATATTGAACAAATCGCAGCTTTTTGGCGTCAGCATGGTTTGCTTCCTTTTCAGACGACGTGGTTGTGTTACGGGGGATACTGGGGTCGTCTGAAACTCTGTTTTCAAGTTTTCAGACGGCCTTGTTTGAAGAAACGGTAATCTGTAAACGACCTTATCTGCGCCGGCGCGCCGCCATGATTTCGCCGATTTCGGTCAGTTTCTCTTTGGGGATAAACGTTTTGCCCATGTCGAACAAGGGTTCTTCAATCGCCAAATGGACATCGTAACCTGCCACAAAGCGTTTGAACGCTTCCGCATCGGGGATATAGGCGTTGTCTGCTTCGAGTTTGGCAAATTCGACAGCCACGGCATCCCAGTTACCATGCAGGCTCACATGCTGGCGCAAAAGCTCGTCCACGCTTTCTTGGGCTTGCGGCGCGTATTGCAGCAGGAGCGGGAAGAAGTTTTCTTCTTCGTCTTCATGGTGCAGCGGCGCGGCAACGTTGAAATACTGGGCGATTTGGCGGATGGTTTGCAAAACAATCCGATTGCAGCCGTTTTCGGCAATATAGTCCGACAACATGGCGACCTGGCCGCAGAAACGGCGCACTTTGCCGTGGCAGGCGTACAGTATTTCAATCGGTTCGGCAAAGGTAACGCTTTTGGTTTCAAACGGATTCATGTTTGTGTTCTCAATGGGTACTTTTCAGACGACCATTTTATAACAAAACAGCCTGCATAAAGCAGGCTGTCTGTATTTTGAAGCTTGGACGGATTAGTCGACCAAAGTCACTTTGCCGTTCATCAAAGCACCGTGTCCCGGGAAGGTGCAGGCAAATTTGTATTCGCCGCCCGCCAGTTTGGCAGGATCCAGAGTCAGGGAAGCTTCTTCGCCGCCGCCGACCAGTTTGGTGTGGGCAACAACGCGTGCATCGTCAGCTTTCACATAGTCGGTTGCAGCAGCGCCGGCACCGTCTTTGAAAATACCGTCCATGTCTTCGGCTTTACCGATGACGATGTTGTGACCCATGCTTTCTTTAGGTTGGGTACCGGTGTGTTTCAGAGTAACGGTGAATTCTTTACAAGCTTTGCTGACTTGGATTTCTTTAGTGTTGAACTGCATAGCGTCGTTGGCTTCGACAGTAGTCGCGCAGTTGCCGGCGGCAGGTGCTGCGGCAGAGTTGGCTGAAGCCGCGCCGGAAGCAGGAGCATCGGCAGGAGGTGCGCTTTCTGCAGGTGCAGGTGCGGCTTCGGAAGCAGCAGATGCAGTCGGAGCAGAGGCTTCGGCAGGTTTTGAAGCTTCTTGTGAACAAGCGGACAAGCCGATAACGGCAGCGGAAATCAGAGCCAAATAAGCTTTCATGTGTATCTCCTAATGATAGGTGAGAATATGTTAAGTTCTACAAAATAAAACTTGCGAATATATATTAATGAACCTAATTTCAGATTTCATATCCGCAAGCGAAAGAAGGATGAAAATGAAGCTATATTCTGCTACAACAAATCGAACAAATCCAAAATTCAACGGCTATTTTACCTCAGTTTACACAAATGAGAATGGCTACTATTAATGTCGTATTTCTTTAGTATTAGATTTTATCAGTCATACGAAATACTCTTTAACTTTAATTAACAAACAACACAACCATTTCAAACTATCGGCTGTGTTTGCGCACCAACTCCGCCAGCGCGGCAGCCAATTCGGGATGCTTGTCTTCCAATTTTGCCGCTGCCGCATCAAAACTCTCCAATGCCGCCCCGCTCAAATGCAGGCTGTTGACTTTGGGTTGCGCTGGCGGCTTCGGCACGACTTTGACCGCCACATCCCGAATCCCCGCGTTCAAATCCTGAAGCTGCGGCACAAGCGCAGGCAATATCATTTTCAGGCGCGAAGCCGCCATACCGTTTGCCGCCAGCAACACCAGCCTGCCCTCTTCGATGCAGGCGGTTTGAAAGTGCGGGTGCAGGTTTGCCGGCAGGATGCGTTTGACTGCCGCATCCAGCCTGCGCCATTGTTGCGACTGCTGCAACAAACCGGCCAACCGCGCATCCCGCTTGCCCAATTGTTCCAAATTCATATGTTTCAGACGACCTTTTCAAAGTGTACGGTTGTATTATCAAGATTGAAATCCGGTAAAACTGCCTTTATTTCAAACGGCATGACTGCCTTGCCGCGAGGCTTGTGTTAAAATCCCCGTTTCGCCATTATTTTATATCAGGCGCAGGAACTATTTCATGCTGACAAACATTGCTAAGAAAATCTTCGGCAGCCGCAATGACCGGCTGCTCAAACAATACCGTAAATCCGTTGCCAAAATCAACGCACTCGAAGAACAAATGAAAGCCTTGAGCGATGCGGATTTACAGGCTAAAACAGCCGAATTCAAACAACGTCTTGCCAACGGTCAGACTTTGGACGACATTTTGGTCGAAGCCTTCGCCGTCTGTCGCGAAGCGTCCCGCCGCGTACTCGGCATGCGCCACTTCGACGTCCAGCTTATCGGCGGTATGGTGCTGCACGACGGCAAAATCGCCGAAATGCGTACCGGTGAAGGTAAAACCTTGGTCGCCACCCTTGCCGTCTATCTCAACGCCCTGTCCGGCAAAGGCGTGCACGTTGTTACCGTCAACGACTACCTCGCCGCCCGCGACGCAGGCATTATGGAACCGCTCTACAACTTCCTCGGCTTAAACGTCGGCGTCATCGTTGCCGATATGCAGCCGTTTGACCGTCAAAACGCCTATGGCTCTGACATTACCTACGGTACCAACAACGAATTCGGCTTCGACTACCTGCGCGACAACATGGTAACCGACCAATACGACAAAGTTCAGCGCGAATTGAATTTTGCCGTAGTGGACGAAGTGGACTCCATTCTGATCGACGAAGCGCGCACCCCGCTGATTATCTCCGGTCAGGCGGATGACAACATCCAGCTGTACCAAATCATGAACAGCCTTCCCGCGCACCTCATCCGCCAAGAAACCGAAGAAGGCGAAGGCGATTACTGGGTCGATGAAAAAGCACACCAAGTCATCTTGAGCGAAGCGGGTCACGAACACGCCGAGCAAATCCTGATTCAAATGGGTTTGCTGCAGGAAAACGACTCCCTCTACTCCGCCGCCAACATCGCCCTGATGCACCACCTCATGGCAGCATTGCGCGCGCATACGTTATTCCATAAAGACCAACACTATGTCATCCAAGACGGCGAAATCGTCATCGTGGACGAATTTACAGGCCGTCTGATGTCCGGCCGCCGCTGGTCCGAAGGCCTGCACCAAGCCGTCGAAGCCAAAGAAGGCGTGGAAATCAAACGCGAAAACCAAACCCTCGCCTCCATCACCTTCCAAAACTACTTCCGCCTGTACACCAAACTCTCCGGCATGACCGGTACCGCCGATACCGAGGCTTTCGAGTTCCAAAGCATCTACAACCTCGAAACCGTCATCATCCCGACCAACCGCCCCGTACAGCGTAAAGACTTCAACGACCAGATTTTCCGTTCTGCCGAAGAAAAATTCGAAGCCGTCGTCAAAGACATCGAAGAATGCCACAAACGCGGACAACCCGTCCTCGTCGGTACCACCAGCATCGAAAACTCCGAGCTGGTCTCCCGTCTTCTGCAAAAAGCCGGACTGCCGCACAACGTCCTCAACGCTAAAGAACACGAACGCGAAGCCCTGATTGTCGCCCAAGCCGGTAAAGTCGGTGCCATTACCGTCGCCACCAACATGGCGGGCCGCGGTACCGACATCGTCCTCGGCGGCAACCTCAAGCACCAAATCGAAGCCATCCAGTCCAAC
This sequence comes from Neisseria sp. GT4A_CT1, assembly GCF_000227275.1. Taxonomy (NCBI): domain Bacteria; kingdom Pseudomonadati; phylum Pseudomonadota; class Betaproteobacteria; order Neisseriales; family Neisseriaceae; genus Neisseria; species Neisseria sp. GT4A_CT1. Next base: position 396,306 of record NZ_JH164967.1, read on the forward strand.
GAAAACCTGAGCGACGAAGAAAAAGCTGCACAAATCGCCGCCCTTGAAAACGGCTGGCAGGCAGAACACGACCAAGTGGTCGCAGCAGGCGGTCTACACATCATCGGTACCGAACGCCATGAAAGCCGCCGTATCGACAACCAATTGCGCGGACGCGCAGGCCGTCAGGGAGACCCCGGCTCCAGCCGCTTCTATCTCTCATTTGAAGATCCTCTGCTACGCCTCTTCGCGCTCGATCGTGCCGCCGCCATCCTCAACCGCCTTGCGCCGGAACGCGGCGTCGCCATCGAACACGGCATGTTGACCCGTCAAATCGAAGGCGCACAACGCAAAGTCGAAGGCCGCAACTTCGACATGCGCAAACAAGTATTGGAATACGACGACGTTGCCAACGACCAACGTAAAGTCATCTACCACCAACGCAACGAAATCCTCAACAGCAAAGACGTCAGCGACCTGACTAAAGGTATCCGCGAAGAAGTCATCAGCGATTTGGTCGATTTGTACATACCGCCCGACAGCATGGAAGAGCAATGGGACATCCCCGCACTCGAAAGCCAGCTTGCCGCCGAATTCCGCCTGCACGAAGACATCCAAGCATGGCTCAAAGCAGACACCACTTTGGACAATCAGGACATTAAAGAGCGCCTGATTAAACGCGTGGAAGAAGAATACGCGGCCAAAGTCGAGCTGGTCGGTAAAAAACCGATGGCGGATTTCGAACGCAACGTCATGCTGCAAGTCATCGACCTGCAATGGCGCGAACACCTTGCCGCCATGGACTACCTGCGCCAAGGCATCCACCTGCGCAGCTATGCACAGAAAAATCCGAAACAGGAATACAAACGCGAAGCCTTCGCCATGTTTGAAAACCTGTGGCGCGGCATCAAGCATCAAACCGCCGCCCTCTTGACCTCCGTCCAAATCGAGCGCAACACCGATGTAGAAGAAATTGCCGAACCCGCACCCGTCGGCATCCAAACCATCCACTCCGAAGCGCCCGACATGGAAGAACTGCTCGGACAATCCCAAACCAATTTGGTTACCGAAGCGTTCGATCCCGACGGAACGGATTTCAGCCCCGAAGCACTTGCCGCCCAAGGCCAAGTCGTCCACCGCAACGACCCCTGCCCTTGCGGCAGCGGCCTGAAATACAAACAATGCCACGGCAAACTGAGCTGATGACAGCTTAAACAAAAGGTCGTCTGAAACCTCGAAAGGTTTTCAGACGACCTTTTTCATCACCCAAGTTACAGAACCGCGCCGCCATAAAAAAATACCATCGTTATTAAATTGTCAGGCGGTCACGATACGGTATAATCCCTAAATCTGCTTCGTACAGCATCATCGAACGCTTATGGACAATACGCAAAACCCTCAAAACCTGCAACGCAATTCATTGCGCCGCAACAGTATCTACCTGCTGCCCAACTCCTTCACCATCGCCGCCCTGTTCTGCGCCTTCTTCGCCATCACCCAATCCATGCACAAGCACTTTGAAATAGCGGCGATCGCAGTATTCCTCTCCATGCTGCTCGACGGCATGGACGGGCGCGTGGCGCGGCTGACCAACAGCCAAAGCGCATTCGGCGAACAGCTCGACAGCCTTGCCGACATGGTCAGTTTCGGCGTTGCACCTGCATTGATTATTTACAAATGGCAACTTTCGCAGTTCGGCAAAATCGGTTATTCCGTCGCCTTCATCTACTGCGCCTGCGCCGCCCTGCGCCTCGCCCTCTTCAACACGCTTATCGGCAAAGTCGATAAACGCTGGTTTATCGGCGTCCCCAGCCCGACCGCCGCCGCGTTGATTGTCGGTCTGATTTGGGTCAACCACAGCGTCGAACGCTTCCCCGGCGTACATTGGTGGGCATTGGGCATCACGCTTTTCGCCGGCATTTCCATGATTGTCCAAATCCCGTTTTGGAGCTTTAAAGAAATCAACATCCGCCGCCAAGTCCCGTTTATGGGCATGGTAATCGCCGTGTTGATCCTCCTCTTAATCACATGGAAGCCCGCCCTCGTCTTATTCCTCTTCTTCTTGGGGTACAGTCTCTCCGGCTACATTATGGCGGCACGGCGTTGGCTGAAAAAACGCCGCAGGAACAAAAAGGTCGTCTGAAAAATGTGGACTTGGGATATTATCCTCGCCCTGCTCGCCGTCGGAAGCGCGGCGGGCTTTATTGCAGGATTGTTCGGCGTAGGCGGCGGCACATTGATTGTCCCCGTCGTCTTGTGGACGCTGCAACTGCAAGGCATCAGCAGTCATCCCTACGCCCAACATCTCGCCATCGGCACATCCTTCGCCGTCATGGTATTCACCACCTTCTCCAGCATGTACGCACAGCACAAAAAAAGCGCCATCGACTGGCAGACCGTCCGCCGCATGACCCCCTCCATGATATTTGGCGTACTGATCGGCGCGGTCACCGCCAAATACATGCCTACCCGCGCCCTGCAAATCTTCTTTATCGTATTCCTGACCCTCATCGCCCTCAAAACCCTAGCCGACTCCAAACCCAAAGCTTCGCGCCACCTGCCCGCCCTACCCGGTCTGAGTGCGGTCGGCACATTGTTCGGCGCAGCTTCGAGCTGGGTCGGCATCGGCGGCGGTTCACTGTCCGTCCCCTTCCTGATGTATTGCAACTTCCCCGCCCACCGCGCCATCGGCACATCCTCCGGTCTCGCCTGGCCGATTGCGTTTGCAGGCACAATCGGTTATCTCATTACCGGCTGGAACATCCCCAATCTCCCCCACGGCTCCGGCGGCTTCCTCTATCTGCCCGCCGTCGCCATCCTCAGCATCGCCACCATGATTTTCGCCCCTATCGGCGTCAAAACCGCGCACAAACTCCCCGCCCGCCAGCTCAAAATCTCCTTCGGTATCATGCTGCTGCTGATTGCTGTCAAAATGGCTTGGAACCTTATCCGCTGATCATGACGACGAACACTGTATAACGAAATTCTCCCTACCCTTTGACTGCATGCCCTTCCTAAAAAACGTTTAATCTTTCCCAAAAGCCTAGTCTGACGGACGGTTATTCGTCTGCAACGACAAGCATTCATAAGAACACCACTCAACACAAAAGGTCGTCTGAAACCCAAATCTGGGTTTCAGACGACCTTTTTTCTACATCAATAAACGATGTTCAACAGGCAATCAATAGAAGCCTTCGCGCTCTTCGCGGGTGGAGATGTAGATGTTTTTCACCTGAGTATAAGCGGCGAGCATCATTTTGTGGGTTTCGCGGCCGATACCTGAAGTTTTGTAGCCGCCGAACGGTGCGCCTGCGGGCAGGCGGTTGTAGCAGTTCACCCAAACGCGGCCGGTTTCCAGTGCATTGGAAACACGCAGGCAGCGGTTGATGTCGGTACTCCACACTGCGCCGCCTAGGCCGTATTCGCTGTCGTTCGCCATTTTGATGACTTCTTCTTCGGTTTTGAATTTAATTACGGTAGCAACCGGGCCGAAGATTTCTTCTTGGGCGACGCGGGCGCTGTTGCTGCCGGCTTCAATCAAGGTCGGCTCGACAAATTCGCCTTTGCCCAACTCGCCTTCGATTTTCTTACCGCCGGTGATGATGCGGCAGCCTTCTTGTTCGCCGATTTTGACGTATTTCAAAATGGTTTCAAGCTGGCCGGCATTGACTTGCGAACCCATTTGGGTGTCGTCTTCCCAAGGCAGGCCGACTTTGATTTTTTTGAATTCTTCAGCCAAGGCGTTGACGAATTTGTCGTAAATGCCTTCCTGAACGAAGATGCGCGAGCCGGCACAGCACACTTGGCCTTGGTTGAACAAAATGCCTTTTTGCGCGCCTTCGAGGGCTTTGTCAAACGGCATGTCGTCAAAGAAGATGTTGGCGGATTTGCCGCCCAGCTCCAAGGTGGAGGGAATGAGCATTTCGGCGGCAGCTATGCCGATGCGGCGGCCGATTTCGGTCGAGCCGGTGAAGGCGAGTTTGTTGAAGCCTTTGTGGTGCAGCATGTATTCGCCGGATTTAGAACCGCGTCCGGTGATGATGTTCAGCACGCCTTTAGGCAGCAGGTGGTTAATTTTTTGAGCGAGCGACAACAGGCTCAGCGAAGTGCTGGAAGACGGGTGGATAACGATGGTACAGCCTGCGGCAAGTGCGGGGGCGATTTTCCAAGCCGCCATCAGGAAAGGGAAGTTCCACGGGATAATTTGACCGACTACGCCGATAGGTTCGCGCAGGACGATAGACAGGTCTTCGGAGTCAAGCTGGGTGGCAGTGCCTTCTTCGCCGCGGATTACGCTGGCAAAGTAGCGGAAATGGTCGGAAGCCAAAGGTATATCGGCGGCGCGGGTTTCGCGGATGGGTTTGCCGTTGTCCAGCGTTTCCTGCAAGGCGAACAATTCCAAGTTTTCGTCAATCACATCGGCGATTTTGTTGAGGATGGCAGCGCGTTCGGTGGTGGTGGTTTTGCGCCATGTTTTGAACGCTTCTTGCGCGGCGGCAACCGCAGCATCGACATCGGCATCGGATGCGTCGGTAAATTTGGCTAACAATTCTCCGTTGGCAGGATTGTATGAATCCAAAAGCGCGCCGGGTTTGGTCCACACGCCGTTAATCAAGAGGCCGTACTCTTTATCAAACACATTTAAATCTTTTGCCATGATGCTGTCTCCTTGGTTGTCTTCTTGAGGTTTCGGACGTATCTCCAACGTCGTCTGAAAATAGAATAGTATTTTTTCTCTTTCAGTTCAAGCACTAAAAATGATATCGTTCTCAAAATTCCAAATATGTAATTTTCTAAAATAGGAAATCTAATCCGATAAGGCTTGACCCCGCATGGAAATGAAGCGGGTTTGTTAATGTATTTAAAGTTTTCAGACGACCTTTTTTACATGATATGTGTAAGAATTTTTCAGCGCTTTAACAGGTATATTTTTACGCAGATAAAATGTTATGGTATAACATTTTATTTCTTATTTTTCAAAAAGATAGGGTGTTGACACAGCGAAATGAAGGGGAGTATTCTCATTTAGAGGAAGGGCGTTATTCCGATTCCGCCTGTCCCACCATTTACGGATTTCTTACGAATGCCAAGGAGAACACCATGAAGATGCAAGCAGTTGTTGTGAATCAAAATGTAGCAGGCGATGTAGAAGTTGTAGAACGCGAACTGCGCCCGTTGGAATACGGCGAGGCGTTGGTTGAAGTCGAATATTGCGGCGTGTGCCATACCGACTTGCACGTTGCGGCAGGCGACTACGGCGAAAAACCAGGCCGCGTGTTGGGACACGAAGGCATCGGCATCGTCAAAGAAGTCGCTCCGGGCGCGAACGCCCTGAAAGTCGGCGACCGCGTCAGCATCGCATGGTTGTTCCAAAGCTGCGGTTCGTGCGAATACTGTAATACCGGTCGCGAAACCTTGTGCCGTTCCGTATTGAACGCAGGCTACACCGCTGACGGCGGCATGGCGACCCACTGTATCGTCGATGCAGACTACGCTGTCAAAGTACCCGACGGTCTTGACCCTGCACAAGCTTCCAGTATCACCTGCGCCGGCGTAACCACTTACAAAGGCGTGAAAGTTTCCGGCGTGCGTCCGGGACAATGGATTGCCGTTTACGGCGCGGGTGGTTTGGGCAACTTGGGTGTCCAATACGCGAAAAAAGTATTCGGCGCACACGTCGTCGCCATCGACATCAATGATGAAAAACTGGCATTCGCTAAAGAAAGCGGCGCAGATTTAGTCATTAACGCCGCCAAAGAAGACGCAGCCAAAGTGATTCAGGAAAAAACCGGTGGTGCACACGCAGCCGTTGTTACCGCCGTATCCGCCGCCGCGTTCAACTCTGCCGTGGACTGCGTCCGCGCAGGCGGCCGCGTCGTCGCCATCGGTCTGCCGCCCGAATCTATGGACCTGTCCATCCCGCGTTTGGTCTTGGACGGCATCGAAGTGGTCGGCTCGCTGGTCGGTACGCGCAAAGACTTGGAAGAAGCCTTCCAATTCGGCGCAGAAGGCTTGGTCGTACCGAAAGTCCAACTGCGTGCTTTGGACGAAGCTCCGGCAATTTTCCAAGAAATGCGCGAAGGCAAAATCACCGGGCGCATGGTTATTGACATGAAAAAAGAATGCGGCTGCGGTCATCATTGATTTGATGTAGGCAGTTGAATGAAAAGGTCGTCTGAAACCTTTTTTTTCGGGTTTCAGACGACCTTTTGTTTGATTTGAACCATCGCGGATTCACACAATCAGGGGCAACCTGCGCAGCCGGATCATTTCATGCCGCAAAGGCGCAGGATGGCGATATCTGATTTGACGTTGCCGCTTTTATAACCAACGGCGGACGCGGCTGCAGTACGCTTCGTACTCGGCACCGAATTTCCGCGCCAAAACACGTTCTTCAGGCATGATTTGAAAACGCGTCATATAGGCGGCAAATACCGCCAAAAACAGCCACGGCAACGGATGCGCCAAGTGTCCCGCCCATGCCGCCAGCCAGAAGCCCATGCCCGCATACATCGGGTTGCGGCTGAAACGGTACACGCCGTCTGAAACGAAGTGTTCGGTTTGTTCGGGGTTGAACGGGCTGACGGTCGTGCGCACACGGCGAAACGCCCACACACCTAACACACCCAACGCTGTCCCAAACGCTATCAAAACAACCGACAGCAATATCGGAAAGTGTGGCAGTATGCCTACCAGCGCGGATACTTGCGCAGAGGCATACATCAGCAATGCGCAGATAAAACATATCGCCGGCGGCGGGATTTTGGTTTCTAAATTCATATTATTGTCTTTATAAAACGGATACAGTGACGTTTTCAGACGACCTCTTGCCGTCATTCCCAAGTTCAAATCCAATCAAAACGACTCATCCGCCCGCAGATAGCGCCATTTGCCGGGCGGCAGTTTGCCCAGTTTGACCTTACCCATCCGAATCCGCTTCAGCCCGACGACGCGCAAACCGACAAGTTCGCACATACGGCGGATTTGCCGTTTTTTGCCTTGTTTCAACACGAAACGCAGCTGGTCTTCGTTTTGCCATTCTACTTTGGCGGGGCGCAATTTCTCGCCGTCCAAACTCAATCCGTGGTTGAGCAAGGCAAGTCCTTTTTCGTCCAATTTGCCGCGCACGCGCACCAGATATTCTTTTTCGCTGCCGCTGTTTTCGCCGATAAGCTGTTTGGCGATGCGGCCGTCCTGCGTCAACACCAGCAACCCGACGGAATCGATGTCCAGTCTGCCGGCGGGCGCCAAGCCGAATTTGTGTTTTTCGCTGAACGGAATGCGGCTGTCGTCGCCTTCCCAACGGTTGTCGGCGGTAATCAGCTCGGCGGCGGATTTGTAGCCTTTTTCCGCCTGCGCGCTGACGTAGCCGACGGGCTTGTTGAGCAGGATGGTGACGCGCTCCGCCTGTTTTTCATGCGCCTGCCGGTTGAGGTCGATGCGGTCGCGTTCGGTTACTTTCTGACCGAGTACGGCGGTTTGCCCGTTGACCTTGACCCAGCCTTGCTCGATGTAGCTGTCCGCCTCGCGGCGCGAGCATAAGCCCAATTGCGCCATACGTTTGGAAAGGCGCATGGTTTCGTTTGAATCGTGTTCCATAATGGTTTGCCTGAAAAGAATGAATCAGATTATAAAGCCAAACCGTCATTTTCCCTACCGACATTATCGACATACCGCCCATCTTACGGACGCGCGAAATGCCCGCCCATGTCGAATAAATACCGCCAAGCCCGTTTTATGACAAAGGTCGTCTGAATAAACTATACTTTCAGACGACCCCTATTCATCACGGAGCTTATCCATGTCCATCCGTCTGACTACGCTGTCGCTTATTCTCGCCGCCACAGCCTGCACGCCCACCGTTTCCCCATCGGCAGAAAATTCGCCGACCGTCACCAAATCCGCCATCGATACCGACTACTGGACCGAACAGCCCTATTGCAGCGGCCGCTATCAATTGCGCCTGCCGTCCCAACGCCGTCACGGCAGTACGCACCTTGATTACAACGGCTGGAGTGTGATGGTTATGTTTAACGACTGGAAGAGAAACGTTAGGAATATCAACGAGTTTAAGCAAAATGGTAGAGCAGGAACAAAAATTGTCGTCGATACCCGCACCCTGATTCCGGATCGGGCAATGATGCAGGTAACGCGTAGGGATTTTGAATGGGAGCATATTATCCGAGATCGCGGTATGCCCTACGAAGCCGATTTATATTTCAAGCTGGATAATGATGATGCTTATATTGTGCGTAGTTATTTCCGCATTCCTTCTGATCATGGCAAAGCCCCTGCCAACTGGAAAACCCAAGAAAAAGAAGCAATAAACACCATGGAGAAAAAATTCCGCCAAGAAATCCTCAATGGGTTGAAAACCAGACAGGAATTTGAAGTGCCAAATAAACACGGCATTTGTCTGATAGGCGGTTTTATCGCGGACGACGGCAAAAAACCGTTTGAAGTCCATAGCACCGTCGAATTTGCCAAACAACACGATATGAGTCTGGAAATCATGCACGGCGACGTGTTGAAAGCAGGCGAACCGACGTTGCTGCAACGTAAGGTAAATCTGGGGAAAGGCGCAATGGTTAAAGCGTTAACCCGCACCATCCGCCAAGGCAAACGCACCATCAACGGTATGTCGGGCGAGGAAAAATTGGTGAAATGGGGCGGTAACAAATATATGTTCTTTTGGGAACGCGACGGCGGCGACCCGCGCATCATGATGCAGTTTGGCGCGGAGAAAAAAGACGGGACGAAGCGCAGCGAAGCCGAAGTGCTGGCGATTTGGGATACGGTTTTGCCGACTTTGAAACCTGTGAAGCAATAGCGATGAAAAAGGTCGTCTGAAAATGGTTTTCAGACGACCTTTTTACCGAAAAGCAACTTATCGCGGCTCTTGCTGAGAGGGAAGAAATCGGGGTAAATATCGTTCGGGACATAAAGCAGAAAAACCTGCGCCCTCTTCTTTTGTTTGACGACAGAGAGGAAATCCCGAAGCGGGTCATGCAGACAAATCATGCTTTTTGCCGTGCCAACAAAAAACCTGCCGTTTTCGGCAGGTTTTTTATCGGATGACTCGCTGTATTACAGGCCGCTCAGACGGGCGGTGTCGTGTGCAATCATCAATTCTTCGTTGGTCGGGATAACAACGGCGACGGCTGAGCTGTCGGCAGTCGTAATCACGCCTGCGTTACCGAAGCGGGCTTTCAGGTTGGCTTCGTGGTCGGCTTTCAGACCGAGGAAGCCCAAGTAGCCGAGTACGCGTTCGCGGATGATGTCGGAGTTTTCGCCGATACCGCCGGTGAAGACGAGTACGTCCAGACCGCCGGCTGCCACAGCCATGCTGCCGATGTATTTGGCGAGACGGTAGATGAAGACGTCCAGGGCGAGTTTCGCGCCGGGATGGCCTTTGCCGGATTCTTCTTCGATGGTACGGCAGTCGTTGGACAGGCCGGACAAGCCGAGCAGGCCGGATTTTTTGTTCAACATGTCGGTGATTTGAGTGATTGTCATGTTGGCGTTTTCAGCGAGGAAGCCGAAGACTGCGGGATCGATGTCGCCGCTGCGCGTACCCATCACGAGGCCTTCCAGCGGGGTCAGTCCCATGCTGGTATCGCGTGATTCTCCGTTGGCGACGGCGGTAATGGACGCGCCGTTACCCAAGTGGGCAATCACCATGCGCAGGTCTTTTTTATCTTTGCCGAGGAAGCGTGCGGTTTCGTCGGCAACGAAACGGTAGCTGGTACCGTGCGCGCCGTAGCGGCGCAGGCCGTATTTTTCATAGTATTCTTGCGGAATGGCGTATTTGTAGGCGTGTTCCGGCATGGTTTGGTGGAAGGCGGTGTCGAAAACGACGACGTTGGGCAGGCCTTTGAAAATGCTTTGTGCGGCACGCAGGCCCAAGAGGTGCGCGGGGTTGTGCAGAGGGGCGAGCGGGATACATTTTTCGATGCCGGCGATGACTTCGTCGTCAACGAGGATGGATTCGCTGTACAGTTCGCCGCCACTGACAACGCGGTGGCCGATGGCGCCGATGCGGCTGTCGAGGCCGTGGGCTTTGAGTTCTTCCATCAGGGCTTCAACTGCGCCGGTGTGGTCGGGCTTGGCGGACAGGTCGACTTTGTGTTTTTCGCCGTTTACTTTGAACGTGATGTAAGCGTCGGGCAGGTTGAGTTTTTCGGCAAGGCAGCTGAGCAGGACTTCGCCGCTGTCGTTATCCAGCACGGCGCCTTTGAGGGATGAGCTGCCGCAGTTCAAAACTAGGATGAGTTTTTGGGTCATTTGTTGTGGCTCCTGGATGTTTCAGACGACCTGTGCGGGCAGTATCGGCAATCTGTTCTTTGTCGTGGATATACCGCCAAACATCTCCCGCAGGCATAGTGGATGCGCTTGAGGTTCGAGCCGGGCATCTGCGCGGCAGGCCGTATCGGTTGGTGGCGTAAAATCTATGAAAGAAAAATGATTGCTACATTCGGAATGGGGCAACTTTATGAATATTGCTTTCCGTGTGGTTTCTGCCGCCGCCGGTTGGACGGGGTCGTCTGAAATCGGTTGATGAATGTAAACCGCGCTATTCTAGCAAAAAACGGGGGCGGCTGCTTGGCTTAATGTTTGACTTGGAGCAGGCGGAAAGCGATAAAGGAAGATATTGATGTTTAAAGGGAAACGGTTTGTTTTCAGACGACCTGTCGAACGCGGGGGCGTAAAGCCCTTTGCAGGGGCGTGTCAAACTGTTACATTTAGAAAGTTTTTGTATTCACTATGTCGTCTGAAAACAGCGGCAGCCTTTTAAGATTCTTTGATATGCACTATTTCAGTATCCATACGCAACAAGGCGCCCATGTGGGCTTTTTCATCATGCTGCCGGATGATGAATCCGAAACTCAGCCGCAGAGCGGGCGTTTCGCCGTCAAGCTGCAAAGTGAAGAAGGCGTGGCGGCGGAGGTTTTGGCGCCTTTCGGGCAAACCGAGATTCCGCAATATTGGCGCGTCGTGAAAGACCGTATCGAACTGTTTTTTGACGACGCCCCCGTCGGCTCGCTGCGCAACGAATATCTGACCGTATCGGGACAGACTTTTGTCTTAACCGATTTGACCGGAGCGATGTGATGGAAAGTATGTTTATCTTAGTGCCCATCAGTATTATTTTGGCGTTTGCCATCGGCTATTTTTTCTGGTGGTCGGGCAAAAACGGGCAGTTTGACGATCTCGAAGGACCGGCACACCGCATTCTGATGGACGACGATTCCACCGACAAACTGCTTGAAAACGAAATAGAAAAAGAAGAACAAGAATCCGAAAAATGAGCCTCAAAAAAGACAATCTGAATTTCCCGACCAGCCGCCGTTTCGCCCCATTATTCGGGACGCAGTTTCTGGGCGCGTTCAACGACAATATGTTCAAAACCGCGCTGTTTGTGATGATCAGCTTCTACGGTTTGGGCAAAAACAACTTCCTGCCCGCCAGCCAAATGCTGAACTTGGGCGCGTTGCTGTTTATCCTGCCGTATTTCCTGTTTTCCGCGCTGTCGGGACAACTGAGCACCAAATTCGACAAAGCCGTCTTGGCGCGATGGATCAAAGTATTGGAAATCGTCATCATGGCGGTGGCGGCGTTCGGCTTCTATATCCAGTCCGCCCCGCTACTCTTGGTCTGCCTGTTTTGCATGGGCGCGCAATCGACGTTGTTCGGCCCGCTGAAATACGCCATCCTGCCCGATTACCTCAACGACAAAGAGCTGATTATGGGCAACAGCCTGATCGAATCAGGAACATTCATCGCCATTTTGTTCGGTCAGATTTTAGGCACGTCCGTCGCAGGCTTGCCGCCCTCCGTCGTCGGCATCTTAGTCTTGCTCGTCGCCATCGGCGGCACGCTGACCAGCTTCTTCATGCCTAACGTCCCCGCCAAAGCCCCCAACACCAAAATCGAATGGAACATCGTCAAAGGTACGCACGCGCTCCTGCGCGAAACCGTGCAATATGATTCCGTCTTCACATCCATCATCGGCATATCATGGTTTTGGTTTATCGGCTCGGTGTACACCACCCAACTGCCGACTTTTACGCAAATCCATTTGGGCGGCAACGACAACGTCTTCAACCTCATGCTCGCCCTATTCTCCATCGGCATCGCCGCCGGCTCGGTGTTGTGCGCCAAACTCAGCCACGAACGCTTGCTCTTGGGCTTGGTAACCGTCGGCACGACGGGTTTGACCGTATTCGGCTTGATTTTGGTATGGCTGACCCAAGGGCAACGCTTTACCGAGCTCAACGGCATCACTTGGTTCCTGTCGCAAGGCATGGCGTATCCCGTCATGCTCGTCATGACGCTGATCGGCTTCTTCGGCGGCTTCTTCTCCGTCCCGCTCTACACTTGGCTGCAAACCGCCAGCAGCGAATCCTTCCGCGCCCACGCCGTCGCCGCCAACAACATTATCAATGGCGTGTTCATGGTATCGGCTGCCATTTTAAGCGCGGTACTCTTGATGCTGTTCGACAGCATTTCCCTGCTTTACCTGATCGTCGCCATCGGCAATATCCCCTTGATTGTTTACCTGATCCAGCGCGAACCCCGTTTCTTAAACGATATGGGCAAGATATTTCACAATATCGGCAAACGGTAAGCCTAAGCTTAAAAAAGGTCGTCTGAAACCCGAAATCTCGGTTTCAGACGACCTTTTTTTGAATCCGTCCAAAGCGGTCGGTATTCAATTATGAAGTCAGCGCAGCTTTGAGGATTTTGTTGACTTCACCCATATCGGCTTTGCCCGCCAACTGGGTTTTCAACACGCCCATGGCTTTGCCCATGTCAGCCATTCCGGAAGCTCCGGTCATGGCGATTACGGTTTCCACGGCAGTGCGGATTTCTTCGGCAGACATCATTTGCGGCAGGTAGCGGTGCAGGATTTCGATTTCGGCATTTTCTTTGTCCGCCAGGTCCTGACGGCCTGCTTCGGCGTAGATGTTGGCACTGTCTTTGCGCTGTTTGACCATTTTGGTGATGATGGCAATCACTTTGCCGTCATCGGCTTCGGTGCGCTCGTCCACTTCAAATTGTTTGATGGCGGCATTGATGAGGCGGATGGTGCTTAAAGCAGTTTGATCTTTGGCACGCATCGCGGTTTTCATGTCTTCGGTTAATTGTGCTTTCAGGCTCATGGGATGACTTTCAGGAAAAGATGGAAGATGGTATTGCACATACTGCCTTAGGGATTCTCTATTTTTCAGACGACCTATTATCCTAGGGGCTGTCGACATTTAATTTTCCAAGTGGATTTTTGTTCACAAAGCGGAAGATTCAAGGCGGAAACCGCAACAAGGTTGGACACCTTGTGAGGATTTCCAACGCAGAAGATACCGCTTGGGGGATAAAAAGACACGGAAACTATTGAATGTCGACAGCTCCTAAAGGTCGTCTGAAAAACAAAACACACCGCAGGTCAAGCCTTGCGGTGTGTTTCGGCATCACAGGGCAGACCTGCAATTGATGTTTAGTACATTTTAGGAGGCAGTTGTTGGCTGCGCAGGCGTTTTTGCAGGCGTTTTACGGCTGCGGCTTTTTTGCGTTTGCGCTCGGTAGTCGGTTTTTCGTAAGCTTCACGGGCGCGCAGCTCGGTCAACAGACCGGTTTTTTCTACGGCACGTTTGAAACGGCGCATGGCTACTTCGAAGGGTTCGTTCTCTTTAACGCGGATTGCAGGCATTTTATTTCCTTTAAATTGAATTCTGGTTTCAAACCGCCGAAAGGAAGAAAGGTAAAAAGGGGCGGCTTGTCAAAAAAGTGGTTGTTTGTATCTCGGGTGTCTCGCGACCGGCGGGATACGCGCCATGATGTAAACATCACCTCCTAACAAGTCGGCTTGGCGCCGGGTATGCCGTCGATGCGGCTGCAAATGAATTGCGGGATTATCTTTGATTGCGTCGTTCCTGTCAAGTTTGAAGGTCGTCTGAAAACCTTGAATATCGGTTTTCAGACGACCTTTGTGGTATTTCGCGCGTCTTGCTGATTTTGTTTTTGATTTTAAGAAAACTTAAACCCTATCAGGCGGCAAAACGACATCGGCTTTACCGCCCTTCTTCCGCTAGCTTCTGACCACTTTACGCACTTGGGGAATGGCGTGCAGGTTGTGAATAATTTGGTTGATTTGCGCCAAGTCCTTCACTTTGATGATGAACTTGAATTCGACAAAGCCTTCCGTACCTGCCAGCGCTTTGTTGGGGGTTTCGACGGACTCGATATCCGCGCCGGAATTGGAGATGGCTTGCGCCATAAGGGCGAGCAGGCCGTGGGCGTCTTCGGATTGGATACTGAGTCCGGTGCGGTAGGTATGGCTGCCTATGCCTTCCCAGTTCGCATCAAGCTGCTGTTCGGGGTCGGATTTGAGCAGGGTTGGACAGGTATCGCGGTGGATAATCATGCCTTTGTCTTTGACCAAAAGGGCGCGGACGGAATCGCCCGGGACGGGGTGGCAACATTCGGCAAAATGGATGCGGCCGGTTTCTTGGTCGTTGACTTTGATGGGGCTGAGTTTGACTTCGCTGCCGAAGTGCTGCCCTGCCAGTTCGGCGATGTGCATGGCGACGTACACGGGCAGGGTATGCCCCATACCGACGTTGTAGAGGACTTCTTCAAACGAGGTTTGTTTGTCGTTGAGGTCGGCGAGGTATTTTTCTTTGAGGTCGTCTGAAAGCAATACGTCTTTGGGCAACAGGCTGGACAGGGCTTTTTGCAGGAGGTTTTCGCCGAGGACGATGGCGTCGTGGCGGTTGAGGTTTTTGACGTATTGGCGGATGGCGCTGCGCGCGCGGCTGGAAACGGTGAAATTCAGCCATGCCGGATTGGGCTTGGCGTGTTCGGAAGTGATGATTTCGACGGAATCGCCGGTTTTGAGTTTGGTACGCAGGGGCATCATGGTGTTGTTGATGCGGGCGGCGACGGTTTTGTGGCCGATGTCGGTGTGGACGGCGTAGGCGAAGTCTATGGGCGTCGATCCTTTAGGCAGGGTGAGGATTTTGCCTTTGGGCGTCAGGATGTAGACTTCGTTGGGGAACAGGTCGACTTTGACGTGTTCGAGGAATTCGATGGCGTTCGCGCTGCTGGCTTGCAAATCAAGGATGTTTTTGAGCCATTGGTTGGTATGGAGGACGGCTTGATCGACGGTATTTTCGCCAGATTTGTATATCCAGTGGCCGGCAATGCCGCCTTCGGCTACGGCATCCATTTCGCGCGTGCGGATTTGGACTTCAATGGGCAAGCCGTATGGGCCGACCAGGGTCGTGTGCAGGCTTTGGTAGCCGTTGCTTTTGGGGATGGCGATATAGTCTTTGAAGCGTCCGGGTTTGGGCTGATAGAGATTGTGCAGCGCGCCGAGTGCGGCATAACACGCGGGAATGCTGTTGACGATGACGCGGAAGCCGTAAATATCCATGACTTCGGCAAAGCGCAATTTTTTCGCCAACATTTTTTGATGGATGCTGTACAGGTTTTTTTCCCTGCCTTTGATTTTGGCTTCGATGTTCGCGCCGACCAAACGCTGACTGAAGGCGCGCAAAACTTTGCCGACGACGTCGCGGCGGTTTTTGCGGCTGTTGTCCATCGCTTTTTTAAGGGTTTCGTAGCGGTTCGGGTGAAGGTTTTGAAACGATAAATCTTGAAGCTCTTGGTAGGCGTTGTTCAAGCCGATGCGGTTGGCGATTTGGGCGTAGATTTCGAGGGTTTCTTTAGCGATACGGCGGCGTTTGTCGGGGCGCATGGAGCCGAGCGTGCGCATATTGTGCAGGCGGTCGGCGAGTTTGACGACGATCACGCGCACGTCTTTGGTCATGGCGAGGATGAGCTTGCGGAAACTTTCCGCCTGATGCTCGGCATGATCTTCAAATTTGAGTTTTTCGAGTTTGGAAAGCCCGTCCACCATCTCGGAGATGGTTTCGCCGAATTCTGCCGCCATTTCGATTTTGGATACGCCCGTGTCTTCGAGTACGTCGTGCATCACGCCCGCGCACAAGCCTTGTATGTCCATGTGCCACAACGCAAGTTGCGTGGCGACGGCAAGGGGGTGGGTAATGTAGGGTTCGCCGCTTTTACGGGTTTGTCCGTCATGGGCGTGAAAGGCGTAGGCGACGGCTTTTTCAAGCTCGGCCTGTTCGGATGGGCTGAGATAGGAGGCGGTACGGAACAAAAGTTCGCGTGCTTCGGCAGTCAGCGCGTCGTAGGGGGCAGTGGGCTGGGGGGCGGGCATTTCAGACGGCCTTCGGTGTGTGTTTTGTTTTGAGCCGTCAGACTGTATCGGTCGGATGTCGCGCCGATACAATCCGCGCGGCGGTTGGGCAGATTTTGCCTGCCGGTATTATTTGTTGCGTGTCAGCAGTTCGGTACCGATTTGACCGGCGGCGATTTCGCGCAGGGCGGTAACGGTCGGTTTGTTGTTGCGGATGTCGTCAACCATAGGGGCGTTGCCGTTTTCAAGCTGGCGAGCGCGGCGGGCGGCGACGAGGGTCAGGTCGAAATGATTGGGGATTTTGCCTGTGCAGTCTTCAGTGGTGATACGGGCCATTTGTTTGCTTTCTTTCTATTAATTTGTGATGGAATGTAAATGCGTATTTTCGCTGTTTTTCAGGAATTTTCCAACAGGTTTGAGATAAATCCTTGCTGGGAAGATTTTTTCAGACGACCTGCTTTGATGATGTGGAGCAAATCGGCTTCTGCCCTGTCTAAATCATCGTTGACGACAATATAGTCAAACAGGACGGACTGTTCGATTTCGTGACGCGCTTTGGAGAGGCGGGTTTGGATGACTTCCTCGCTGTCGGTGCCGCGCCCGATAAGGCGTTCGGCAAGGACTTCGAACGAAGGCGGTAGAATGAAGATGCTGCTCGCTTCGGGCAAGGATTTGCGTACCTGCGCCGCACCTTGCACGTCGATTTCCAAAATCACATCGTAACCCTCTTCGCTAAGGGAATTGACCCCCGCGATGCTGGTTCCGTAATAATTACCGAAAACGTTTGCGTGTTCGAGGAAGGCTTTCTGTTTAATTAAAGACTCAAATTCCTCTTTGGGAACAAAATGATAATGCACGCCGTGCTGCTCGCCTTCGCGCGGCTGGCGGGTGGTGTGCGATACGGAGACGCGCAAATCGGCGTTGTTTTTCAAAAGACGGGAAACCAGCGTGGTCTTGCCCGTGCCGGAAGCGGCGGAGATGATGAAAATATTGCCTTTTTTATGGGGTTTCATGATGTCGGTACCGATGGGATTATCTGTTGATTGTAGCATACGGGGCGTGTAATTTCATGTTCAGACGACCCTTACACACATTCCCAAACGCCGCGTCCATCGGCAGGCAACGGCTTAACGGCGATACCCGACCTCCGGCAGGAAACCCACGTCTTTCTAAACTCTTGCTATAATTGCCCGCTATACACAAATAAGCCTGCAAAGACACACCATGAGCCACACTCCGCTACTCGATACCGTCGGCAGCCCGCAAGATTTGCGCCGTCTGGATAAAAAACAGTTGCCCCAAGTCGCCGCCGAGCTGCGGGAGTTTCTGCTGGATTCGATAGGCAAAACCGGCGGGCATTTCGCCAGCAATCTGGGCGCGGTTGAGCTGACCATCGCCCTGCACTATGTATACGACACGCCCGAAGACCATTTGGTTTGGGATGTCGGTCATCAAAGCTATCCGCACAAAATCCTCACCGGCCGCAAAGGCCAGATGTACACCATGCGCCGCTACGGCGGTTTGGCGGGCTTCCCCAAGCGCAGCGAATCCGAATACGACGCGTTTGGCGTAGGGCATTCCTCCACCTCCATCGGCGCGGCTTTGGGCATGGCGGCGGCAGACAAGCTCTTGGGCAGCGACCGCCGCAGCGTCGCCATTATCGGCGACGGCGCGATGACGGCGGGTCAGGCGTTTGAAGCCTTGAACTGCGCGGGCGACATGGACGTGAACCTGCTGGTCATCCTCAACGACAACGAAATGTCGATTTCCCCCAACGTCGGCGCGCTGCCGAAATACCTCGCCAGCAACGTCGTACGCGATATGCGCGGCGTGTTGAGCACCATCAAGGCGCAATCGAGCAAGGTTTTGGACAAGCTGCCCGGCGCGATGGAGCTTGCCCAAAAAGTCGAGCACAAAATCAAAACGCTGGCGGGCGAAGCCGAACACGCCAAGCAGTCGCTGTCTTTGTTTGAAAACTTCGGTTTCCGCTACACCGGCCCCGTGGACGGCCACAACGTCGAACATCTGGTTGACGTATTGAAAGATTTGCGCGGCCGCAAAGGCCCGCAACTGCTGCACGTCATCACCAAAAAGGGCAACGGCTACAAACTTGCCGAAAACGACCCCGTCAAATACCACGCCGTCGCCAACCTGCCCAAAGACATTTCAGACGACCTCAAAACCGCAACGTCGTCTGAAAAAGAAAACAAACCCGCCGCCAAACCGACCTATACGCAAGTGTTCGGCAAATGGCTGTGCGACCAGGCGGCGGCAGATTCCCGATTGGCGGCGATTACCCCCGCCATGCGCGAGGGCAGCGGACTGGTTGAATTCGAACAACAATTCCCCGACCGTTATTTCGACGTCGGCATCGCCGAGCAGCACGCCGTTACCTTTGCCGGCGGGTTGGCTTGCGAAGGCATGAAGCCCGTCGTCGCCATTTATTCCACCTTCCTCCAGCGCGCCTACGACCAACTGGTGCACGACATCGCCCTGCAAAACCTGCCCGTTTTGTTTGCCGTCGATCGCGCGGGCATCGTCGGCGCGGACGGTCCGACCCATGCCGGTTTGTACGATTTGAGCTTCTTGCGTTGCGTGCCGAACATGATTGTTGCCGCACCGAGCGATGAAAACGAATGCCGCCTGCTGCTTTCAACCTGCTATCAGGCAAACGCCCCCGCCGCCGTCCGCTATCCGCGCGGTACGGGAACAGGCACGCCCGTTTCAGACGGCCTCGAAACTGTAGCCATCGGCAAAGGCGTCATCCGCCGCCAAGGCGAGAAAACCGCATTCATCGCCTTCGGCAGCATGGTCGCCCCCGCATTGGCGGTTGCCGAAAAACTGAACGCCACCGTCGCCGATATGCGCTTCGTCAAACCGATAGACGAGGAACTCATCGTCCGCCTCGCCCAAAGCCACGACTACATCGTTACCGCCGAAGAAAACGCCGAACAAGGCGGCGCAGGCAGCGCGGTGCTGGAAGTGTTGGCGAAATACGGCATCTGCAAACCCGTTTTGCTTTTGGGCGTTGCCGATACTGTAACCGAACACGGCAATCCGAAAAAACTTTTGGACGATTTGGGTTTGAGTGCCGACGCCATAGAAAAACGCATACGCGGATGGCTGCCTGCGGTTTGAACTGAAGCTGCGATGAACTAACGCCCCCGTTACAAGCAATGAATAAAGGTCGTCTGAAAACGGATTTTCAGACGACCTTTGATATAAGAACCCCTACCCTTTTAAAAGGCGTTTCATTGTTTGATTCAGAGCATGACTGCCAAACGAAAAACCGCCCAGCCCGCGACCAATAGTCCGGCGCACAAACGGATGGCTCTGCGTTGTAAAAGTGTTTTCAATTGCGCTGCAAAAATCCCCATTGCCAACAAATTCGGCAACGTTCCCAGCGCAAAAGCCAACATATACAGCCCGCCCTGCACCGCATTGCCGCTGCCCAAAGCATACAATGAAGCGCTGTACACCAAGCCGCAAGGCAGCCAGCCCCACAACATGCCTACGCCGAAACAAGCCGGAACGGATTTAATCGGCAGCAGTCGGTTCAAAATCGGATTCAAACGTTTCCATATCGGTCTGCCTATGCGCTCAATCTGCGTAGCCGCCGTAGAAAGGCCCGCCAGATACAGCCCCAACAGCAACAGCAAAATATTCGCCGCAACATACAGACCGTTTTGCAGCCAGCGCGTATCATCCAAAGAAATACCGATTTGTCCGACCAGCCCGACAATCAAACCTATCAATACATAGCTGCTGATGCGTCCCAAATTCAATAGGACAATCAGTCCCAGCCGATTAAGATGCGGCGGAAGCTGCAACGCAAACGCACTACTCAACCCGCCGCACATTCCGACACAATGTGTACCGCCAAAAAAGCCGAGTAGAAATAGGGTGAAAAAAGTGATGTCGTAATTCATTATTGGAAAGGCGATGTATCGATAGAAGTATGATTTGTCAGAAAAACGGAAAACGATATGATGAAAGCCAATCTTTAAATATTTTCAAGAAGTTGCCATCTTGATTTTCGCGTTGATTTTAAACCCATCCATGACTATCTGTCCGCTTTTGCACTGGCTTTCTTGTGATACTGATTTTATTGATGACTTCCGCCATCTTCCATTTTCTGCCCAACAAAATTACCCAGTCTGACTGTCCACTTATATAAAAAATTCCAAATTTCAAAAGGTCGTCTGAAACGCTAGATAAAGCATTTTCAGACGACCTTTTTCCATTCGAATCAAACACGGATGTCGGGTACTTTATTGAACAAACGATAGAAATTGTCGCTGGTGTAAGCGGCAAGCGTTTCTACGGGTTCGCCGCGCAGTTTCGCCACAAATTCGGCGGTATAACGGACATAGGAAGGTTCGTTAGGCTTACCGCGTTTGGGAACCGGGGCGAGGAATGGGGAGTCGGTTTCGACCAGCATTCTGTCCGCAGGGACGTATTTGGCGGCTTCCTGAATTTGCGGGGCATTTTTGAAGGTAACAATACCGGAGAAGGAAATGTACAGCCCCAAATCCAAAGCGGCTTTGGCAAAAGCGGTATCTTCGGTGAAGCAGTGGATAACGCCGGAATTGGTTTGACCTTCTTTCAGAATCGCCAAAGTATCGGCGGCGGCATCGCGGGTGTGGACAATCACAGGCAAACCGCTTTCGTTGGCGGCTTGGATGTGTTCGGCGAAGCGGCGGTGCTGCCATGCCAAATCGCCTTTGCACCAGTAATAATCCAAGCCCGTTTCGCCTATGCCGACGACTTTCGGGTGTTTTGCCGCTTCCACCATTTCAGCGACGGTAAATTCTTCGGCTTCTTGGCTGTCGGGGTGAACGCCTATGGTGCAGTAAACCTGTTCATTGGCTTGGGCAATGTCGAAGACTTCGGCGAAACTCTGTTTGCTCACGCTGATGGCAAGCGCCTGCTTGACGCTTTGTTCTTCCATGTTGGCGAACACTTCAGGCAGACGGTTGCTCAATCCTTCGAAATTGAGGTGGCAGTGCGAATCGATTAAATGCATGATTTTAAAGCGTGAAGGTAACGCGGTCGCTGCGCAGTTTCGGTCCCAGCTCGCCTTCAATCAGGGTTTTCGCCTGAAGGCAGCTTTCGTGTTCGGAAAATGCGAGTCCGACGCCTTTGGGACGGTGTGCGGAAGTACGTGCGGGGTTGATCCAGACGACTTTGGTAGGCAGGAAGCGTTTGGGATAATCGGCGATTTCAACGGCGAGCAGGATGTCTTCGCCCAAGGAAAATACGTCTTCGGTCGGAACGAAAAGTCCGCCGTGTTCGAGAAACGGCATATAGCAGTTGTAGAGCAGGGTCGGGTCTTTAAGCTGCAACGCCATCATTTTCGCCGGAATGTCTTTATTGTTGTTTACCATTTTGTTTTACCTTATCTGATTATTTGTTTTGCCAAAATTCGAGATATTCAGTCAGCAGATACTCAAGCTGCATTTTAACACTCAAGGTGTGGTATCCGTAAGGGCTGAGTGCGTTCAGACGACCTGTCAGTGCAAACAGGCGGCGCGGATCGGTTTTGGAAGCCGTTTGCGACAATGCCTGCGCGTAATCGGGATAATAAAGCGGCGGCATTTGTTGTTGCGCCAAGCCGACATCCAACAGCCATTTCTGCATCCAATCGATGAAGACTGCCAACGGCTGCTTGTGTTTATCAAACGCAGCGGCATAGTCGAGTATCGCCAGCAGGCGCGGGGCGGCAAGCAAAGTGAGCAGTTCTTCGCGCAAGTCATCCATTTCAGGCGTATGGGCAAACAAAGGCGCGCCACTGTGAAAAGCCAGCAAAGATTCCGCATCACCTACACCCTCTTTCCGAAGATATGCCAAAGCTTCGTCGCGCGAAGGTGCGGGCAAAACCATCTGGCGGCAACGGCTTTTAATGGTCGGAAGAAGCTTGTCGCGCGCATGCGTAACCAGCAAAAAAACAACATGTTGCGGCGGTTCTTCCAAAGCTTTGAGCAATCCGTTTGCCGCCTGCACGTTCATACTTTCAGCAGGATAGACCAATACCACCCGCAATCCGCCGCGCACAGCCGTCAGATAAATGTTCTCCACAATATCGCGTACGGCATCTATTTTAATCTGCAACAATTTTCGCCCGACCGCACCATCTTCGGGAGTTTCAGGAGTGAGCTCGTAAAAATCAGGATGACTGTTTTGCAAAAACAAATGACACGATGCGCATACACCACAAGGCTGATGATCTTCCCGAGGCGATTCGCACAGCAAAGCCTGCGCCACAAACCGCGCGAACGCCGTCTTACCGGTGTTTTCCTTGCCGGTAAACAGCCAAGCGTTCGGACGGTTTTCCCAATGGCCGGCAAGCTGCCGCCACTGGTTTTGATGCCACGGATAAATCATATCGGGAAGTACAAGCGTTTGGACAAAAGCGTGATTATACAGGGAAATGTTAGAGGTCGTCTGAAACCGAGAATACAATTCGAAACGTTTATAACATCGTTTCTATCCTCTTTCCGCCTCTTCTCAGCCTTTTTGACTCTCCCTTCTTCTCAAAAGGTTCCCTGCCCCTATTTCCCTAGCGTCATCTACCGCAACGGACGTGAACGCGCTATTTGGTGGAGACGTAGTCGGCATAGTGCGCCGGCAAGGCAGTCGTTTCCAATAACGAGCCTTCTCACAGCGCACACTAAGGCAGTATTGCAGCCCGCTACCTTTTCAGCCGACCTTTCCACATAGGTTTCCCCATGCATCCTGATCTGACGGCCGAATGAAGCGGGACAGGCATGTCAGCCTTACCCGCCCGACACGAAGGCCGTCCGACTCCGGACTGGATTCGGACGGCCTTTTCATCACCGGGTTTGCATCTGCGCACATTCCCTATTCG
>NZ_JH164968.1:0-20100 GCF_000227275.1 Neisseria sp. GT4A_CT1
AGGACAATAGTCTAAAACATCATCTTGTCTGTCTTTCTAAACAAGTGTGAGGCTGTCGCACTCACACTTATCGGTAATCTGTTTTGTTAAAGAGCGAAAACGAATTATAAAGCATTTCATCTCATTGTCAATCAAAACTTTTCTCAAAACCTCGAAAAATCAGACTAACTGTGATATACTTACCTGTTCGTTCAATCACCGCCGAAGCAGCGAAGAACCGAACTATACCCCCCTCCTCAAAAACCGTCAACCCCCAAAACCGCAAAAAATTCCACAAAACCTAACAACAACCTGAAATACAAAGACTTTTATTTCAAAATATTCTCAAACCAAACTCAATCAACAGCAAAGGTCGTCTGAAATCCCTTTCAGACGACCTTTTCATTTTCTTACTGTCTAATTCAATTAGCCGATTTCGTTATACTTAGTCGGCAAACTGTTTTTTCATACGTTCGCGGCGTTCTTGTGCTTCCACGGAAAGTGTCGCAGTCGGGCGGGCAAGGAGGCGTTTGAGGCCGATGGGCTCGCCGGTATCCGCGCAGAAGCCATAATCGCCTTCGTCGATACTGCGGATGGTTGCTTGTACTTTACCTAAAAGTTTGCGCTCACGGTCGCGGGTGCGCAGTTCCAGCGCGTACTCTTCTTCTTGAGTAGCGCGGTCGGCAGGATCGGGAGCCGATTCGTGTTCTTGCAGGTGGCCGGTGGTGGCAGATGCGTTTTCAATCAGTTCGTCTTGCATTTTTACCAGCAGTTCGCGGAAGAATGCCAACTGGTCACTATTCATGTAGTCTTCTTCCGGGCCGTCCCAATTCAAAATGTCTTGTTCTGTCAGCTTTGCCATAATTTTTCTTTCAATCTATTGCGGGAAACGAAATGCTACTCAAGTGGTTTATTTTATTGATTTCTTAGGACTTCTTTTCTCAAGCCCGTTTGGAAATGGCGGCATGATACCATGTTTTCACAGTCGTGTTTTCGATTTTCACTTTTTTGCATTTTGCTTACGTCATACTGCAAATTCTTAATGAACTCGCTGTCTATTGCAGTAGCCACAAGTTGATTTGGCGGGTAATTTGGGGCGATAGACTGCTTAACCAGATCCACAGTAATAATGCCAATATACTACCTGAAAAATCGTAGCGTCCGTACTTTAAAAACTGTACGGGAGAAAGTATGGGGCGATATATCCGTTCCAGCGCGACGGAAAGTTGGGAATAGGGATCTTTAATACTGAGCACCATGCGGATAAATAACCCTATCAATAACACATAAGCTGCTGATTTAATTGTATTCAATACTGCCAGTATAAAATTGGCGATGATGATTTTTGCGCTGAATGCGGTAGGCTGCGCCACTAAAGTAATGAAGGTGAATGCGATGTAATATAACAACAGTCCCGACAACAGGCAGGCTGGGTCGTATTTTTTAACCGGCAGAATTTTATGTAGCGGGTTGACCAGCCAATCGGTTGATCGCTTGCTGAACGCCAAGAGCGCATGATTTTCACTCAATCCCGCCGCTTGCAGGAAGAGACGTGCCAAACACAGGATAACGATGCCGTCGGCAAGCAATATCAATAAATCTCCGCGCATTTTCAGACGACCTTATATTGTTGTGCCATTTCCTGCGAACGCTTGACGCAGGCTTCCACGCCTTGGGCAATGGCTTCGGCGACGCAGCATGATTTGAACGTTTCGATGGCTTCGTGGGTGGTTCCGCCTTTGGAAGTAACGTTTTGCTGCAGTTTCGCGAAGTCTTCGCCGCTTTGCTCTGCCAAGGCAACTGCGCCTTTAAACGTGGCGAGACTGAGGGCGCGGGCATCTTCTTCGCTGAACCCTTGCGCCTGAGCGGCAGTTTGCAGCGCGCTAAGCAGGTAAAAGACGTAGGCAGGACCGCTGCCGCTAATGCCGGTAATGTTGTGCAACTTGTCTTCTTCGTCCAGCCAAACGGTCAAACCGACGGAACGCATAATCCGGTCGGCGGTGGCGCGGTCGGCTTCGGATACTTCGGCTTCGGCAAACATGCCGGATACGCCCAAACCGATTTTTCCCGGCGTATTGGGCATGGTGCGGACAATGCGGCGTGTTCCGCCAAGGTAGCGGCTGAGGGTATCAATAGACAAACCGGCGGCAACGGATAGCACCAATGCGCCGTTGACACGAACGTTGTGGCACGCGGCTTCCATGTCCTGCGGTTTGACGGCAAGAATCAAAACGTCGTCTGAATGCAGTTCGGGCAGGGATTCAGAAACTTCAACATTCAATTCCTTTGCCAAACGCTCGCGTTTTTCCGCACCGCGGTTGGCGATGTGGATGCGGTATCCACCCTGCTTGACCAATCCGCCCGCGATGGCGGCTGCCATATTGCCGCCGCCTAAAAAGTAGATGTTCATAAATTTCCTTAAATTTTTAAATGAAATACATTTTATAGTAGATTAAATTTAAATCAGGACAAGGCGACGAAGCCGCAGACAGTACAGATAGTACGGCAAGGCGAGGCAACGCCGTACTGGTTTAAAGTTAATCCACTATACTTGGGGTCGTCTGAAATGCCGTTCCCACCAAAGCGGAAAATTTCAGACGACCTTTTTACCAACGAACGCTTTCGGGCAGCGATGTTCGGTGTAAACCCTGTTTTTCCAAAAATCTATTGCTGCCGGCTTTTTGGGCTTGCACCAGCCTGATTAGGACTCGCATGGATACCAGCCATCAACCGACAACCCGTTAACGTCAAACAAAGCAAAACAGTCAAGATAATCTGTTTTATTGACTGTCTTTCCCTTTTGGTTCCCGTCTGCCGAAAATCGCGCTGCCGATGCGCACATGCGTTGCACCGCATGCGACCGCCACAGGCATATCGCCGGACATGCCCATAGACAACACATCCGCGCGGACACCCGCCGCGTTCAGGTCGGCAAGCAGTTTCTGCATGGTTTGGAACTGAACGCGCAATTCCTCATCATCGCTGTCGGCTTTGGCGACACACATCAACCCGCGTACAACCACATTCGGCAACTTCGCCACTTCCACCGCCAGCGCGACCGCCTCATCGGGCGCAACGCCGTGTTTCGCCTCCTCGCCCGCGATATTGACTTCGATGCACACCTGCAAAGGCGGCATTTCGGGCGGACGCTGTTCGCTCAAGCGGCGGGCGGTTTTCAGACGACCTATCGTATGCACCCAATGCGCGCGTTCGGCAACAAATTTGGTCTTGTTTGACTGCACATCGCCGATGACGTGCCAAACAATGTCGGGCAAATCCGCAAGTGTTTCCGTTTTCTCGTACCACTCCTGAATATAGTTTTCACCGAAATCACGCTGCCCTGCGGCATATACCTCGCGGATGTCGTCTGAAGGGAAGGTTTTGCTGACAGCAATCAGACCCACTTCGCCCGCCTGCCTGCCCGCCTTTTGCTCGGCTTCGGCAATGCGGCGGCACACCTCCGCATAATTTTGTTGCAATACCGACATGATTTCTTCCTTTATTACATCAATTACAGCGATTTTGAAAATTTTACTTGGTCTGAACGGTTTATGTATTTAAAATAATACAATTTATCGGAACCTGAACAGGGAAATGCCCGGCATTCCGCATCCGCATTTTAAATCGGGTTCCGCCTCATTATTCTAAACTAAAACAAGGCCACATTATGCAGATTACCGACTTACTCGCTTTCGGCGTCAAAAACAAAGCTTCCGACCTTCACTTAAGCGCCGGAATGTCCCCCATGATCCGCGTTCACGGCGACATCCGCCGCATCAACCTGCCCGAAATGTCCGCCGAAGAAGTCGGCAACATGGTCACTTCGGTCATGAACGACCATCAGCGCAAACTGTTCCAACAAGATTTGGAAGTGGACTTCTCCTTCGAGCTGCCCAACGTCGCCCGTTTCCGTGTCAACGCATTTACCTCCAACCGCGGCCCTGCTGCCGTCTTCCGTACCATTCCGAGCGACGTATTGACGCTGGAAGACCTGCGCGCCCCGCGTATTTTCCAAAAAATCGCCGACAACCCGCGCGGCTTGGTATTGGTAACCGGCCCGACCGGTTCCGGTAAATCCACCACGCTGGCGGCAATGATCAACTACATCAACGAAACCCAACCCGCACACATCCTCACCATCGAAGACCCGATCGAGTTTGTCCACCAAAGTAAGAAAGCCCTCGTCAACCAGCGCGAGCTGCACCAACACACCCACAGCTTTGCCAACGCCCTGCGTTCCGCATTGCGTGAAGACCCCGACGTGATCCTCGTAGGCGAGATGCGCGACCCCGAAACCATCGGCCTCGCGCTGACTGCCGCCGAAACCGGCCACTTGGTATTCGGTACGCTGCACACCACCGGCGCCGCCAAAACCGTGGACCGTATCGTCGACGTATTCCCTGCCGGCGAAAAAGAGATGGTGCGTTCGATGTTGTCCGAATCCCTGCGCGCGGTTATTTCACAAACCCTGCTGAAAACCCGCGACGGCAACGGTCGTGTCGCCGCACACGAAATCCTCATTTCCACCCCCGCAGTGCGCAACCTGATCCGCGAAAACAAAATCGCCCAAATCAACTCCGCGCTGCAAACCGGTCAATCACACGGCATGCAAACCCTCGACCAAGCGCTGCAAACCCTCGTCCGCCAAGGTACCATCAGCCCCGACGTAGCCCGCAGCAAAGCGCAAAACAGCGACAGCATGACCATCGTCTGATAAATACATTCCATTATCGGGAACAAACCAGGTCGTCTGAAAACGCAGTTTCACAACGAGGAAGCCCGTTTCCCATTTTCAGACGACCTCCGCAAGGCAGGCAACACCCAATAACAAACAAACCGCCCGCCGGTCTCAATATTCACTTACTGATAAAGAGTACACAAAATGAGCGAAACAACTCCTTTACACGACTTACTCAGCGAAATGGTGCAAGCCTACTCGCAAAAAAACCAACCGCCGCACATCCCCACCCCCGCCGAAATCGGTACACACCTCCATCCCCTGCTCGACCGCATGTGCGTCGAAGCAGAAAAACGCGGCGCATCCGACATCTTCATCAGCGCAGGCTTCCCGCCTGCCGTCAAAGTCAGCGGTACCCTGACCCCCGTCCCGCACAAAGCCCTGACCGGCGAAGACACAGCCGCCATCGTCGAATCCACCATGAACCCCGAGCAGCTTGAAACCTTCAACCGCGAATGGGAACTCAACTACTCCGTCCAATCCCGCAGCAACACCCGTTACCGTGTCAACGCCTACCACGAACAAGGCCGCGTCGGCATGGTCTTGCGCCGCATCAACCAAGAAATCCCCGAAATGGAGAGCCTCGGCCTGCCCGCCAAACTCAAAGACCTCTCCCTTTCCCCGCGCGGCCTGCTGATCCTTGCCGGCCCGACCGGTTCCGGTAAATCGACCACCATGGCATCCATGCTCGACTACCGCAACCACAAAATGCCCGGCCATATCGTCACCATCGAAGACCCGATCGAATTCATCTACAAACCCCGCCGCAGCATCTTCACCCAGCGCGAAGTCGGCATCGACACCAACGACTGGAAAATCGCCGTCCAAAGCGCGATGCGTCAAGCGCCTGACGTCGTCTGTATCGGCGAGGTGCGCAGCGAAGCCAGTATGGAATACGCCCTCCAGCTTGCCCAAACCGGCCACTTGTGCGTCTTCACCATCCACGCCAACACCGCCGCCCAAACCATCGAGCGTATCATCAACTTCTACCAAGAAGACCGACGCAAACAAGTCCTCATGGATTTGGCACTCAACCTGACCGGCATCATCGGCCAACGCCTCGCCATCAAGAAAAACCGCAGCCAGCGTACCGCCGTCGTCGACCTGCTGCTCAACACGCCCGCCATGCAGGATTTGATTTTCAAAGGCGAACTCATGGAAATCCGTGAACTCATGATGCGCTCCGGCACAGACGGCATGCAGACCTTCGACCAACACCTGTTCGAACTCTACATCCAAGATCAAATCGAATACGACGAAGCCCTACGCCAAGCCGTTTCCACCAACGACCTGCGCCTGCGCATCCAAATGCACGAAGAAGGCAACGACCCCGACCGCCTCTACGACCGCATCAGCGATTTGAACCTGATTTCGTAAACACCCAATTTCAGGCAAAACAAAGGTCGTCTGAAAACCTGAAAAAACCCGGTTTTCAGACGACCTTTGTCGCGCTTATGGCAATAAAGCCACACCAACCAATGTAAACTGCTATTTAAACCTTTATCATTTTTCCCGCACTCCGCCTCTGCTGCCAAACGCGTCCCTCTCCACACAGCAAGGTTCATAAATCTTCATACTTTTCATCGCACTTTACGCAAATTATAAATCGCGCATCTCAACATTTCGGACGACGCAAATTCAGCCGTTTCAATGAATTACAAACGTTAAGCACTTGAGAAGATGGGTAACGCCTCGGCAAAGGCGGTTGCGGCTCATCCGCAAGCATCCGATACTGGATTCGTCGGAAGCAGAAACACGCTTCCTGTTTATCCGTGAAGGAGCATTATCATGAAAAAAACCTTACTGACTGTTTTATTGGCTACCGCTTCCGCCATCACTTTCGCTGACGGTTCTTTTACCGGCGCAGGCTTGGAAGTCGGCGCGGGCGCAACCAAAAGTGATGTGCGCAACGTTAATCTGAACGAAAAAACCAAAGGCGACGTTGCCGTACGCGGCAGCTACAACACACAATTCGGACAAAGCAACTGGATTGGCGGCGTTGAAGCCGGTGTCAAACCGCTGCACCGCAAAATCGCGGGCAATGCGAAACAAAAAGTCGATGCCAACGTTTCCTACGTCCAAGGCTACCGCCTGACCGACAATGCGCTGGCTTACGGTAAGGTCGGCTACCACTACGGCCGCTTCGACAATCTGGGCGCGAAACGCAACAATATGAACGGCCTCGGCTACGGCGTGGGCGCGAAATACGCCGTTGCACCGAATGTCGAAGTCGGTGCCGAATGGGAGCAAACCCGTTATAAAAAAGACAATTTGAAAGTCCACAACAACAGCTACATGGCTACTGTCGGCTACCGCTTCAAATAATCTTTTTTAAACAGGCAAAGGTCGTCTGAAACCGGATTTACGGTTTCAGACGACCTTTTTGTCGATTCGGGCATCTTAAACGATGCCCTCTTCTTTCAGCCTTCAGTCTTTACGCGTTTCCACCAAGACCATTTCGGTGGCGACGACGGGTTCGGCTTCAACTTTCGGCACATCCGCGCGGCGCAGGCCGGATTCGGGTTCGGGCTGAACCTGTTCGGCAAAGGCGGCGACGGCTTCGGGATTGGTTTCGACGAACACCAAACCGCCTAAGTCGGGCATCGCGGCAACGGCAGGAACAGTTTCTTCCGGCTCGGTCGCTTCCGCTTGGCCTGCTTCCGGCGTAGTTTGCGGTTCGGATTCTGCTGCCTGGGCAGCTGCGGCGGCAGCTGCGGCGGCGGCAAGGGCTTCGATGGCGGCGGCAGCTTCGCGTTCGGCTTTCCAAACGACCAGCTCTTCCTCCATTTCGGCGACGGCTTCGGCTTCACCTTCGGCAGGGACGGCGGTCATCGGTTGGTAGCCGTCTTCGGTTTCGATGGCGAACACGGAGGTCGGGGTATCTTCAACGCTGCCGATGGCGGAGTCGATGATGCTGCATTCGTCGTCGGTGCTGTCTTCGATCAGGATGCCGCTGTCCGCTTCTTCGCCTTCGATGGAGAACACGAAGGCTTCTTCAGTGGCCGCAACGGGTTCGGAAACGACGACAACCAAAGGCTCGACACTATCCTCGGGAGCGGGGATGGTTACGGCAAACGGTTCTTCTTCGACAGGCTCGCCCATGACGTGCGCGGCGGCGAAGCGGACTTTGTCGGCGGTATCGTGAATATTCAGGTACTGCTCGATTTTGGCGGCAGACGGAATATTGCGTTTTTTACCGTTTTGACGGCGGTCGCGCTGATTGTTGCGTTCGCGGCGGTCGCGTTGGTTGTTGCGCTCGCGTTGGCGGCGTTCGTTGCCTTTCGGCGCATCGTTATCAGCGGTTTGCACGCCCTCTTCCGCTGCGTTGTCCACTGCTTCGGACAAGGTTTCTTCCGCACGGATTTCCGCTTGTTCGCGGTTGCGTTCGTTGCGGTTGTTGTTGCGGCGGCGTTTACTGCCTTGCGCCTGCTCGCCCGAACGGGATTCGTTTTCAGACGACGTTGCGGCGGCGAGTGCTTGGACTTCGAGGTTTTCGGCTTCCGCGGCGGCGTTGCGCTCGTTTTGGCGGTTGCGGCTGCGGCGGTTGTCTTTGGCGTTGCGGGTTTCGTTTTCCGCTGCCTGATTGTCCGCTGCTTTGTCTTTGAAGTCCGCCACTTCGCGCACTTCTACCTTGCTGCCGTCATGCCTATTGTTGCGGCGCGGGTTTTGACGGCGGTTGTTTGCGCGGCGGTTGCCAGAATTGCCGTTGCGGTTGTTGCCGTTTGAAGTGCGTTTTTCCGCCACTTCGGCAACAGGCGCGGTTTCGGTTGCGGTATTGCCGCCGAAAATGCGTTTGAGCCATGCTTTGAAGGTATCCCACCATGAACCGCTTTTCTGCTCGGATACGGTCGGGGCAGGCTGGGTATGGCGCACGCCTTTGACGGCGGGTTCGGGACGGGCGGCTTTGGCTCTTTCGCTGCCGAAAGGTTTGGCGGATTCGTCTTCTTCCGGCTCGGCAACGCGTTTGTAGCTCGGTTCGCCGTCTTCTTCTACGTCGTCGATGCGGATGCGGTTGATTTCGTAGTGCGGGTTTTCCAAGTGGATATTCGGAATCAGGACGACGTTGACGTCCAAACGCTCTTCCATCGCAAACAGCTCGGCGCGTTTTTCGTTCAGCAGGAAGGTGGCGACATCGACGGGCACTTGGGCGTGCACTTCGCCGGTGTTGTCTTTCATCGCTTCTTCTTGAATGATGCGCAAAACGTGCAGGGCGGTCGATTCGATGCCGCGGATGACGCCGGTACCGGCGCAGCGCGGGCAGGCGACGTGGCTGCTTTCGCCCAAGGCGGGTTTCAGGCGTTGGCGGCTCAATTCCAAGAGGCCGAAGCGGGAAAGTTTGCCCATTTGCACGCGGGCGCGGTCTTTTTTGAGCGCGTCGCGCAAGACGTTTTCAACATCGCGCTGGTGCTTGGGGTTTTCCATGTCGATGAAGTCGATGACGACCAAACCGCCCAAGTCGCGCAGGCGCATTTGGCGGGCGACTTCTTCGGCGGCTTCCATATTGGTTTTGAAGGCGGTGTCTTCAATGTCCGCGCCGCGTGTCGCACGGGCGGAGTTGACGTCAATGGAAACGAGGGCTTCGGTGTGGTCGATCACAATCGCGCCGCCGGAAGGCAGGCTGACGCTGCGGGCAAACGCGCTTTCGATTTGGTGTTCGATTTGGAAGCGGGAGAACAGCGGCGTGTGGTCTTCATAGAGTTTCAGACGACCTACGTTGCTCGGCATGACGTAGCTCATAAACTCGGCAACTTGGTCATAAACCTCTTGATTGTCCACCAGAATTTCGCCGATGTCGGGACGGAAATAGTCGCGGATGGCGCGGATGAGCAGCGAGCTTTCCATGAAGAGGAGGTAGGGTTCGTGGTGCGCCTTGCCGGCTTCTTCGATGGCCTGCCAAAGCTGTTTGAGGTAGTTCAAATCCCATTCCAACTCTTCCGCGCTGCGGCCGATGCCGGCTGTGCGGGCGATGATGCTCATGCCGTTCGGAATGTCGAGTTCTGCCATGGCGGCTTTGAGTTCTTGACGCTCTTCGCCTTCGATACGGCGGGATACGCCGCCGCCGCGCGGGTTGTTGGGCATCAATACCAGATAGCGTCCGGCCAGGCTGATGAAGGTGGTCAGCGCCGCGCCTTTGTTGCCGCGTTCGTCTTTTTCGACTTGGACGATGACTTCCATGCCTTCTTTGAGCACGTCCTGAATACGCGCCCTGCCGCCTTCGTAATCTTGGAAATACGAACGGGACACCTCTTTAAACGGCAAAAAGCCGTGGCGGTCGGTTCCGTAATCTACGAAACACGCTTCCAGCGACGGCTCGATACGGGTGA
This sequence comes from Neisseria sp. GT4A_CT1, assembly GCF_000227275.1. Classification (NCBI taxonomy): domain Bacteria; kingdom Pseudomonadati; phylum Pseudomonadota; class Betaproteobacteria; order Neisseriales; family Neisseriaceae; genus Neisseria; species Neisseria sp. GT4A_CT1. Next base: position 10,042 of record NZ_JH164968.1, read on the forward strand.
TGATACCCTTGTAAATATTACCTTTGCGCTGCTCTTTACCCAGCGTTTCGATGTCCAAATCCAAAAGGTTTTGCCCATCGACAATGGCAACGCGCAACTCTTCGGCCTGCGTTGCATTGAACAACATTCTTTTCATAATCATTACCTCGCACAGGCGGGCAGCCTTTTCAGACGACCTGCCTGCTCTTTGTCAGACACTCTGCGAGGCGGGCGGGATTGGGCATAGCCCGCGCCCCTTTTCGGCGCGGAATGCAGAAACCCGGATGAGCAATCAGTTTTTGAATTGAAGTCCGCAAGGTTGCACGCCGCCCAAAACAATGCGGCCGTGTGCGGAAGGATACGGATAAAGAAGGCAATAAAGAACAATGCGGCGGAACACTCCGTCCGCCGCCGAAGTCCGGACGGTACAGGCCCGGCTTGAAAAACAGGTAGCCGACATCTTCTTATTATCGTTATGCCGGAAGTTTCGAACGGTGCGGCGCGGCAGGTTTGTCAAACACCCGCCCCTCGTCTTATGCCCGGTCAAATCGGCAAAATCAAATCAAACTTAATCACGTTCCTGCGTTTACGGGCTTTGGCATAAACGCAGGGAAAATGCTTTGCAGAGTGCGTTTTTAATATAAAATCTCGTTTTAACAATACCATCCGTCCCATACGGCCTGTTTGTACAGGTTTCTGCCGAAACGGATGTTCGGGATTATAGATGAAAACGCACGCAATAAGCAAAGATTCAGTCAGCCTGATTACCGTCGCCGAACACGAAGCCGGACAACGCCTTGACAACTATCTGATAAAAATCCTCAAAGGCGTACCCAAAAGCCATATCCACCGCATTATCCGCGCCGGCGAAGTGCGCCTGAACAAAAAACGCTGCAAGCCCGACAGCCGCATCCAAACAGGCGACCTGCTCCGCATCCCGCCCGTGCGCACCGCCGAAAAACAAAGGTCGTCTGAAAACCGCGCCCAAGCCGTACCCGCGCGCGAATTTACCATCATCTACGAAGACGACGCATTGCTCGTCATCGACAAACCCGCAGGTATCGCCGTCCACGGCGGCAGCGGCGTGAGCTTCGGCGTCATCGAACAAATCCGCCGCGCCCGCCCCGAAGCCCGCTATCTCGAACTCGTCCACCGACTCGACAAAGACACCAGCGGCCTCCTGATGATCGCCAAAAAACGCAGCGCGCTCGTCAAACTGCACGAAGCCATCCGCAACGACCACCCCAAAAAAATCTACCTCGCGCTGGGCGTAGGCAAACTGCCGAACGACAGCTTCCACGTCAAACTGCCCCTGTTCAAATACACCGGCGCGCAAGGCGAAAAAATGGTGCGCGTCAGCGAAGACGGACAATCCGCGCACACCATTTTCCGCGTGCTCAACCGCTTTTCAGACGACCTCCTGCACCAAGTCGGACTCTCGCACCTCACCCTCGTGCAAGCCACCCTGAAAACCGGCCGCACCCACCAAATCCGCGTCCACCTCCAATCGCAGCAATGCCCCATTGCCGGCGACGAACGCTACGGCGACTACCAAGCCAACAAACGCCTCCAGAAACTCGGTTTGAAACGAATGTTCCTGCACGCCGCCGAGCTGCACCTCGACCACCCGCTGACAGGCGAAAAACTCACCTTAAAAGCCCCGCTGCCGCAAGATTTGGCACAATTTGTCCTGATGTTGGAAAACGCGGGGAAGGTCGTCTGAAACCCGTAGCGTGGGCTTTGCCCACGAAATAAATGTGAAAATAAAGACAGTTTTAAATTGTCAGACAACAAGTTTCGCAGGCAAAGCCCACGCTACAACTCCACTGCTCTGAGAACCTAATCCCTTAATAACCCCACGCCTTTCAGACGACCTTTTTTTCCGCTACCATAACGCCCGACACAACACGGACCAACACCATAACGCCCGACACAACACGGACCAACACCATGACCCCGACACAGCAACTCCAATCAGGCATACAGGCATTAGGTTTGGACCTATCCGCAGAACAGCAAACCCTACTGCTCGCCTATACCGGCCTGCTCAAAAAGTGGAACAAGACCTACAACCTCACCGCCCTGCGCGACGAAGCGCAAATGGTCAGCCACCACCTGCTCGACAGCCTGACCCTGCTCCCCTACCTACAAGGCGCGCACACTATGCTGGATGTCGGCTCCGGCGGCGGACAGCCCGGCATTCCCGCCGCCATCTGCCGCCCCGACCTCAACATCACCCTTCTGGACGCCAACACCAAAAAAACCGCCTTCCTGCAACAAGCCGTCATCGAACTCGGACTAAGTAACGTCCGCGTCGTCAGCGGCCGCGTCGAAGCCGTTCAAGACTTACAAGCCGACATCATCACCAGCCGCGCCTTCGCCGAACTCGCCGACTTCGTCAACTGGACGGCACACCTGCTGAAAGACGGCGGCCGCTGGGTCGCCATGAAAGGCGTGTACCCCGAAGAAGAAATCGCCAAACTCCCCGACACCGTCGCCGTCGAACGCGTCGAAGCCCTCCACGTCCCCGGCTTGGATGCAGAACGGCATATGGTGGTTTTGAAGAAGGTTTGAACCTTCCGAACGTTTAGCCTGAATATTGCAAAGGTCGTCTGAAAACCCGAAACAGGGCTTTTCAGACGACCTTTCGGTTTATGGCTGCTTCGTTGCAAAATATAAACACGGTTTGTCATAAATAAAGATAATTATTATCAATTATTTCGATTAAGCAAAAATATTTCCTATAATGCCGCATCCCTTCACCTTTCGAGTTGAACATGCAATATTCTGCCCGCCTTTCCCTGCTTCCCGCCCTGATTGCTTCCGCCTTCCCGCTGTATGCCGCCGATACCACTGATAGCGAACATTACACTGCTACGCTGCCCACCGTTACCGTGGTCGGACAGTCCGACACCAGCGTACTCAAAGGCTACATCAACTACGACGAAGCCGCCGTTACCCGCAACGGCCAGCTCATCAAAGAAACGCCGCAAACCGTCGATACGCTCAACATCCAAAAAAACAAAAATTACGGTACAAACGATTTGAGTTCCATCCTCGAAGGCAACGCCGGCATCGACGCTGCCTACGATATGCGCGGCGAAAGCATTTTCCTGCGCGGTTTTCAAGCCGACGCATCCGATATTTACCGCGACGGCGTGCGCGAAAGCGGCCAGGTGCGCCGCAGCACTGCCAACATCGAGCGCGTGGAAATCCTGAAAGGCCCGTCTTCCGTGCTTTACGGCCGCACCAACGGCGGCGGCGTCATCAACATGGTCAGCAAATACGCCAACTTCAAACAAAGCCGCAACATCGGTGCGGTTTACGGCTCGTGGGCAAACCGCAGCCTGAATATGGACATCAACGAAGTGCTGAACAAAAACGTCGCCATCCGCCTCACCGGCGAAGTCGGGCGCGCCAATTCGTTCCGCAGCGGTATAGACAGCAAAAACGTCATGGTTTCGCCCAGCATTACCGTCAAACTCGACAACGGCTTGAAATGGACGGGGCAATACACCTACGACAATGTGGAGCGCACGCCCGATCGCAGCCCGACCAAGTCCGTGTACGACCGCTTCGGACTGCCTTACCGCATGGGGTTCGCCCACCCGAACGATTTTGTCAAAGACAAGCTGCAAGTCTGGCGTTCCGACCTCGAATACGCCTTCAACGACAAATGGCGCGCCCAATGGCAGCTCGCCCACCGCACGGCGGCGCAGGATTTCGACCATTTCTATGCAGGCAGCGAAAACGGCAGCCTAATCAAGCGCAATTACGCCTGGCAGCAGACCGACAACAAAACCCTGTCGTCCAACTTCACGCTCAACGGCGACTACAACATCGGCCGTTTTGAAAACCACCTGACCGTAGGCTTGGATTACAGCCGCGAACGCCGCAACCCGACATTGGGTTTCAGCCGCGCCTTTTCCGCCTCCATCAACCCCTACGACCGCACAAGCTGGCCGGCTTCGGGCAGGCTGCAACCCGTCCTCACCCAAAACCGCCACAAAGCCGACTCCTACGGCATCTTTGTGCAAAACATCTTCTCCGCCACGCCCGATTTGAAATTCGTCCTCGGCGGCCGTTACGACAAATACACCTTTAATTCCGAAAACAAACTCACCGGCAGCAGCCGCCAATACAGCGGCCATTCATTCAGCCCCAATATCGGCGCAGTGTGGAACGTAACGCCTGCCCACACACTCTATACCTCGTATAACAAAGGCTTCGCGCCTTATGGCGAACGCGGCGGCTATTTGAGCATCGATACTTCGTCTTCCGCCGTGTTCAACGCCGATCCCGAATACACCCGCCAATACGAAACCGGCGTCAAAAGCAGTTGGCTGGACGACCGCCTCAGCACCACATTGTCCGCCTACCAAATCGAACGCTTCAATATCCGCTACCGTCCCGACGCGCAAAATGATCCCTACACTTGGGCTGTCGGCGGCAAACACCGTTCGCGCGGTGTGGAACTGTCCGCCATCGGACAAATCATCCCCAAAAAACTCTATCTGCGCGGCTCGTTGGGCGTGATGCAGGCGAAAGTCGTTGAAGACAAAGAAAATCCCGACAGAGTGGGCATCCACTTGGACAACACCAGCAACGTTACCGGCAACCTGTTCTTCCGTTACACGCCGACCGAAAACCTCTACGGCGAAATCGGCGTAACCGGTACGGGCAAACGCTACGGCTACGATTCAAGAAACAAAGAAGTCACCACGCTTCCCGGCTTCGTCCGCACCGACGCCATGCTCGGCTGGAACCGCAAAAACCTGAACCTCACTTTCGCCGTCGGCAATCTGTTCAATCAAAAATACTGGCGTTCCGACGCCATGCCCGGCGCGCCGCGCACTTATACGGCACGGGTGAATTACAGTTTCTAATCTCGGACAGGAAATGGAACAAAGGTCGTCTGAAAACCCGTGTTTCGAGTTTTCAGACGACCTCTCGTTTTGGTATGCGGGATATGCCTTATCCCAGCGAGACCATTTCGATTTGTTCCATGCTGCGTCCGAGGAAGCGTTCGCCTATGGTGCGGAAGCGCAGGGGGATGTCGCTGACGTAGAAGCGGTAGTCGGGGCTGTCGTTTTTAGTGTTGAGCAGCCCTGCTTGGGCGAGTGCTTGGGCGGTCGCTTCGGCGGTGGTGATGGCGGAATCGACCAGGGCGACGTTTTGCGCTTCTTTGCCGATTAGGGGCTTGAGCAGCGGGAAGTGGGTGCAGCCGAGGACGAGCGTGTCAATGTCGTCCACCAAGAGCGGTTTGAGGTATTCGCGCACGGTCAGGCGGGTCACTTCGTGGTCGAGCCAGCCTTCTTCCACCAGCGGCACGAGCAGCGGCGTCGCCTGCGTGCGCACGAGCGTGTCGGGGTTTTGGGCGTGGATGGCGCGGGCGTAGGCGTTGCTGTTGACGGTGGTGTTGGTGGCGATGATGCCGATTTTGTTGTTGCGCGTGGTGTTCAGAGCGGCCTGCGCGCCGGCAGAAATCACGTCCAATACGGGCATATTGCCTGCTTTTTGACGGATTTTTTGTCCGGCAACGGCGGCGATGGTGTTGCACGCGATGACGAGCGCCTTGACATCGTTTTCCAGCAGGAAATCGACAATCTGCATGGCGAAGGTTTCGATGGTGGCGCGGGATTTGGTGCCGTAGGGAACGCGGGCGGTGTCGCCGAAGTAGATGATGTTTTCCATCGGCAGGCGTTCCATCAGGGCGCGGACGTTGGTCAGTCCGCCAACGCCGGAATCGAAAACGCCGATGGGGCGTTGTTTGCTGATAGTCATGATGCGGTTTGTACGGATTAGGTATGATGGGGCGGATTGTACACGTTCGGCGCAAGGCTTAACAGGGATGAGGTCGTCTGAAAGGGTTTGAGTTGTGTGGAAACGGCGTTTTCAGACGACCTCTGCGGCGTTTGGACGGCAGACGGCAAAGATGCCGATTAAACATCTTTATCTAACTTTATCCTCCCTTATGTTTGCAAATGCCCGTAAATCCAGCATAATTAAGGTTTTTAGAACACGATAAGGCTGATTTCATGAGCGAGGGCGCAACCTTTTCCCGCCTGCTTCCCGACGAAGAGTCCACACTCGAGCTGGGCGAAAGTTGGGCAAAATCGCTGCACGCGCCATTGGTCATCCATCTGCAAGGCGATTTGGGCGCGGGGAAAACCACGTTCACGCGCGGCATCCTGCGCGGACTCGGACACACCGGCGCGGTCAAAAGCCCGACCTACGCCATCGTCGAATCCTATCCGCTGGAAGCGTTCACGCTCCATCATTTCGACCTTTACCGCTTTGCCTCGCCCGAAGAATGGGAAGATGCGGGTTTGGACGACCTGTTCTCCCCTGACAGCGTCTGCATCATCGAATGGCCGCAACAGGGTGGCGCGTTCACTCCGCCCGCAGACATCACCGTATCCCTGAATCACGCCGCGCAGGGCAGGACCTGCACCGCTACCGCACACACCGCCAACGGACAAAAAAGTTTAGAAGCATGGTTAAATTCAAACTGACACGAAGACAAGTCGTCCGCCAAACTGCCGGACTGTTGTTCACCCTCACGCCGATTGCCTCCGCCCTCGCCAAAGCCGCGCCGCCAGCCCAATTCGTCGCCGCCCGTATTTGGCCTTCGCACGCCTATACCCGTATCACCATCGAAAGCTCGCGCGCGCTGCAATATCAGCATTTCGCCTTGGAAAACCCCGGCAGGCTCGTCGTTGACATCCAAAACGCCAACATCAACAGCGTCCTGCAAGGCATTTCCGGCAAAGTCCTGCCCGACGACCCCTATATCCGCAGCATCCGCGCCGGACAAAACACCCCGACGACCGTGCGCGTCGTGATCGACCTCAAGCAAAACGCCCATCCGCAAGTCTTCTCGCTTGCCCCTGTCGGCGGCTTTAAAAACCGCCTCGTGATCGACCTTTATCCGCACGGCGTCGATGCCAACGACCCGATGATGGCGCTGCTCAACGGCAACCCGCCAAAACGCATGCAAACGCAACGTCCTGCCGAACGCACGAACATTGCCCAAGACACGCCTCCGCGCTCCAACCGCGGTGGACGCCGTCCCGTCATTATGATAGACCCCGGTCACGGCGGCGAAGACCCCGGTGCCATCGGTCCGAGCGGCTTGAAAGAGAAAAACGTCGTCCTCTCCATCGCCCGCGAAGCCAAAAACCGCCTTGAAAGCATAGGCTACACCGTTTACATGACCCGCAACGAAGACATCTTCATCCCGTTGGGCGTGCGCGTCGCCAAAGCCCGCGCCCGTAATGCCGACGTGTTCGTCTCCATCCACGCGGACGCCTTCACCAGCCCGTCCGCGCGCGGTACCGGCGTGTATATGCTCAACACCAAAGGTGCGACCAGCTCCGCCGCCAAATTCCTCGCCCAAACCCAAAACAACGCCGACGCCATCGGCGGCGTTGCCAAAAGCGGCAACCGCAGCGTCGATAACGCCATTCTCGACATGACCCAAACCGCCACCATGCGCGACAGCCGCAAGCTCGGACATTCCGTCCTGACCGAATTGGGCAAACTCAACCAACTCCACAAAGGTCGCGTTGACGAAGCCAACTTCGCCGTCCTGCGCGCGCCCGACATCCCTTCCATCCTCGTTGAAACCGCCTTCCTGTCCAACCCGACCGAAGAGCGGCTGCTCGGCAGCGACTCCTTCCGCCGCCAATGCGCCGATGCCATCGCCACCGGCATCCAAAAATACGTCAACAACGCCGTATTGCGCAGAGGGTAAGTTAGGTTTGCCGGAAAAGATAAAAGGTCGTCTGAAAACAGGTTTTCAGACGACCTTTGCTTTTAAACCTTCTTTACAGTGCAGCTTATTCCTTGCCGATGCCTTTATCCAGCCCTTGCGTCAGACCGTTGATGTCGCCGCCGTTCAGGCCCAATTCTTTCAAGAGGCCGTCAACCAGCGGGGCTTGGCTGCGGTAGCGCAGGGCGCTGTTGACCATTTGGTCGGCGAGGCTGGCTTGTGTGGTTTGACCGTCCGACACGCCTTCGGAGCCGTTGGCAGCGCCGCTGAATCCGCCCAAGCCGTTGACTTGCAGAATCTTGATGTCGTCGATGTTTTCCATCGGACGCACGGATTCGCGGATGATGTCGGGCAGGTGTTTCAACAGGGCGAGGCGCACTTGCATTTCGACTTGCTCGACGCTCAGGACGTTGGCGGCTTCGTTGACGGCACGGGTACCTTCGGCATCGACTTTGTATTGCTGCTCTTGCGCTTGTGCCAGCAGGACTTTGGCATCGGCTTCACCTTTGGCTTGCAGGCGTTGTTTCTCAGCTTCGGCTTCGGCGGCGATGCGCACGGCTTCGGCGCGGTCTTGTGCGGCCTGTTTCTCAGCTTCGGCGGCGACGGTGAGCGAAATCGCGTCTTTTTGCGCGGCTTCTTCGGCGGCAATCAGTTCAACCGCTTTGGCACGTTCGGCGCGTTCGGTTTCGCGTACGGTAATCACGCTCTCTTCTTCACGCACGGCGGCGGCGCGGGCTTTGTCGGCCTCGGCTTTGGCTTCGGATTCTGCACGCGATTTCTCGGCAACGGCGATGGCGCGGTCTTGTTCGGCAAGCTCGATGGCTTTGCGGCGTTCGACCTCCGCCTGCTCGACGGCTTGGGCTTTGCGGATGTCTTCGTTTTTAATGTCGCGTTCGGCGGCGATGCGTTTCAAATCCACTTCGCGCTCGGCGGCGATTTTGGCTTCTTCCGCCTCGCGTTTTTTCTGCGCTTCCTGCTCGGCGATGCTGGCTTCCTGTTCGGCGCGGCGCACGGCGATTTCGCGTTCTTGTTCGAGTTTGGCGTATTCTTCTTCGCGCGAGATTTTCAGGCGTTGCTGCTCGGCTTCGAGGTTTTTGGTTTTAATCGCCAAATCGGTATCTTGTTCGATTTCGTTGCGTTTTTTGCGGCGGCCTTCGATGGTTTCGGTCAGTTTGGTCAGACCTTCCGCGTCAAAGGCGTTTTGCGGGTTGAAAAACTCAAAGCTGGTTTGGTCGAGGCCGGTCAGGGAGACGGTTTCGAGTTCGAGGCCGTTTTTAAACAAGTCTTCGCTGACGACTTGTTGCACTTTTTGAACGAAATCAACACGTTTCTCGTGCAGCTCTTCCATCGCCATTTCGGCGGCAACGGCGCGCAGGGCATCGACGAATTTACCTTCAACGAGGTCTTTCAATTCGTCGGGCGACATGGTTTTCATACCCAGCGTTTGCGCGGCGGTGGCGATGCTCTCGGCGCTGGGTTTGACGCGGACGTAAAATTCCGCCATGACGTCAACGCGCATCCGGTCGCGGGTAATCAACGCCTGCTGCGCCGCGCGGCGCACTTCAAGACGCAATGTGTTCATGTTGACGGGGATGATTTCGTGCAGCACGGGCAGCACCATCGCACCGCCGTTCATGATGACTTTTTCGCCGCCGAAGCCGGTACGGACGAAGGAGACTTCTTTGCTGGCGCGGCGGTACAGGCGGGTGAGGATGAGGCCGAGTACGAACAGCGCGACGAGTATGACGCCGGCGATGATGCCGATGGAAACTAAGTTCATGGGTTTTCCTTTCTTGTTGTCGATATACCCTTGAGGGGCGTGGGTTCAGACGGTTTTTTTAGGGTTTGGGGTCGTCTGAAAAGGTTAAAAATAGCAGTTTTAAAGGTAGGTCAGATTCTCGAATCTGACGGCTTTTGAGATGGCAGGCTTTTGTCGGATACAAGTATCCGACCTTGTATATCGAAACACCCGTATCATAGCAACAAACCGCCCGCCGCCACCCGCATCCGACCAAGGCAAACAACCGTTGCGTAGCTCAGGGAGCGGCCGGGCAACCCATCGACACAACCGGACAGTTGCCAGACAACACAACCGAATGCAAGGCAGGTTTATGATGAGTACCCAATACAACTGTGCAGGCATCGACATCGCCAAACGAAACTTCGTCATCGCCGTTTCGTCTTTGTCTAAAACCAAAACCAAAACCGAAACCAACAACCCCAAAGGTATCGCCCATACTATCGAATACCTTAAAAAACACAACGTCGCCCTCGTCGTCATGGAAAGCACCGGCGGTCTCGAAATT
>NZ_JH164968.1:20602-28689 GCF_000227275.1 Neisseria sp. GT4A_CT1
CGCTGATGGCGATGCTGCCCGAATTGGGACGGCTGTCGCACAAACGGCTGGCGAGTTTGGTCGGTATTGCGCCACACCCGAGGGAGAGCGGGGAAACCAAATTCAAAAGCCGCTGCTTCGGCGGAAGGTCTGCGGTGCGTAAGGCACTGTATATGGCTACCGTGGTAGCGACACGTTTTGAACCGCTTATTCGGGATTTCTACCAACGCCTGCTGTCCAAGGGTAAGCCGTATAAGGTTGCCGTTACGGCATGTATGCGCAAACTGCTGACGATATTGAATGCCCGGATGCGTGATTACTTTGCCGAAAACGGTACCACCGAAAACGGTATCCGAACGGCTTGATTTGAGTTTTGGTATTTTTGCCCGACGGGGTGAAAAATACAGTTGCTACCAAGCTGTTTTTTTCCCAACGCAACCGAATGTAGCGGTGGGTTTTACACCTGCCTTTTCGGGAGGGCGCAGGCTGTTTTTCAAATCTCGGTTGCAGTCGGATTAACGGTGGGCGGGTGTGAAACCTGCCCCTACGCCCAGTTGGCGAATATTCACTGCATTGGTTTTCAGACGACCTTTTACATTATTGGGAATGCCCGTAAACCCGCATGGCAATGACAAATATGAAAACTGCCATTATCCAAATCCACCTTCTTTTTGCTTGCGCCTTGATTTGTTCCGCGTTCTGATTTTTATTCTGAACTGTCATTTTGATCCGTTGTTTGCTGAGCCAATCTTTCCATATTATTTTTTTGTGCTATGACCATTTCTTCAGCTAATCCTATCTTGATAAGATCATTCATAAAAGTTGCAATAGCTGCTATAACAACAATAACTATTGAGCTCAATACAAATCCCACCTGCCACCAATTCCAACCAAATTTAACTAAAAATTTATCATTCAAAATATTAAATATTAAGAAAAATAACATAAATCCATAAAAAACAATCATAAATTTATTAATATTTCTTACATAATTCCTCCTCTTTAATTCCCTATAACGGCCTTTAAATATAATTAAATTTTCACTAATTGAATATTTCAAATATTTTCCACGAACAGATGGATAATGATTTAAAAATAGAGTTGGATTCTTCTGTTCCAAACAGTATAATATCTCAGTTGCTGATAAGTTTTCCTTACCAGATAACACATAGAATCCTTTTTCTATTAAAAATGGATGCTTATACACCACGTCCCCATTTTTTTCTTTTTTTATTTCATCTAGAAATTTTTTAGAAAATTCATAATACTCAAGACGCTTCTTGCTCACACTAAAAAAATTATTAGAAACAAAACCATTTGCAACTCGAATTACTGCAAAAATGCCACTAATAATTGCTACAATAGCAGCAACATCCTGAATAGTAATATTTAGGGATAAATTATTTAAATCCATAATTTAGATTATTCCTTATTTTAATTAACCCATTTTGTCGGATACAAGTATCCGACTACACATCTCTTTTCAGACGACCTCAATCCACCAAGCTCCCGCTCGGGTTCAAAATCGCTTTAAACGTATTTCCCTCCAGCGACACCAGCAACACCGCGTCGCCCTGTTTCAATACTTCGTCGGAATCCGGTTCCGCCATCACATAATGCTGTTGACCATACACATCCTTCACCCGCACCTGCGCCGCGCTGCCCGCCCGTGCTTCGCCCAGCACTACCGTACCGATGCGTCCGATTAGGCTTTCCTGCGAAACGGCGGTGGTTTCGTCTTTGGGCATGATTTTGTACAGTCCGCCCGCCGTCAGGCGCACCAGTGGCAGCGAAAGGAACCACACGGCGACTGCCGCCAGCCATCCGTTCAGATAGCTGCCGAACACGGCGGCAAAGGTCGTCTGAAACAGGTAGCCCGTCAGTCCGTACACGGCAAGGAACACCACCATCAGCATCAACACCGGCACGCGCCCGACATACAGCCAGCTCAGAAACCTGACGAATACGCCCGCGTCCGCTGCGTCCAGCCCGACTTCGGCGTGCGCGGTTTCGGTCAGGCTGTCGGGCAGCAGGTTGTCCAGCCAGTCGCTGATGCCGCCCGCCAGCATGGAGATGACTTCCAACACGCCGAGTAAAACCATCAGCGCGATGGCGATGCCGAAGATTTCCGTTTCGGGGGCGTTGATTAGATTCCACATTATCGTGTTCCTTTTTATTCTTGCATTTCAAACAGGTATTGGATTTTCAGACGACCTCTCCGCTCTCAATCTCGGCGCGGCATTCAATTGGAAAGTTGACCGAATTGGCGATGAAACACAGGCAGTGCGCTTCGTGGTGCAGTTCCAAAGCCTTGGCGCGGTCGCTTCCTGCGGCGATGGTAACGCGCGGCTTCAACACGGCGGAGACGAAACGCCCCGCGCTCCCATTCCCGCCTTCGTCCATCACCGCTTCGGCATGATCGGTGTAGGCGGTAACGCAGATGCCCGCGTCGGCACACAGGTGCAGGTACCATAGTTTGTGGCAGGCAGAAACGGCGGCCAGCAGCATTTCTTCGGGGTTCCAGCGGCCCGCATCGCCGCGGAAGGCCGGGTCGGCGGAACCGTGCAGGTCGGGCTTGCCCTCGGCGGAAACGGTAAAGTTGCGCAAATAAGCGGTGTAGGACGAAGTGCCTTCGCCGAGATTGCCCGTCCATGTTGTCGCGGTGCGGTAAGTGTGTTTTTTGCTCATTTTGACATTCCTTTCAATTATTTACTGTTCGCAGCAATAAAGACGGTATCCGCCTTGAAACGCCGACTCTAGTTGAGCCAGGCATAAGCCGATGCGCCCGCCGCCAAACTGATGCCCAGCCACAGCAGGATTTTGGTTTCCGCCCATACGTCATCCCAATACCGCCCCCGCAGTGCGCTGATAATGTCGGGTGTGCAATAGAATTCGACGCATTCGACAAATTCGTCCCAATCCTTAAACATCACAAAGTAAAGCAAGACGGCGGTTAGCAAGCCGATCAAAATGGCAAAAATCATGAAATTCCCCTATTTTTCAGACGACCTGTGCGTATCGTAAAGAAAGGTCGTCTGAAAACGCTCCTAACTTTTCCCTAAGTCCTGCGTGTTTAAATGTCTATACCGACAACAGACGCAAAGGGAACGAAATGAAACATTCTCAGTCGCAATATACAAAGCCGTCCAAACCGCTTTTGAAAAAACTGCTGCTTCCTGTCGCCGCTGTTTGCGCCATTTTTCTTGCAGCAGAAGGTTTCGACCTTTACGAAGACTACGCCCAATACCGCATGGAGACAGACCCCGCGTTCGCGCAACACCACGACCGCGCTTTGTCCATCCTGCACAGCAGGGGCTACGAAGTCCACGATTCCGACACCGACCTCTATTGGGCAAGACCCGTTTTGGAATTTGAGGCCTACAAAGGCAGCTTGGAATACAAAATCGTGATGTCTTATCCCGATTTAAACATTCTCGTAGAACGCGTCGATTTATAATCCGCGCCCGAACATTCTTTACTTACCCCACGTCCCGAAAGGATACGACATGAAAAAACTCTTACCGGTATTACTCTTAGGCAGTATCGCACTGACCGCTTGTGCCGCTCCCTATCCTTACGACTATTACGATGACGACTATCGTACCGACCGCTACGAGCAGCGTTATGACCGTTACGATGACCGCTATGAGCGCGATTACGACCGTAATGACGACTACCGTTACCGCGACGGCAAATATTACGATGACGACTACATCGAACACCAAATTTACAGCGATCCGTCTTTCGAGCAAAAACGCGCACAAGTGATGCGGATTCTCGAACGACGCGGCTACCAAGTTCACGAAATCGAAGCCGACGACCGCCGCGGCCGCCCCGTATTGAAAGCCGAAGCCTTCAAAAACGGACGCGAATACGATATCGTTTTCTCATGGCCGGATTTACGCATCATCAGCGAACGCATCGACTACTGATCCGTTCCGCCACACGCCGCAAGGACAAGCTCCGCGCGGCGTTTTTCTTTTCAGACGACCCTTTCTGACAAAGGAGGTCGTCTGAAAACTTATTTCCCCGCCTTCAGTGCCGCCAATCGTTCGGCAATACGGTTGTTGCGGCTCAAGTCTTCCAATTCCTTCAATTTTGCCAACTGCGCGGCATCGGTGCTGCTGTGTACCGCGTTCTGACGTCCCATCACGCGGTCGAAAGCGTTGCCGCTTTTTTCGGCATCACGGGCGATGCGGTTAAGGTCGCTGCCGCCTGCCGCTTTGCCTGCGCCCGCGCTTTGCTGCGCGGCGCGCCAGTCTTGCAACTGCTGCTGCATCTCGCGTTTTTTCGCCTGCAAGGCGGCGATAAAGCCTTCAAGTTCTTTTTCCTGCGCGGCACAGTCGGCAATGGTGTTTTCCAAAACAGGCAGACGCGCTTCGATGTCCATTTGTTCGGCGATGCCCGCTTCGGCAAGGTCGTCGCGCCCCGCGGCTACGGCGGCTTGCAGGTTGGCATCGATGGCTTCGTGGCGGTTGCTCTCGTCCGCCATTTTCTTGGCGGCAAGGTGTTTCTGCGCCAACACTTTGCCCAATTCAGCACGCACTTCGTCCACCGCCCGCTCGATTTCGCGGATGCTCTCGTTCATTACTGCTTCGGGCGCAAGGTTCTCCGCCGCATCAATCAAGGCATGAAAGCCGCCGCTCACCAGACGGCCCACTCTGCGGGATAGGGTTTCGCTCATTTGGATTTTCCTTTCAATAAAATGTGTTTGATTTAAGTTGGCACGGGGATAATCAACCGTCCGTCATTCCCGCGCAGGCGGGAATCCAGACCTTGCGTTTTCGGAATATTCGGGAATGGCAACCTATACAGGAATAGCGGCAAACAAATACTTCTATTTCATGCGCCCCATTTTTTCAGACGACCTCAAACTTCGCCCGCCTGCTGCACAATCTTCGCCAGTTTCAAAGTGTTTTCAAGCTGTTGCAACACGGTATCGTCGTATGCCGCGCCTTTGCCGGTTACGGCGAGTTGCAAGATGCTGTCGGTCAGGCGGACGATGCGCCACATCAGTTCGCGTTCGTATTTTTTCAAACTGTCGAGGTCGGCTTCTTCGGGCAGGTCGGCGGCAAGCGTCGCGCCCAAGTCGGGCAGCTGCTCAAACAATCGCGCGACGATATGCGAATGCGCTCCCGCCTGCTTTTCCGCGTGCAGCACGTCATGTTTCGCCGCTTGGAAAAACTGCTCCTGCGCCGTCAGCGCGGAACCGTAATCGCGCGTCTGCGTATGCGCCAAACGCGCCTGCTTGAGCAGCTCGCGGATTTTTTCAGACGGTGTATTCGCGCCCTCGATTTTTAATTCTGCAATAAAATCAGCATCTTCCTGAGTAATTCGCACGCTGACGGGGATACGGTTTGTCGCATTCATATTCGTTTGATTTAGTTTGTATTCATTTGTATGCAAATATACAAGATAAAATGACAAGGCGCAATATTTGAAATGGTTTATTTTTGTAAACCCTAAAATGCGCTGAAACACGTTTGCGGATACATGGGGAGAACCGAGCTTTTCCTTTATAATCCATCCATCTATTTTTCACTTATTTCAAGCAGGTTCACCATGTCCAAACCCACTCTCCTCCTCGTTGACGGCTCTTCTTATCTCTACCGCGCTTATCACGCGATGGCGCAGTTGTCCGCGCCTGACGGTGCGCCGACGGGTGCGCTTTATGGCGTGTTGAACATGTTGCGCCGGCTGCGGGCGGATTATGTGCACGATTATTGCGCGGTGGTGTTTGATGCGAAGGGCAAGAATTTCCGCCACGAGATGTTCCCCGACTACAAGGCGACGCGCCCGCCGATGCCGGACGATTTGCGCCCGCAGGCGGAAGCCTTGCCGGATTTGGTGCGGCTGATGGGCTGGCCGGTGCTGGTGATTCCGCAAGTGGAAGCGGACGACGTTATCGGCACGCTGGCGGCAATGGCAGGCGAAGCGGGTTGGAATGTGGTGGTGTCCACCGGCGATAAGGACATGGCGCAGCTGGTGAACGAGCGCGTAACGCTGGTGAACACGATGAGCGGCGAAAAGCTGGACATTGAAGGTGTGAAGGAAAAATTCGGCGTGCGCCCCGACCAAATCCGCGATTATCTCGCGCTGATGGGCGACAAGGTGGACAATGTGCCGGGCGTGGAGAAGTGCGGCCCGAAAACGGCGGTGAAGTGGTTGGAAGCCTACGGCTCGCTGGCCGGTGTGATGGAGCACGCTGCGGAAATCAAGGGTAAGGTCGGCGAAAACCTGCAAGCCGCGCTGCCCCAACTGCCGTTGTCGTATGATTTGGTGACGATTAAAACCGATGTGGACTTGCACTCGGAGCTTTCAGACGGCCTCGAAAGCCTGCGCCGCACTTCGCCGAAATGGTCGCAGCTTGCGGTCGATTTCAAACGCTGGGGCTTCCGCACTTGGTTGAAAGAAGCGGAAAGCCGTATGCACGAAGCGGCGGACGGCGATTTGTTCGGCAGCGATACGATAGGCGAACAGGCGGCGTTGGACATGGAAACGTCGTCTGAAAGGCTACCTGAAAAAGCCGTTGCGCCCGAAAAACTGGATTATCAGGCCGTTACCACCGAAGCGCAGTTTGCCGCTTTGTTGGACAAACTGTCGCGGGCGGACACCATCGGCATCGACACGGAAACCACGTCATTAGACGCGATGAACGCCGCGCTGGTCGGCATCAGCATCGCGTTCCAAGCTGGCGAAGCGGTTTACATCCCCGTAGGCCACAGCCTGACCGCCGCGCCCGAACAGATTGATTTGCAAGACGTATTAGGCCGTCTGAAACCGTATTTGGAAAACCCCGCCCTGAAAAAAATCGGGCAAAACCTCAAATACGACCAACACGTTTTCGCCAACTACGGCATCGCCCTGAACGGCATTGCCGGCGACGCCATGCTCGCTTCCTACATCATCGAGAGCCATCTCGGACACGGCTTGGACGAATTGTCCGAACGCTGGTTGGGATTGGAAACCATTACCTACGAATCACTGTGCGGCAAAGGCGCGAAACAAATCGGTTTTGCCGACGTCGCCATCGGGCAGGCGACCGAATACGCCGCCCAAGACGCCGATTTCGCCCTGCGCCTCGAAGCGCACCTGCGCGCGCAGATGGATGCCAAACAGCTTGAAATGTATGAAAAAATGGAGCTGCCCGTCGCGCAGGTATTGTTTGAAATGGAACGCAACGGCGTGCAAATCGACCGCGCCGAACTCGTCCGCCAAAGCGCAGAACTCGGCGCCGAGCTGATGAAGCTCGAACAAGAAGCCTACGCCGCTGCAGGCCAGCCGTTCAACCTCAACTCGCCTAAACAGCTGCAAGAAATCCTGTTCGACAAAATGGGCATCCCCACCAAAGGCCTGAAAAAAACCGCCAAAGGCGGCATTTCCACCAACGAAGCCGTGCTCGAACAGCTCGCGCCCGACTACCCCCTGCCCAAAATCATCCTGCAAAACCGCAGCCTGGCAAAACTCAAATCCACCTACACCGACAAACTGCCCGAAATGATTTCCCCCAAAGACGGCCGCGTGCATACCACCTACGCCCAAGCCGTCGCCATTACCGGCCGCCTCGCCAGCAACAACCCCAACCTGCAAAACATCCCCATCCGCACCGCCGAAGGCCGCCGCGTGCGCCGCGCCTTCACCGCACCGCAAGGCAGCGTCATCGTTTCCGCCGACTATTCCCAAATCGAATTGCGCATCATGGCGCACCTCTCCGGCGATAAAACCCTCATCGCCGCGTTCCAAAACGGCGAAGACGTACACCGCCGCACCGCCGCCGAAGTATTCGGCATCGCCCCCGAAAACGTCTCGTCCGAACAACGCCGCTACGCCAAAACCATCAACTTCGGCCTGATTTACGGCATGGGCCAATACGGCCTCGCCAAATCGCTGGGCATAGACAACCTGTCCGCCAAAACCTTCATCGACCGCTACTTCGCCCGCTACCCCGGCGTCGCCGAATACATGCAGCGCACCAAAGAACAAGCCGCCGCCCAAGGCTACGTCGAAACCCTGTTCGGCCGCCGCCTCTACCTGCCCGACATCCGCAACAAAAACGCCAACGCCCGCGCCGGAGCCGAACGCGCCGCCATCAACGCCCCACTGCAAGG
>NZ_JH164968.1:30128-59530 GCF_000227275.1 Neisseria sp. GT4A_CT1
CTGACGCGGGTTGGCGATGATCACGGCTATGCCTGCGCGGTGGATGGCTTTGGCGGCGGGAATTTCGAGACCGCCGGTGCTTTCCATGACGACGAGGGCGACGTTGTGTTTTTTAAGGTATTCGATAGTATGGGCGATACCTTTGGGGTTGTTGGTTTCGGTTTTGGTTTTGGTTTTAGACAAAGACGAAACGGCGATGACGAAGTTTCGTTTGGCGATGTCGATGCCTGCACAGTTGTATTGGGTACTCATCATAAACCTGCCTTGCATTCGGTTGTGTTGTCTGGCAACTGTCCGGTTGTGTCGATGGGTTGCCCGGCCGCTCCCTGAGCTACGCAACGGTTGTTTGCCTTGGTCGGATGCGGGTGGCGGCGGGCGGTTTGTTGCTATGATACGGGTGTTTCGATATACAAGGTCGGATACTTGTATCCGACAAAAGCCTGCCATCTCAAAAGCCGTCAGATTCGAGAATCTGACCTACTGAAACCGGGCATCGGGTGTAGGGTGTGTGCGGTACGCATGCACGCGGTTGTTGAAACCCAAAACCCATCCAAGGTCGTCTGAAAAACCCGTTACAGAGTTTTTCAGACGACCTTTATTCTTCCCGCTGACAGGCATACAATCACGGGCGCGGTCCCCTTTATGGATTCAATACGACTTAGGTACGCGGTTTTAAGGTCGTCTGAAATATAGACAGGCTTGCCGCAAAACCAATTAATATCTAAATTTCCAACCATCCTTTAACCAGAAATAAAAATCATGAATTTCGATCTTGAAAACCTCTCTTCATTCTCAGGCTGGGAGCGTCTCGTTGAAACCGGCATGGCATTCGGTACCAATCTCGTTGCGGCGTTGGCGATTTTCTTTGTCGGTAGATGGATAGCTTCCCGCCTTGTTATTTTGATGAAAGCTGCGCTGACCCGCGCCAAAGTGGACAGAACGCTGGTGAGCTTCCTCGGCAATGTGGCTAATGTCGGCCTGTTAATCCTGATTATTATTGCCGCGCTGGGCAAGTTGGGCATTCCGACCACGTCGGTTACTGCCTTAATCGGTGGCGCGGGCTTGGCGGTGGCTTTGTCGCTGAAAGACCAACTGTCGAACTTTGCCGCCGGCGCGTTGATTATTCTGTTCCGTCCGTTTAAAGTCGGCGACTACATCAAGGTCAACGGCTTCGAAGGCACGGTGAGCGAAATTAAAATGGTGCAGACTGCGCTGAGTACGCCGGATAACGAAGAAATCATCCTGCCCAACAGCGTCGTTATGAGCAACAGCATCGTGAATCGTTCTTCCATGCCGCTGTGCCGCGTGCAGGTGGTGGTCGGCGTCGATTACGCCTGTGATTTGAAGGCCGCCAAAGCCGCCGTTTTGAAAGCCGCCACCGAGCATCCTTTGTGCGTACAGACCCAAGGCAAAGAGGCAGTAACATATATTACCAACTTGGCCGACAGTGCCATCGAAATCACGCTTTGGGCGTGGACGAACGAAGCTGATTTGGGTGCGTTCCGCTTCGGATTGAACGAGCAGGTGGTGGAAAACCTGCGCACCGCCAATATCAATATTCCTTTCCCGCAGCGAGACGTGCATATCATCCAGCAGCAGGGGTAAGGGTAAGTTTCAAATTGGCGAATCCGACCTGCTGAAACCGTAGGCATACGGTGTTTGAAACCCAAAGCCCATCTGAGGTCGTCTGAAAACCTGTCTTATGGTTTTCAGACGACCTTTTTATATTCTTTCCATTTCCTGTATTATTATTCATATTGGTTTAACCACTTTTTCTTGAAAGGTATAGTGGATTAACTTTAAACCAGTACGGCGTTGCCTCGCCTTGCCGTACTATCTGTACTGTCTGCGGCTTCGTCGCCTTGTCCTGATTTAAAGTTAATCCACTATAAAATAATATAATGTCGCTCACTTTAAAATCTGTTCTGACCGCCGGTTTGCTCCTTCTTGGATTCCAAGCCGCTGCCCAAGATATTCCGCAAGCGTTTCAAGGCAAATGGGCCGGGCATTATGAAGGGAAGGTATCGCCCAAACATGTAAGGGCTTTATGTGCCATGGGTTATGCTGCAAATGAGAAAGAGCGTAATGCTGCTGTGGATAATGTCGATGTGTCGGAAGATAGCGGCTTTTATATTGAAATAGGTAAAAAATCAATTGAATTAAATGGCTGGGAATGGGGTGCGAAATATACGAAACTGAATTATCGAATTTATTCGCCCGATAAAATCGCAGGTACGGCACGCGTTCGGGAAGAGGAGCCGGAGCAAGGTACGCAGATTTATAACGATAATTTTGAGTTTTCGTTAAACCGAGGCGTGCTGACGCAAAGATTCCGTGATTACTCTACGGATGGCTCAGGCAAAAAAGTTTGGCGGACGCGGACGATGATGCGTTGCAAATAATGCTGGGCAAACCGTAGCCGGCCGCAGGTTGGAAGCTTATATCCGACAACAGCCGCTGCCATCTCAAATAGCCGTCGGATTCGAGAATCCTACCTACGGCAAAACCGTAGCAAGAGAGAATAGAAACCCGTAGCGTGGGCTTTGCCCACGAATCAAACTCAAAATTTCAGACGACCTCTTTTACCCAACATTATCGTGGGCAAAGCCCACTCTACAATGTATACCGACTACTGACGATATTGAATGCCTGAATGCGTGATCATTTTGCCGAAATAGTATCCGAACGGCTTGATTTGAGTTTTGGTATTTTTGCCTGACGGGGTCAAAAATACAGTTGCTACTGAAACTACCAAACCAAAACCCACCCGAGGTCGTCTGAAAAACCTATTACAGAGTTTTTCAGACGACCTTTATTCTTCCCGCCGACAGGCATACAATCAAAAGTGCAGTACCTTTCATTGATTCAATACAAGGAGACAGTTATGCGCGGCATAAAATCAGTTGCATTGTTGTGTACTTTGGCATTGGGTGCGCCGGCATTTTCGGCGGGTTTGACCAAAACGCTGCCGGGCGATTTGACGACGGCTCAGGCGCAGGCGGTGGTGCAGGCTTCGATGAAAAAGGCGCGTGAAATCAAGGTGCCGATGAATATCGCGGTCATGGACGCAGGCGGTAATTTGAAGGCATTTGCGCGTATGGACGATGCGTTTATCGGCAGCATTGATATTGCGCAGAAAAAGGCGAAAACGGCACGCTATTTCAATATGTCCACCCGCGATTTGGGCAAGGCTTCGCAGCCGGGCGGTGAGCTTTACGGCATTGAGGTGACCAACGACGGTTTGGTGATTTTTCCCGGCGGTGTGCTGCTGGTGGATAAAAACGGCGTTATCGTTGGCAGTGTCGGCGTGAGCGGCGGCTCGGTCGATGAAGACGAAAGTGTCGCGAAAGCAGGTGCGGCGGTATTGTCGGGCAGGTAAGCCGCAACTTGAGGCAAAACCCGACGTATTTCTTTTCATTGATTTGCGTTGGGTTATTGAAATACGCAGAGGTCGTCTGAAAATGCGGGGCTAAACTCCCGCAGTCTTTTCAGACGACCTTTTTGCATTTGTTGACATTTTTACCGCTTCGGGCATGACATTCGGGCATATGGGGTTGTCTGAAGCCTGAAATGCTGTCTTTCCCAAGCACAATTCGCCGCAATGGGATATGATTATCCTTTTTCAGACGGCCTGTCCTGATATGGGGTCGTCTGAAAAGCCGATTCCGTCGGGTGCGGCGGAGTCCTGAGAAGCCGTTAAGTCATACAAGAAAGCCAAGATGTCCGAAACAGCAGTCCAAGAAACCCAAGAAACGCCAAACAGTGTGCCTACGTCGTCTGAAACACAACCCACCCCGCCCAAGCGCAAGAGGCGCTGGTTGCGGGGTCTGTTGCTGACGTTGGTTGTGTTGGTGTGCGCGCTGGCGGGCTTTATCGGCTGGCTGGTGGGGACGGAATCGGGTTTGCGTTTCGGTTTGTACAAGATTCCGTCGTGGTTTGGCGTGAAGATTGCGTCGGAAACGCTGGAAGGTACGCTGGTTAAGGGTTTTCACGGCGATAAGTGGATGATTGAAACGGATGGGGCGGATGTGAAAATCAGCGCGTTCCGTTTTGATTGGAAGCCGTCCGAGCTGTTTCAGCGCAGCCTGCACATTACTGAAATTGTAGCGGGCGATATTGCGGTCGTGCCGAAGCCGACGCCGCCGAAAGAGAAAAAGCCGTCCAAAGGGCTGCCTGAGAGCATTGATTTGCCTGTGTTGGTGTTTATCGACCGTTTTGAGACGGGCAGGCTCAGTGTGGGCAAAAATTTTGATAAGCAGACGGCCTATCTCGACCATCTGAATGCGGCATACCATTACGATCAGAAAGAACACCGCTTGGATTTGAAAACCCTCGATACGCCGTGGAGCAATTCGACGGGTTCGGCGGTGGTCGGGCTGGAGAAGCCGTTTGCGCTCAATACGACGATTCAGACGAAGGGCGAGCTGGAAGGTGAGACGATAGAGGGTAAGGCGCGTCTGTGGGGCAGCTTGCAGGACGTGCAGACTGAAATCCTGCTGGACGGCGACGATGTGCATTTGTCGGCGAAATCTACGGTGCATCCTTTTGCTGCTTCGTTGGACAAGATGATCGGCGAGGTGCTGATCAAGGGTTTCAACATCAATCCGACCGCGTTCCTGCCGTCGCTGCCCAAGGCAAACCTGACGTTTGACGCGACCGTCGTGCCTTCGTTTACACACGGTATCGCGCTGGACGGCTCGCTCGACTTGGAAAACAAGGCGGCTGGTTTTGCCGATGCAAAATCCATTCCGGTGCGCAACATTCTGGCGGACTTCACCATCAACGACAACGGCGTGGTAACCGTCCAAGAGTCTGAAATCGGGCTGCTGGAGGAAGGTTCGTTCAATGTCGCCGGTACGGTCGATACGGTGAAAAACGCGCTGGCGCTCAAGATTAATGTGAACAACCTCGTTTCAGACGACCTCGTCCGCACCAATGTTGCCGGTCAGTGGAACGGATTTATCGGCGTCAAAGGCGAAACCGCCTCGCCCGCTATCGACTGGAATCTTGAAAGCGGCAGCGCGCAACTCTCCGGCCTGCTGTCCTTCGTTACCGACAGACAACATGGGCAGCGCACCCTCAAACTCGACCGCGTCCGCATCGCACCGCAAAACGGTGGCGAACTGACGGCGCAAGGTTCGCTCGAACTCTTCAAAGACCGCCTGCTCAAGCTCGATGTTTCCAGCAAGGCGTTCAATCCGTCCCGTCTCGACTCAAAACTGCCCGCCGGCAGCGTCAACGGCACCATCAATCTCTCAGGCGAACTGGCGAAAGAAAAATTCGCCGGCAAAATGCAGTTTGCGCCGAGTACGTTAAATAATGTTCCCCTCAGCGGTAAAGCCGACGTCGTTTACGAATCCGGACATCTTCCGCGCGCGCTGACTGATTTGCGTTTGGGCAACAATATCGTCAAAACCAACGGCAGCTTCGGTAAAAAAGGCGACCGTCTCAACATCGACATCACCGCTCCCGACCTTTCCCGTTTCGGTTTCGGACTGGGCGGGCTGCTCAATACGCGCGGCTACATTTCAGGCGACCTCAAAGGCGGGCTGAAAACCTACGAAGCCGACCTCTCCGGCGAAGCGCGCGCACTGCGTGTCGGCGAAGCCGTCAACATCCGTATGATTGACTTCAAACTCAAAGGCACGCCCGACATCAACCGTCCGCTTGCCGCCGACATCAAAGGCAGCCACATCGCCCTTTCCGGCGGCGCGACCGTCATTGATGCGGTCAATCTGTCCCTCAACGGCACGGGCGCGCAACACCGCATACACGGCAGCAGCAGCATGGCGTTGGACGGCAAACCTTACAAACTCGAAATCAACGCAGCAGGCGGTCTGAACAAAGACTTCAATCAGTGGAAAGGCAGCGTGGATACGCTCGACATCGGCGGCGCGTTCAACCTCAAACTTCAAAACCGCATGAACCTCGAAGCAGGTGCGGAGCGTGTTTCCATGAGCGCGGCGCGTTGGAGCGCGATGGGCGGCAGCCTCAACCTGCAAAACTTCGTTTGGGACAAAAAAGCCGGCATCACCAGCAAGGGCAGTGCGCAAAGCCTGCACATCACCGAGCTGCAAAACTTCGTCAAAATCCCCGTCGAACACAACTTGGTACTCGGCGGCGATTGGGATTTGGCGTACAGTCAAAACGCCCGCGGCTACCTCAACATTAACCGCCAAAGCGGCGACATCATCCTGCCGAACAAAGACCCGAAAAAACAGATGCCTTTGGGTTTGAGCGCTCTCTCCCTGCGCACCCGTTTCCAAAACGGCCGCATCGACAGTACACTTGACGGCAGCACCCGTTTCGGCAGCGTCAACGCCAATCTGGGCATCAGCCAGCAGTTCGGCAACAAAATCGCCAACGCGCCCATAAGCGGCAAAATCAACCTCAACGTCCCCGACTTGGGTGCCATCAAAACCTTCCTGCCCGCTACCGCGCAAGGCATTACGGGTCGTCTGAATGCCGCCGCCACCATAGGCGGGCGCGTCGGCGCACCTACCGTCGCCGCCACCTTGAACGGCACCAGCAATTACGGCGCTGCTGACGGTACGGTCAACATCGGACAGGGCGCCAGCATGGACACCGCGCCTTTGAGCGGCAAACTCAACCTCAACGTCGCCGACCTCGAAGTCTTCCGCAACTTCCTGCCCGTCGGACAAACCGTCAAAGGTCGTCTGAATGCCGCCGTCAGCCTTGGCGGACGCGTCGGCGATCCCCAGCTTTCCGGTACGCTCAACGGCGAAAACCTCTACTACCGCAACCAAACCCAAGGCCTCATCCTCGACAACGGCGTTTTACGTTCCCATTTGCAGGGACAACGCTGGATTATCGACAGCCTCAAGTTCCACAAAGGCGGTACGCTCGAGCTGAAAGGCTCCGTCAACCTTGCCAACGCCGATCCGGACGTTGACGTAGATGTCGTCTTCGACAAATACGACACCCTCTCCCGTCCGAACCGCCGCCTGCGCCTCTCCGGCAGCGCGAAAGTGCAATACAACCAGGCCAGGGGCTTCATCCTCAACGGTACATTGGGCAGCGACTACGGTATGTTCGGTTCGCAAAAATCCTCCATGCCCTCGTTGGACGACGATGTCGTCGTGTTGGGCGAAGAGAAAAAACAAACCGCCGCCGTAACGCCTATCAGCCTCAACCTGACGCTCAACCTCAACGACAACATCCGTTTCGTCGGTTATGGCGCAGACATCACCATAGGCGGCAAGCTGACCATCACTTCCCGCCCGGGCGAAGCCATCCAAGGCGTCGGTACGGTTAAAGTCGTTAAAGGCCGTTACAAAGCCTACGGACAAGACCTCGACATCACCAAAGGTACGGTTTCTTTCGTCGGCCCGCTCAACAATCCCAACCTGAATATCCGCGCCGAACGCCGCCTTTCCCCCGTCGGTGCGGGCGTCGAAGTCCTCGGCAGCCTCTCCAATCCGCGCGTGACCCTCGTTGCCAAAGAGGCGATGAGCGAAAAAGACAAGCTCTCTTGGCTCATCCTCAACCGCGCCAGCAGCGGCAGCGACGGCGACAATGCCGCCCTTTCCGCAGCGGCAGGCGCGCTCCTTGCCGGACAAGTCAACGACAGGCTCGGACTGGTGGACGATTTGGGCATCACCAGCCAACGCAGCCGCAACGCCCAAACCGGCGAACTCAACCCCGCCGAACAAGTGCTGACCGTCGGCAAGCAGTTCACCAACAACCTCTACGCAGGTTACGAATACGGTCTTTCCAGTGCCGAACAGTCGGTCAAGCTCGTGTACCAGCTCACCCGCGCCATCCAAGCCGTTGCCCGCGTCGGCAGCCGTTCATACGGCGGCGAGTTGAAATACACCATCCGTTTCGACAGGCTCTTCCGTTCGGATTACGAAAACGACCGCAAAATCGAAGAAGCGGAAAAACAGAAAGCCGAGCAAACGCAATAACGCCGACGAAAAAGAAAAGGTCGTCTGAAAACCACACTTTAGGGTTTTCAGACGACCTTTTTCATGCGCGGCAATCTCGTTCCTTTTTCTTGAGGACAGATAGGCAGGTCGGTCATATCCGTTTCGCAGGGACGCTGTCGGGCAGGTTTTCAGACGACTCCGCAGCCTCCGTCCCGCTCCAAAATCCTGTTAGAATACCGTTTCATTTCATTCATAATAATCAAACCATTCCCATTTAAAGCTGCGCCCTACACGATGAAACTCCCGCCGCTCAAACCCCTCATCATCACCTCGCTGCCCGTCTTCGCCAGCGTCTTTATCGCCGCGACCCTCGTCTGGCGGTTTGGCACGCCCAAGCTCGCCATGCCCTTCGTGCTCGGCATCATCGCGGGCGGCCTCGTCGATTTGGACAACCGCCTGACAGGTCGTCTGAAAAACATCATCATCACCGTCGCCCTGTTCACCCTCTCGTCGCTCGTCGCCCAAAGCACGCTCGGCACAGGTCTGCCCTTCATCCTCGCCATGACCCTGATGACGTTCGGCTTTACCATTTTGGGCGCGGTCGGGCTGAAATACCGCACCTTCGCGTTCGGCGCACTTGCCGTCGCCACCTACACCACGCTCACCTACACCCCCGAAACCTTCTGGCTGACCAATCCCGTCATGATTCTGCTCGGGACCGTGTTATACAGCACCTGCACACTCGTTTTCCAAATCATCCTCCCGCACCGCCCCGTTCAAGAAAGCGTCGCCAACGCCTACGAAGCGCTCGGCGGGTATTTTGACGCCAAAGCCGACTTTTTCGATCCCGACGAAGCCGCTTGGCTCGGCAACCGCCAAATCGACCTCGCCATGAGCAACACCGGCGTCATCAGCGCCTTCAACCAATGTCGCGCCGCCCTGTTTTACCGCCTGCGCGGCAAACACCGCCACCCGCGCACCGCCAAAATGCTGCGCTACTACTTCACCGCCCAAGACATACACGAACGCGTCAGCTCCGCCCACGCCGACTATACCGAGCTGACCGACACCCTCAAAAACACCGACCTCATCTTCCGCATCCGCCGCCTGCTCGAAATGCAGGGGCAGGCGTGCCGCAACGTTGCCGCCGCCCTGAGGAACGGCAAAGACTACACATACAGCAAACGCCTCGGACGCGCGATGGAAGGCTGCCGCCAATCCCTCGCCCACTACACCGACGACCACCCCGAAAGCCGCAACATCCACCACATCCGCCGCCTGCTCGACAACCTCGGCAGCGTCGACCACCAACTGCGCCAACTCCAACACAGCGACTCCCCCGCCGAAAACGACAACAGCAGCGACACCCGCATCGCCGCCCTCGAAAACAGCAGCCTGAAAAACGTCTGGCAGACCGTCCGCAGCCAGCTCAACTTCGAGTCCGGCGTGTTCCGCCACGCCACGCGCCTCTCCATCCTCGTTGCCGCCTCCTGCACCATCGTCGAAATCCTCCATCTCAACCTCGGCTACTGGATACTCCTGACCGCACTCTTCGTCTGCCAACCCAACTACACCGCCACTAAAAGCCGCGTGTACCAACGCATCGCCGGCACCATCCTCGGCGTCATCGTCGGCTCCCTCGTGCCTTATTTCACCCCTTCCGTCGAAACCAAACTCTGGATAGTCATCGCCAGCACCACCCTGTTTTTCATGACCCGAAGCTACAAATACAGCTTCTCCACCTTCTTCATCACCATCCAAGCCCTCACCAGCTTCTCTCTCGCCGGGCTGGACGTCTATGCCGCCATGCCCGTCCGCATCATCGACACCATCGTCGGCTCCGTCCTCGCGTGGGCAGCCGTCACCTACCTCTGGCCGGACTGGCGTTACCTCACCCTCGAAAAAACCGCCGCCCAAACCGTCGGCGGCAACGGCGCCTACCTCAGAAAAATCCTCGACCAGCTCCAATACGGCATCGCCGACGACGTCGAATACCGCACCGTCCGCCGCCAAGCCCACGAACGCACCGCCACCCTCAGCAGCACCCTCTCCGACATGAGCAGCGAACCTAAAAAATACGGCAACAACCTGCAAAGCGGCTTCACCCTCCTCAAAACCAGCTACGCCCTGACCGGCTACATCTCCGCACTCGGTGCATACCGCAGCGAAATGGACGGCGCGTGCAGCCCCGACTTCGTCCGCAAGTTCTACCAAAGCGGCTACCGCATCGCCGACCTGCTCGAACGCCTCCCGCAAACAAGCGAACAAGATTTTCAGACGACCCTCTCCCAAATCCGAACCGACTTGGAAGCCTTACAAACAGAAGCAGGCGACGAACGTCAAAGCCACATCCTCCACCGGCAGCTCACCCTCATCGCCAACCAGCTCGACCCCTGCTACCGCAGCCTGCACGACATTGAAGCCAGCCCGCAAGCCGTGTGATACAGCGGATTAACTTTTTGCCGTACTATCTGTACTGTCTGCGGCTTCGTCGCCTTGTCCTGATTTAGTTAATCCACTATATTAATCGGCAGGCAAACGAAAGGTCGTCTGAAAACCCGAAACAAGGTTTTTCAGACGACCTTTTTCAATGAACCAACGCGTTTATTCCCCGCCTTCGGCAATCTGCTTGAGGCGGTACAGTGCGTCTAAGGCTTCGCGTGGGGTGAGGTCGTCGGGGCGGATTTGGTTTAGGGCTTCGGCGAGTGCGTGGTGGGCGGGGTGGTTTTCTTGGCTTGCGGCGGTTTGGGGGGCAATGTCCGCCGTTTCGTTTGAGCTAAACCCGCTGTATTCGTTTTCAGACGACAGGGTGCTGAAGATGTCCAACTGCGGGCGGACGGCGGCGGCTTGGGCTTCGAGTTCGTCCAGATGTTTTTGGGCGGCTTTGAGGGCGCGGTTGGGCAGGCCGGCGAGTTTGGCGACGGCGATGCCGTAGCTTTTGCTGGCGGGGCCGGGTTCGATGTGGTGGAGGAAGACGATGTCTTGTCCTTGTTCGAGCGCGGAGAGGTGCATGTTGACCGCCGTCGCGTGGGCTTCGGGCAGTTTGGTAAGCTCGAAATAGTGGGTGGCGAAGAGGCTGAAGGATTTGTTTTTTTGCAGCAGGTGTTCGGCGATGGCGTGTGCGAGGGCGAGGCCGTCGAAGGTGGAGGTGCCGCGTCCGACTTCGTCCATGAGGACGAGGGATTGGTCGGTGGCGTGGTGGAGGATGTAGGCGGTTTCGCTCATTTCGACCATGAAGGTGGAGCGGTTGGAGGCGAGGTCGTCGGAGGCACCGATGCGGGTGAAGATTTGGTCGATGGGTCCGATTTGGGCTGCATCGGCGGGGATGAAGCTGCCGGTGTGCGCCATGAGGACGATGTGGGCGACTTGGCGCATGTAGGTGGATTTGCCGCCCATGTTGGGGCCGGTCAGGAGCATGAGGCGGTGTTTGTGGTCGAGGCGGGTGTGGTTGGCCGTGAAGTGGCGCACTTGCTGCTCGACGACGGGATGGCGGCCGTTTTCGATATGGATGACGGGGTAGTCGGCGAACTCGGGGCAGACGAAGCCGCGTTCGGCGGCGGTGGCGGCGAAGGTGGAGAGTACGTCGAGGGCGGCGGCGGCTTTGGCGGCTTTTTGAAGCTGAGGAAGGGTCGTCTGAATGTCTTTGAGGAGGGCTTCAAACAGGCGTTTTTCCAATGCCAATGCCTGCTCTTGCGCGGTCAAGACTTTGTCTTCGAAGGTTTTGAGTTCGGGGGTGATGAAGCGTTCGGCGTTTTTCAGGGTCTGGCGGCGTTGGTAGTCGGCGGGGGCTTGTTCGGCTTGGACTTTGGATAGCTCGATGTAGAAGCCGTGAACGCGGTTGAACTCGACTTTGAGGGTGGAGAGGCCGGTGCGTTCGCGTTCGCGCGCTTCGAGGTCGAGCAGGAATTCGTCGCCGTGGTTTTGGATGTGGCGCAACTCGTCGAGTTCTGCCGAATAGCCTTGGTTGATGACGCCGCCGTCTTTGAGCCAGACGGCGGGTTCGGGCATCACGGCGGCTTTGAGGGTTTCGGCGACGGACAGGGTTTCGGGGAAAACGGCTTTGAGGGTTTCTAAGAGACTGCTGCCCTCGGCGGACAATTCGATTTCGGATAGGGCAAACAGGCTGTCGCGCAGGGCAGCGAGGTCGCGCGGGCGGGCGTTGCCGACGGCGATGCGGGCGGAGATGCGTTCGATGTCCGCGATGTTTTTCAGACGGCCTTGCAGGGTTTCGTATTGCGAACCCAGCGCGGCAACGGCTTCTTGGCGGGCGCGGATGTGGGCGCGGCTGCGTAAGGGGTGGTGCAGCCAGAGTGCCAAGAGGCGGCTGCCCATGTGGGTGGCGCAGCCGTCGAGTATGGAAAACAGGGTCGGCGATTTTTTACCGGAGAGGGTTTGCGTGATTTCGAGATTGCGGCGCGTGGCGGCGTCCATGCCGATATATTGGCTGTCGGTTTCGAGCGAAATGCCGTCTAAGTGTTGCGGCATCAGGTTTTGCGTCAGGCGGATGTAGTTCAACAGCGCGCCCGCCGCGCCGACGGCGGCTTCGTGTTCCTTGCCGTCCAAACCGAAGCCGTGCAGGTCTTGGCAGCCAAAATATTCGGTCAATAATTTCGCGCCCGCGTCGGCGGCAAACTGCCATGAGTTCAGGCGCGTAATGTTGGCGGAGGTCGTCTGAAAACCATCAGGCAGGCTTTTGCCTTCGGGCAACAGGATTTCCGCCGCCTGCAAACGCGCCAGCTCGTCGGCGAGCTTGTCCGCCGTCGTCAGCTTGGTTTTGAATTCGCCGCTTTGCAAAGATGCCCACGCGATGGCGATGTGTTTTTTATCCGCGTTCACCGCCGCGATGCGGTTGGTTTCCTTGTCTTCCAAAAACGCCGCGTCGGTCAGCGTGCCGGGTGTAACGATGCGCACGACTTTGCGCTCCACCGGCCCTTTGCCCGCGCCGACTTCGCCCACCTGCTCGCACACTGCCACGCTTTTGCCCATCTTCACCAGCCGCGCCAGATACTGCTCCGCCGCGTGAAACGGCACGCCCGCCATCTTAATCGGCACGCCGTCCATCTGCCCGCGCGTGGTCAGGGTGATGTCCAACAGCTTCGCCGCTTCCACTGCGTCATCCAAAAACAGCTCGTAAAAATCGCCCATGCGGTAAAACACCAGCTTGTCGGCGTACTGCGATTTGATGGCGAGATACTGCTGCATCATCGGGGAAACGGCGGATTTGCTCATGGGAATGCCTTGCAAAACGGAAAAGCCTTATTGTAGCAAAAGGTCGTCTGAAACCCTAAAACAAGGTTTCAGACGACCTTTTATAGTGGATTAACTTTAAACCGGTACGGCGTTGCCTCGCCTTGTCCTGATTTAGTTAATCCACTATATGTATGCCGCTTAGGGTTTTTCGTAAACGAAAATAATGTCCAAGTCTTTTTTCGGCAGGAAATTTTCTTTGACTGCTTGGAAGCGGTTCGGCCCTACTTTGCGCAAGGATTTGTCCCAACAAAGCGAAATCACGGTATTGGGCTCGCGGTCTATGGTCAACGTGAATTTACCGATGGGTTTTGCCCAGTTGGCACCTGTGGTCAGGATATAGCCCAAATGGTGATAGACCTTTGAACCTCCTTCCACAGTTTTAAAGTTTTTAAGGAAGTTTTCATCCATGCAGTACTCATCTATGAATGCTTTGCTGTCTTTGGCTTTAAGCGAAGGCAGGAAGCTGCCGCCGACCAGCGGGGTGTATTGGTGTTTGATTTCGGTGACGCTGCCGGCTTTGAAGGTTTGCTTCCAGCTGTAAATAATCTGCGACGACCAATAGGACAGTTCATCCGTCTGTTTGGACAGCATGGATTGGACTTTGGCGGAGCGGCAGGCTCCGATTTTGCTGTCGATTTTTTCACCATCTTGCTTTTGCGTCCAAGGGTGCATCAGTTCCTGATCGCTCAAACCGCATTTTTTCAAATCGGCGGTCACGTCCACCAGCGAGCCGTTACTCCGTTCAAAATAGGCACGGACGTGGGTTTGCGGGCGGACAGGTTTGCCGTCGGCGTAAATTCGGAAGCTGTCAACCAAGCCTTTGGTGTCGGCAAAGTCGGAATCGGTGAAAGCAGGAACAATCGGCAAAGGGAAAAGGACAGTTTCGGTAAGGTCTTGCGAGGAGGTGTTTTTAAACCGGTAATGCACGCGAATCTGGTGTTCGCTGATGTACAAATCTTCGCTCTGCATATCGATATGCGGATTTTTCAGATATTTGATGCCGCTTGTGCTGACTGTACCCATGCTGTCGTTGGCATGGGCTGCTCCGGCAAGCAGGAGGAGCAGGAGGAAAGAGTGGGGTTTCATGGGTTCAAAGTCCTTAAAAACAGGTCGTCTGAAACGGCATTTCAGACGACCTTCTTAATGAATCAGTATTTAATCTACGCCTTTGAGCATTTTATTCAAAATAGGTACAAGCAGCAACAATACCAAACCGGTTATCACGCCTATGCCGCAAATCATCCAGTAGAAATCCAGCGGTGCTTTCTCATTGAATCCCTCTTTGAACAACACGCCACCCAAAGTGAAACCCACTGAAAAACCCAAGAAATTGAGCGCGACCATTTGCGTTTTGAACATGGGCGGGGCGATTTTGGTCGCGATGGAAAGTGCAATCGGCGAGATCATCAGTTCGCCTATGGTGAGGACGAGCAGGAACAGTGCGAAAACACTAATCGGCATGGGTGTCTCTGATGAGACATACGGTACGAATATCAGATAGGATATGCCGACAACAATCATCGCCAATACGAATTTAAACGGGGTTTTCGGCTGATATTTGCCCATTTTCGTCCAAATTGCCGCCATCATGCCCGAGAAGAGGATGACCCACATGCTTTGGATGGAATCTTTCCATGCAACGGGGACAGTCCAGCCGAATAGGGTGCGGTCAACCGTTTTGTCAAAATATACCGTTGCTACGGAATAGACTTGGTACCAGACTGCCCAAAACAGGCAGATGGTCAGAAACAGCGGAATATAGGCAATGATGTGGCGTTTGTTTTCAGACGACACATGGCTGCTGCCGAGCAGGCGCGAGAAATAGGCGATAATGGTCAGAATGACCGTACCGAGCAGAAATTTGGGGAAGTTGTCCAAATTGATCGTGCCCGAGGCAATCAGGCTGCCGATAATCAAGACAATCAACACGGCGACTGCCGCAGCGGTCTGCACTTTTTCAGGGCGCAGCGGATTGGGGGCAGGCGTATGCGGCAGCAGTTTGCGTCCCGCAGAGTAAAGGCACAGCCCCAAAGCCATACCGACTGCCGCCGCGCCGAAGCCGTAGTGGAAACCCATCTTCGTTTGCAGCAAGCCGGTCAAGAGCGGGCCTAAAAAGCCGCCGATGTTGATGGAGATATAGAAAATGGAAAATCCGGCATCGCGCAGGGGCTTCATGTGATCTGCCTCATAAAGCGAACCGACCATCGAGCTTGCCGACGATTTCACGCCGCCGCTGCCCAATGCGATACACACCAAGCCGCTCAACAGCCCGTACAGCCCCGGTGCGATTGCCAAAACGATGTGTCCGAGCATGACCACGATGCCGGAAATAAACAGCGTTCTCTCCGCGCCCCAAATCCGGTCGGCAAGCCATGCGCCGAGTATGGTGGACAGATACACGCTGCCGCCGTATGCGCCGACAATGCCGCCGGCGAGCGACTTGTCTATGCCCAAACCGCCTTTATTGGCAGCGTAATAGAGATAGATCATTAAGATACCCTGCATCCCGTAAAACGAGAAACGTTCCCACAATTCGATATGGAACAGGGTAGAGAGCTGGATGGGATGCCCGAAGAAGGTTTTTTCCTTGCGGGCGGACTGGTTGTCAGACATATTAAAGTTCTCCTGTTGGCAGAGGTTGGGCAGACGGACCGCCCCGGCGGAAACCTGCCTGCCCCGCCGGCATTTTCAATATTTTTCTTAGAGCGGGCGCGGGCGTAAGGATTGCCTGCCGCACCCTGCGGGTTTGGCGGGAAACGCCCGTATCCGATGCTTTCATCTAGGATTTACAGGAGTTTACGATGCCAAACATTTTTCGGTTTTTAGCCGAATCTGAAACGCTTGTCAAACGGCATATGGCAAAGGTTTGAGGCTGCACAGGTAAACCGCATTTTGATTTAAGCAGGGGTCGTCTGAAAACGTATCGGCAAAAAGGAGGCATTTTCAGGCGGAAGGCGCGGGCGTATCATGCCCTTCATGAACATCATGCCTTTACGCCCCGAACACGTCGAACCGCTCGCCCGCGCGCTTTATCTGCAATGGCATGATTTTGCGCCGTGGTCGTCTATGGACAAAATCCGCGCCTATTACGCGGAATGCCTGAACGGTGAGAACCTGCCGCTGGCGTTTGCCGCCGTCGGAAAGGACGGCGCGCTGCTGGGTTCTGCCGCGCTCAAACGGCACGATATGGAGGAGTTTCCCCAATACGAATATTGGTTGGGCGATGTGTTCGTTTTGCCCGAACACAGGGGGACGGGCGTGGGCGGCCTGTTGATTGGACACTGCCTCGCCGCCGCCCGCCAAATGCGCCTGCCCAAGCTTTACCTTTATACGCCGGACGTGCAGTCGGTTTACGAGAAATACGGCTGGTGTGAAATTAAGACCTGTCGGCACAACGGCGAGACGGTGTCGGTAATGGAATTGGTATTGGAGGGGGACGGACAATCCGGTTGAATGTGACACCCATCTTGTGACGCAGGGGTCGTCTGAAACCCGATCTTTGATTTTCAGACGACCTTTTTATTTACGCATATGGGAACTGTTTATCATTGCAACGTTCTATAAAAGGATTGACTTCAAAGCGATACGGCGTTGCCGCGCCTTGTCTTGATTTGAAGTCTCTCCGGCATATTTGGGCTGAAGCGGAATCACTCGAAAACGGCGACTTCATCACCGTTTTTATTGATTTTGCTTCAGCGCAGACCGAAACGGACAGACAACCGTTTCGTCCCGTTCTCGGTAATATTTTGCACTCAAGCAGAGCCTGCTCTGCGCCAGACCGACTGAGAGGAATCCAGATTGAACAGCTTACGCCATCTTGCCCTGATATTTGCTTTGTCCGCGCCCGTACTCACGCTGGCGCAGACCGTATCGCAAACGCTGCCCAACGGGTTGAAGATTATTGTGAAAGAAGACCGCCGCGCGCCGGTCGCCGTGTCGCAGCTTTGGTATAAAGTCGGCAGCGTGGATGAAAAACAGGGCAAAAGCGGTTTGAGCCATGCCTTGGAACACATGATGTTTAAAGGCACGCAGGCCGTACCTTCGGGAGAATTCAACCGCCGTGTCGCCGCTTTGGGCGGAGAGAACAATGCCTACACCAACCGCAGCGAGACGGTTTATTACGAAAACATCGCGGCGGCAAACCTGCCCGAAGTGTTGAAGCTCGAAGCCGACCGTATGCATAACCTCAATTTCAGTGATGAAGAATTTCTCAATGAAATGAACGTTATCCGCGAAGAACGCCGCCAACGCACGGAAGACACGGCGGACGGCAAGCTGTGGGAACAGGTGTATCTGAACAGCTTTACGCTGCCTTCGATGAAAGCCGCGGTCATCGGTTATATGAATGATTTGCACACGCTCAAAGCCGATGACCTGCGCGACTGGTATCAGCAATATTACGCGCCGAACAATGCCGTTTTGGTGATTGTCGGTGATGTCGATGCCAAGAAGACGCTCAAAACCGCGGCGGAACTGTTCGGCAACATTCCCGCCAAGCAGCAGCCCGACCGCAATATGCTTGCCAAAGAACCGTTCAAACGCGAACCTGTGAATTTTCAGACGACCTCGGTGGTCACGCGCCAACCCTTGGTCAGCTTGAACTACCGCGTCCCCGGATTGGAAAGTCTGGACGACAGACTGCCCTATGCGCTGGATGTCCTGTCGGAAATCTTGTCGGGCAACTCGTCCAGCCGCTTGGATAAAAACCTGATACGCGGCAAACAGATGGCTTTGAGTACGGGCGCAAGTTACGACCTGATCAGCCGTGAAATGCCGTTGTTCAGCATCTTCGCCATGCCGGCGGACAACGTCGAAGTCGATGCCGTCATCGCCGAATTGCGCCGCGAATTGAAAGACATCGCCGAAAACGGAGTCAGCGCCGAAGAGCTGAACCGCATCAAAGCGCAGTCGGAAGCGTCCGAAATCTACGAGCGCGACTCTATGGAAGCACAGGCTTCCATCATCGGGCGGCTGGAGGCGCGCGGCTTCGAATACAGCGACGAAGCGGAAATCCGCCGCCGCCTGAAAGCCGTCAGCGTCGAAGATGTGCAGGCCGCCGCGCAGCTGCTGACGGATGACCGCTTGGCGACCGTGGTCGTGATGCCCGACCCGAAAATCCTGTACCACCCGATTGTTCAGGCGGCAAACAAGCCTCAACCTAAATAAACCGACCCAAGGGGTCGTCTGAAACCGCTTTTCCCGTTTTCAGACGACCTCCGAACCGACACCGCCCGAAGTGGCACATGACTCGGAACGGGGCGGAATACGGCGCCAAACCGCCCTTCCGCCCCGGCAGCCGGGTTAAACCGCAAAGGAATATCCGATGAAATCCCTTCCCCTCATATTAGCCCTCGCCTTCTCCACCGCCGCACAGGCAGGCGTGGACATCCAACGCTGGACCACCGGCAACGGCACAGAAGTCCTTTTGGTCGAGCAACACGACAACCCCATCGTCGATATGCAGGTCAACTTCAAAGGCGCGGGCAGCGTGTTCAACCCCGAAGGCAAAAGCGAAGTGGCGGAATTCACCGCCGCCCTGCTGACCGACGGCACGGAAAAGCTGGACGAAGAAGCCTTTAATGCCGCCGCCGACGATATTGCCGCCCAAATCGACAGCAGCAGCGGACAGGAAAGCTCTGCCGCCGTCTTGCGCAGCCTGAGCCGCCCCGAAACGCTCAAAAAAGCCGCCGGACTGCTCAACCAATCCCTGACGCACCCCCGTTTTGACCCCGCCGTGTTCGACCGCCGTCAAAAAGAGGCGGTGACCACCCTCCAGCAACAGGAAACCACCCCCGACTTCACCGCCGGACGCGCCCTGACCAAACTTGCCTATCCCGACCACCCATACGGCAGCGGCGCCAACGTCACCGCGGAGAGCATCCGCAAAGTCAACCTTGACGACATCCGCGCGTTCCACCGCAGCCGCTACGGCAAAGACAACGCCATCGTCGCCATCGTCGGCGACATCAACCGCAAACAAGCCGACCAGCTTGTGAAAAACGTGTTGAACGGCCTGCCCGACCGCAGCAAAGCCGCCCACACCGTCCCGCCCGTCAAACCCAATCCGGCACAACGCCGCAACATCCCGTTTGCCGGCGAACAGGCGCAAGTCTTGCTCGGTATGCCGCTGATTAAACGCCACGACCCCGACTATTACGCCTTGGTTGCCGGCAACTACATCCTCGGCGGCGGCGGTTTCGACAGCCGCCTGATGAAAGTCTTGCGCGACCGTTACGGCTACACCTACGGCGTATACAGCAACCTCGAACCGGCGACCGAAGCGGGTATGTTCACCATCGCCTATTCCACCCAGAAGAAAAACACCAAAGACTCGCTCGTACAGGCTCAGGCGGTCATCAAACAATTCATCGAAGAAGGCCCGACCGAAGAAGAACTGGCGCAAGCCAAAGCCAACATCATCGGCAGCTTCCCCCTGCGTTTCGATTCCAACGCCAAACTGGTGAAATACCTCAGCATCATCGGTTATCACAACCTGCCCAACGACTATCTCGAAGCCTACCCCAAAGCCATCGGCAAATTGACCGTGGCGCAAGTCAAAGACGCTTGGAAGCGCCGCGTCAAACCTGAAGATTTGCACATTGTCGTCGTCGGTGCCGAATAACCCCGCCGCCCATCCTTGTCCGACAGATACAGCCTGTCGGACAAGGCTTGAGGGGAACGGCGGCTCCATTCCGCCACATGGCAAAAAGGTCGTCTGAAAGCGCAGCTTCAACAATATCCCAACAGACATTGCGAAGCTGCGCCCGACAGTTTTCAGACGACCCTTCCGACCATTCGTACTCCGTAAACGCCCTTCGGAAGAATTCTCCCCGCCCGCCCGCAAAAACCGTCAAAATCCCTTATAATTCCGAACCTAAACGAATCCCGTCCTGCCGGCAGCACCGTCGGGACTTGTCTTAACAACGAAAGAAACACTGTGGACAAACTCAAAATCACCGCCAACGGCCCGCTCAACGGCGAAATCACCGTATCCGGCGCAAAAAACGC
The DNA here is from genome assembly GCF_000227275.1 of Neisseria sp. GT4A_CT1. Classification (NCBI taxonomy): domain Bacteria; kingdom Pseudomonadati; phylum Pseudomonadota; class Betaproteobacteria; order Neisseriales; family Neisseriaceae; genus Neisseria; species Neisseria sp. GT4A_CT1. Next base: position 50,276 of record NZ_JH164968.1, read on the forward strand.
TGCCCTGCCGCTGATGTGCGCCGGACTCTTGACCTCCGGCACCCTGCGCCTGAAAAACGTACCCATGCTCGCCGACGTCAAAACCACCCAAAAACTGCTGCAAGGCATGGGCGCGCGCGTTTTGACCGACAACATTCACGAATTCGAAATCAACGGCGGCACGGTCAACAACACCTGCGCCCCCTACGAACTGGTGAAAACCATGCGCGCCTCCATCCTCGTGCTCGGCCCGACGCTGGCGCGTTTCGGCGAAGCTCAAGTCAGCCTGCCCGGCGGCTGCGCCATCGGCTCTCGCCCTGTTGACCAGCACCTCAAAGGCCTCGAAACCATGGGTGCGGAAATCACCATCGAACACGGCTACGTCAAAGCCAAAGGCCGTCTGAAAGGCACGCGTGTCGTCATGGACGTCGTTACCGTCGGCGGTACGGAAAACCTGCTGATGGCGGCAACCCTCGCCGAAGGCACGACCATCCTCGAAAACTGCGCCATCGAACCAGAAGTCGTCGATTTGGCGGAATGCCTCGTCAAAATGGGCGCGAAAATCAGCGGCATCGGCACGTCAACCATGACTGTCGAAGGCGTAAAAGAGCTGCACGGCTGCGAACACAGCGTCGTACCCGACCGCATCGAAGCCGGCACCTTCCTCTGCGCCGTCGCCATGACCGGCGGCAAAGTCGTCCTGCGCAACGCCGCTCCCAAAACCATGGAAGCCGTATTGGACAAACTCGTCGAAGCGGGCGCCATCATCGAAGCGGGCGACGACTGGATTTCCATCGACATGCAGCAGCGTCCCAAAGCAGTGGACATCCGCACCGTCGTCCACCCCGGCTTCCCGACCGACATGCAGGCGCAGTTTATGGCGATGAACGCCGTTGCTGAAGGCGACAGCCGCGTCGTCGAAACCATCTTTGAAAACCGCTTCATGCACGTTCCCGAACTCAACCGCATGGGCGCGAACATCACCACCGAAGGCAACACCGCCTTCGTCAAAGGTGTGGAAAAACTCTCCGGCGCCGTCGTGATGGCGACCGACCTGCGCGCCTCCGCCAGCCTCGTCATGGCAGGCTTGGTCGCCGGAGGCGAAACCATCGTCGAACGCATCTACCACCTCGACCGCGGCTACGAACACATCGAGAAAAAACTCGGCAAAGTCGGCGCGAAAATCGAGCGGGTACGCGGTTAAGAGCCTTGTTTAAACAGGTCGTCTGAAACGCCCCATCCCGATTTCAGACGACCCCGAGCCTCCATTTCAGACCCAAACCGACCACCATGAGGGGATCATCATGAACTTCAACAACCTGCTCAATCAAATCTTGGGAACCGTTCAAAAAAGCGGCAAATCCGTTTCCGACAGCCCGCTCAATTCTTTTGGCGGCGGCGCTTTGGTCGGCGGACTGGCGTCCATGCTGATGAAGAAAAAAACCGCCAAATCGCTGGTCAAAGTCGGCTCCGTGGCGGCTTTGGGTTATCTGGCGTATCAGGGTTATCAAAACTGGCAGAAAAACAAGCAGCAGGAAGCCGTGCCGCAAGGCGCGTTCGAGCCTGCCGGACTGCTCGCCGAAACACACAGCCGCGTGATTTTGCGCACCATGATTGCCGCCGCGGCTTCGGACGGTCTGATTGACGACGCGGAAAAACAAGTCATCGCCCGTGAAAGCGGCGACGACCCCGAAACCGCCGCATGGCTTGCCGCCGAATACGCCAATCCGGCAACAGTAGAAGAACTCGCCGCCGCCGTCGGCAACGATCAGGCGTTGGCAGCGGAAACCTATCTGGCGGCACGATTGGTCTGCGCAGACTTGTCACGCAAAGAAATCGTCTTCCTCAGCCGCCTGTCGCAAGCCTTGGGACTAGACGACAATCTGGTGGAAAGCCTGGAAAAACAGCTGGAATTGGCATAACGCTTTGTATAGTGGATTAAATTCAAATCAGGACAAGGCGACGAAACCGCAGACAGTACAGATAGTACGGAACCGATTCACTTGGTGCTTCAGCACCTTAGAGAATCGTTCTCTTTGAGCTAAGGCAAGGAAACGCCGTACCGGTTTAAAGTTAATCCACTATAAAACCGACCATCCGCGACGAAACGGATAGTCGGTTTTTTATTCGGTTCAACCTTTGCCTGAACACCCGATTCAATGCCAAGGGGTCGTCTGAAAAGTTTCAGACGACCCCTTTTCAACATAACGGGCAGGTTTGTCTTTTCCTCCACCCGATCGCAAAAGAACGAGAAAGGGCAGCTTTCGGCTACGCGGCATACAATCCGCAAACCATGCTTTCCCGACAGACCAAAGGAAAACCGTTTTCCCGATACGGCTGCGCCCATTTTGAAATCGCCCTTTTCCCGAAACCCGACCCAATCAAAAAAGGTCGTCTGAAACTTTTCAGACGACCTTTGCTTTGACTTCCGACAGCTTGGGGATTTAAAACAGCCCGAGCTTATTTTTTAATCGCGGTACGCATATTGTCGGCGATGTGGGTCGCGCCTGCGGTCAGACCGGACATACCGATCAGCGATGCGGCGGCGAGTTTGATCAATTCTTTCATTTTGAGTCTCTTTCTTGTGTTTGTGTTGCGGATGTTATAGTGGATTAACTTTCAACCGGTACGGCGTTGCCTTGCCTTGTCCTGATTTAAATTTAATCCAATATATCGTCGGATCGGCTGATTATTTGCCGGCTTCGGCGATGTTTTTGGCGGCGGTCGTCGCGCTGGCGGTCAGACCGGACATGCCAATCAGGGAGGCGGCTGCCAATTTAATTAAGTTTTTCATGGTCATCTCTCTTTCTTTTGTTCCCGCCGCCGAACTTGGCGGTCTGCGGTTCGCGCTTGTGTCGGCATCTGATGCCGGAATCGGTTGAAAGCCGAAAGCCGCTCCGCCGCGGGCGGGAAGGTTGTTTGTGGGGGTTTGGGAAGCGTTTAAAATATTTCGTTTGTTTTCAAATTATTTTTTTGCAGCGGTTTCGATATTGCGGGCAACCATAGAGGCTGAAGCGGTAACACCGGCCATACCGATTAAAGAGGCTGCGGCCAAGGTCAATAAATTTTTCATTTCGGGCAATCCTTTTACATATTAATCAAATGTTATTTAACAACATTTGTATTCGTCGTCGACATGTCTGCCATATCGACAGGTGTCATGATACCGCCTTAATTGATAAATTATACAGTTTTTTTGTAAAGAAAATAGCGGTATTAATGCTTTAATGTGATTATTTTGATAAATTATTTTTAGTTTTGAAAATGACACCGATGTCTTGAAGAATGACACCGATGTCTTAGTTACAAGCCGATTACAAATTGTTTATTTTAGAATAGATGCTCTCGGATTTTTTGTTGCCAAATTACATCATTTTAGAAAATTTTTAAATTTTCCTTTTATTTTTCAATTAGATAAAAAACAACACTTTTCCGCTTGGCTTTTGGGTTTTTAGCCTCAGACTATAATCGCCATTGCCATTTTTTAAATGATCTATCCATTTTTGGCAAAAACAGGTCGTCTGAAACCAAAATCCCTGCCCGACAAACCGGAATCCGCTGTTTTCTTGTGATATCGCTCATTAAATATAGTGGATTAACTTTAAATCAGGACAAGGCGACGAAGCCGCAGACAGTACAGATAGTACGGAACCGATTCACTTGGTGCTTCAGCACCTTAGAGAATCGTTCTCTTTGAGCTAAGGCGAGGCAACGCCGTACCGGTTTAAAGTTAATCCACTATACTCAAGCGCGCAGCGAGCTTGTCCTGCAAACATGCTATATTGCCGTTTTTGCTTTTTCCGTTTTCAGACGACCTATGAATGCCCCGCTCCTTCTGACCGCCGCGCTTGCCTTTTTGTCCGGCGCGCTCATCACTTGGCTGCTCGCCCGCAACAAGGCGCAGACGCAGCAGTTTGCCCTGATGCAATCGCTTACCGAGTGCCGCCAGCATCTTGAATTTGCCGAACAAAATCAGGCGCAAACCGCATCCGAGCTTGCCGACGCGCGCTATCATGTCCAAGATTTGCAGGGCGAGTTGCAGGAATTGGGCAACCGCTTTGCCGCCGCCGAACGCCAAATCGGCTATCTTCAAGAGCGCGAACAGGAAGCAGGTCGTCTGAAACAAGATTACGCCGAGCTTCAGGAAAACGCGCACAACCTGCACGTCCGCAACGAACGCCTCCACATCCAGCTCGAACAGGAACGCCTCGCCGCCGACGAAAAGCTCAAGCTCCTTGCCGAAGCCCGCCAAAGCTTGGGCGACCAGTTCCAAAACCTCGCCAACACCATTTTGGAAGAGAAAAGCCGCCGCTTCACCGAGCAAAACCGCGACCACCTCAGCCAACTGCTGACCCCGCTCAACGAACGCATCCACGGCTTCAGCGAGCTGGTTCAGCAAACCTACGAAAAAGAAGCGCGCGAACGGCTGACCCTCGAAAACGAACTCAAACGCCTGCAAACCCTCAACACCCAACTGCACAGCGACGCCAAAGCCCTCACCGACGCGCTCACCGGCACGCAAAACAAAACCCAAGGCAACTGGGGCGAGATGATTTTGGAAAGCGTTTTGGAACATTCCGGCCTGCAAAAAGGGCGCGAATACACCGTCCAAGCCGCCGCCGTCCGCCAAGAAGAAGACGGCGCGCGCCGCCTCCAGCCCGACGTCCTCGTCAACCTGCCCGAAGGCAAACAAATCGTCATCGACTCCAAAGTCTCGCTGACCGCCTACGTCCGCTACACCCAAGCCGCCGACGCCGCAACCGCCGAACGCGAACTCGCCGCCCACGTCGCCAGCATCCGCGCCCACATCCGCAGCCTGTCGCAAAAAGACTATACCGACCTCGAAGGCGTGCGCACGCTGGACTTCGTGTTTATGTTCATCCCCGTCGAACCCGCCTACCTGCTCGCCCTGCAACACGATGCCGCCCTGTTCCAAGAATGTTTCGACAAACGCATCATGCCGGTCGGCCCGAGTACGCTGCTCGCCACCCTGCGCACCGTCGCCCACATCTGGCGCAACGAACAACAAAACCAAAACGCCCTCGCCATCGCGGCAGAAGGCGGCAGGCTTTACGACAAATTCACCGGCTTTGTCCAAACGCTCGAGACCGTCGGCAAAAACATCGACCAAGCACAAAGCCAGTTCCAACAAGCCTACAAACAGCTCTCGCAAGGACGCGGCAACCTCGTCAGCCGCGCCGAGAAACTGCGTGCGCTGGGCGTCAAAACCACCAAACGCCTGCAACGCGATTTGACAGAAACCGCCCAAGAATCCGCCTTGCAGGATAAGGGTTTGCCGGAAGGGGAAGAAGATTGACGGATTGTCCGTCGTCGGATTTCAGACGACGTATCAAAGACAAAAAGGGCGCATGATGCATCCTTTTATAGTGGATTAACTTTAAACCAGGACAAGGCGACAAAGCCGCAGACAGTACAGATAGTACGGAACCGATTCACTTGGTGCTTCAGCACCTTAGAGAATCGTTCTCTTTGAGCTAAGGCGAGGTAACGCCGTACTGGTTTAAAGTTAATCCACTGTATCGTTTCAAACCTTATTCGCCAGCAATCCGCGTTTCTAGCTGTCGGAGGAAAGAACAAGTATCGTGGCGGTAAAAAGGTCGTCTGAAAAACGGCGGGTCGGGTATGAATTGCTTACCACGCCGTTTTCAGACGACCTTTCGTGTTATCGCGCCTTTATTTCACTTTGCCTTTCAATGCGCCGTAGCCTGCCGCGTCCATTTGTTCCAGCGGGATGAATTTCAGGCTCGCGCCGTTGATGCAGTAGCGCAGGCCACCTTTGTCTTTGGGGCCGTCGGCGAAGACGTGTCCCAAGTGCGAATCGGCGGCATGGCTGCGCACTTCGGTGCGGCGCATGTTGTAGCTGAAATCGTCGTGTTCGGTAACGGCGGCGGCGTTAATCGGGCGGGTGAAGCTCGGCCAGCCGCAGCCGGAATCGAATTTGTCGGCGGAAGAAAACAGGGGTTCGCCGCTGACGACGTCCACATAAATGCCGGGTTTGAACAGATGGTCGTATTCGTGGCTGAAGGCGTATTCGGTCGCGCTTTTTTGAGTAACTTGGTATTGCTCTTCGGTCAGGATGCGTTTGAGTTCGGCATCGCTGGGTTTTTTATACGTTGCCGCGTCGAAGCCTTTGCCTTGCGGGGCGGCTTTGGTTTTGCCCGGCAGCGGTTCGTCGGCTTTGCGGATGTCGATGTGGCAGTAGCCGTTGGGGTTTTTAATCAGGTAGTCCTGATGGTATTCCTCGGCGTCGTAGAAGTTTTTCAGCGGCTCGTTTTCGACGACGAGGGGCTGTTTGTATTTTTGCTGCTCGCGTTTGAGGGCGGCGGCGATGACGGCTTTTTCGGCGGGGTCGGTGTAGTACACGCCGCTGCGGTATTGCGTGCCGGTGTCGTTGCCTTGTTTGTTGAGGCTGGTCGGGTCAACGACGCGGAAATAGTATTGCAGGATGTCGTCGAGGCTGAGTTTGTCGGCATCGTAGGTGACTTTGACGGTCTCGGCATGGCCCGTATCGCGGTAGGACACGTCTTCGTAGCTCGGATTTTTCGTTTTGCCGTTGGCGTAGCCGGATACTGCGTCAACCACGCCGTCTATGCGTTGGAAATAGGCTTCCAAGCCCCAGAAGCAGCCGCCGGCGAGGTAGATGGTGCGCGTATTCATGATTTTTGAATCCTTTTTCTGTGTGTCGGGTTTGTAGAACGCGTTTTTCAGACGACCTAAATCGGCATTCGGGTCGCGGATTAACGCCAATGCCTGCGCTTCGTTGATGCTGCCTTTGACGATGCGCTGCACGTCGCCGTCCTTACCGATTAACGCCCACGAAGGGTAAACGCTGATATTCAGGCTTTGGGCGATGGTGCCGCCGTTGTCGGTCACGACGGGCAGCTTGGGATAGTTCAAACCGGCATACCATTTTTGAAAGTCGCCGTCTTTTTTCTCGTGCAGAAAGCCCGGAGACGCGACGGTAATCAGGTTGGCGGAGCCGAACCGCTTATCCTGCGCCCATTTTTCGGTTTGTCCCAATTCGGACAAACACAAAGGACACCAGCTCGCCCAGAATTTAATCAGGGTGGGTTTGTCTTTTTTCAAATAAACGCTGGCGGGGCGGTTGTCCGCGGTTTTCAAAGTGGACAAGGTGTGCGGCACGGTCGCGGCTTCGGCATCGGCGATTTTGGGCGAACAGGCACCCAGCGCAAACAGACAGCCGAACTTGGCGCAAAGGGAAAAGAAGGTACGGGGTTTCATCTCTAATGTTTCCTGTGTGGACGGTTTGTATGATTAGACGTTGGGAATGTCCAAACCTTACAGCCTTGCACATAAAAAAGCAAAAGGTCGTCTGAAAATAAACGCCTATATTATTAAATTTGCATTTTCAAACAGCATTTCCATTGCAGCGGCGGCATAAAAGGCATACACTGACTACACACGACTACAACAACAGGAGAACTTGAAATGAAACAATTGGCCATGTACATCAACGGACGCTTTGAAAACGATTTCAACGGCGAATGGCGCGACGTATTGAACCCTTCCACCGAAGAGGCCATCGCCCGCGAACCTAAAGGCGGCAAAGCGGACGTTGACCGCGCCGTAGCGGCGGCGCGTGCGGCGCAACCGGCATGGGAGCGGCTGCCTGCGGTCGAACGCGGCGCGTATTTGCGCAAAATCGCCCAAGGCATACGCGAACGCGCCGACGAGTTGACCGACACCATCGTTGCTGAAGGCGGCAAAACCAAAGACTTGGCGCGTGTGGAAGTCATGTTCACCGCCGACTATCTCGATTACCAAGCCGAATGGGCGCGCCGTTACGAAGGCGAAATCATCCAAAGCGACCGCCCGCGCGAAAACATTTTATTGTTCAAACGTCCGCTGGGCGTCGTGGCAGGCATCCTGCCGTGGAACTTCCCCTTCTTCCTGATTGCCCGCAAAATGGGCCCTGCTTTGGTCACGGGTAACACCATCGTCGTCAAACCCAGCAGCGTGACCCCGATCAACTGCCACATCTTCGCCGAAATCGTCGATGCGGTCGGACTGCCCGCAGGCGTGTTCAACGTGGTGAACGGCCCCGGCGCGGAAATCGGCAATGCCTTGTCCGCCCATCCGCAAGTCGATATGGTCAGCCTGACCGGCTCCGTCGAAGCAGGCCGCCAAGTGATGGAAGCTGCTTCCGCCAACATCACCAAAGTCTCGCTGGAACTCGGCGGCAAAGCGCCCGCCATCGTTTTGAAAGACGCGGATTTGGACTTGGCAGTGAAATCCATCTTGGCTTCGCGCGTCGGCAACACCGGTCAAATCTGCAACTGCGCCGAGCGCGTCTATGTCCACAGCAGCCTGAAAGACGCGTTCATTGAAAAAATGACCGCCGCCATGAAAGGCGTGCGCTACGGCAACCCTGCCGAAGCGGAAGCAGGCGCGCTGGAAATGGGCCCGCTGATTGAAGAGCGCGCCGTCAAAGCCGTTGCCGAAAAAGTGGAACGCGCCGTCAAACAAGGTGCGACGCTGGTCTGCGGCGGCAAACGCGCCGAAGGACGCGGCTATTTCTTCGAGCCTACCCTGCTGACCGACACCGACAACAACATGGACATCATGAAGGAAGAAACCTTCGGCCCCGTCCTGCCTGTTTCCACTTTCGACACGCTCGACCAAGTCATCGCCTTGGCAAACGACTGCGAATTCGGTCTGACCAGCTCCGTTTACACCACCAACCTGAACGAAGCCTTCTACGTCACCCGCCGCCTGCAATTCGGCGAAACCTACATCAACCGCGAAAACTTCGAAGCCATGCAGGGTTTCCATGCTGGCTGGAAAAAATCCGGTATCGGCGGCGCGGACGGCAAACACGGTTTGGAAGAATATCTGCAAACCCAAGTCGTTTATCTGGAAACCAATATTTGATAACGCCTTGATGTGTTGACATAAAAGGTCGTCTGAAAATTTTCAGACGACCTTTTTCTATGTTCGGACGCAACGTATTAAGGCGGGACACAAAACATCATCGCGACGGTTCAAACCAGACGATTTGTCCTTTATCGATATGTATCGGCACGGTATCGCCGGCGGGTAGCTGTCCGGCGGGCAACAGGGTGGTCAGTTCGCCGTATTCGGGGTGGGCGAAAGTCAGGCGCAGGCTGTCGGGCAAAGGGGTGAGGGACAGGATGCGGCAGGGTGTGCCTTGCGAGTCGGGACGGATGGCGTGTGTCGGGATGTGGCGCGCATCGTCGGTGTTGGGCAGCCCGAGCAGGCGGGCGGCTTGGGCGT
>NZ_JH164968.1:59606-70784 GCF_000227275.1 Neisseria sp. GT4A_CT1
GGCACGGTATCGCCGGCGGGTAGCTGTCCGGCGGGCAACAGGGTGGTCAGTTCGCCGTATTCGGGGTGGGCGAAAGTCAGGCGCAGGCTGTCGGGCAAAGGGGTGAGGGACAGGATGCGGCAGGGTGTGCCTTGCGAGTCGGGACGGATGGCGTGTGTCGGGATGTGGCGCGCATCGTCGGTGTTGGGCAGCCCGAGCAGGCGGGCGGCTTGGGCGTCGGCGGGGCGGCGAAAAAGTTCGGCGGGCGTGCCGTATTGGAGGATGCGCCCTTCGTGCATGAGGGCGATATGGTCTGCCAGCGCGGCGGCTTCTTCGGGGGAATGGGTTACGAGGACGGCGGGGATGTTTTGACGGCGGATGCTCTCGTCGGTCAGGCGGTAGAGGGTGTGGCGCAGGTGGGTGTCGAGGCTGGAGAAGGCTTCGTCCAAGAGGAGTAGGGACGGTTTGATAATCAGGGCGCGGGCGAGGGCGAGGCGTTGCTGTTCGCCGCCGGAGAGGCTGCCGGGTTTGCGGCGGGCTTCGTTTTCCAAACCGATGTCGCGCAGCGCCTGCATGGTTTGTGCTTCGATTTCGGCTTTGGGCAGGCGGCGCATTTTGAGTCCGAAGCCGACGTTTTCTTGGGCGGTCAGGTGCGGGAACAGGGCGTAGTCTTGAAACATCAGCGAGACGTTGCGTTTTTCGGGCGAGACGGCGGTGATGTCCTGCCCGTCCAGCCAAACTTCGCCGCTGTCGGGTTTGACGATGCCTGCGATGATTTTGAGCAGGGTGGATTTGCCGCAGCCGGAGCGTCCGAGGACGGCAAGGGTTTCGCCTGCGGACACGGTCAGGCTGATGCGGTCGGCGACGGTTTTGCTGTCGAAGCGTTTGCAGATGTCGGTAAGTCGGAGCATGGGTTTCAGACGACCTTTTGGGGAATCGGGAAAGGAAAACGGCGGGGCGTTAATGGTTTTGTACTGTTTTATTTTTCGGCGTTCAGCGGCAAAGGCTGTCCAGCCAAAGGCTTAGCGGATGCTGCCTGTCGAGCGCGCCGTAGCGTTTGAGGGCTTCTAGGGTAACGAGCTGGGCATCGTGCATCATGGTTTGGGACAACATGGTTTCGACGAGTTGCGAAACGTTCATTAATTCAAACCCTGCGACTTCGCCGTCTTGGTTTTCGGGGCGGACGGATTCGGGCAGGACGATGTCGAAGATGTGCAGGATTTCGTTGTGGATGCCGCGCGATACGGGGCGCAGGCTGTGGATTCGGGCGGCGGCTCGGAGGTTGCCGAGGGCGGGCGGCATCAGTCCGGCTTCTTCTTCGCTTTCGCGGCAGACGGCTTCAAACGGGGTTTCGCCGCTGGCAATGCCGCCGCCGACGAGGTTGTCGAGTTTGTCGGGATCGACGGCTTTGTGCGGGCTGCGGCGGCCTATCCAAAAATGCCAGCCGCCGTCGGTTTGCACCAGTCCGTTGAGGTGGACGGCTTGGCTCATGAGTCCGAACGGGCGGAAGGCGGCGCGTTCCAACGCAAAGAGAACCTTGCCCGCGTCGTCGCACACGTCAAACTTTTCATCGCGCCAGCCGTGCAGCAGTCCGAGGCTTTTCCATTCGTGCGCCAAGTGCTGCAAACTGTCGCTCATCGCCAGCCAGTTGTCCGTTTGCAGGCAGAGGTCGTCTGAAATTTCAGAAAGCCCTTCCTGCCAGTCTTGTTTGATCCGTTCGCGCCAAAGCGGATTCAGACGACCCAAAGCCAGCCCGTTTAGATAGAGCGTGTTCCAGTCGTCCGACGCGCCGTAACTTGCCCGCGCCCAATCGTAGAGCGCGTCGTGGGTGCGGCGGTCGAGCGTTTCGGAAAAACAAGGGCGCGAAGACATGGCTGTTCCTCAATCCAATCAATACATAATCATAAAGCGGATTGTATCTGCTCCGCTTCAATTTGCAACCAACTCTATCCATAGCCGGACGGCACACGCTGCAAAGCCAAACCGCCCGAAAACCGCTATAATCGTCCCATTCTTTCGGAGGTCCAACACCATGAGCGAATTGAGCGAAATTCTCGCCTATAACCAAAATTTTGTCGAATCGGGCGAATACGAAAAATATTTCACTGACAAATATCCCGGCCGCGAATTGGCCATCCTGTCCTGCATGGACGCGCGCATCATCGAGCTGCTGCCCGACGCGCTCGGACTGAAAAACGGCGACGCCAAGCTCATTAAAAACGCCGGCGCGGTCGTTACCCATCCTTGGGGTTCCGTCATGCGCAGCCTTTTGGTCGCCGTGTTCGAACTCAAAGTCAAAGAAATCATGGTCATCGCCCACCACGACTGCGGCATGAAGGGGCTGAACGCCGCCGGTTTCCTTGAAAAAGTACACGAAAGCGACATCCCCGACGACCGCATCGAAACCCTGCGCAACGCCGGCATAGATCTCGACGACTGGCTGACCGGTTTCGACAACGTAGAAGACAGCGTCCGCCACACCGTCAAAGTCATCCGCAACCACCCGCTCATGCCCGCCGACATCGCCGTCCACGGACTCGTCATCCATCCGACCACCGGCAAGCTTACCCTCATCGTCGACGGCAGCCCCGAGGCAAAAAGCCTTTCAGACGACCCCGCCAACCCATAAACCCGACAGGTCGTCTGAAACCCAAACAGAGCGCACACCCCACACCCAAGGACACCCATGAAAAACATCGGACTTTTCGGCGGCACCTTCGACCCCATCCACAACGGCCACCTCCACATCGCCCGCGCCTTCGCCGACGAAATCGGACTCGACACCGTCGTCTTCCTGCCCGCAGGCGACCCCTACCACAAAGACCCGTCCCGCGCCCCCGCCCAAGACCGCCTCATCATGACCGAACTCGCCATCGCCGACGACCCCCGCTTCGCCTCCAGCGACTGCGACATCGTCCGCGACGGCGCAACGTACACCTTCGACACCGTCCAAATCTTCCGCCAGCAATTTCCCGCCACCCAACTTTGGTGGCTCATGGGCAGCGACAGCCTCATGAAACTGCACACTTGGAAAAAATGGCAGACCCTCGTGCGCCAAACCCACATCGCCGTCGCCATGCGCCAAGGCGACAACCTCAACCAAACCCCGCGCGAACTCCACGCCTGGCTGGGCGAAGCCCTCCAAAACGGCAGCGTCCGCATCCTCAACGCCCCCCTGCACAACACCTCCTCCACCCAAATCCGCCAAACCCTCCAAAGCGGCAGACTTTCAGACGACCTCCCGCCCCAAGTCGCCCGCTACATCCGCGAACACAAACTGTACCAAAGCGGAAAATAGCGTAAATTCATACAGATAAGTTATAATATCGTCCAAACCCCATTTCATTCCCACCATTAGGAAAACAATGAACGAACAAGAACTGCAAGACCTGCAAAAAATGGTCGAAACCGCCGTCGAAGCCCTCGAAGACATCAAAGCCAAAGACATCTCCGTCCTCCAAACCCAAGAAAAAACCTCACTGTTCGCCCGCATGATCATCGCCAGCGGCGACAGCACCCGCCAAGTCAAAGCCCTCGCCAACAACGTCGCCGTCAGCCTCAAAGAAGCCGGCTTCGAAATCCTCAGCACCGAAGGCGACAGCGGCGAATGGACGCTCGTTGACGCAGGCGACCTCATCGTCCACGTCATGCTGCCCGCCGTCCGCGACTTCTACGACATCGACACCCTCTGGGGCGGCGAAAAACCCAGCTTCCACGCCGGCGCGCAAAAACCCTGGCACGCCGCCGACTAAACCATCACCCCAAGCCGTCTGTGCATACAGACGGCTTTATTGCGCACGCCCTACCCCCTTTTTGCCCAAACCGAAGCTTTCAGACGACGGCGGATTCGCATTTGAAGTGCAACTTTCCATAACAGAAAAAGGCCAGTATGCGGTAGCATACGGCCTTTCCTGCAAGAAAGATTGCCATGAGCTACACACAACTGACCCAAGACGAACGATACCATATCTAATACCTGTCACGCCACTGCACCATCACCGAAATCGCCAAACAGCTTAACCGCCACAAAAGCACCATCAGCCGCGAAATCAAGCGGTACTGCATCCAAGGACAGCAATACAGCGCCGAAAAAGCACAGAAGCAAAGCCGGCTTACCAAACAGCGTAAGCGAAAACCTTATAAGCTCGATTCGCAGCTGATTCAACACATCGACACCCTTATCCGCCGCAAACTCAGTCCCGAACAAGTATACGCCTACCTGCGCAAGCACCACGGGATCACGCTCCATCACAGCACCGTTTACCGCTACCTCCGCCAAGACAAAAGCAACGGCGGTACGTTGTGGCAACACCTCAGGATATACAGCAAACCCTACCGCAAACGCTACGGCAGCACATGGACCAGAGGCAAAGTGCCCGACCGCGTCGGCATAGAAAACCGACCTGCTATCGTCGACCGGAAAACCCGCATCGGCGATTGGGAGGCCGACACCATCGTCGGCAAAAATCAGAAAAGCGCGTTATTGACCTTGGTCGAACGCACTACCCGCTACACCATCATCTGCAAATTGGATAGCCTCAAAGCCGAAGACACTGCCCTAGCAGCCGTTAGGGCATTAAAGGCACATAAAGCCAGGGTGCACACCATTACCATGGACAATGGCAAAGAATTCTACCAACACACCAAAATAGCCAAAGCGTTAGCAGCGAAAACCTATTTTTGCCGCCCCTACCATTCTTGGGAGAAAGGGCTGAATGAGAACACCAACGGACTCATCCGCCAATATTTCCCCAAACAAACCGATTTCCGAAACATCAGCAATCGGGAGATACGCAGGGTTCAAGATGAGTTGAACCACCGGCCAAGAAAAACACTTGGCTACGAAACGCCAAGTGTTTTATTCTTGAATCTGTTCCAACCGCTGGTACCCTAGTGTTGCACTTGAAATCCGAATCCAAGGTCGTCTGAAAACTTTGGTTTCCCAGTTTTCAGACGACCTTTTACCGTTCAAATCAGGCTTTATTCAACTGTAACCGATTTCGCCAGGTTGCGCGGTTTGTCCACGTCCGTACCGCGTGCGAGGGCGGCATGGTAGGACAAGAGCTGCACGGGGATGGTATGCACGATCGGCGAGAGGACGCCGACGTGGCGCGGGGCGCGGATGACGTGCACGCCGTCGGTGGCGTTGAAATTGCTGTCCAAGTCGGCGAAGACGAAGAGTTCGCCGCCGCGTGCGCCGACTTCCTGCATATTGGCTTTGACTTTGTCCAGCAAACCGTCGTTCGGCGCGATGACGACGACGGGCATGTTTTCGTCCACCAATGCCAGCGGGCCGTGTTTCAATTCGCCTGCGGGATAGGCTTCGGCGTGGATGTAGGTAATTTCTTTCAGCTTCAACGCGCCTTCGAGGGCAATCGGGAAGTGGATGCCACGGCCCAAGAAGAGTGCGCTAGTTTTCTTGGCGAATTTTTGCGCCCACGCGGCGATTTGCGGCTCAAGGTTGAGGGCGTGTTGGATGCTGCCGGGCAGTTGGCGCAGCTCTTCGACGTATTCGCGTGCTTTTTCGGCGGAGACCAAACCGCGCTGTTTGCCCAGCGTTACCGCCAAGCCAAACAATACAACCAGTTGCGTGGTGAACGCTTTGGTGGAGGCGACGCCGATTTCCGCGCCGGCGCGGGTGTACAGCACCAATTCGCTCTCGCGCGGCAGGGCTGATTCCATGACGTTGCAGATGGACAGGCTGTGTTTGTGTCCCAAAGACTGCGCGTATTTCAGGGCTTCCATGGTGTCCAAGGTTTCGCCGGATTGGGAAATGGTGATGACGAGCTGTTCGGGATCGGCAATCACGTCGCGGTAGCGGTATTCGCTGGCGATTTCCACATCGGTCGGCATTTTGGCGATGGATTCGAGCCAGTATTTGGCGGTCAACGCGGCGTAGTAGGATGTGCCGCAGGCGAGGATTTTGATGCTGCTGATGTCGTCGAACACTTCGCGTGCGTTCGCACCGAAGTTTTCGGGTTCGAAGCCGCCGTCAAGGAAGACTTCGGCGGTATCGGCGATGGCGCGCGGCTGTTCGTGGATTTCTTTTTGCATGAAGTGGCTGTAAGGGCCCAACTCCAGCGAAGCGAGCGACAACTCGGATACTTTGACTTTGCGTTGGGTGTCGGCACCGGTTTTGTCGATCAGTTTTTCAATACCGTTCGCGCTCAATACGGCAATGTCGCCGTCTTCCAAATAGGCGATGCGGCGGGTAAAGGCGATGACGGCGGATACGTCGGAGGCGATGAAGGTTTCTTGGTCGCCCAATGCCACCAAGAGCGGGCAGCCCATGCGTGCAACGACCATTTCTTCGGGTTTGTCCTGCGCCATCACGGCGATGGCGTATGCGCCGTGGAAACGGGCGGTGGCTGCGCGGACGGCTTCAAACAGTTTGCCGCCGTTTTGGGTGTATTCGTGATTGACGCTGTGGGCGATGACTTCGGTGTCGGTTTGCGATTCGAAGGTGTAACCCAAGGCTTTGAGGCGTTCGCGTTCGGCTTCGAAGTTTTCGATGATGCCGTTGTGGACGACGGCAATCATCCCGCCGGAGATGTGGGGGTGGGCGTTGGGTTCGGTTACGCCGCCGTGGGTCGCCCAGCGGGTATGGCCGATGCCGATGTGTCCGAACACGCCTTTTTCGCGCGCCGCGTCCTCCATCAGCTGCACGCGGCCGACACGGCGCACGCGTTTGATTTTGCCGTCTGTATTCACGGCGATACCCGACGAATCGTAGCCCCGATATTCAAGGCGTTTAAGACCGTCGGTCAGAAAATCGACTACATTGTGATTGGCGCGGATGGCGCCGACGATACCGCACATATAAGTTCCTTAGTATCTAAAGTTGAAAAAAGACAAGACGCCGGCTTCCGTACGCCTTGCCCGCACATTATATCAGAGCGTAATATATCATACTGAATTTTAAAGAAATTAACAGTAAATCCAACTGATTGATTGCTTTAAAAATAGTTTCAAATATTAGGCTTTCCGCCGTTTGAGTGCCATATGGCGGATTAGTTTTATCGAATAGGTTGATATGCTGTCTGTATAAATATAACATGAATCGGCTGGCTATTTCAGACGACCTTATACATTTCTTAACTGTCCAGCGTAAAAAGACGTACAAAAACCAAGCTGCCGCAATCGAATCATTTATAATTTCATGAAAATAAAAACAAGGATTTCACACCATGGCAAAAAAATTCCCCATCTTCCCCAAAGCGCCGGAGCGCATCTGCTGGGGTTGCGACAAATATTGTAAAGAAGACGATTTGCAATGCGGCAACGGCTGCGAGCGCATCCAGCACCCCATCGAATTGGACGGGCGCGAGTGGTATAAAAAAGGCGACTGGAGCAATTTGTTGAGCGAAGAGCAGCAAATCGAACTGGGCTTGAAAGAAGCGCCCAAACCCGCCAAGCCGCATATCAAACTGCCGTTGCGGAACAAAACGGCTTAATCCCGCCAAGCTTAAGGGGTCGTCTGAAAACCGAAGGGGCGCAGTCATGCGCCCTTATCTTTATTTCAACGATGCCCCAAGAAATTGACCCCACCCGCGCCAAACCGCCGCTGCCCATCTCCCTAGCAAACATACTTAACTTTAAATATGGTATGTCATCAAATTCCGTCATTCCCGCCCCCGCCTACGCGAGGGCAGGAATGACGGCAACAGAAACGGCAACGGTTCAAATCCCCTATCCCAATGTGGCTTCCCTTACCAAAGATCGTCTGAAAACACAAAATATGCTTTTCAGACGACCCCTCCCATCTCTCCCGAACCCGCCCCCGAAAAATGCTAAAATAACCAATTCATAAGCAAATCCACCTTTTCAGACGACCTCAATGCTCACCGATTTAGAAAAAAACGCCATCCGCGACCATTACCAAAATATCGGCAAAAACTTGCCCGGTTTCCGTCCGCGCGCTTCGCAGCGGGAAATGATTGCGGCGGTTGCCAACGCTTTTTCGCGGACGTTGACGCGCGAAGAAGGCGGCGAGCCGCCCAAGCGCGAGGGCGAGAGCATTGCCGTGATCGAAGGGCCGACCGGCGTGGGCAAATCGCTTGCCTACCTGCTGGCGGGCGGCATTATGGCGCAGACGCGCGGCAAGCGGCTGATTGTGAGCAGCGCGACGGTTGCCTTGCAGGAGCAGCTGGTGGACCGCGATCTGCCGTTTTTGGTTGAAAAAAGCGGTTTGGAACTGACCTTCGCGCTTGCCAAAGGGCGCGGCCGCTATCTCTGCCCCTACAAACTCTACCAACTCACGCAAAGCAACGCCCAGCAAAACCTGCTCGGTTTCGAAGCCCCCGCCGTGTTGTGGGACAGCAAACCCAAGCCCGAAGAATTGAAGCTGCTGCGCGACATCGCCGACGAATTTTCCGCCCGACGGTTCAACGGCGACCGCGACACTTGGCCGGAAAAAATCGACGACACCATCTGGATGAAGGTGAACAACGACAACTACGGCTGCCTCAAAGCCGCCTGCCCCAACCGTCCGGAATGCCCGTTTTACCTTGCCCGCGACACGCTGGAGACCGTCGATGTCGTCGTAACCAACCACGATTTGCTGATGGTCGACATCAGCATGGGCGGCGGCGTGATTTTGCCCGACCCTGAAAACAGCTTCTACTGCATCGACGAAGCGCACCACCTGCCCAAAAAAGCACTCAGCCAGTTTGCCGCCGAGCATTCGTGGAACCAAGCGGTGTGGGCGTTGGAAAAACTGCCGCAGGTTACCGGCAAAATTGCCGCACTCACCGACAAAGGCGAGTTGGCGAACCTTGCCGACGAAGCCGCCGCGGCGCTGCTCGAAAGCCTGCACGAATGGCAGTTCCACCTCGCCGAAGAGCCGTCTTTGGGCTTGGGGTCGTCTGAAAACGACAGACGGATCAACAGCGAACCGACTTGGCTGTGGGAGGACGGCAAAATCCCCGAAGGCCTCGAAACCACCGTTTCCAACACCGCTATCGCCGCCCGCAGCCTCTACAAACACATCAACAGCCTCAACGACGCATTGTCCACCGCCCGCCGCGACAAAGACCAAAACAGCGCGCAAATCGACCGCCTAAGCACCGAATTCGGCGTATTCCGCGCCCGCATCGAACAAATTACCGCCACATGGGATTTGCTCTCCACCGTCCCGCTCGAGGGCGAAGAACCGCTGGCGAAATGGATAACCCGCCGCGCCGACGACAAAAACGACTACATTTTCAACGCCAGCCCCATCAGCAGCGCATCCCACCTCGCCAACAGCCTGTGGCGGCGCGCGGCAGGCGCAGTGTTGACCTCCGCCACCCTGCAATCCTTGGGCAGCTTCAACCTGATCCTGCGCCAAACCGGACTGCAATGGCTGCCCGAAACCACCACCCTTGCCTTAGAAAGCCCATTTGATTTCGACGCGCAAGGCGAACTCTACATCCCGCCGGTGCATGCCAGTCCCAAAGACCCCGCCGCGCACACCGCCGCCATCGTCGAATGGCTACCCAAGCTCATTTCGCCCACCGAAGCCATCGGCACGCTCGTCCTGTTTTCCTCGCGCAAACAAATGCAGGATGTCGCCCTGCGCCTGCCCGAAGACTACCTGCCGCTCTTGCTCGTACAAGGCGAATTGCCCAAAGCCGTCCTCCTGCAAAAACACCACCAAGCCATAGAAGAAGACAAAGCCAGCATCATCTTCGGACTCGACAGCTTCGCCGAAGGACTCGACCTGCCCGGCACCGCCTGCGTGCAAGTCATCATCGCCAAACTCCCCTTCGCCATGCCCGACAACCCCATCGAAAAAACCCAAAACCGCTGGATAGAACAGCGCGGCGGTAACCCCTTCATCGAAATCACCGTCCCCGAAGCCGGCATCAAACTCATCCAAGCCGTCGGCCGCCTCATCCGCACCGAACAAGACTACGGCCGCGTGACCATCCTCGACAACCGCGTCAAAACGCAGCGGTACGGCCAACAATTACTAGCCAGCCTGCCGCCGTTTAAAAGGATAGGTTGAAACCTATAAAAAGGTCGTCTGAAACCTGATTTTCAGCTTCAGACGACCTCAACATAAACACAATCAACACATACCATGAAAAAACTCACTTTCATCGCCCTGCTTATCCCCCTGCTGGTTTCCTGCGGTTCGGCGTCTCCTAACATGCCCGACCGCGATTACGTCCAAACCCATCCCGCCCCCAAAGCATTCGATCCCAACCGCACCGAATACACCTGCGCGACTTGGACACCGCCGTCCCCACCTGATGCCGAATCCCATCTTTGGTATCGTGCCGCCACTCTGCTGGATGCTAAAGACTGGCGTATGAACAAACAGGAATTTCAGGACATGATTGTCTTGTACGAAGCCGCTGCATCGAGGGGGCATTATCAGGCAATCAACAACCTTTACCTGCTCTACACCCATGTGCAAGGTTCGACCGGCATTATGTACAACCCCTTGCAAAACCGCGCCCGCAAATGGCTGCACTACGGTCTGGACAAAAACTGGGCGATGGCAAACTATTGGCTGTTTGACGCGCTGTACGAAGGCAATGCAGGTTATCGCCGCAATCCGCAACTTGGTCTTGCCTATCTGCAAAAGGCGGTGGATTTGGGCGTGCCGCTGGCGCAGTATGAGCTGTCGTTGATTTATGAAGACCGGATAAAGGATTTAAAAACCCAAGAATTACTTCTTGATTGTGCTTCTAAACAAGGCTTCTCTGCAGCAATGAAGCAATTATCTTCGTTTAAAGCTATTGATGGTGATCTGAAAGAATCTTTGCAGTTAATGCATAATGCCGTGCGCCATGGTGGTGACGGAGGTGGGGGCGCTGCTGTACGCTTGATGATGGTTTTTGATCAAAAGAAGGGGGCTATGGCAGAATTTTCGGCTACTCCTGCTGATTCAATCCGTAAAGCGGCCTACGCCGAGCTGTATAAGGCACTTAAAGGCACAGGCACCAAAAGCGGCAACCCCTTCTACACCTTCCCGCGTCTAGACGAAGTCCTCCCCCTCGCCTCCCGCCAAAACCCAACTTGGTAAGGACATCTACTCCGCAATAGAGTAAAGAAGATGCAGCGTTCTACCAAAATCCGCCCGACACCGCCGCCCTTGCCGCCGATATCCTCAAACGCGGTATCGTCAAAAAAGAAGAAGTTTACTGGTCGCCGCGCCCTCCCGAGCCTCCCGAAGATGACGGGCTGTAATTGGAATCAAGACACAACATT
>NZ_JH164968.1:71295-97515 GCF_000227275.1 Neisseria sp. GT4A_CT1
AGTGCGCTGTGGAGGAGAAAGTGGGGGAGAATCGGCTTTACGTTTGAGTCACGTTTATGGTAAAACGAAAGCCTATATGAAGGAATTCGCTTCCACCCCAGCTGATCCTGTCCGTGAAACAGCTTACCACGAGTTGTATACAGCACTTACAGGCACAGATACCAAAAGTGGCAACCCCTTCTACACCTTCCCGCGCCTAGATGAAGTTCTCCCTCTGCCTCCCGCCAAAACCCACTGGAAAGGCATCTACTCCGCAATGAGCAAGGAAGACGCGGCGTTCTACCAAAATCCGCCTGACACCGCTGCCCTTGCCTCCGACATTCTCAAACGCGGCATCGTCAAAAAAGAAGACGTCTATTGGCCGCCGCGCAAAGATTAAGATAAACAGGACCCCTCACCGTTACCCGTACAAACTCAGGACAAACACGACATGACCTTAGACCAATGGCTGCGCCATTCGCAGTTGCCGAGACTCGAAGCCCGTATGTTGCTGCAACATGCAGGCGGTTATAGCCGTGTGCAGTTGGTCACGCAAGGCGCCGATCCGCTGCCGGAAGCAGTAGCCGCGCAACTGGATATCCTTCAGGCACGTCGTCTGAAAGGCGAGCCGATGGCGTATATTTTAGGCGGACGGGAGTTTTACGGACGATGGTTTGAAGTCAGTCCCGACGTGTTGATTCCCCGTCCCGAAACCGAGCATTTGGTGGAGGCGGTTATCGGGCATCTCCCTGCAAACGGGCAGGTTTGGGATTTGGGAACGGGCAGCGGGGCGGTTGCCGTGACGGTGGCGTTGGAAAGAACGGATGCGGTAGTGCGCGCTTCCGATATCAGCGGCGGAGCGTTGGCGATTGCCCGTAAAAACGCGGAAACTCTGGGCGCAAGGGTCGAGTTTGCATTGGGTTCATGGTTTGAGACGGATAAGACGTCGTCTGAAGACAAACATCGCTTCGATGTCATTGTTTCCAATCCGCCTTATATCGAAGCCGGCGACGAGCATTTGAGCCAAGGGGATTTGAGATTCGAGCCGCAAACGGCGTTGACAGATTTTGCCGACGGCTTGAGCTGTATTCGAGAGCTGGCGCAGCGCGCGCCGGAGTTTTTGAAAGA
Organism: Neisseria sp. GT4A_CT1; assembly: GCF_000227275.1. Lineage (NCBI taxonomy): Bacteria > Pseudomonadati > Pseudomonadota > Betaproteobacteria > Neisseriales > Neisseriaceae > Neisseria > Neisseria sp. GT4A_CT1. The sequence goes on from NZ_JH164968.1 coordinate 72,403, forward strand.
GGGCGGATGGCTGCTGCTGGAACATGGTTACAACCAAGGCGCAGCAGTGCGGCAGATTTTGACGGCAAACGGCTTTGCCGAAGTCAGTACGCAACAAGATTTGGCAGGGCTGGACAGATTGACTTTAGGCATGTTCCGCCACATCGAATAATGTTTTCCAGCGGTTGAAAGTGAAGCCGCCAATCTGCCGCCCGCCGTATCGTGTCCGTTTACAGTAGTTTAGTCATGCAGCATCGCAGCATGTAAAGTATTTTCCAATAAAGTCGCAATTGTCATCGGACCGACCCCACCGGGTACCGGGGTAATCATGCCCGCCCGTTCTTTTGCCACATCAAATTCCACATCGCCGCACAGGCTGCCATCTTCCAAACGGTTAATCCCGACATCAATCACCACCGCGCCGGGTTTAATCCATTCCCCTTTGACAAAATTGGGAATCCCGACGCCTACCACCACAATATCGGCAGCCCCGACTTCCTTGTCCAAGTTTTCCGTCGCACTGTGGCAAATCGTTACCGTGGCGCGGGCAAGCAGCAGCTCCAATGCCTGCGGGCGTCCGACAATATTCGATGCCCCGACAACCACCGCCTTCTTGCCTTTCGGATCGATGCCGTAAGCCTCCAGCAGCGTCATCACACCCTTGGGCGTACAAGGGCGCATCAGCGGCATTTTTACCACCAAACGACCCACGTTATAAGGATGGAAACCGTCCACATCTTTGTCCGGATGGATACGCTCCAAAACAGCCTGACTGTCTAAGCCCTCAGGAAGCGGAAGCTGCACCAAAATACCGTCTACTTCCGCGTTCCCGTTCAATTCATCAATCAGCTTGAGCAAGTCTTCCTGAGAAGTCGACGCAGGCAGCTCATAAGACAAAGACCGGATGCCGCATTTTTGGCATGCCGATTTTTTGTTGCGGACATATACGGCACTGGCAGGATTGTCACCGACCAACACCACGGCCAAACAAGGCGCGCGCAATCCGGATTCAAGCCGCTTGGCTACCGCAGCGGATACCAGCTGCAAACGCTCCTGCGATATTTTTTTACCGTCAATCAATTTGGCTGTCATGAAATTTCCATTTGGTTATCAATAAATAGCAAACGCAATTATCGCATTTTTAAACCGATTTGGCAGTCGGATAACAGCAAAAACCGAAACTGTATTTTTGAACGGCATTACACCCGATATGAAGTAGGCAAAAAATTAAATTTTAAATAAAAATAAACAGATAATTTAGAAAAAAGAAAAATGATCTCAAATTGGATTGACAGGATTTCAGCGTATCTGTATATTCCCATTCTTCAGTCGGGGCGTAGCGCAGCCCGGTTAGCGCATCTGCTTTGGGAGCAGAGGGTCGTGAGTTCGAATCCCACCGCCCCGACCACACAAAAAATTCAGCACGAATCGGCATGAGCGCCCGTAGCTCAACCGGATAGAGCACCGACCTTCTAAGTCGGGGGTTACAGGTTCGATTCCTGTCGGGCGTGCCAAAAGTTAATGGTGGCTGTAGCTCAGTTGGTAGAGCCCTGGATTGTGATTCCAGTTGTCGTGGGTTCGAGCCCCATCAGCCACCCCAAATAAAAAATCCTGCATAGCAATATGCAGGATTTTTTATTGTCTATTACATTTCAAATAGCGATTGGACTTTTGTATCATCTGTGAGAATTGAAGTATTTGGCTTTTGAAGTGTCGTGGTATGTAAGATAAACTTTTAGGTGACTTTGAGGTCGTCTGAAAACAAATCTTCTGAAAGTAACAAATTTTCTGTGAAACTGAAGACTCCCTAGAGAAAAGGAGAACCCATCATGCCCGTCCCTACCCACTTGCAGCCTTATATTCACGCTGACAGTCTGCATAGTTTCGACGGTATCAAGTACCGTTTTGCCATAGCCCATAATGGTTCAAACCGTTTCTACATCCGTTATTACGGTAAATTTTACGACGACCTGATCACCGATACAGACAACGCTCCGGTTAAAGTTGTCGCCGTTGAGCCTGAAAGCGGGCAGGAAATTCTACTGTTTGATGGCGGTAGGCACGGCTACAACGCCATGTTGTGCGATGAACATTCTGAAGATTCTCTGAATAATCGCCCCCTGCAAGATTTGGATGACACGCTGTACCAAATTGAAGTTCATGCTTTCTACAATATCGACTATGAAGCCGAACGCGAAGATTTTTGCGATGAAAACGGCAAAATAGAGCTGATAAATGGTGAAATTATAGATTTTGATCGCCTACGGCAGGATGGTATGGATGCGATTACCATTGAGCTTATTGATCCTCAAGGGAAGCGGCGTGAAATCGTGAGGGAAGAGTTGGCATGATTTGCCGGTTGAAGGAGCAAATCGAAATATCGCTGTATTTCACTAAAACCAACCGCCATTCGTGACGGGGGAAGTAATTGACCAATATAGCAGGCTGACTGATAGATTAAATTTGAAACTATTTACTGGGGATGCTTAAGAATCTTACAGATTTTAGTGAATCCAAAAAAGAGAGAACTTTAAAGAAGTTTTTAAACGCCGGCTTCGGGGCAATAGTTTTTGAAGCAATAACATAGGAAAAAAGAAAATGAAAAAATTGTTTATATTTGCTCTAGCTTGCTTCGCCACGAGCTGTACTTTAACCCACAAAGTCGAATCATTGCCTGATGCAAAATTTAATCAACCTTATTCAGTAAGCGTAAACTTTACCGGCGGGCTTAGATTATATCCTGACTCTTTTCGCGCAACCATTACGCCTGAAGATTCGGGTTTATCTGTTTCCTCTGTAACTGGGAAATGGGACAATGAAACGGTTATTTCCGGAACCCCAATAACCAAACAAGATATTACGGTTGAAATATCTTATTATGTAAGAGGCGCAGTAGGCTGGTTTGAAAGTAAGGATCAGAAGAAATTTTATCAGATAAAAATTAAAAAATGAGTTGAGGTGATCTGAAGGCAGCGTGATTTGACCGTTTTTATTCAAACGCTGATGCAATATATTCACTCAACCGAAGCGGAACGCGACAAGGCTGTCCGAAAGGACATTTGAACAAACAGTCTTCCGGTAAACACGGTTTTCCAAACAAAGAGACGTCGTCTGAAAACAGCAGAAGTTTTTCAGACGACGTCTTTGCTTTTACGCAATGTTTAGAAGCGGTAGTTTACGCTCAGGCGGATATCGCGGCCTGGTTCAGGCAGGGAGTTGGCACCTGCGCGTTGGCTGTGCGGCTTGTAGTTTTTATTCAAGACATTGTTGACGGCGAAGTTGACGTTCAAGTCGTCTTTGCCCGTCGGCTTCCAGTTGGCGAAGACATCGTTGACGCCGTAGCCTGCGCGGACAACATTCAGAGCTACGTCAGAGCCACGCGAGGTCGGAGCATAGCCTGCATTTTGGACATAACGTCCGCGCCAGCCGATTTCCAGGTTCGGATTGTCGAATTGGTACGACAGACCTGTCGTCCATGTACGTCCCATCGGGATAGCGGTTGTCACGATGTCGGCGGTATCTCCGTTCAGCTTCGGTCTGCTGTAAGCTACGCCTGCGCGGGCGGTCAGACCTTTCCAACGGTAGGCGGCGTTCAGTTCGTAACCTCTGTTTTTCAGCTTGCCGCCGTTATACCAGACGTAGTTTCGCCCTTCTTGGCGGATGGCTTGCACATCTTTGATTTGTTGGTGGAAGTAGCTGCCGGACAGTGTTAGGGCAGAATTCCAGTGGTAGTTAAAGCCAATTTCTGCATTTCGCGAGCGTTCTGCTTTCAAGTTAGGCGATGCAACAATCGGCCTGTTGTTTGCTAAAGCTGCTTCGTACAGGCGGGGGCTGCGGGTTGCATAGTTCAGGCTGGTGTTGATAGAGAATTCGGGAGAAATATCATAAACCAACCCGATGCTTGGATTGAAGTTGCCGTCTGAATTTTCTGTATTACTGCTGGTTTTCATTTTCCAACGGTCATAGCGCAGACCTGTGGTCAGCGTAACCGGAGACAAATCCCAAATACCTTCTACATATACGCCGGCATCGTTTTTCTTCTCGCCGCCTTCTCCATTTGAGCTGCTTTTTTGATTGCGCCAGTTTACTCCGTATTTCAGGGTATGGCGGTCAAATAGACGGCTGTCAAGATTCAGGTTGGCTCCGTATGTCCGTACTTCACCGTCCAATTCATAATTGGGATTGGGGGCTTCGTCGCGTTTGGTATTCAAGCGGTAAACATTGGCTTTGATTTTTTCGATAAAGCCCAAGTTTCCGCCTTTGAATTCCAAGTTGGTGGTGTCTTGGGTCAGCGTGCGGTAACGCGGCGAGTTGTTGGCGGTATTCGGAATACGGTTGCCGTTGGCATCCAAAACGTATTGACCCGTGCGGCGGTCGGTTTGGAATACTTGCGAGAAATCGAATTCTTCGCGCAGGGCGCGTTCTCCATATTGTTTTTCTTGGCGGTGGCTCAATTCAATACGGTTGTCCTCGTTGAAACGATAGCCGATTTTGCCCAGCAAGCCGCGCGAACCCAATGCACTGTTCAAAACCTTATCGCTTCCGAGCAGATTACGGTAGCCTTTGCCTGCTGTGTATTCTTTTTCACGCACGAAATTGCCTGAAACCAAAGCATCAAAACCGCCTGCCTGACCGTAAACGCTTGCGCCGCGCGAATAGCCTTTATTGCTGCTGATACCAGCATTTACTTTGAAACCGACGTTTTGACCTTCTCTCAGTAAGTCTTTGGCTTCAACCGTTTCGGCAACAATCGCGCCGCTGGTTGCGCCGATACCTGCGGAGGCTGAACCCGTACCTTTTTGCACGGCAACGACTTTTACCAATGCGGGGTCGAGCATAAAACGACCGTTGTGGTGGAAAATCTGGCTGTCGGTGTAAGTATCGTCAACTTTATAGTCTATTTGGTCTTGTCCCATACCTCGGATGGTTACCCATTGCGACTGACCGTTGCCGCCGCCGAAACTGATAGAGGGTTCGTTGAACAATACGTCTTTTAAATCAGTGGAAGTCGTTTCTTCCATACGTTTCGTTGTTACACGGTGTGTGGCGCTTGTAGCCTGACCTTTGACGGTAACAGTATCAAGGGTAACGCTTTCTTTCGCTTCGTTTTCCGCGTGGGCAAAGCCGGCGGCGAGTGCCAGTGAAAGCAGGCTGAATCGGAACAGGGGGGAAGTCATGTAAATTTCCTTATTGGATAAGTTTCAGTTCTTTAAATAAACTATTTATTAATAATAATTTCTATTTATTTTAAAGATAGGATATTATTTTGTAAAGGCGTACATAGGTTTGCATCCATCGTTTCATGCCTTTTGCTGATAGAACCATTTGAAGCTTGCCGACTGGAAAAGTTCATCTGAAAATGTTTGCCTGTTTGAACCGTATTGAGAGATGGTGCGCAATCTGTCATGTCCGTTTTCAGACGACCCTGCATAGAAAATTTTTACTTCTTCCCTTGAATTTATCGGGCCGAACCCTAATTTGCCGCTGTGTTCAGGTAAGTTTGTTGACAAACTTGCCGCCTTATTTTTCAAACCGCATCTGCCGGCTGAAGGCAGATGATTGTTTTCAAACTATTTATCGGAGCATAAAACATGACCATCCGTCCTTTACACGACCGTGTCGTCGTCAAACGCTTGGAAGCTGAAGAAAAAACCGCATCAGGCATCGTCTTGCCGGGCGCAGCCGCTGAAAAACCCGACATGGGCGAAGTTATCGCCGTGGGTGCAGGCAAAATCGGTAAAGACGGCAACCGCCGTCCGCTGGATGTTAAAGTCGGCGACAAAGTGATTTTCGGCAAATACAGCGGTCAAACCGTAAAAGCCGACGGCGAAGAGCTGTTGGTGATGCGTGAAGAAGATATTTTCGGGATTGTGGAATAAAAAGGGGATATTTCTTAATGCGTAAAATTTTTGTGAGTTGTCCATCATGTCAGGCAGGAAAAGTGGAAGTACCATTTCTTATTCCGAATGATGTGGGCTACGAAGAACAAGATGATGGTATTTTGTTTTTTATTGATCCTAAAATTGATGCAGAATGGATGGAGAATTATGGGCTTGTACCAGAGGAAGATAATCCTGGACAAGTATTTTATCCTTTTGCAGATGGCGATATAGGTGAGTGTAACGATTGTGGATCAGATTATGATCGTGATTCAGAGGGCAATATTCTTGACTGAAAGAATTACCTATACTCAAAATTATAAGCATATACGTCGCTTGAAAAGGTAGCAAACGTTTTCAGACGACCTCAGACAGAATCAAATGTATTAAATAAATTAGGAGAATCAAAATATGGCAGCAAAAGACGTACAGTTCGGTAACGAAGTCCGCCAAAAAATGGTCAGCGGCGTGAACACTCTGGCAAACGCCGTCCGCGTAACTTTAGGTCCTAAAGGCCGCAACGTAGTCGTTGACCGCGCATTCGGCGGCCCGCACATCACTAAAGACGGCGTTACCGTCGCTAAAGAAATCGAATTGAAAGACAAATTCGAAAACATGGGCGCGCAAATGGTGAAAGAAGTTGCGTCCAAAACCAATGACGTAGCGGGCGACGGTACGACTACCGCCACCGTACTGGCACAAGCCATCGTTGCCGAAGGCATGAAATACGTTACCGCCGGCATGAACCCGACCGACCTGAAACGCGGTATCGACAAAGCCGTTGCCGCTTTGGTTGAAGAGCTGAAAAACATCGCCAAACCTTGCGACACTTCCAAAGAAATCGCCCAAGTCGGCTCGATTTCCGCCAACTCCGACGAACAAGTCGGCGCGATTATTGCCGAAGCGATGGAAAAAGTCGGCAAAGAAGGCGTGATTACCGTTGAAGACGGCAAATCTTTGGAAAACGAATTGGATGTCGTCGAAGGTATGCAGTTCGACCGCGGCTACCTGTCCCCTTACTTCATCAACGACGCGGAAAAACAAATCGCTGCGCTGGACAATCCTTTTGTATTGTTGTTCGACAAAAAAATCAGCAACATCCGCGACCTGCTGCCTGTTTTGGAACAAGTGGCAAAAGCCAGCCGTCCGCTCTTGATCATCGCTGAAGACGTAGAAGGCGAAGCCTTAGCGACTTTGGTGGTGAACAACATCCGCGGCATCCTGAAAACCGTTGCCGTTAAAGCCCCGGGCTTCGGTGACCGCCGTAAAGCCATGCTGCAAGACATCGCCATTCTGACCGGCGGCACCGTGATTGCCGAAGAAGTCGGCCTGTCTTTGGAAAAAGCCACTTTGGAAGACTTGGGTCAAGCCAAACGCATCGAAATCGGTAAAGAAAACACCACCATCATCGACGGCTTCGGCGACGCTGCCCAAATCGAAGCGCGTGTTGCCGAAATCCGCCAACAAATCGAAACCGCAACCAGCGATTACGACAAAGAAAAACTGCAAGAGCGCGTTGCCAAATTGGCAGGCGGCGTGGCAGTGATTAAAGTCGGTGCCGCTACCGAAGTCGAAATGAAAGAGAAAAAAGACCGCGTGGAAGACGCGCTGCACGCTACCCGCGCAGCCGTTGAAGAAGGCGTGGTTGCCGGCGGCGGCGTAGCCCTGTTGCGCGCCCGTGCCGCTCTGGAAAACCTGCACACCGGCAATGCCGACCAAGACGCAGGCGTACAAATCGTCTTGCGTGCCGTTGAGTCTCCACTGCGCCAAATCGTTGCCAACGCAGGCGGCGAGCCTAGCGTAGTGGTGAACAAAGTGCTGGAAGGCAAAGGCAACTACGGTTACAACGCAGGCTCCGGCGAATACGGCGACATGATCGAAATGGGCGTACTCGACCCTGCCAAAGTAACCCGTTCCGCGCTGCAACACGCCGCGTCTATCGCCGGCCTGATGCTGACGACCGACTGCATGATTGCCGAAATCCCTGAAGAAAAACCAGCTATGCCTGACATGGGCGGCATGGGTGGAATGGGCGGCATGATGTAAGGTTGCCCAAACCTGAGCGCAAACAAAAACCTGCACGGACAACCGTGCAGGTTTTTTCTTTGAAAGAAGGTCGTCTGAAAACGAGAAGGGTGAATTTTCAGACGACCCCTAGCTTATCTCGCCTGCTCCATAGCAGCCGTTAACGCATTAAAGTTTTGCATTAGCGTTGCTTTATCGAACCAGCCAGCCAGTGTAAATAGCTGTATCAAAATCCCTATAATCAGAACCATGCAGCAGAAGTACAAAAGATAGCCTTTGAATACCGTCCAAACTTTAACCTGACCCATTTGCATCAAGCCGACAGCCTGCACCCAAAACGCCCAAGTTTTCCAAAACATCAGCAGCGGCGTAATCTGTGGGACATAAAACACAAGCAGCGCGGGAATCATCAGAGCCTCCGATGCCAAGATGAATCCCCATAAAGGCAGGCGCGGCGCGCCGTTTCTGCTCAAAACATGACGCATCACGCGGCTCAAAATCAGCCACTTTATAACGGTAACCAACACGCCAAAGACAACGGCGGCAGTGCTGACGCCGAGCAAGGTCGACATATCTGCCGCATTAATCATGCCCAACAGCAGCAAAATCGCCAAAATGACGGGCAGCGTATAGAAATAATCAGCAGGATTTTTATAGCGCAGACGCAGAATATCCCACATATCTTTTAAAAAATCATACAACATCAAACAGATATCTTCAGAAACAAAAAAGCGATTGTATCTTAAAACGACACATAGGTCGTCTGAAATCAACAATCCTCCCCGAAGGAAAAAATTATGGGCGTCGATAGCCAATATCTGGCGAATTTCGTTGAAAATCATCGAAATTTAATTTAAGCTAAAACAAAAGTTTATAAAATATCTCCGCACCATTTCAAAATAAACCTTGCATGAACCCGTTGTTTTTGGTTTAATGCCCACTTCCCTGCAATGCAGACAAAGGCCAGATAGCTCAGTTGGTAGAGCAACGGATTGAAAATCCGTGTGTCGGCGGTTCGATTCCGCCTCTGGCCACCACAAAAACCGCCTAAGGCGGTTATTTTTTTATCTCATGCCATCAAGCATCATCAAGCCAATCCCTGTCGATAAGACATCCCACAATTTTCAGTTCATTCTGTTATCTGACCCTGCCCCTTTCCGCTAATCGAAACGTTTTTTGTATTTGAAATACAAAACGAAGGTCGTCTGAAACCTTTCAGACGACCCCATCCGACCAAGGAACCCCATGAACATCACCGTCCTCACCCTCCCGCACGGCATGGTGCGCGTCCTGCTGACCGAACAGCTCTACCGCGCCGTCTCCATCCTCCACAACCATCCCTACCACCGCGAATAGCAAAAGCCGTTCCCGCAGGCAGGCTTCGTGTGTCCACCGCATAAATCGGGCGCAGGCGTATCTGTTGCGAATTCAATACATAAAGAAATAGTAAACTGGGAAATATTCAGATATTGTTTGAATGCCCGCCATAAGGACGATAAGATACCGACCTCATTTTATAAGGGATTGATTCAGAAACAGTTCGGCTTGCCGCAGGCAACTTTGCCGTATGGTTTTGAAGTGCGAAAGCTTCAATCCCCATTTTGATACCACACAACGATAAAGATGAAATGTCCGGTTTATTTTTCGAAAGGGGGCGGAATGAAGGAAATTCAGCGGGGATTTTCTTTGTCTCAATTGGTTTTTACCATCATGATGGTGGGGATTTTAACGTCGATTGCCTACCCGTCTTACCAAAAATATGTTGAAAATACCAAGCTGCAGGAAGTGCGGGCCGCCATGCTGGAAAACGCCCAATTTCTGGAGCGTTTTTATCAAAAAAACGGAAGTTTCAAACAAAGCTCTACCCAATGGCCGGATTTGCCGATTAAGGAAATCGGCGATTTTTGCATCAAGGTGCAAGGCGACGCCAAAGGCACGCCGGACGGGCGGTTTACCCTAAAGGCAGTAGCGCGGTCGGATCAAAATCCCAAGGTATTGAAAATCAACGAAAGCTTTGTCACGGTATCGTGTGAAACGACCGAAAGCACCTGTGAAGACAAGACGCAGCATTTCGCCAATACGGACAAATCATGCAAGATATTTGAGTCTTGAGGCATCGATAGCAAAAAGGTCGTCTGAAACTCAAATCTCAGAGTTTTCAGACGACCTCGTTTTAACTTGCAAACCTGCCCCCTCTCCCGTCCGGCGGGAGAGGGCTGGGGAGAGGGTGGCTCTACGGGTTGTACGAATTTGATTTGACCTAAAGTCGCAAAGCCACCCCCATCCTAACCTTCCCTCGCCGGACGGGGGAAGGGACAGGTTGCTGTTGCTGTAACGAGTAGCGTGGACTTTGTCCGCGAGATAAATGCCGAAATAGATGCCCATTCGGCTGTTGTCTGATTTAGATTATTAAATAGAAGATTTCGTGGGCAAAGCCCACGCTACGGACTCATTGTCGGCGGTGCGATGCCCGACAGACGACCTTCTATATCATCACTTAGGGAAGAGAACAGCCTTCAGACATCAAAATCTTACATTCTGTTGCTCCTCTTGCCTTACAGTTTTGTAAAGCCAGTTGCTCGACAGTACCTTGAGTTCCTCCTGCTTCAGCAAGAACAAATTTATTTTTTATTTTACCTTGAGCTACAGCCAAACAGCCGTTTCTAATCCATTTTGTAGGTTTGCAAGGTGTATTTCGACTGCCCTGTTGACATCTCTTCACAGCTTCTCTTTGCGCTTCCGCTAGAGAGTCATGATTTAAAGAGCCAGCAATATGTCCCGCTTTCTGACTATAAGCCAAAGCCCCGAATTTTGGAGGTATGACCACATCGTGATAGATAATTTTTTTAGGAGGTGGGGAGGTATTTCCCGAAGAACAGTTGGGATTGTACCCATAACTGCATAATGCAGGATCATTCTGTAAAGCCCCGTTTGTTACGTCATATGTCGGATTGGCAATAGAAATATTTGAAACCATTAATCCGAATATCATCAAAAACAGTTTTTTCATCGAGTCATCTTCCTTGTCTTTTTTCGGATCTTCGGGTTTGTTCCGAGCCTACTGGTTAACTCAAAGGTCGTCTGAAAACGTGGAACTCGTTTGGGCAAAACTCGTTCGCCTCTTTCAGACGACCTTTTGGGTGGGTGCGAGGTATGAAAATAGGCGTAATGCAGTTTACACCTTATTTCTTATCGCCTTTTTCCGGACGCACCCAGCCTTCGATCACGGTTTGGCGAGCGCGGGCGAGGGCGAGTTTGTTGTCTTCGACGTTTTTGGTAATCGTGCTGCCTGCGCCTGTGGTTACTTTGTTGCCGAGGGTGACGGGGGCGACTAGGACGCAGTTGGAGCCGATGCGGACTTCGTCGCCGATAACGGTTTTGTATTTGTTCACGCCGTCGTAGTTGGCAATGATCGTGCCTGCGCCGAAGTTGGTTTTGCTGCCGACTTCGGCGTCGCCGATGTAGGTGAGGTGGTTGGCTTTGGTGCCTTTGCCGATGGCGGCGTTTTTGATTTCGACGAAGTTGCCGACGTGTACGTCGTCTGAAAGGCGGGCTTGCGGACGCAGGCGGGCGTAGGGGCCGATTTGGTTGTTTTGTCCGATTTCGCAGTCTTCGAGGTGGGAGAAGGGGGCGATTTTGCTGTTTGCGCCGATTTTGGCGTTTTTGATGACGCAGTTTGCGCCGATTTCGACGTTGTCGCCGATTTCGATGTCGCCTTCGAGGACGACGTTGACGTCAATCACGACGTCTTGTCCGTGTTTCAGACGACCTCTTAAGTCGAAGCGGGCGGGGTCGCGCAGGGTAACGCCTGCTTTGAGCAAGGCTTGCGCCTGTTCGGTTTGGAAGATGCGTTCGAGTTCGGCGAGCTGGAGTTTGTTGTTCACGCCGGCGGCGAGGTGGGAGGCGCGCACTTGGACGGGGTGGACTTTGATGCCGTCGGCAACGGCTTTGGCGATGAGGTCGGTCAGGTAGTATTCGCCTTGGGCGTTGTTACTGGAGAGGCTGTTCAGCCAGTTTTCGAGTTTGGCGTTGGGCAGGACGAGGATGCCTGTGTTGATTTCGCGGACGGCTTTTTGGGCGGCATCGGCGTCTTTTTCTTCGACGATGGCGGTTACGCTGCCTTGGCTGTCGCGGATGATGCGGCCCAAGCCTGTCGGGTCGGCGGGAACGTCGGTCAACAGGCCGACTTCGCTGCCTGCGGCTTCGAGCAGGGTTTCGAGGGTGGCGGTGTCAATCAGGGGGACGTCGCCGTACAGCACCAGCGTGCGGCCTTCGGCGGAAAGGTGGGGCAGGGCGGTTTTGACGGCGTGGCCGGTGCCGAGCTGTTCGGTTTGTTCGACCCAGAAGACGTCGCGTTTGACGGTGTCCAAAACTTGGTCTTTGCCGTGTCCGATGACGACGCAGATGTTTTGCGGATGAAGCGCGGCGGCGGTGTCGATAACGCGCTCGACCATGGGAAGGCCGCCGATGCGGTGCAGCACTTTGGGCATTTTGGAATACATGCGCGTGCCTTTGCCGGCGGCGAGGATGACGATGTTGAGGGGTGTGGCGGACATGATGGGCTTTCTCGAATGCAATGTTGATGAAGGGGGTATTTGGGGGTCTTCTGAACGGGGTTTTGGGGTTTCAGACGACCTTTTTATTTGGGTTTGGTGTGCGGACGTGGGGATTATGGTTTATTGGGTTTGGGGTTCCAGCGGTACGAGTCGGCATGGCTGCCGTGTTCCAAGCGGTCGAGTGTGGTCGGTTTCAGGGGCGTGCGCGCGGATGTGTCGGCGGGACGGCTGTCGAAGTCGTAGCGGTCTGTGGTGCAGCCGCTCAGGATGGCGGCGGTAACGAAAATCAGGGCGAGGGGGCGCATGGTTTTCTCCTTTTTGAAAGACGGCAGGCATGGGACGAACGGGATGGCGGTTATGTTTGAGGTCGTCTGAAACGGAAAAAAACGGTTTCAGACGACCTCTGCGGGCGGATTATTCTTCAGTTTGCGTTTCGGGCGCAGCGTGTCCGGCGCCTTGGGGTTTGTTCCATGTCGTGCCGCGTACGTTTTCTTGGTCGCCGTGCAGCGGTTTGAGGGTGCGGCGTTCGGGGCGGTATTGGTTGTAACGCATATCGCGGGAGTAGGTGCCGTCTTCGTAATAGATGCGCGTGCCTTTTTCGTATTTGGGGCGCAGGGAGGTATGGCCGGATTCGTTTTGGTAGGTTTCCCAGGTACAGCCGGTCAGGGCGGCTGCGGTGGCGAGGATGAGGGCGGTGTATCGCATGATGGTTGTCCTTGTAGTCGGGCGGCTTGGTGCCGTTGTTCAAACCCGATATTGTAAAGGTTTCAGACGAGTGCCGACAGTTTTTCGGCACATTCGGCGAGCGCCTGCATATCTTTTGCAACGGCGTCGGTAAAGGGCAGGGGATGGGCTTTGCTGCCGAACCATACGGTTTTCATGCCCAGCTCTTTGGCTTGGTGCAGGTTGTCCGCGCTGTCGTCGATCATGATGCACTGTTCGGGCGTGGCGTCGAGCAGGCGGCAGACGGTCAGGTAGGCTTGCGGGTCGGGCTTGTAGCGCAGTCCGAAGTCGTCCGTGCCGAAGAGTGCGTCAAAACGGTTTGCCAAACCCAATGCCCCGATGATAGCGCGGACGTAAAACGAAGGGCCGTTGGAAAAAACGGCTTTGCGTCCTTTCAGACGACCTAAAACGCTTTCGGTTCCCTCCATGCCCTGCAATTTTGCCAAGATTTGCGCGATGGGATGGCTTTCGCGCAGAAATTCGCGGATGTCGATTTCGGGATGGTGGATTTGCAGGCCGGCAAGCGTCGCGCCGTACCGGTGCCAATAGTCCTGACGCAGGTCGGATGCCGCTTCTTCGGAGAGCTTGAGGCGTTGCGCCATGTAGTCGGTCATGGCGCGGTTGATGATGTAGAAAATGCCTGCATCGGCGTTGTGCAGCGTGTTGTCGAGGTCGAATAGCCAGACGGGGGAAAGGTTCATGTCGTGTGTTGGTGCGGATTTTGTTATGATGTTTCGTATTTTACCCGTACAAAGGTTAGAGAATGAAACTGAAATTATCCGCCCTCGCCCTCTTGCTGGCTTCGGCAAACTTATCCGCCCAGACCGAAGTGCGCCTTGCCGTGCACAAATCCTTCAGCCTGCCCCAATCCGTCATCGCGCAGTTTGAAAAAGCCAACGACGCCAAAGTCTCCGTTATCAAGGCGGGCAGCGGCAACGAAATGCTCAACAAGCTGATTCTCAGCAAGGCCAACCCGATTGCCGACGCGGTTTACGGTTTGGACAATGCCAACATCGGCAAAGCGCGCGAAGCGGGCATATTGGCGGCGGCGCAGCCCAAATCCGCACCCGTTTCAGCGGGGATGCCCGTCATCGCGGCAGTGAATTACGGCTACGTTACCCTCAATTACGACAAAAAATGGTTTGAACAGAAAAAACTGCCGCTGCCCAAAACCTTGCAGGACTTGACCCGCCCCGAATATAAAAACCTGCTGGTTACGCCCTCGCCCGCCACTTCCTCGCCCGGACTCGCCTTCCTGATGGCGAACATCGGCGGCATGGGCGAAGAGGGCGCGTTCAAATGGTGGGCGCAGATGCGTCAAAACGGCGTGAAAGTCGCCAAAGGCTGGAGTGAAGCCTATTACACCGACTTCACCCAAAACGGCGGCGCCTACCCGCTCGTCGTCAGCTACGCCGCCAGCCCCGCCGCCGAAGTCCACTACTCCAAAGGCAAATACAGCGTGCCGCCGACCGGCAACCTCTTCCTCAAAGGCGGCGTGTTCCGCCAAGTCGAAGGCGCGGCGGTTTTGAAAGGCGCGAAACAGCCCGAGCTGGCGGCGAAACTTGTACAGTGGCTGCAAAGCGGCGAAGTGCAAAAAGCCCTGCCGACCGAAATGTGGGTCTATCCCGCCGTGAAAAACACGCCGCTGCCCAAAGTCTTCGAGTTCGCCCAAGCCCCGAAACACACCGACTCGCCCAGCCGCAACGACATCGACACCAAGCAGAAACAATGGGTCAGCCGCTGGACGAAGACTGTGTTAAGGTAAGCGGAAAGGTCGTCTGAAAAACCGCCGCCCCATCCTGTCGGCTGGAGATAGTCAAATGACTTTATTTTCGATACGAAACTTACCGGTTGCCGTCATTCCCGCCCCTCCTGCGCGAGGACAGGCTACGGCGGGAATGACGGGATTTGATGATATGCCGTATTTAAAGTTAAGGATGTTGGCGATAAAAAGGGTCGTCTGAAAACCCCAAAACGGTTTCAAACTGATCGAAACCACGTTTCAGACGACCCCTTACCGTTTCGTTTTGAATGAAGGAATCCCATGAAGAAGCCCCTACTTTACGCCTTCACGCTGACCGCACTTGGCGGCTGTTTCTACACCGAAACCCCTTACGGCCGCACCACCGTCCTCGACCTGCCCGTCCATTCCCAAACCACCATCAACAAAACCGTTACCGTCAACGCCCCGCCGGGGACAACCGTCATTTATCAGGACAGCGAGCCGGTACACCGCTACGGCTATCCCTACCCGCCTTACCCGCGCCCGTATCCCGCGCGTCGGATTTACCGGTATTGAAAAATGTCTGTGAAAGCGATTTATGAAAAACTGACCAAGTTGCCCACCATTATTGGTCTGGATAATGAAGTCCTGTTGATTGAGGAACTTCAAAAAAGCGAGATATAGTGGATTAACTTTAAACCAGTACGGCGTTGCCTCGCCTTGTCCTGATTTAAAGTTAATCCACTATAGAAGACATCAGGCAAAATCTGGACAGCTTCTTGTCTATATTGAGTGACCTGCAAATTTCGCATCAAAGTGACGGCATATTCGGCGTGACGCCTGAGAACAAGCACATTTTTTTCGGTTTTGTTTTTTGGCTTCAGTCCGTTCAAAATAAAATTGGAATGGATATAAGCCGATACGCCGATGGGTTCGATACGGATTTCAGCGGCGATTTGACCATATAAGGACGGATATATAGTGGATTAAATTTAAATCAGGACAAGGCGACGAAGCCGCAGACACAGTACAGATAGTACGAAACCGATTCACTTGGTGCTTCAGCACCTTAGAGAATCGTTCTCTTTGAGCTAAGGTGAGGCAACGCCGTACTGGTTTAAAGTTAATCCACTATAAAAGCCGTATTCCTTATCGGCACGCTGTTTCAGACGACCCCTCATCAATCACGGCACTTTGCCCGTCCCGACTTCCTTACAGTGTCTTCCCGCCGTTTTTTCCCGTAAAATAATGCCTTTAACTCCCGATACTTGTTTTCAGACGACCTGTCCCCACCGTAGAGGTCGTCTGAAATCCATTCTCTCTCAATTAAACCCAATACAATGATTCAAAAAATATTCTCATGGTTCGAATCCCGAATCGACCCTTACCCCGAAGCCGCCCCGAAAACGCCTGAAAAAGGGCTGTGGCGTTTTATCTGGAGCAACATCGAAGGCTTGCGCAAATGGATTGCCGTTTTGGCGGTGTTTACCGCCGGTATCGGCATCATGGAAGCCCTGTTGTTTCAATTTATGGGCAAAGTCGTGGACTGGCTCGGCAAATACACGCCCGCCACCCTGTTTGCCGAAAAAGGCTGGGCGTTGACGGCGATGGCGGCGATGATGGTGTTTTTCGCCCTCTGGACCTTCCTCGCATCCAACGTGCGCCTGCAAACCCTGCAAGGCGTGTTCCCCATGCGCCTGCGCTGGAATTTCCACCGCCTGATGCTGGGGCAGAGCCTCGGTTTCTATCAGGACGAATTTGCCGGCCGCGTGTCCGCCAAAGTCATGCAGACCGCGCTGGCGTTGCGCGACGTGGTGATGACGGTTGCCGACATGGTCGTTTATGTGCTGGTGTATTTCATCACCTCCGGCGTGATTTTGGTCGCGCTCGACGGCTGGCTGCTGCTGCCCTTTATCGGCTGGATGATTGGCTTCGCCTTAGTGATGCGCTTCCTGATTCCCAAGCTCGGCAAAACCGCTTCGCGTCAGGCGGATGCGCGCTCGCTGATGACCGGCCGTATTACCGACGCCTATTCCAACATCACCACCGTCAAACTCTTCTCCCACGGCGCGCGCGAGGCGGCCTACGCCAAGCAGTCGATGGAAGAATTTATGGTTACGGTACACGCCCAAATGCGTTTGGCGACGCTCCTGCACACATGCAGCTTCATCGTCAACAGCTCGCTGACCGCCGGCACGACCGCGCTGGGCATCTGGCTTTGGTATCACGGACAAGTCGGCGTCGGCGCAGTGGCGACCGCCACCGCCATGGCGTTGCGCGTCAACGGTCTGTCGCAATACATCATGTGGGAATCCGCCCGATTGTTTGAAAACATCGGCACCGTCAACGACGGCATGGCAACCCTGTCCAAACCGCAAACCATCCTCGACAAGCCGAACGCCCTGCCGCTGAAAGTGTCGCAAGGCGAAATCAAGTTCGAACACGTCGATTTCTCCTACGAAGCCGGCAAACCGCTGCTCAACGGCTTCAACCTCACCATCCGCCCGGGCGAAAAAGTCGGTTTGATCGGGCGCAGCGGTGCGGGCAAATCCACCATCGTCAACCTGCTTTTGCGCTTCTACGAACCGCAAAGCGGCACGATTTCGATTGACGGGCAAAACGTGGACAGCGTGACCCAAGAAAGCCTGCGCGCCCAAATCGGTCTAGTGACGCAAGACACCTCGCTGCTGCACCGTTCCGTGCGCGACAACATCGTTTACGGCCGCCCCGACGCCACCGACGCCGAAATGATTTCCGCCGCCGAACGCGCCGAAGCCGCCGACTTCATCCCCAACCTTTCCGACGCCAAAGGACGGCGCGGCTATGACGCGCACGTCGGCGAACGCGGCGTGAAACTCTCCGGCGGCCAACGCCAACGCATCGCCATCGCCCGCGTCATGCTCAAAGACGCGCCGATTCTGCTGCTCGACGAAGCCACCAGCGCGCTTGACTCCGAAGTCGAAGCCGCCATCCAAGAAAGCCTCGACAAAATGATGGACGGCAAAACCGTCATCGCCATCGCCCACCGCCTCTCCACCATCGCCGCGATGGACAGGCTCATCGTCTTGGACAAAGGCCGCATCATCGAAGAAGGCAGCCACGCCGAACTCCTCGAAAAACAAGGCCTCTACGCCAAACTTTGGGCGCACCAGAGCGGCGGTTTCCTCAACGAACACGTCGAGTGGGAGCATTAAAAACCGCCTGATAAAGCGGGCAAGCAAAAGGTCGTCTGAAACCGAAAATCAGGTTTCAGACGACCTTTTTTGATTTCGGCATAACGATGCGCTAAACTTCCCGCTTGTGCCGCTTGACAAGGCGGATGGCAGATTGCCTGTTCCCCTGATTCCGCCTGTTTTCATGACCAAGCGGGCAACAGGTTTTCTGCCACTTTATAGTGGATTAACTTTAAACCAGTACAGCGTTGCCTCGCCTTGTCCTGATTTAAATTTAATCCACTATACCGCAGCCGCGCCGATAAAAACACGACGGAGCGCATACCGCGACAGGTTTCGCGCCATTCGGCTGACAATATGTTCCAAACCAAAAATCCATCTATAAAGGTCGTCTGAAAATGAAACCATTGCTGATTCAAACACTGCGCACTACGCTGACAGCGTCTGTCGTACTCATGCTCGCTGCCTGTCCGAGCCACACCTCCGACAAATCGGGTGCCAAGCCGAATACCCATACCGCGAATGCCGCCAAGCCCAAAGCCGTGGTCGCGCTTGCGCTCGGCGGCGGCGCATCCAAAGGCTTTGCCCATATTGGCATTATCAAGGTCTTGAAAGAAAACAATATTCCCGTCAAAGTCGTGACCGGCACATCCGCAGGCTCCATCGTCGGCAGCCTGTACGCTTCAGGCATGTCGCCCGACCGCCTCGAACTCGAAGCCGAAATTTTGGGCAAAACCGACTTGGTTGACCTGACCCTGTCCAGCAGCGGCTTCATCAAAGGCGAAAAACTGCAAAACTACATCAACCAAAAAGTCGGCAACCGCCCCATCCAACAATTGCCGATTAAATTCGCCGCCGTCGCCACCGATTTTGAAAGTGGTAAAGCCGTCGCCTTCAACCGAGGCAACGTCGGACAGGCAGTCCGCGCGTCCGCGTCCATCCCCAACGTGTTCCAACCCACCATGATTGGCGGCCGCCGATACGTTGACGGCGGTCTGTCGCAGCCTGTTCCCGTCAGCGCGGCTAAAAAACAAGGCGCCAATTTCATTATCGCCGTCGATATTTCCGCCCGTCCGGTGAAAAACGTCAACCAAGGCTTTTTCTCTTACCTCGACCAAACGTTCAACGTCATGAGCATTCCGCTGCTCCAACACGAATTGGGTCAGGCAAACGTCGTGATCAAACCGCAAGTGTTGGAGATGGGTTCTATCGGCGGTTTCGACCAAAAACGACGCGCCATCCAGCTGGGTGAAGAAGCCGCCCGCGCCGCCTTGCCCGAAATCAAGCGCAAACTCGCCGCCTATCAATATTAACCAACAAGCCTACCGCAGCAAAAAGGTCGTCTGAAAACAGCTTTTCCGTTTTCAGACGACCTCTAATATAGTGGATTAAATTTAAATCAGGACAAGGCGACGAAGCCGCAGACAGTACAGATAGTACGGAACCGATTCACTTGGTGCTTCAGCACCTTAGAGAATCGTTCTCTTTGAGCTAAGGCGAGGCAACGCCGTACTGGTTTAAAGTTAATCCACTATACATCGCGGGACGGCATCAAAGGATGTTTATGAACAACAAACTCATCGCCTTGATATTAATGGGCGTTTCGCTGAACGCAGCGGCAGACAGCATAGAAGACAATCTGATGAACGCGCGTTCCGCCTACCGCGCCGCCCTGAAACAGCAAACCGGCAACGACAGCAAAATCATCTCCCTGCAAAGCGACCTTGAAGATGCGCAATACCGCCTGCAAAAAGCCCAAGCCGACATCGTCCGCTTGCAGGGCGAGCTTCAGGCGGCGATGAATGTGAAAAGCCAACAGGCGGAAACATTGAAACAGGCAGGGCAGCAGCTTGATGCCGCGTGGGGTGCCGTGTACGGTCCGGGCGGAACCAAAGCAGGGCGGTAAACGGTCCGCGGTTTGCCGTGTCGATAGATATAGTGGATTAAATTTAAATCAGGACAAGGCGACGAAGCCGCAGACAGTACAGATAGTACGGCAAGGCGAGGCAACGCCGTACTGGTTTAAAGTTAATCCACTATACTTTGTCCATCTTTTCTATTCAAACAAAAGGTCGTCTGAAACTCGGTTTCCCGTTTTCAGACGACCTTTTTTCAAGCATATCGTTTAAACGTTCAGCAAACTTTCATCCAGCGTCAGCTCTTCGTTTTTATTCACCGCCACTTTGCGCGTCAGGACGTTTTGCGCGATTTCCTGCGCTTCGGCAAGCGAGTGCATCAGATAGGTGCCACATTGGTATTCGTTCAACTCGGGGATTTTGCTTTGGTCTTTGACATTGACCACATCCTGCATTGAAGCGAGCCATGCGTCGGCGACCTGCTGCTCATCGGGCGTGCCGATAAGGCTCATGTAGAAACCGGTGCGGCAGCCCATCGGGGAAATATCGATGATTTCGACACCGTTGCCGTTCAAGTGGTCGCGCATAAAGCCTGCGAACAAATGCTCCAGCGTGTGGATGCCTTTTTCGGACAGGATTTCTTTGTTGGGAACGCAAAAGCGCAGGTCGAATACGGTAATGGTGTCGCCTTTGGGCGTGGTCATGGTTTTCGCCACACGCACGGCAGGGGCGTGCATACGGGTGTGGTCGACTTTAAAACTGTCTAACAGGGGCATTGGATTATCCTTTTGAGTAAATATTTTGGGTGTGAGATGGGCTTCTGAGTCCGATCACAATTCGTCAATCTTTACCGCTTCGCCCGAAGCCGCGCTCAGTGCTTCGTTCAAAACATCGTAGAAATCCCGTCCGTCGCGCGTTGCCAGCCATTTGCCGTTTTGCTCTGCGAAATGGTAGCCGCCGCTTTTTGCGGCAATCCACAATTCCTGATTGGGCGTGTGGCGGTTGACGATGATTTGCGTACCGTCCTCCGCTTCGATGGTCAGGACGTTTCCGGCAAACTGGCAGTCGAAATCCCAGCCGTTTTCGTCGATTTGGTCTTCGATGTGTTCGAACAATTCTTCGCTCATGCGGATGAATTCGCTTTCGGTCATCATGGCTTTTTGTGTGTTTTTTGTTTAAGATACCGAATCTTGCCACATTCGCGCTTATGAAGGAAGTTTACCGATGAAATACGGCGTATTTTTTGCGGCGGCAACCGCCCTCCTGCTTTCAGCCTGCGGTTACAAAGGCGACCTCTACCTGCCCAAAGAAGGCGACAAGGCGCGTTTCGGCGTGGTCCAAACCGGCCTGAAAATCCATTCTTCCAAAGAACCTACCAATCAAACCAACGATTAAACCTTACCAACATGACCCTGCATTGCGAACAAGTCCCTTACTCCCGCCTTGCCGAAGAATTCGGCACGCCGCTTTATGTGTACAGCCAATCCGCGCTGACCGAAGCATTTGAAAACTACCAAACCGCGTTTGCCGCGCTTTCCCCGCTCGTCTGCTACGCCGTCAAGGCAAACGGCAATCTGAGCATCATCAAGCACTTCGCCTCGTTGGGCAGCGGTTTCGACATCGTCTCCGGCGGCGAATTGGCGCGCGTTTTGGCGGCGGGCGGCGACGCGGCGAAAACCATCTTTTCAGGCGTGGGCAAAAGCGAGGCGGAAATCGAGTTCGCGCTGCATGCAGGCGTGAAATGCTTCAATATGGAAAGCATCCCCGAAATCGACCGCATTCAAAAGGTTGCCGAACGCTTGGGCAAAACCGCCCCCGTCTCCCTGCGCGTCAACCCCGATGTCGATGCCAAAACCCATCCCTACATCTCCACAGGCCTGAAAGCCAACAAATTCGGCATCGCCTACGCTGACGCGCTCGAAGCCTACCGCCACGCCGCCCGCCAAAGCCACCTCAAAATCATCGGCATTGACTGCCACATCGGTTCGCAACTGACCGACCTCAGCCCGCTTATCGAAGCCTGCGAGCGCATTTTGATTTTGGTTGACGCACTTGCCGCCGAAGGCATCGTTTTAGAACATTTAGACTTAGGCGGCGGCGTCGGCATCGTTTATCGAGACGAAACCGTCCCCGATTTGGGCGCGTATGCCCAAGCGGTTCAAAAACTGATCGGTACACGTCGTCTGAAACTCATCCTCGAACCCGGCCGCAGCCTGGTCGGCAACGCAGGTTCGCTGCTGGCGCGCGTCGAGTTCGTCAAACACGGCGAAGAGAAAAACTTCGTCATGGTCGATGCCGCCATGAACGACCTCATGCGCCCCGCCCTATATGATGCTTACCACCACATCGAAGCGGTAGAACCAAAAAATATCCCGCCGCTGACCGCCGACATCGTCGGCCCAATTTGCGAAACCGGCGACTTCCTCGGCAAAGACCGCACCCTTGCCTGCGAAGAAGGCGATTTGCTGGTTATCCGCAGCGCAGGTGCATACGGTGCCAGCATGGCAAGCAATTACAACACACGCAACCGGGCGGCGGAAGTCTTGGTGGACGGCAGCGAATACCGGCTTATCCGCCGACGCGAAACCTTAGAACAGCAAATGGCAAACGAAATGGCTTGTTTATAAGATTTGATCGTTTATAGCCCATAAGCCACCAAGCGGGTTTATGGGCTAAAGATTAAGTATAGTGGATTAACTTTAAATCAAAGCCTTTCAGTTTGGGGGTGCGCTCCCTATCCGTTTTCAGACGACGGCGGATTCGGATTTGAAGTGCAACTTTCCATATGAGTCACACGCAACTGACCCAAGACGAACGATACCCAATCCAATATCTGTCCCTTCACTGCACTGTCACCGAAAAAGCACAACGGCAAACCAATTTAGGTTTCAGACGACCTTTTGCTATCGTGCCTCAAGACTCAAATATCTTGCATGATTTGTCCGTATTGGCGAAATGCTGCGCCTTGTCTTCGCAGGTGCTTTCGGTCGTTTCACACGATACTGTGACAAAGCTTTCGTTGATCTTCAATACCTTGGGATTTTGATCCGACCGCGCTACTGCCTTCAGGGTAAACCGCCCGTCCGGCGTGCCTTTGGCGTCGCCTTGCACCTTGATGCAAAAATCGCCGATTTCCTTAATCGGCAAATCCGGCCATTGGGTGGAACTTTGTTTGAAACTTCCGTTTTTTTGATAAAAACGCTCCAGAAATTGGGCGTTTTCCAACATGGCGGCCCGCACTTCCTGCAGCTTGGTATTTTCAACATATTTTTGGTAAGACGGGTAGGCAATCGACGTTAAAATCCCCACCATCATGATGGTAAAAACCAATTGAGACAAAGAAAATCCCCGCTGAATTTCCTTCATTCCGCCCCCTTTCGAAAAATAAACCGGACATTTCATCTTTATCGTTGTGTGGTATCAAAATGGGGATTGAAGCTTTCGCACTTCAAAACCATACGGCAAAGTTGCCTGCGGCAAGCCGAACTGTTTCTGAATCAATCCCTTATAAAATGAGGTCGGTATCTTATCGTCCTTATGGCGGGCGTTCAAACAATATCTGAATATTTCCTAGTTTACTATTTCTTGATGTATTTAATTCGCAACAGATACGCCTGCGCCCGACTTATGCGGTGGACACGCGAAGCCTGCCTGCGGGTACGGCTTTTGTTATTCGCGGTGATAGGGATGGTTGTGGAGGATGGAGACGGCGCGGTAGAGCTGTTCGGTCAGCAGGACGCGCACCATGCCGTGCGGGAGGGTGAGGCTGGAGAGGCGCATCATCATGCGGGCTTGTTGTTTGAGGCGGTCGGTCATGCCGTCGGCGCCGCCGATGACGAAGCAGACGTGTTCGCCGTTTTGCTGCCAGCTTTTGAGGTGTTCCGCCAGCTCGACGGAGGTCGGGGCTTTGCCGCGTTCGTCGAGGACGATGAGGAATGCGCCTTGGGGGATGGCTTCGAGGATGCGTTTTTCTTCCGCCGCCATGCCTTGTGCGGCGTTGACGCCTGCGCCGCGTTTTTCGGGTTTGATTTCTTTGAGGGTGTAGGCGACGTCGCGTCCGAAGCGTTTGGCGTATTCGCCGACGGCTTCGTCAACCCAGCGGGGCATTTTGGTGCCGACGGCGAGGACGGTGATGTTCATGGGTTTCCTTGGTCGGATGGGGTCGTCTGAAAGTTTTCAGACGACCTTTTGGTTTGAATGATGGTGAAACGGGATTTCTAAAGCCGATATTTTTATAGTGGATTAACTTTAAACCAGTACGGCGTTGCCTCGCCTTAGCTCAAAGAGAACGATTCTCTAAGGTGCTGAGGCACCAAGTGAATCGGTTCCGTACTATCTGTACTGTCTGCGGCTTCGTCGCCTTGTCCTGATTTAAAGTTAATCCACTATATTGTTCGGTCAAGGGGTCCTTGGATTCGGATTTCAAGTGCAACACTAGGGTACCAGTGGTTGGAACAGATTTAAGAATAAAACACTTGGCGTTTCGTAGCCAAGTGTTTTTCTTGGCCGGTGGTTCAACTCATCTTGAACCCTGCGTATCTCCCGATTGCTGATATTTCGGAAATCGGTCTGTTTGGGGAAATATTGTCGGATGAGTCCGTTGGTGTTTTCATTCAGCCCTTTCTCCCACGAATGGTAAGGGTGGCAAAAATAGGTTTCCGCCTTTAATGCTTTGGGTATTTTGGTGTGTTGGTAGAACTCTTTGCCGTTATCCATGATGATGGTGTGGACTCTGGCTTTATGTACCTTTATAGTGGATTAAATTTAAATTAGGACAAGGCGACGAAGCCGCAGACAGTACAGATAGAGACCTTTGCAAAATTCCTTTTCCCCCAACAGCCAAAACCCAAACACAGGTTTTCGGCTGTTTTCGCCCCCAATCACTCCTAATTTTACCCAAATACCCCCTTAATCCTCCCCGGATACCTCATACATAAGGCATCCGGGCCGCCTTTTAGGCGGCAACAGGCACACTTAGCCTGTTAGCCGCTTTCAACAGGTTCAAACACATCGCCTTCAGATGACTTTGCGCACTCACTTTACACAGACCAAAATAGGCTGCCCGGGCGTAGCGGAATTTACGGTGCAGCGTACCGAAGCTTTGTTCGACCACATAACGGGTCTTCGATAAATATCGGTTGCGTTTGGTTTGCGCTTCCGTCAGCGGACGGTTGCAGTGGGCTTTGCGCATAATGCCGT
>NZ_JH164968.1:97854-106424 GCF_000227275.1 Neisseria sp. GT4A_CT1
TAAGGTGCTGTAATCGGGGATGCTCAGTTCGTCAAAAACGGCAAAACAGGTTGAAATCGATGCGGGTGATGAGACTGTGTTCGAGTTCGGGATCGGAGAGGCTGTGCCATTGTCCGAGCAGGACGGCTTTGAACATGGACAACAGGGGATAGGCGGGACGGCCGCGGTGGTCTCTAAGGTAACGGGTTCTTTGACGGTTCAGGTATTGTTCGATCGGTTGCCAATCAATCACCTGATCCAACTTCAATAGTGGGAAGCGGTCGATGTGTTTGGCGATCATGGCTTGTGCGGTTTGCTGGAAGAAGGTGCTCATGAGAAATCCCCTAAATGTCTTGATGGAAATTTAGGGGATTTTGGGGAATTTTGCAAAGGTCTCAGATAGTACGGAACCGATTCACTTGGTGCTTCAGCACCTTAGAGAATCGTTCTCTTTGAGCTAAGGCGAGGCAACGCCGTACCGGTTTAAAGTTAATCCACTATATTTGACGAAAGGTCGTCTGAAAAACCTGAATCTTGGTTTTCAGACGACCTTTTGTTTCAACTCAATCTCAAATCATGAAGACGGTATCAAATCCGTTTCGCCAATTCTTCCGCCTTGCCGATGTACAGCGCGGGGGTCAGGGCGAGCAGTTGGGATTTGGCTTCGGCGGGGATTTCCAGCGATTCGATGAAGACTTTTAGCACTTCGGGCGTGATGCCGCCTTTGCCGCGCGTCAGGTCTTTCAGTTTTTCGTAAGGATTGGCGACGCCGTGGCGGCGCATCACGGTTTGAATCGGTTCGGCGAGCAGCTCCCAAGTGGCATCCAAATCGGCGGCCAGCGCGGCGGGGTTGGGTTCGAGCTTGTTCAGGCCGCGCAGGTGGGCGGCGAAACCCAACACGGCATAGCCTACGCCTACGCCCATGTTGCGCAGGACGGTGCTGTCGGTCAGGTCGCGCTGCCAGCGGGAGACGGGCAGTTTTTCGGATAAGAAGCCCAATACGGCGTTTGCCATGCCGAGGTTGCCCTCGGAGTTTTCAAAGTCGATGGGGTTGACTTTGTGCGGCATGGTGGAAGAGCCGACTTCGCCCGCTTTGACTTTTTGTTTGAAGTAACCCAATGAAATATAACCCCAAACGTCGCGGTTGAAGTCGATCAGGATGGTGTTGATGCGGCTGAGGGTTTGGAAAAATTCAGCCATGTAGTCGTGCGGTTCGATTTGGATGGTGTAGGGGTTGAAGGTCAGGCCGAGGCCGATTTCGACGAAGTTGCGGCAATGGGTTTCCCAATCGACGTCGGGATAGGCGACCATGTGGGCGTTGTAGTTGCCGACGGCGCCGTTGATTTTGCCGAGGAATTCTTGCGTCTGAAGGTTTTTGAACTGGCGTTGCAGGCGGTACACGATGTTGGCGGTTTCTTTGCCCAAGGTGGTCGGCGTGGCGGGTTGGCCGTGGGTGCGGCTCATCATGGGGACGGCGGCAAGGTCGTGCGCCATGCCGGTGAGTTTTTCGATGATTTCGGTAAGTTTCGGCAGGATGACGGTTTCACGCGCTTCTTGCAGCATCAGGGCGTGGGACAGGTTGTTGATGTCTTCGCTGGTACAGGCGAAGTGGATGAACTCGCTGGCGGCGGCGACTTCGGGTACGCCGGCGAAGCGTTCTTTGAGCCAGTATTCGATGGCTTTGACATCATGATTGGTGGTCGCTTCGATGGCTTTGACGGCGGCTGCGTCTTCCAATGAAAAGTTTTCGATGACTTTGTCGATTTCGGCAAGCGTGAAATCGCTGAAGGCGGGGATTTCGGTGATTTTCGGTTCGGCGGCGAGGGCTTTGAGCCAGCTCAATTCGACTTTGACGCGCGCCCTCATCAGGCCGTATTCGGAGAAAATCGGACGCAATGCTTCAACGGATTGGGCGTAGCGGCCGTCTAGGGGGGAAAGTGCAGCGATAGGGTTGATCATGTCGGAGTCCTGTCGGTAGGTCGGTCAAACGGTTAAATCAAACAGTCAAATTGTTTGCAATTATACATGATTTGACTCGGCAACTTGGGGTCGTCTGAAACTACAACCTGCCCTTCAAAGCGTTTTTGACAAACGCCGCCGACTCGCGCAATACCGTGTAACCATAGCCGCCGTAAGGTTCGGAACAAAACGGCGCGGCATACACCTGAATATCGTGTCCCTGCCATTGCCTGTCCGCCATCATCTGCGCCCGCGCCAAATGAAAACCGGCGCTGACAATGACGACGCGCGGGCTGTTTTCAATAAAATCGCGGCTGAACACAATGTTCTCAAACGTATTTTCCGCCCGTCGCTCTTGGATAATGTCCGCCTTCGGCACCCCCATCTTCTCCGCAATCGCCTGCATATTGCCCGAAGCAGACTGAAAATCGCGGCTGAGTCCGCCCGACATCACCAGTTTCTTCACCTTGCCGGCACGATACAGCTCGACAGCCGCTTCAACACGCGCCACCAAACAAGGATTCAGACGACCCCCTTCATAAGAACGCGTCGAAAGCACAACCGCAGCATCCGCCGGACGCACCGTATCCGCATCCAACCGCGACACCCAAAAATCGCGCCACATAATCCACAGCGGCAAAAGCGCGGCGGTAAAGAATAAAATCAATATAAAAACAAGGGCTTTTTTGAACATCCGAATCCTAAAATGATGAAAATAATTGGAACGCGGCTGTACGGGCAGGTTCCGCTTGTTCTTAAGATTTTACGAAATTCATACAGCCGTTCAGCTATATTTTTTTAGTAACCGATTGTTTCTATCCGTCCAAGTACGAATTTTGTTGTCGACAAATATTTTTATGGCTTTTCGTCATCGGATATTATTTAAATTGGGAATGACATTAATGCATAGTCCGGGAATATGATAATCAGTATTGACATGGCGTATAAGGAAAATATATTATCAAAAACAGATTTTTGTAAAAGTTGCATAAAGTCGGCAATATAATATCAACGCCATCATCATCTTGAATGATATGTAGGCTATCTCCAATTTTGAAGACTTTTTCTCTTCGTTCAACTATTAGAGAGTAAACATGAAAAAAGCTTTATCAGTTATTTCCGTAGGTTTTTTATCTCTGTCTCTGCTTGCTGCCTGTAATGGTGGAGAAAGTGAAACCCAAAAAGAGTTAGCTGCATTGAAAGAACAATTGGCGCAGCAACAAAAGCAACAAGCTGAACGCGAAAATCAAGAACAAGAACACCGGAAACAAATTGAGCAACAGCAAAGAGAAGACGAACTCTATCAAAAAGCCTACCAAGATGCCCAAGAAGACTTACAGATGAAGCAAATGCTGGAAGAAGAGAAAAAACAGGAAGAAGCAAAGAAAAAACAGGCTGCTGAGGAACGTAAACGCGAAGAAGCTAAAAAGAAACAAGCTTTAGAAGAGGAACCTAAGCAAAAAGAAGAGGCCAGAATAAAACAAGAAGAACCTAGAATTAGACAAGAAGAATCCCCAAAAGCTACGGCAAAACCGGCTGCTTCACAACAAGCGTCCAAAGTTACCGAAAAACTCGTTCGTTACCCTGCTTTTGTGATTTCGGAATCTGGTAGTGGTTCGTTAAATCTTAGAGGAGGACCGTCTATTTCAGCAGTTTCTGTTACCCAATTGAAAGACGGTCAGCAACTTCAAGTGGTGGCTGAAACCAACGCCTGTACCAATGCCAACGGTGGCTGCTGGGTTAAAGTTCAAGTCGGCGGGCTGACTGGTTATGTGTCTAATGCCTACCTGCAAAAAGGTCATGTACGAGATGGTGCTTATGCATATTAATATCGGATAGATTTTATTGGTGACGTTCTGTATCAAGCAATAAAAGAAATGATGGAAAAGTGAAAAAAATATTGAGGACTGTCTTAATTATTTAGGATAGGGTCCATTCAATAATCCATCCCATCTGGACAATATAGTGGATTAAATTTAAATCAGGACAAGGCGACGAAGCCGCAGACAGTACAGATAGTACGGCAAGGCGAGGTAACGCCGTACTGGTTTAAATTTAATCCACTATAAAATAGAAAAAGGTCGTCTGAAATTTCAGACGACCTTTTTGACGTTTGGTGAAACAACCGAATCTTTAGTCTTTGCGGCGGCTGCCTAAGTCGGCGGCGGCGGTAAAGAGTACGTCGGTGGAGGAGTTGAGGGCGGTTTCGGCGGAGTCTTGGATTACGCCGATAATCATGCCGACGCCGACGACGCGCATGGCGAAGTCGTTGTCGATGCCCAAGAGGCTGCAGGCGACGGGGATCAGCAGCAGCGAGCCGCCGGCAACGCCGGATGCGCCGCATGCGCCGACGGTGGCGACGAGGCTCAGGAGCAGGGCGGTGGGGTAGTCGACAACGATGCCTTTGGTGTGGGCGGCTGCCATGGCTAAGACGGTGATGGTAATCGCTGCACCTGCCATGTTGATGGTTGCGCCCAGCGGGATGGAGACGGAGTAGGTGTCTTCATGCAAGCCGAGTTTTTTCGCCAATGCCATGTTGACGGGGATGTTGGCGGCGGAGGAGCGGGTGAAGAAGGCATAGAGTCCGCTTTCGCGCAGGCAGGTGAAGACCAGTCCGTAGGGGTTTTTGCGGGTTTGCGACCAGACGATGAGCGGGTTCACGACGAGGGCGATAAACGCCATGCTGCCGAGCAGGACGGCCAGCAGGCGTCCGTAGCTGAGGAAGGCGGAAAAGCCGGTTTCGGCAACGGTTTGGGAGACCAGTCCGAAAATACCCAAGGGGGCGAAACGGATAACCCATTGTACGACGGTGGTAACGGCGTCGGAGAGGTCGGCGACGACTTGGCGGGTGGTGTCGGAGCCGTGGTGGCGCAATGCGGAGCCTAAAACCAACGCCCATGCGAGAATGCCGATGTAGTTGGCTTGCGCGATGGCGTTAATCGGGTTGGACACGAGCTTCATCAAAAGCTCTTTGAGGACTTGGATGATGCCGGAGGGCGGGGCGAGGGTGGAGGTAGCTACGTCTTTAAACACCAGCGCGGTCGGGAGTGCCATACTGGCGGCAACGGCGACGGCGGCTGCAGCAAATGTGCCGACGAGATACAGAATAATGATGGGTTTGATTTTGGCTTCGCCGCCTTTGCGGTATTGCACCAGCGCGGCGGTTACTAAGACAAACACCAATACGGGGGCGACGGCTTTCAATGCGCCAACGAACAATTCGCCGAGCAGCCCTGCGCCCAAACCTGCTTTCGGGGAAATGGAGCCGACCAAGACGCCCAACATCAAACCGATGATGATTTGCGGGACAAGTCCGATACGGTTGACTGCGTTCAGCAGTGGATTACCACTTGCCATGATATGTCCTCTTACTTTATGTGTTAAGAAACGTTGCATTTTAAAAGAAAATATCAATTATTGCGCAGGTTTACATATCAAATCGATTGTTGTGGCGGAAAATGCTTGATTTTTTAGAGAATTGGGCAGTTTGTGCCATATTTTTCGGTTTGGAAGGAGTTAATGTGTTTGGCTTCTGTGGCGCAGAGACAGGGGTATCCGCCTTTTCAGACGACCCCTCTGTCTCGGGCGGGGTTTTAAACCCGATTGAAAATAATGGTAGAATTTAAAACTCTTCTGTCGTTGAAACACTTTTTGCCATGACCAGACTGACTTCGCCCATTTTGATTGCCTCACTCGCCCTTGCCTACGGACACGCAGCCGCAGCCGATCTGCCGCGTGCCGAAGACTACGAACCGATTCCCGGCTTCAAGCAGGGCGGGCAATCCGAGCAGGCTGACAAAGTAGGTAAATTGACGCCCAAGTTTCCCGTCAAAATCGAAACCAAAAACAGCGAAGTCAAATCCATGCTCGAAGAATACCTGCCGCTGATTACCCAGCAGCAGGACGAAGAGTTGGACAAAGAGCAGGTCGGCTTCCTTGCCGAAGAAACGCCCGACAACGTCAAAACCATGCTCAAAACCAAAGGCTATTTCAACGGCAGCGTCAACGTCCAAGACAACGGTTCGAGCTACACCGTCGCCGTCAATCCCGGCCCACGCACCAAAATCGACAACGTCAGCGTCGCCATCCTCGGCGACATCCTTTCAGACGACAATCTTGCCGAGTATTACCAAAAAGCCATGCTCAACTGGCAGCAGCCCGTTGGCGAATACTTTGACCAAGACGGCTGGAGCGGCAGCAAAACCTCCGTCCTCAGCGCAGTAACCCGCAAGAAATACCCGCTTGCCAAACTCAGCAATACCCAAGCCACCGTCAATCCCAACAACAACACCGCCGATCTGAACGTGATCGTCGAAAGCAACCGCCCCATTTATTTCGGCGACTTTGAAATCACCGGTACCCGCCGTTATCCCGACAACGTCGTCGCCGGTCTGGCACGCTTCAAACCCGGCGCGCCCTACGACCTCGACCTCTTGCTCGACTTCCAACAAGCGCTCGAACAAAACGGACATTACTCCGGCGCATCCGTTCAAGCCGACTTCGACCGCCTCCAAGGCGACCGCGTGCCCGTCAAAGTCAACGTTACCGAAGTCAAACGCCACAAACTCGAAACCGGTATCCGCTACGATTCCGAATACGGCCTCGGCGGACGCATCGGTTACGACTACTACAACCTCTTCAACAAAGGCTACATCGGCTCCGTCGTTTGGGACATGGACAAATACGAAACCACCCTTGCCGCCGGTATCAGCCAGCCGCGCAACAGCGAAGGCAAATACTGGACGACCAACACGTCCTACAACCGCTCGACCACCCAAAACCTTGAAAAACGCGCCCTGACCAGCGGTATTTGGCGCGTGCGCGACCGCAACGGCATCGAATCGCGCCTCGGTATCGAATTCATCACCGAAGACCGCAAAGTGCCCGATACCAATTACGACCTCGGCCGCAGCCACGCTACCATGCTGACCGCCTCGTGGAAACGCCAAAACATCGAAACCGAGCTGCGTCCCGAAAACGGCTACTACCTCGACGGCAAAATCGGCGCAACGCTGGGCAACTTCCTGTCCTCCACCGCCATGGCGCGCGCCACCGCCCGCGCAGGCTATTTCTACACGCCCGAAAACAAAAAACTCGGCACCTTCATCGTCCGCGGGCAGGCAGGTTACGTTTACGCCCGCGAAGGCGAAGACGTACCTTCCAGCCTCATGTTCCGCACCGGCGGCGCCTCTTCCGTACGCGGTTACGAACTCGACAGCATCGGTCTGGCAGGTCCGAACAATTCCGTCCTCCCCGATAGGGCATTACTGGTCGGCAGCCTCGAATACCAATTCCCGATTACCAAAAGCGTATCCGGCGCCGTCTTCCACGATGTCGGCGACGCCGCAGGCAACTTCAAACGCATGAGTATGAAACACGGCACCGGCCTCGGCGTGCGCTGGTTCAGCCCCGTCGCCCCGTTCTCCTTCGACGTCGCCTACGGACACCAAGACAAAAAACTCCGTTGGCACATCAGCTTGGGCACAAGGTTTTAAGGTCGTCTGAAAACAAAAAGCAGGGGTGCGTGATGGCATCCCTGCTTTTTTATGTGGTATGTGGAAACCGCACACGTCGGGTTTTCGAAAGCCAACGGATTCGCAGCCGACAAAAAACGGTCAGACCAAATGTTTTGCCAAAAGATTAAGGGCAAACTCGACAGCCTGTGTTCTGACGGCTTCGCGGTCGCCGCTGAAGACTTGCATCTGTTCCAATGATTCGGTCGGCGTGGACAAACCGAACCAAACCGTGCCGACAGGTTTCGCCGCGCTGCCGCCGCCCGGGCCTGCGATGCCGGAAATACTGAGGGCGTAGTCGGCTTGAGCGACGGCTTTCGCACCGCGCGCCATTTCGTAAACAGTCTCGCGGCTGACCGCGCCGTGTTGCAGCAGCGTGTCGGGCATGACGCCGAGGCGCTCTTCTTTGGCTTGGTTGCTGTAAGTGACGAAACTTTGATGAAACCATTGCGAGCTGCCTGCAATGCTGGTGAACGCGCCCGCCAACAGACCGCCGGTGCAGGATTCGGCGCAGGTGACGGTTTGGCGGTGTCGGGTGAGGTGTTCGGCTATGGTTTGCAGGGCGGTCATGGGATGTCCTTTCGCTGGGCGGGTTTCCCCGAAATATGGGGTTGGGTGGAGACCCTATTATATAGTGGATTGCAGAGAGTGGGCGAAAGGTCGTCTGAAAACCGGAATCCCAATTTGAGACCTTTGCAAAATTCCCCAAAATCCCCTAAATTTCCATCAAGACATTTAGGGGATTTCTCATGAGCACCTTCTTCCAGCAAACCGCACAAGCCATGATCGCCAAACACATCGACCGCTTCCCACTATTGAAGTTGGATCAGGTGATTGATTGGCAACCGATCGAACAATACCTGAACCGTCAAAGAACCCGTTACCTTAGAGACCACCGCGGCCGTCCCGCCTATCCCCTGTTGTCCATGTTCAAAGCCGTCCTGCTCGGACAATGGCACAGCCTCTCCGATCCCGAACTCGAACACAGTCTCATCACCCGCATCGATTTCAACCTGTTTTGCCGTTTTGACGAACTGAGCATCCCCGATTACAGCACCTTATGCCGCTACCGCAACTGGCTGGCGCAAGATGACACCCTGTCCGAATTGTCAAACTGAT
>NZ_JH164968.1:106567-135842 GCF_000227275.1 Neisseria sp. GT4A_CT1
CGCAAAGCCCACTGCAACCGTCCGCTGACGGAAGCGCAAACCAAACGCAACCGATATTTATCGAAGACCCGTTATGTGGTCGAACAAAGCTTCGGTACGCTGCACCGTAAATTCCGCTACGCCCGGGCAGCCTATTTTGGTCTGTGTAAAGTGAGTGCGCAAAGTCATCTGAAGGCGATGTGTTTGAACCTGTTGAAAGCGGCTAACAGGCTAAGTGTGCCTGTTGCCGCCTAAAAGGCGGCCCGGATGCCTTATGTATGAGGTATCCGGGGAGGATTAAGGGGGTATTTGGGTAAAATTAGGAGTGATTGGGGGCGAAAACAGCCGAAAACCTGTGTTTGGGTTTTGGCTGTTGGGGGAAAAGGAATTTTGCAAAGGTCTCAATTTTTCAGACGACCTTTTGTGCTTTGCCCTATCCGCCAAACCGCCGGTCACCCGCAGCGTGGGTTCTACCCACGGATG
Organism: Neisseria sp. GT4A_CT1; assembly: GCF_000227275.1. Classification (NCBI taxonomy): domain Bacteria; kingdom Pseudomonadati; phylum Pseudomonadota; class Betaproteobacteria; order Neisseriales; family Neisseriaceae; genus Neisseria; species Neisseria sp. GT4A_CT1. The sequence goes on from NZ_JH164968.1 coordinate 107,030, forward strand.
AACAGGGAGGATTGGATTCGGATGTTCGGGCGGAAAATCGCAGGCAAAGCCCACACTGCGGATTGGTTTATCCTGAGCCTTGCCTATTTGACCAAAAGGTCGTCTGAAACCGAAATTGGTTTTCAGACGACCTTTTTCTGTTTGACGGGCAATTATGCGCCGAACACTTTCAAACGGTTTTCCACAGGCTCGAAGGCTTTTTCGCCGGCAGGCGCTTCGATGCCGCCGATAACCATTTGCGCGCGCAAAAGCCAGCTTTCGGGCAGGTTCCATTCTTTGGCGATGGCGGCGTCGGGCAGCGGGTTGTAGTGTTGCAGGTTCGCGCCCACGCCGGCGGCGGCAAGCGTTGTCCAGACGGCGTATTGCGTCATCGCGTTCGCATGGTCCGCCCAAACGGGGAAGTTGGCGGCATAAGAAGGGAACTGCTCTTGCAGGCCTTTGACGACGTTTTGGTCTTCGAAGAACAAAATGGTCGCCGCGCCTGCTTTGAACAGGTTTAATTTTTGCGCGGTCGGCTCGAATTGTTCGGCAGGCACGATGGCGCGCAAAGCGTCTTCAACAAATTGCCACACTTTGCCGTGTTCTTCGCCGAAAAGGACGACGACGCGGGTGGATTGCGAGTTGAAGGAAGAAGGCGTGTGCAAAACGGCGTGTTTGACGATTTCGCTGATTTCTTCGTTGCTGATGGGCAGGTTTTTGTTCAGCGCGTAAATGGAACGGCGGGTTTCTGCCGCTTGTTGCAAGGTTTGATAAGTCATTTTGTTTTTCCTTTGATTGATGTTTAATCGGTTGGCGGGTTTGGAAATGGATTCGCAAAACCCGCTTTATAGTGGATTAACTTTAAACCAGTACGGCGTTGCCTCGCCTTAGCTCAAAGAGAACGATTCTCTAAGGTGCTGAAGCACCAAGTGAATCGGTTCCGTACTATCTGTACTGTCTGCGACTTCGTCGCCTTGTCCTGATTTAAAGTTAATCCACTATACTTGTTTTCTTTTCAGACGACCTTTGGGCCTATCAGGATTTGTTTTTGCCGAACAGGTTGTCCAATGCCAATGAGCCGCCGCCGGCTGCTGCGAGATAGAGGAACACGAAGCAGAACAATACTGCCGATTCGCCGCCGTTGGCAAGCGGGAACAGCGCCGAACCTTGGGAGGCGTGTGCCATGAAATAGGCAGCCGCCATCTGACCGGACAGGATGAAGGCGGCGGGACGGGTGAACAGTCCGAGAATCAACAGGATGCCGCCGGCGATTTCCAAAATGCCTGCCACCAACATCAAGCCTTCGGGCGAGCCGCTGCCCATGGATGTCGGGAAGCCGAAGAATTTCGACGTACCGTGCAGGAGGAAGAGGTAGGCGGTTACGATACGCAAAACGGACAATAAAATAGGTTGGATACGGGCGCAGGTTGCAGACATGGGGTTCTCCTTATCAAAAATGCGGGGGTTAAATGAAAACTAATCTTATCTGTGCAGTATAGATAATTACTGCCGGTAGATATATACTTCTTTTATTGATACAACGTTTCCCTAAAAGAAAACATGGATACCCTGTTCAGCCTCAAAGTTTTCCGCCAAGTCGTCCAAAGCGGCAGCTTCACCCGCGCCGCCGAGCAGCTTGATATTTCCACCGCGATGGCGAGCAAACACGTCAGCCATCTGGAAAATTCGATTAAGGCCAAACTGCTGCACCGCAACAGCCGCAACCTCCACCTGACCGAAGCGGGCGAAGAATACTACCGCCAATGCAGCTACGCGCTCGACACACTCGACACCGCCGCGCAAAAGGCGGCAGGCGGGGCGGACACGCCGCAGGGCATGTTGCGCGTAACCATGCCGCTTTGGTTTGCGGGCAATTTAATCGGCACTTGGCTGGCGGAATACCGCGAACGCTATCCCGAAGTCACGCTCGATCTGGTGCTCGACAACCGCCACGTCGATTTGATTGCCGAAGGCTTCGACCTCGCCTTGCGCGTGGCAAAAACCTTGTCACCCTCGCTTATCGTCAAGCCGCTGGCGCAAATCCAATTCGTCCTGCTTGCCTCGCCCGAATATCTGGCGAAACACGGCAAACCGCAAACGCCCGAAGAGGTCATGCGCCATCCCGCCATCCTGCCGACCTACACCGACCAGCGCAATTTGGAAATCACGCATCGGGAAACGGGCGAAAAAAGTATTCTGACGCTCAATCCGGTGATTCAAAGCGACAATACGCTGATGATACGCGAATTGGTCAGGGCGGGCGCGGGCATCGCCTATCAGCCGTTGTGGTCCGCCAGACAGGATTTGAAGGAAGGCAGGTTGGTCAGCCTGCTGCCGGAATATCGGGTGCGGACCGAGCAATTAAACGCGGTTTATGTGGACAGGGCGTTTTTGAGCGCGAAGGTGCGCAGTTTTATCGATTTCCTGAACGAGAAGATTTCGGCGGAAGGGGAATGAGGTCATCGTCTAAAACTAAAGAGGTCGTCTGAAAACGGGAAACGGTTTCAGACGACCTTTTGTTTGTGCGGCGGTTTATTTAACCTGCTGCATGTATTTTTTCAGACGACCCTTGCTCTGCATGGCGCGGTTTTCCAGTTCGTCCACGACGGCTTGCGCTTTGGCTTTGTTCACCGGTTTGCCGACCTGAATCACGCCGCTCATGTTCATCATGCGGTGCGGCGGGCAGGTATAGACGTACACGCCTTCTTTGTCGAGTTTGAGGGTGAAGTCTTTGCCGTCTTCGGAGAGGAAGTCGGCAACGCCGTCGGGCAGGGCTTTGCTTTGCACCCAGTGGCCTTTGTTAGCGGCTTTGAAGGTTACGGTGTCGCCGACTTTGGCGTTGACGTAGCCGGGTTCGAACACCATGCTGCCGTCTTTGCCGTTGTCGAGCATTTTGACTTCGTGGTTGGCGGCGTATGCGCCGAGGGAAGCAGTCAGCATGAGGAGGAAGAGGGATTTTTTCATGGAGGGAGTCCTTTCTAAGGATAAATAAATATGGGGCGGGCTGATGAGTCGGAGAGGTAAGCCTTGGGCTTACCGCCCTCTCCCTAACCCTCTCCCGCGGGAGAGGGGATAAGTTGCAGGGAGTCCGCAGGCCGGATGCTCAAATCCGACATTTCAGGAGCGGATTGTTGATTGTCAACCGTCGTCATTCCCGCGCAGGTGGGAATCCATTGGAATGACGACGGCGGTTAAGTTACGCACTCTGCCGCATCGGGCGGATAACGGGCAGGCCTTTGCTGTCGTACAAAAGTTCGATGTCCACTTTGTACAGCCTGCCTATCATGTCCGCCTGTAACACGTCCTGCGGCGCGCCCTGCGCCTGTACTTTGCCTTCGCCGAGCAGAATCACGCCGTCTGAAAACTGCGCGGCGAGGCTCAAATCGTGCAACACCATCAGCGTAACCAGATTGTGTTCGTGCGTGTATTGCACCACACGCTCCAAGAGGTTCAACTGGTGGTGCATATCCAGTGCGCTGACCGGTTCGTCCAGCATCAGGATTTCGGGGCGGCGCAGCATGACTTGGGCAAACATGACGAGCTGTCGCTGTCCGCCGGAAAGCCGCATGACGTCGCGGTGCGCCAGATGGCCGATGCCCAGCTCCGCCATGATACTTGCGGCTTCGTGCAGCAGTTCGTCGCCGACGTGCATGTGCAGCGCGTCCATGCGGCCGAGCAGCACGACTTCCAGTGCGGTCAGCGAGGCTTCGGCGGCGGTGTCCTGCGGCATATAGCCTATGCGTTTGCGCCAGCTTTGCAGGTGGATTTTGCTCAACACTTCGTCGCCGTAGCGGATGATGCCTTTGTGCGCCACTTCGCCGAAAATCGTTTTCATCAGCGAGGATTTGCCCGTGCCGTTCGGGCCGAGCACGGAATAGACTTTGCTTTGTTCCAGCGTCAAATCGATACTGTCGGCAACCACATAATCGCCGCGCCGGATATGGACGTTTTCAAGTTTCAACATTTCAGACGACCTACCGTTTCGTTAACACAATCCAGAAGAAGAACGGCACGCCGACAAACGACGTAACGATGCCCACCGGAAACAGCGCGCCGGGGATAATCACCTTGGACAACACGCTGGCGACCGACAAAAACGCCGCCCCCGCCAGCATCGCGCCGGGCAGGAAGAAACGCTGGTCTTCGCCCAAAAGAATCCGCGCCACATGCGGCGCGACCAGTCCAATAAAGCCGATCACGCCAACGAAACTGATGGCCGTTGCCGTCATCACCGCCACCAATACCAGCGTTTTCAGGCGCAAAAGTTGCAGATTGATGCCCAGCCCGACGGCGCGTTCTTCGCCCAAGCGCAGCGCGGTCAGCTTCCACACATCGCGCGAAAGCAACAGCACGCACACTGCGGTAACGGCCGCCGTAACCGCCACCGTCTCCCAAGTCGCCTTGGTCAGGCTGCCGAATAGCCAAAACAGAATCTGCTGCGAAATCTCAGGCGCGGCGATAAACTGAATCAGCGACAGAATCGACTGGAACAGAAACAAAAGCGCAATCCCAACCAACACCAGCATCGCCGAATTGAAGCGGCGCGCCGAGGCAAACAGAAACAAAATGCCCGAAGCCAGCATGGTCATCACAAACGCGCCGATGGGGACGGCAACCGTTTCAGGCAGCCCGAAACCGCCGAACGCAATCACCACCGACGCGCCCAAACCCGCCGCCGCCGCCAAACCCAGCGTATAAGGGCTGGCCATCGGATTGTTCAACAGCGTCTGAATCTCCGCCCCGCCGACACCCAAAGCCGCACCGACCACCAACGCCATCACCGCAATCGGCAGGCGCAAATCCATCACAATCAGGCGGTTCATTTCATCGACTTCGGGTTTGCCCAGCAAAACATTGACCACTTCGCCGACAGGCAGCGTGTCCGTCATCGCCGGGCCGGTGGCGATGTCGAATAAGAAGCTGACCGCCGCGATGATTAAAAACATCAAAACAATCAACCAACGCTTGCCTTCTAGCCTGCGCTGGTTCCTCACAATCTCGGCGACAACCGAATCATTCATTTTTTAAGCCTTTGAAATTAGGGAACAAGATCGGACATCCATGCCCGAAAATCTCTTTTGTCTGTATCCGTTTTGAAAGGGTGTTTTTTGAAAATCGGGATAACGGCATTCCAAACGGCTTTGCCCTCTCCCTAGCCCTCTCCCACGGGGAGAGGGAACAAATGGCAGGGAATCACAACAATGGTCGGATTTCAGTCATCCGATTCCCCCTCTCCGTGAGAGAGGGAGCAAATTGTAGGGAATCACAACAATGGTCGGACTTCAGTTATCTGATCCCCTCTCCCCGTGGGAGAGGGTTAGGGAGAGGGCAAAAACAGTCAACCACACCTGACACTCCCCGTTCGATACGAAGGAAATTCGTAGCGTGGGCTTTGCCCACGAAAACAGGAAACCTCATACCGTTCGCCATCATTTCCGCAAACGTTATCCGTGGCAAAGCCCACGCTACGGTTCTATACAAAACCCATGCTGCTTTCAGACGACCTTTCGCATAAATAGGTCGTCTGAAACCCACAATTCAGCCTTACAGCCTTTTCGGATACAGGTAAAACGTACCACTCGGCACAACAGGAATTCGTAGCGTGGGCTTCGCCCGCGAAAAACAGAGAACTCCATACCATTCGCCATCATTTCTGCAAATGCTAATCCCCATAAAAGAGGGAGCAAATTATAGGGAATCACAACAATGGTCGGACTTTAGTTATCTGATCCCCTCTCCCCGTGGGAGAGGGTTAGGGAGAGGGCCAAAAACAGTCAAACCCACCTGGCACTCCCCGCTCGATACGAAGGAAATTCGTAGCGTGGGCTTTGCCCACGAAAACAGGAAACCTCATACCGTTCGCCATCATTTCCGCAAACATCATCCATCGGCAAAGCCCACGCTACTTTCAGACGACCTTTCGTATAAAAAGGTCGTCTGAAATCAGCAAACCAGCCTTATTGCCCTTTCGGATACAGGTAGAACGTACCGTTTGGTACAACCGGCAGGTTTTGGCGGTAGAAGTCGGTATAAGTCTTTTCAGGATTGAAGTCTTTGAACAACTGCGGATAAATCGCTTTGGCCATAAATTGAATCGATGCGCCGTCGGAAAGCGTGCGCGAGTTGGCGTGGTAGGCGGCATAGAGGCGGTTGTTTTTAATCGCAGGCAGGTTCGCCCAGCCGGCGCGTTTGGCAAAACCGGCCAAGCGTTTTTCCGCTTCGGCTTTCGGAATGCCCCAGCCCATCACCATGGCGGTCGGGCTTTTCTTCAATTCGGTTTCGCGGCCGGTAATTACGATGACGTCGGGTTTGGCGGCGAGGACTTTTTCAGGATTGATCGGGCCGTAGAACTCGACCGAAGAAGCGGCGATATTGTTGCCGCCGACCAGTGTCGCCATCGAACCCCACATACTCTTGCCGAAGGTGACGCTGTGTTCCGCAGGGCCTTTGTTGCCGAACTCGACATACACTTTAGGCTTGGGCAGGTTGGCTTTTTTCACGCGCGCTTGGATGGTGTCGGCGATGCGTTTGTAGTCCGCCGCCAGCTTGTCCGCCTTTTGCTGCTGGCCGGTCAGCGTGCCGATAAGCTTGGTCGATTGAATGTGTTTGGCGACCGTTTGCGCGTTGTAGTCCAACACCACAATCGGAATGCCCGCTTTGTTGATTCGGGCAAGGTCTGAACCCAGAGCCTTGTACTGCCAGTCCGCCAAAATCAGCAAATCGGGTTTCAATGCCAATACTTTTTCAACGGAGAACGTGCCGACTTCCACCTCGCCCACGTCGGCAAGCTGGTTCAACTTGGGCACGGCTTTACTGAATGCTGCCCAGCTCGGCGGCGCCCAGTCGGCCCAAACCGCTTTGGAGAAGCCGACCACATTATTCAGCGCGTCTTTACCGCCGATGGCCATGTAGTCTTGATAATAAAAGCCCAAAACCACGCGTTTGGCGGGCAGGTCGACGGTTACTTTGCGGCCGTTGACATCGGTAATCTGAACCGGTTTGGCATGGACGACGGCAGTGCCGAATGCCAATGCGGCGGCGAGGGCAAGGGAGGAGAAGCGCGACAGTTTCATTAGAGTAAAATCCTTTTAATAAATAATGTTATATCTGATTTAGATATGAATAAGAATCTTTCTTATTTTTAATGCGAGCCTAATGGATTTAAAATAAACGGAAAAGTTCCGTTATTCAGGGAAGTTTTTATTGCAAACGTGATGGTGTTTATTGTTTAAACAACGCCTGCCGTTTGCCCGATATAGTGGATTGAGACCTTTGCAAAAATAGTCTGTTAACGAAATTTGACGCATAAAAATGCGCCAAAAAATTTCAATTGACTAAAACCTTCCTAATATTGAGCAAAAAGTAGGAAAAATCAGCAAGGTTTTACATTTTGAAAATGAGATTGAGCATAAAATTTTAGTAACCTATATTATTGCAAAGGTCTCGGATTAACTTTAAATCAGGACAAGGCGACGAAGCCACAGACAATACAGATAGTACGGAACCGATTCACTTGGTGCTTCAGCACCTTAGAGAATCGTTCTCTTTGAGCTAAGGCGAGGCAACGCCGTACCGGTTTAAAGTTAATCCACTATAAAAGGTCGTCTGAAACATCAAACAAAGACATAACCCCTTGTCAATATTCTGCCATTTCATTTTTCGAAAGTCCGCCATGCTAACCATTACCACCTGCCTCACCTACCCCGAGCCGCCGTCCAACCTGCTGCCGTTGGCGGACGCACTGACGCGCGACAACATCCCCACCGCCTTCGCGCCCTGGCAAAACCGCCCGAAATCCGCCTTCATCCTGCCTTTGTGCGCATGGGATTATGCGGCGGAGCCTGAAACGTTTGGGCAGTGGCTGACCGAAGCGGAAGCGTGCGGGCAAAGGTTTATCAACCCCGTTGGACTGATGCGTTGGAACATGGACAAACGTTATTTGTGCGATTTGGCAGAATGGGGGGCGGACGTGATTCCGAGCATGCAGACGTCGTCTGAAAAAGAAAAATTGGAAGACATTTTAAAAAATCGGGGCTGGCGGGAAGCGGTCGTCAAACCCGTTATCGGGCAGAGCGGGCGCGGCGTGGCGAAAATCAGGGCGGGAGAAGTGTCGTTGAAGGCGGAGGATTATCCGCAAGGCGTCATCGTCCAGCCTTATATCCGCGAAATCGAAACGGCGGGCGAAACCTCGCTGGTGTTTTTGGACGGGCAATTCAGCCATGCCGTACTGCGTATGCCGCCCCAAGGCGAATGGCGCGCCAATTCCGCCTACGGAGTCGCCGTCAGCCCTGCCGCGCCGCCGGAAAAAGCAGTCGAAACCGCACGGCAGATATTGGACATGCTGCCTGAAATACCGGCATACGCCCGCATAGACGGGACGCTGATCGGCGAAAGATTACTGCTCAACGAATTGGAACTCGTCGAACCCGCCCTTTACCTGCATACCGCTGAAAACGCGGTTGCCGATATGGTGCAGGCAGTAAAGCGCGTTATCGCGGGTTGACGACAAATAAAGGACTCATGCAAAAAAGGTCGTCTGAAAACAAAGGTAGCGGGTTTTAAACCGTGCTATGCTTGTTTTCAGACGACCTTTTTAGAAAACCGACTGCGTTCGGCAGTCAACCTTTGATCGGTATTACAATTTGGGCTCCCCCATCCAGACTGCGGCGAGTGCGACGATGGATACCAAACTGATGATCATGATTAGATTTAAAAACAAAATTGACATATAGCCTCCGAAATGTTTGCTGTTGTGTTTATTATTGATACTGCCGTTCGGTATCATGGCATACCGTAAGGCAGTTGGCGGCTTTACGCGGATACCCTTTTATAGTGGATTAACTTTAAACCGGTACGGCGTTGCCTCGCCTTGTCCTGATTTAAAGTTAATCCACTATATTGAACCGCTTTGCCGGGCGCTTAGAATAGCATTGTCAGAATAGTTACTTTGTGTATTTACCTAATTTATCAGTAAGAAAAAGGCAATAATTATCAACAATCAATAAAAAGCACTATCACTTTCGGATGTTTTTTATCAAACATGGCTCATTAACAGGAAAACTTTTCCAAATCTCTATTTTTATTTGATTTATGCACAATTTTCATATCCGTTTCCGCCGCGTGGCGCTCATAGCCTGTGTGGTATTTTTGCCTTTGGCGGTGTTGATTGCCGTCCGTTTGCACACGCACGGCGGTTTTGAATTTGAAAAACCTTTGATGATGTGGGTCCACCATAACATCGGCGAAGGCTTTTTCCCTATTGCCACTGTTTTGCATTATTTGGGCAAAACCGCCATCGCCGTACCTTTAATCGGCATCGCGGCATGGTGGCTGTATCGTGCCGGCAACCGTCGCGGTGCGTTGTTTTGCGTGAGTGCCGCCTTGATACCGACGCTGAATATGCTGTTGATTAAAGATTGGTTCGAGCGGCCGCGGCCGCTGTTTTGGCCGCGCATGATTGAAGAGACTAATTTTTCGTTTCCCAGCGGACACAGCACCTTTTCCGCCGCCATCGCCGTTATGATGATTATGTTGTGCAACGAGACGCCCTATCGGCGTGTCGCGTGGCTGATCGGCATTACCTTTGCCCTGAGTACCGGCTTTTCGCGTGTTTATTTGGGTGTGCATTACCCGACCGACGTTTGGGCGGGCTGGACAAACGGCACGCTGACTGCGTTGTTGGTTTATTATTTCGTGTTCAGGGGCCGCTATCTTTCAGACGACCCTGCCGTCTCCCAAATATCTTCAGATTATGAATAATATATCGCCCAATACGCCGTTTTGGCTGCGCAACGGTCATGCCGACACCATCTTTGCCAAATTCCTGCAACGCCCTTCCCCCGCTTACCGGCGCGAGTTGCTGCCCGACAGTACCGGCAAAGCACAAGTTGCCTACGATTTTGTCGACAGCCCGAATCCCGACGCGCCGCTGGTGGTTTTGTTTCACGGCTTGGAAGGCAGCAGCCGCAGCCATTACGCGGTCGAACTGATGCGCGCGGTACAAGACAAAGGCTGGAACGGCGTGGTCGCCCATTTCCGTAGTTGCGGCGGCATCTCCAATACCGCGCCCGTGTTCTACCACTTGGGCGATACGCCCGAAATCGCCTTTATGCTCGACACGCTTGCCGCTCGTTATTCCATCATTTATGCGGCAGGCGTTTCGCTCGGCGGCAATGCCTTGGCAAAATATTTGGGCGAACAAGGCAGCAATGCGCTACCCCGCGCCGCCGCCGCCGTTTCCGCGCCGGTCGATGCGACGCTGGCGGGTACGCGTTTCGACAAAGGCATGTCGCGCCTGTTATATACCCGTTATTTTTTGAACTCGTTGCTGCCCAAAGCCCGCGACGTTGCCGATTTGCAGAATGCCCATCCCGACCGCGATGTCGCCACCCTGTTGAAAAAATGCAAAACGCTGGGCGACTTCGACGATACGTTTACCGCGCCGCTACACGGCTTTGCCGACCGTTTCGACTATTACCGCCGCGCCTCGTGCAAACCTTGGCTCAAAACGGTAGCCGTTCCTTTGCTGCTGCTCAACGCCGTCAACGACCCCTTCCTGCCGCCCGAAGCCCTGCCGAATGCGGACGAAGTGTCTCCGTCCGTCACGCTTTTGCAGCCCGAACACGGCGGACACGTCGGCTTCGTCAGCCGCGACGGGGGTCGTCTGAACCTGCAATGGCTGCCGCAAACCGTATTGTCTTATTTCGCACAATTTGAATAGCGTTCCCGAATGGCTGTCGGCGTTGCGTTGAAATAAATGGTTGAAACAAACAAAAGGTCGTCTGAAAACCTATATTTCAGGTTTTCAGACGACCTTTTTACTGCTCAAACGGCTAACCGCTCAATCAGTCGTGACCGATATCGACGGTTTTCTCTTTGTAGCGCGTATCGGGGACGAGGACGATTTTTTCGTCCACTTTGCCGATGGCTTTCACGTCTTTGCCCGGGTAGTCCAACTGATGCAGGAAATAGCGGATACAGTTGAGGCGGGCGCGTTTTTTGTCGTCGGAACGGATGATGACCCAAGGCGCGTCGCCGGTGTGGGTATGGAAGAACATGGCGTTTTTGGCTTCGGTGTAGTCGTCCCAGCGGTCGAGCGACTGGATGTCCACGGGGGAGAGTTTCCAGTGTTTCAGGGGGTCGTCGCGGCGGGAGATGAAGCGGCGCAGTTGTTCTTCGCGGGATACGGAGAACCAGAATTTGAAGAGGTGGATGCCGCTGGCGACGAGCATGCGTTCCAATTCAGGGGTTTGGCGCATAAAGAGCAGGTATTCGTTAGGTTCGCAGAAGCCCATCACGCGTTCTACGCCGGCGCGGTTGTACCATGAGCGGTCGAAGAATACCATTTCGCCTGCGGTCGGCAGGTTTTGGATGTAGCGTTGGAAATACCATTGGCCGCGTTCGGTGGTAGTCGGTTTTTCCAGTGCGACGACGCGCGCGCCGCGCGGGTTCAAATGTTCCATAAAGCGTTTGATGGTACCGCCCTTGCCTGCGGCGTCGCGACCCTCAAACAGGCTGACGATGCGTTGGCCGGAGTCTTTGACCCAGCTTTGCACTTTCAGCAATTCGATTTGCAGCTTTTGTTTTTCTTTTTCGTATGCGGCGCGGCGCATACGTTGTTTGTAGGGGTAATTGGCGGGAAGCGGTGCGCTGCCGGAATCTTCGTCCGTACCGCGTCCTTCGTGTTCCAAAACGGCTTTTTCGAAAACTTGCAACTGGTCTTGCTTTTCGCCCAATTCAACGTTTTCGAACGGTTCTAACTGATGATCTGCCATAGGGTCTCCTTATTGATTAAGTTTGAAATGATATGGTGTGGTATGGTTTGATTCTACTCCTTTGCCCCTCAGCGGACTACATAAAATTACACTGCGCCATTTTTTTCGGCTCGGTCTGCTAATTTGTGTAAAAACGGCGTATAATCAGGCTATTTGCACCACAGCCATGCCCTATTTCGCCCTGTTTGACGATGCCGTAAGCGGCCGCGCAAAACTCTATCAAAATCATGTGGAAAGCCGCCTTTTCCATGATAACGAACTGGATTCGCTAAATGATGCGCTGCAAAAGGGCTGGCAAAAAGGGCTGCATGCTGTGTTGTTTGCAGACTACGAATTCGGTTTGCCGCTGATGGGGATTGAGTCCGAACGCGGCGGCAACCTTGCCCTGCACTGGTTTGCCGACTGCGCCGACATCGATGCCGAAAGCTGGCTTGCCCAACATTCAGACGACCTCCCCGCCGGCATTTCCACGCCGCAATCCTCCGTATCCGAAGCCGATTACCTCGACCACATCCGCCAAATCCACGAAGCCATCCGGCGCGGCGACACCTATCAAATCAACTACACCACCCGCCTGCACCTGCAAGCCTACGGCAACCCTGTCAGCCTCTACCGCCGCCTGCGCCAGCCTGTTCCCTATGCCGTTTTGTCCCACCTGCCCGATGCGGCAGGGAAATCCGCGTGGACGCTGTGTTTCTCGCCCGAACTCTTCCTCAAAATCGGTGCGGACGGCACCATCAGCACCGAACCGATGAAAGGCACCGCGCCGATTTTGGGCGACGGGCAAGACGAACGCCGCGCTGCCGAGTTGCAAGCCGACCCGAAAAACCGCGCCGAAAACGTGATGATTGTCGATTTGCTGCGCAACGACCTCGGCAAAATCGCCCAAACCGGCAAAGTATGCGTGCCCGAGCCGTTTAAAGTATCCCGTTTCGGCAGCGTCTGGCAGATGACCAGCACCATCCAAGCCCAAGCCCTGCCGAACATTACCGCCGCCGACATCCTCCGCGCCGCCTTCCCCTGCGGCAGCATCACCGGCGCACCCAAACGCATGAGCATGCAGATTATCGAATCGCTCGAAGCCGAACCGCGCGGCCTGTACACCGGCAGCATCGGCTACCTGAAACCCTGCGCGGGCGGACTGGGATTTGAAGGCATATTCAACGTCGTTATCCGCACCTTATCGCTCAAACCCGTTTCAGACCTGATTTCAGACGACCTTCCATTTTCAGACGACCTAGATAGTGGATTAACAAATCAGGACAAGGCGACGAAGCCGCAGACACGGCAAGACGGGGAAACGCCGTATCGGTTTCAAGTTCATCCACTCTATCAAGGGGTGTACGGCGTCGGTTCCGGCATCGTCATCGACAGCGACCCCGCCGCCGAATATCGGGAATGCGGCTGGAAAGCCCGTTTCCTCAACGAATTGCGCCCCGCCTTCGGCATCTTCGAAACCATGCGCGTGGAAAACAGGCAATGCCGCCTGCTCGACCTGCATTTAGGCCGTCTGAAAACCTCCGCCCAAGCCCTCAACCTGCCCCTGCCCGATGATGGCGAAACCCGAATCCGACAATACATCGCCAAACTGCCCGACGGCCTCTTCCGCCTGAAAGCCGAACTCGTTTCAGACGGCCTCATCCTCAGCCATGCCGCCACCGCCGAGCTGTCCGCCCCGCAGCGCGTCATCCCCGCCCCGCAAACCCTCCCGCGCCGCGACTACCTGCGCCGCTTCAAAACCACCCGCCGCGCCCTGTACGACCAAGCGTGGCGAACCGCCGAAACACAAGGCGCGTTCGACAGCCTGTTTTTCAATTCAGACGACCTCCTGCTTGAAGGCGGCAGAAGCAACGTGTTCGTCAAATACCAAGGTCAATGGCTCACCCCGTCTCTGGATTTGGACATCCTCAACGGCGTCATGCGCCAAGCCGTCTTGCAGCAGCCGCAAACCTACTTGTGCACGGACGCAGTCATCGAAACGCACATCACCCGCGCCATGCTGGAACACGCCGAAGAAATCCGCCTCTCCAACGCCTTAAGGGGCGTGTTTCGGGCGGAGTGGGTGAAAAGTTGATTGGTTGGACAACGGATAAAGTGAACTAAGCAAAAGGGTCGTCTGAAAACTTTGAGATTTGAGTTTTAGAGAAACTCGTTCACGCTTGTTTTCAGACGACCTTTTATTCAATCCATACAACTTAGGTAGCGTGGGCTTCGCCCACGAAATCTATCATTCAATAATCCAAGACAACAGTCGAACCTGCTTTCATCTCGCGGGCAAAGTCCACGCTACGGATTGCCCCTCCTATTTCCACCACCCGCTACTCAGCGAAAAAAATACCGGGTCGTAATATTTCGGCAGTTGTTGCGGGATGCCGAGGTTGTTGCGGTAAACGACGCGGTAGCGGTCGGCGTACCAGGCGGGGACGATGATGTATTGGTGGCGGATGGTGCGGTCTAGTGCCCGGGAGGTGGTTTTCAGCTCTTCGCGGTTGGTGAAGCTGCCGAAATGTTTGAGCAGTTTTTCGACTTCGGGGCGGCACACGCCGGCGAGGTTTCGGCTGCCGGGGATTTTGGCGGCTTCGCAGCCGAAATAATCGTATTGTTCGTTGCCGGGGCTTTCGCTGTTGGCATAGACGGTAATGGTCATGTCGAAGTCGAAATCGTTGAGCCGCCTTTGGTATAAGGCGGGGTCGGTAACGCGGATGTTCATGGTTACGCCGATTTTGGCGAGGTCGCGTTGCCATTTGGCGGTAATGCGTTCGTAGGTTTTGGAGGCGGTCAGGAACTCGAAGGTCAGGGGTTTGCCTTGGCTGTCGGTCAGTTTGCCGTTTTTATAGCGGTAGCCTGCTTTTTCCAAGAGGGCGCGGGCTTTGAGCAGGTTGGGGCGTATGCCTGTTTTCGGGTCGGTTTGGGGCGGCTCGGGGACGGGTTGGTTCAGGACGGCGGGATCGAGGGTGTTGCCGAGGGACTGGAGCAGTTTCAGTTCCGCGCCTTGCGGTTTGCCTGTCGCCGCCATCTCGCTGTTGGTGAAGAAGCTGTTGCTGCGGCGGTATGCGCCGTAGAAAATGCGCGCGTTGATGCTTTCAAAGTCGAAACTCTCGACCATCGCCTGCCGCACGAGGATGTTGTCGAACGGGGCGCGGCGCAGGTTCATGACGAAGCCCTGCATGCCGGCATCGCTTTTCTGTATCCATTCGTGTTTGCCCATGCCGCGTTTGGCGAGCATTTCGTCGGAATAGCCCCGCGCCCAGTTTCGGGCGATATTTTCGTAAACGAAGTCGTATTGTCCGGCTTTGAGGCCTTCGAGGCGGACGCTGTTGTCTTTGAAATATTTGAAGCGGACGGTGTCGAAATTATATCTGCCTTTGCGGGTCGGCAGGTTTTGCGCCCAGTAGTTTTTGTCGCGCGCGTATTCGCTCATGCGCCCGATGTCTGCTTTGACGAAGCGGTAGGGGCCGGAGCCGATGGGCATTTTGTTTGCGCCTTTTTCCAGCCCTTCGGGATAGCTTTTATGAGAAAACACAGGCAGTTGCCCTAATGCCATGTGTAATTCGGCATTGCGCTGTTTGAAGCGGAAAACGACTGTCCTGTCGTCGGGCGTTTCGACTTTGGCTACGTCGCTCCAGTATATGCGGTAGAAGGGATTGGCAGCTTTGTCTTGGGTAAGCAGGCGGAAGGAGGCGGCTACGTCTTTGGCAAGGACGGGATCGCCGTTGTGGAATTTGGCTTTCGGGTTGAGCCTGAATGTTGCCGACAGCCCGTCTTCGGCAAGTGAAAAGTCTTCCGCCAGCAGTCCGTACATGGAGAAAGGTTCGTCCCAACTGTTGTCCGTAAGCATGTCCACGGTCAGATTGAGGACGCCGGCTTCTTTGTCGCCTTTGAGGGTAAACGGGTTGAACGTATCAAAGCCGCCCTGCATCGGCAGGGAAAACACACCGCCTTTTGGCGCGTCGGGATTGACGTATTCGTAGGCGCGAAAGTCGGCGGGATATTTCGGCTCCTGCCCCAAACCTAAACCGTATGCGGCAAAAGCGGTGGCAGTGGAGAAGGAAAGCAGGAGGAGGACGAGGGTTTTCATAAGGTTTCAAACCGAACGGGACGATGAAGCCCGATTATAGCAAAAGGTCGTCTGAAAACCGTTTTCAGACGACCTTTTATCCGTTTCAAAACATAATCAAGAAGGCTGCTGCCGGTTTTTCGCCTGAGCGTCAAACTCCGCCAGCGTCATGTTCAAAGTCTGCAAACACGGCGTCATCACCGCATCGACAGCTTGGTTCACATGATCCCTTTCCACAGGCGACGGGCGGTAAACGAAGAGCTTGAAGAGTTCGTCCAGTTCGATGGAGTCTGCGCCAGTTTTCAACACCCAGCCCTGACGGCCGTTGTAGATATAGCCGTGCCGCGCCAGCTTTTCCAGAAGCTCGCCCAACTCATCGTAGCCCATATTGATATGCCGTCTGAACTCCTGAACAGGCAAGGCTTTGCCCTCTTTTTGCGCCGCATCCAAAAGCAGCAGGATTTTCAACACATCGTCAAACCGCCCGCGCGAATCGAAGCCCCTGCGGAACGCGTCACCCTGCCAATAAGACAGCGACGAAGTCAGCACCGCGCCGCCCAACACCAGCGTCCACAACAAATTCAGCCACGCCAAAAAAAACGGCACAGCGGCAAACGCACCGTAAATCGAGCGGTAGCCGTCGAAATTGCCCATATACCAAGCAAACAGGAAACGCGCCGTCTCCAAGCAAAACGCCGTAATCAAAGCCCCTATGAACGCATGTCGTGCAGGCACAAAGCGGTTGGGTACGAAACGATACAGGCCCCATAACAAAAGCGTTGCAAAAAACAGCGTCCCCGCCGTCCGCAACACCCCCATCCATTGAGACGAAGCCAACGCAGATTCCTGCACTGACCCGACCATAAAAGAAATCCCCACGCCCAAAGACAACGGCCCAAACGTCAGCAACGCCCAATACACCAAAAACTGCATCATCCAAGGCCGCTGCGAATTGACCCGCCAAATCCGGTTGAACGCATTATCAATCGTCCGAATCAGCATCAGCGACGTCACCACCAGCATCACACTGCCAATCGCCGTCAACTTCCCCGCCTGATTGCGAAACGCATTGATATAATCAAACACCATGTCCGCACCCTGCGGCACAATAGTCTGATTGACGAACGAAACAAAAGAATCCGACCAACGGTCGAACACAGGAAAAATCGAAGCGACCGCCACCATCACCGTCAATACCGGCACCAAAGCCAGAAGCGTCGTAAACGTCATACTCGCCGCAGCCTGCGGCACACGCTCCTCATCGAAACGCCGGACCACAAACCACGCAAACGCAAATGCCTTACTGTCCGACAAACCTTGCCACCATTTCAAAAACGGCATAATCTTTCCCGAAAAAATAACGAATTGAAAATAAAAAACAGAAAACGCCCGGAGCATACCCCACGTCGTCTGAAAACACAGCCTCAGCGAAATTAACACCTATTTCCCACCAACCCCATTGTAACGGAATACCCAAATGAACCCAAATCCCCTCAAAATCCTCGTTCTCTACTACTCCCAAAACGGCAGCACCCTCAACCTCGCCCGCCAAATCGCACGCGGCATCGAAAGCGTCGCAGGCTGCGAAGCCGTATTGCGCACCGTCCCCAAAGTCTCCACCGTCTGCGAAGCCGTCGAAAAAGACATCCCCGACAGCGGCGCGCCCTACGCCACCGCCGAAGACCTCAAAACCTGCGCCGCCCTCGCCCTAGGCAGCCCCACCCGCTTCGGCAACATGGCGGCCGCCATGAAATACTTCATCGACGGCACCATCCCCCTATGGCTCGGCGCAGAACTCGCCGGCAAACCCGCCACCGTCTTCACCAGCACCTCCTCCCAACACGGCGGACAAGAAACCACCCTCCTCACCATGATGCTCCCCCTCCTGCACCACGGCATGATCATCAGCGGCATCCCCTACACCGAATCCGCCCTCGGCAACACCCAAAGCGGCGGCACCCCCTACGGCGCATCCCACGTCGCCGGACACGACGGCAAACCCGTCCTGACCGCCGAAGAAAACGACATCGCCTTCGCACAAGGCAAACGGCTGGCAGAACTCGCCGTCAAGTTGGCTTAAAGCGGGCAGTTTAGAAATCCAATCTGCCAAAAGCTAAAAGGTCGTCTGAAAACCTGATTTCCAAGTTTTCAGACGACCTTTTATCAACATCCATCCGTCAAGCCGAAAAAGCCTTATATGCCATCGAAGCAATAATCAGCAAAACCGTTACGACCAAAACCTTACGGATGATTTCCCCGTCTGAATTAATAGCATGGAGGCTGCCGAAATGGTTGCCCAACAAATTCGCCAAAATCATCGGGATTCCGATTAGGAACGCCATTTTCCCCGCTATCAAGAAAGCGACGAATGCCCCGATATTGGAAGCAAAATTGAAAATCTTGGAAGTAGCCGAAGCCTGCAACAACGACAATTTGTTGATGACAAACAAAGCAATGATGAAAATGCTGCCCGTGCCCGGTCCGAAAAAACCGTCATAAAAACCAACAATCAGACAAGTTAAAAAGACAGCGACGGCAGATTTTTTTATCTCGCCGCGTCCATCGTCTTTTTTCAGCAAAACGCCTTTGAACAAAGTTGCCAGCAAGCCTATGGGTAAAAACGCAAGAATGATGTAATTGATGGTTTCCACAGGCAGAATCAGAATGACTTTCGCACCGACAAACGCCCCGATTAAAGCCGCAACGATGCCGACCGGCACAATGCGCCATACAATCGAACTGCTTTTCATAAAGTTTTTAATCGCAGCCACCGTACCGATGGTACTCACCAATTTTTCCTGTGCCAACGCGACCTGCGGCGGCAAGCCGACCATCAAAAACGCGGGAATCAAAATCAGCCCGGCTCCGCCCGCAATAGCATCGACATAGCCCGCAATCAAAGACGCGGCAACCAGCAGGAAAAGACCGAGATAAAAATAATCGGCAATGATACTGCCGGGAATAAATAGTTGCTCCATAGATTGTTTCCTCTTGATTAAATTTAAATTTTTGTAGGTAGCAGCACGCAGGACTGTTTAAAACTTCAAATAAAGTATCAGTACATTAATTACCACCATAAAAATTGTCAACACTATTTATTTTTGTAAAAATAAACCAAAAATACAGTTAACCGCTTCAATTAGTTTCTTCTGCTAAAAGGTCGTCTGAAAACCTTAATCGATTCCAAAATAAAAACCCGCTTCAAAAAGCGGGTTTCTTGTATCCGGTCAGGGCAGACCGTCTGTCCGTATTGTCCGAAACTTCGTTATTGTTTTTCTATTTTCCAGCGGGCAATTTCCGCTTTTTTACGGCTTGCCGCCAGTTGTTCGCGCATTTCGTTCAAGATTTGCTTGGAAGATTTCGGTTTTTCCCAGTTATCCGGTTCTGTATTTTGTCGTTGCGCCAATTGCTTTTGATGCTCTTGATAAAGCGCATTCGATTCTTCGGAGACTTTGCGGGCAATGTTCGGCAGCTCTTTTTCAACCAAAGCCTCGGCGCGTTGTTGGGCAAGATGGCGTTCTTTGCGGCTTTGGGCGCAATATTGTTTGCTGTCTTGCTCAGGGGAATAACCGTAATGAGGCAGCGGTTTCCCCGCTTTTTTCATCGCCATGCTGTAATTGACGCATTGCAAGGCTTGCGGATCGGCAGCCATGTACAAAGAGTATAAATGCCCGGCATAGTCTTTGATGTCCTCATTGTCCCCGCCGCATACATTCGCCGTAGCCTCAATCAGCGCCGTATCTTGCAGCATTTGCCGGCAATGTTCGACCTGCTCCGTATTCAAACTGACGGCGGGCTCTTGCGCGGCGGCTGAAAAAGATAAAATCAAAGCAAGTAAGCCTAAAGCAGATTGTTTCATGGTTTTTCCTTTTAAACCGGAATGATATTTTCAAATAAAGCATGAATGTCGGAACGCATTATAGTGGATTAAATTTAAATCAGGACAAGGCGACGAAGCCGCAGACAGTACAAATAGTACGGCAAGGCGAGGCAACGCCGTACTGGTTTAAATTTAATCCACTATACATTCATGCCCGAAGTTTTCAGACGACCCCGTCCATCATCCTTATCTGCCATCTTTCTGACGGATAAAGGCATCGGCTTTGGCGCGGCGTTCGGTTTCTTCGGCAACGGTTTTACGCAGCAATTCATCAACGGGAACACCGCGGCGCGGGGCTTCTTCTTCCGCATACTGTTTTATCTTACTGTCCATGTACGCCTCTACCTGACGGCGCAAACGGTCGCGTTCTTCGCGGCTTTCCGCGCAAAGGCGCTTCAAATCCTTATCGTCGAGATGGTGAAAGCTTTGTTTTTTGAATTCTTCCTCCAGTTTCGGATATTGTCGGCACTGATCGACTTTCGGATGGTTAAACAACAAAACCATAGACAAAAGGTCGAAATATTCGGCGGTCTCTTTATTGTCCCGATAACAAAGCGAACCGTTCGCCAAAGTATTGGTGTCTTTAAACAATTGCCCGCACTCGGCGGCAAGCTTTTTATCTGCCGCAGGATCGGATGGCGCACCGGTTTGATTTTGCGCGGCGGCAGAAGCGGACAAACCGGCGAGCAGCAAAGAAAATACAAAGGCTTTTTTCATATGGGTACTTTCAAAAAACAGATGGGGAAATCATGAATAGTTTATATACAGGGGTCGTCTGAAATCTTTCAGACGACCTTTTGCCTGTCAATATTTAGGCATCGAGCAGCCTTCGGGCGTGGTAATTTCGCATTGCGGAAGCCCTGAAGCCCGACATTTTCGTAGTGCCTCCGCTTCAGCAAGACCAGGTCCTTCTATTCCAGGGAAAGTTCTCCATCGTTTGCCTTCTTTTCCTTGGGCAACAGCGATACAACCGTTTCTGACCCAAGCCTCTACTTTACACGGCGCATTACGCCCACCTTGTTCACAGGATTTTATCGCTTCTTTTTCTGCAACAGCACGGGAAGGGGCATTGATAACATCTGCCGAAATACCCGTTTTAAGGTTGATTGCCCATGCGCCGTATTTGGACGGGACATTGATGTTGACGATTTCCGTAGGCTGCTGCCGAGACTGGCGGGGAGATGCGCAGTTGGGATTGTAGCCGTATGCACACAATGCCGAATTATTCTGCAATGCGCCTTTGGTTGCATCATAGGTTGGGTCGGCGGCATAAGTATTAAAACTCGCCAGCCCCAATAAGATAAAAAGCAGTTTTTTCATTAGTTTTATTCCTTTGTTTGGTCGTAATCTCTTTTGTTTTCTTAAAGCAAGAACCTAATACCGAGGTCGTCTGAAAACTTTCAGACGACCTTTGCCTGTCAATATTGCGGCATCGAGCAGCCTTCGGGGGCAAAAATGGTGCATTGCGAATAACCGGAAGCCTGACATTTCCTTAATGCTTCAGCCTCGGCAAGGCCAGGCTCTTTTACTCCCGGGAAAGCTTTCCATTTATTTCCTGATTTTCCTTGTGCGACGGCGATACAACCGTTTCTGACCCAAGCAGCCACTACACACGGTGCATTGCGACCGCCTTTTTCGCAGGTTTTGATGGCTTCTTTTTCGGCAGCAGCACGTGAGTTTTGATTAAGTGCGCCGCCTGAAATACCCGTTTTAAGATTGGTGGCCCATGCGCCGTATTTGGACGGGACGTTGATGTTGACGACTTTAGAATCGTTTTGGACTGAACCGCGGTTGGAAGATTGGGGCGGAGCCATATTGTATTGAACCATTTCCCCGTTATTCCCCTGAAAGCGGCAAATACCGCTGACGGGGTCAAATTGCCCGGAGCAGCCGTTGGCATAGACATTAAAACTTGCCAGCCCCAAGAAGATAAAAAGCAGTTTTTTCATCAGTCTTATTCCTTTGTTTGGTCGTAATCTCTTTTCTTAAAGTAAGAATCTGATACCGAGGTCGTCTGAAAACTTTCAGACGACCTTTTGCCTGTCAATATTTAGGCAACGAGCAGGCTTCAGAAACGACAATTTTGCATTCCACAGATCCCGAAGCCTGACATTTTCTTAATGCTGCTGGCTCTGCCTGTCCAATGTTGGCTCCATTTCCGTAGAAAGTCTTCAATTTTTTGCCAGATTTCCCCTGTGCTACGGCAAGACAGCCGTTTCTGAACCAGGCCCCCACTACACACGGCGCATTGCGTCCGCCATGTTCACAGGTTTTAATCGCTTCTTTTTCCGCTGCGGCACGTGAGTCTTGATTAAGTGCCCCGCCAGCAATACCCGTCTTAGGGTTGACTGCCCATGCGCCGTATTTTGATGGGACGTTGATATTAACTATTTCCGTAGGCTGCTGCCGAGACTGGCGGGGAGATGCGCAGTTGGGATTGTAGCCGTATGCACACAATGCCGAATTATTCTGCAATGCGCCTTTGGTTGCATCATAGGTTGGGTCAGCGGCATAAGTATTAAAACTCGCCAACCCAAATAAGATAAAAAGCAGTTTTTTCATCAGTTTTTCCTTGGTTTGAAGATACAAAAAAAAGCTGTCCGAACATCTTGCATGGTTTCAGACAGCTTTTTTCAGCGTTTTAGCCCACTTTATCCCCGGGCTGCGCGCCCGCATCGACATCGAGGAGCTTCAGTTTGCCCTCGGCTGTGGCGGCGGAGAGGATCATGCCTTCGGATACGCCGAATTTTGCCATTTTGCGCGGGGCGAAGTTGGCGACGGCGATGACCATGCGGCCGTTCAATTCGGCGGGGTTGGGATAAGACGCGGCGATGCCGGAGAAGATGATGCGTTTTTCAAAACCGAAATCGAGGTCGAATTTTAAGAGTTTGGTGCTGCCTTCGACGGCTTCGCAGTTCAATACTTTGGCGACGCGCATGTCGATTTTTATGAAGTCGTCGAAGCTCGCCTGCTCGGCGACTTTTTCGTATTTGCTGTCTTCAACAGGCGCGGGGGTCGTCTGAATGCTTTGTTTGTTGGCTTCGATTAAATCGTCCACTTGTTTTTGCTCCACTCGTTGCATTAAATGTTCGTATTTGTTGATGGCGTGTTCGCCTAGGGTTTCGCGCGTGTTCGCCCAGGTAATCGCGTCCAGATTGAGGAAACGCGCGGCGTTGGCGGCGGTTTGCGGCAACACGGGGGCGAGGTAGGCGGTCAGCATGGTGAAGGCGTTGATGAGTTCGCTGCATACTTCGTGCAGGCGTTCGTCTTGACCTTCCTGTTTGGCGAGTTCCCACGGTTTGTTGGCATCGACGTATTCGTTCACGGCGTCTGCCAATGCCATGATGTCGCGCAGGGCGCGGGCGTATTCGCGGTTTTCGTATTGCTCGGCTATGTTGTCGCTTTCGGCGGCGAGTTTTGCCAGCAATGCGCTGCCTGAAACGTCTTTCAGACGACCTTCAAAACGTTTGGCGATGAAACCTGACGCGCGGGCGGCGATGTTGACGTATTTGCCGACGAGGTCGCTGTTTACGCGGCTGATAAAGTCTTGCAGGTTCAAATCGATGTCTTCGATTTTGCTGTTGAGTTTGGCAGCGATGTAGTAGCGCATCCACTCGGGGTTCAGGCCTTGTTCCAGATAGGATTTGGCGGTGATGAAGGTGCCGCGCGATTTGGACATTTTTTGTCCGTCCACGGTCAGGAAGCCGTGTGCGTACACGCCGGTCGGAGCGCGGTGGCCGGAGAAATGCAGCATGGCGGGCCAGAACAGGGCGTGGAAATAGAGGATGTCTTTGCCGATGAAGTGGTACATCTCGGTTTGGCTGTCGGCTTTGAAGTATTCGTCGAAATCGACGCCGATGCGGTCGCACAGGTTTTTAAACGACGCCATGTAGCCGACGGGCGCGTCCAACCAGACGTAGAAGTATTTGCCCGGCGCGTCGGGGATTTCGAAACCGAAATACGGCGCGTCGCGGGAAATGTCCCAGTCGGACAGGGTGGTTTCTTCGCCTTCGCCCAGCCATTCTTTCATTTTGTTGAGGGCTTCGGCTTGCAGATGGGGCTTGCCGTCGTGCGGGTTGTTGCCGGAAGTCCATGCTTTGAGGAAGTCGGCGCATTCGCCCAGTTTGAAGAAGAAGTGTTCGGATTCGCGCAATTCGGGTTTGGCACCGGAAACGGCGGAATACGGGTTAATCAGTTCGGTCGGGGCATAGGTCGTGCCGCAGACTTCGCAGTTGTCGCCGTATTGGTCTTGGGCGTGGCATTTGGGGCATTCGCCTTTGACGAAGCGGTCGGGCAGGAACATTTGTTTTTCGGGGTCGAAAAGCTGCTCGATGACGCGGCTCTCGATTTTGCCGTTGGCTTTCAGCGCGCGGTAGATGTCTTGGGAAAACTGTTTGTTTTCAGGGGAGTGGGTGCTGTAATAATTGTCGTAGCCGATGAAAAAGCCGGTGAAGTCGGCGAGGTGCTCTTCGCGCACTTTGGCAATCATGTCTTCGGGCGCGATGCCTTGTTTTTGTGCGGCCAGCATCACGGGCGTGCCGTGGGTGTCGTCGGCGCAGCAGTAGTGGCACTCGTGGCCGCGCAGTTTTTGAAAGCGCACCCAAACGTCGGTTTGGATGTGTTCGACCATGTGGCCGAGGTGGATGCTGCCGTTGGCATAGGGCAGCGCGGAGGTAACGAGGATTTTGCGTGTCATGGTTTATGCTTGGGAAAACAATCATTAAAGATGGGGAATTATACCGTAAATCGTGCGGGCGAGACGGGGGAAAGGTCGTCTGAAAAGGGAATTCCGTGAAGCTGGAACAGGATGGGCAAAACGGGTTATAGTGGATTAACTTTAAACCAGTACGGCGTTGCCTCGCCTTGTCCTGATTTAGTTAATCCACTATATCTATGGCAAAAGGTCGTCTGAAACACAAAAATCGGTTTTCAGACGACCTTTTCGATAATCGGGACATACAGGCCGGACGGTAAGCCGGGTTCTGTCTCGGACAGTCATTCCTCTAGGCACACCATTACTGATGCGCTCTAGCAACCTACCCGAACGCTCGGCGAGCAGCGTCAATGCGTTCTGTTTGGTCTTGCTCCGGATGGGGTTTAGCCTGCTGCGCCTTGTTACCAAGTGCACGGTGCGCTCTTACCGCACCTTTTCACCCTTACCCGTGCCGCCCGAAGGCGGCCGTCGGCGGTATTGCTTTCTGTTCCACTTTCCGTCGCGTTTCCGCGCCCGGCCGTTAGCCGGCATCCTGCTCTGCGGAGCCCGGACTTTCCTCCCCGTATGCCTTACGCGATACGCGGCGACTGTCTGTCCGACCTGTATGAAGTGCGGATTATAACACAAGCAAATCACAACCGTTTGACCACCAAAAAAACCGCCTATCTAAAAATTTACCCATTTCGCAACATAAAAATTCAAATAAAATAAACTATTTATAAACAAAAAGTACCGTTCGTCAAATAAATGAATGACATGTTATAAAAAAGCCCATAAAATGAATATCACATAACTATTTTAAATATAAAAGTACATTACGATGAAAAACTATCCACATATCCTGTCTTACCTTGCCCTATCCTTACTTGCCGCCTGCGGAGGCGGAGGAGGAGGCGGTTCGCCGTCAACCGCCTCAAGCGATACCAACCAACCCAAAATAGAATGCAACGCCGAATGCCAAGCGGGACGTAAAGCCGCTGAAGAAGCTAAGGCTGAAACAGAGCGTAAAGCAGCCGAAGAAGCCGAGAAAGCCAAAGCGGAAGCAGAACGCAAAACGGCTGAGGAAGCTGAAAAAGCTAAAGTAGAAGCAGATCGTAAAGCCGTTGAAGAGGCTGAAAAAGCTAAAGCTGAAGCCGAACGTAAGGCTGCTGAAGAAGCCGAAAAAGCTAAAGCCCAAGCAAAACGCAAGGCTGCTGAAGAAGCTGAAAAAGCCAGAGTAGAAACAGAACGTAAAGCTGCTGAAGAAGCCGAAAAAGCTAGAGTAGAAGCAGAACGCAAAGCCGCTGAAGAAGCCGAAAAAGCTAAAGCTGAAGCGGAACGCAAGGCTGCTGAAGAAGCCGAACG
This sequence comes from Neisseria sp. GT4A_CT1, assembly GCF_000227275.1. NCBI lineage: Bacteria > Pseudomonadati > Pseudomonadota > Betaproteobacteria > Neisseriales > Neisseriaceae > Neisseria > Neisseria sp. GT4A_CT1. The sequence continues at coordinate 132,778 of NZ_JH164968.1, forward strand.
CAAAGCCGCTGAAGAAGCTGAAAAAGCCAAAGCGGAAGCGGAACGCAAGGCTGCTGAAGAAGCCGAAAAAGCTAAAGCGGAAGCTGAACGTAAGACTGCTGAAGAGGCTGAGAAAGCCAAAGCCGAGGCTGAACGTAAAGCGGCTGAGGAAGCTGAAAAAGCTAAGGCGAAAGCCGAACGTAAAGCCGCCGAAGAAGCTGAAAAAGCTAAAGCAGAAGCAGAACGTAAAGCAGCCGAAGAAGCTGAAAAAGCCAAAGCTGAAGCTGAGCGTAAAGCGGCTGAAGAGGCTGCAAAAGCCAAAGCTGAAGCCGAACGCAAAGCCGCTGAAGAAGCTGAAAAAGCCAAAGCTGAAGCCGAACGTAAGGCTGCTGAAGAAGCCGAGAAAGCTAAAGCCGAGGCTGAACGTAAGGCTGCTGAAGAAGCCGAGAAAGCTAAGGCTGAGGCAGAACGCAAAGCCGCCGAAGAAGCTGAAAAAGCTAAAGCAGAAGCTGAGCGTAAAGCGGCTGAAGCTGTTGCAACCCAACAAATCGACGGCTATTACAGCAAAATTTCCCAATCAGGAATGGAAGGCGACGATATTTCCCATATCGGCGACATCAATATTCTTGAGGTGGACGGACAAAAAATCCCGCTGTTGCCTGAAACTGAGCCTCAAAGGGCTGAAGTATTCGGTAATGTGAACGAAAAATCTGTCTTGGTTGCCGCCACTCATCTGAAATACGGCCGCTACGGTTTTTATGGCTTGAAAAATGGAGATACTGACATCCATACATCGTATATGTTCTACCAAGGCGTTATTACTCCGGAAGCAGCGATGCCTCAAGAGGGTCAGGCTTTTTACCGCGGTTATGCGCTTTACAGCGATGTCGGACAAGCCAATACGTTCGGCAACTCCATCTTTATGGTGGACTTCGGTCGCAAATCCCTCTCCGGTGCGGTTTATTCCGAGAACGGTGAATTTGATGAAGTGAATCTGGAAGGTCAAATCGTCGGCAACCGCTTCTTCCATGTGGATGAGAAAGAACAAAAAATCATGTCGGGTATGTTCCTCGGCCCCCAAGCAGAAGAGCTTACCGGCCGATTCGATCATCTTCTGGAATCTAAAAACGGTACGTTTGGTGCCGCCGCTCTGAAAGAATGATTTTTACCGTATCATCAGCTCAAAAGGTCGTCTGAAAACTTGGAAATCAGGTTTTCAGACGACCTTTTTCCGTTCCCGCCCAAGAAGCAGCCCATAAAATGCTACAATACCGCTTTGATTTTTTGCCCGCATCATCATGAAAAAAGCCTCCAAATCCTTTGAAGAAGCCCTCGCCCGCCTCGAAACCCTGACCCAGTCGATGCAAAGCAGCGAAATGCCGCTGGAAGACGCTCTGGCAGCCTATCAGGAAGGCAACGAGCTGGTCAGATACTGCCAAACCAAGTTGGCGGAAGTCGAACAAAAGCTGCAAGTATTGGACGCGGGCGAACTGAAGGAGCTGAACCTTGAACCCGGCGAATGAATTGAAAGCATGGCAGCAAAAAGCCCAAGCGCAGACCGAATTGCTGCTGGAGCGTTTCCTGCCGTCTGAAAACCAAGTGCCGCACACGCTGCACGAAGCCATGCGTTACGTTACCCTCGGCGGCGGCAAACGGCTGCGCCCGCTCTTGGTGCTTGCCGCGTCCGAATTGGGCGATGCCGACCAAAACGCCGTCGAACAAGCCATGGCGGCGATTGAAATGGTGCATGTCTATTCCTTGGTCCACGACGACATGCCCGCAATGGACAACGACAGCCTGCGGCGCGGCAAACCGACCTGCCATGTGAAATACGACGAAGCCACCGCCCTCTTGGTCGGCGACGCGCTGCAAACCCAAGCCTTCGACGTATTGAGCCGTCCGACCGGACTGCCCGCCGAACGCCAAATCGCCATGTTGTCCACGCTCGCCAAAGCATCCGGCAGCCTCGGCATGGCGGGCGGACAAGCCATCGACCTTGCCAACGTCGGCAAAGCCATGAATCAGGCGCAGTTGGAGCAGATGCACAGCCTCAAAACCGGCGCCCTCATCCGCGCCGCCGTCGTATTGGGCGCACTTGCCTGCCCCGATTTGGATTCAGACGACGTCCGCACCTTAGACAACTACGCCGCCAAACTCGGCTTGGCTTTCCAAGTCATCGACGATGTGTTGGACTGCGAAGCCGACACCGCCACCCTAGGCAAAACCGCCGGCAAAGACAGCGACAACAACAAACCCACCTACGTCAAACTGATGGGTCTGCAAGCCGCCCGCACCTACGCCGAAACCCTGACCGCCGAAGCCGCCGCCCTGCTCGAACCCTTCGGCGCAAAAGCCCTGCATCTGCGGCTGCTGGCGGAATTTGTCACCGCGCGGAAAAATTAAACGTTTGAAATCATTTTTCTTTTTATACCGCTAAGACATCAAAGGTCGTCTGAAAAATCAGTTCCAAGATTTTCAGACGACCTTTTTGTATAGGGACGGCGTTTATAGTGGATTAAATTTAAATCAGAGCAAGACGAGGCAACGCCATACTGGTTTAAAGTTGATCCACTATAATGAATCATGCTTTTATTCAACGGGATAAATTGGGATTAAAATGTGGATAAGTTGTGCGCAAACAGTGGATTTTATAGGCGTTTTAACCGCCCTTCTGTTCCTGCAAACATCCGTTTTTATAGTCAATTAAAAACAAAATAGTACAATACTCAACTTTGAAGGTTTAACCATGGCATACTCTGCGGACTTAAGGAACAAAGCTTTAAACTATTACGAACAATGCAAAAACATCAGCCAAACCGCAGCAACGTTTAACCTGTCAAGAAACACGCTTTACCTGTGGATTCGCCTTAAAAAGCAAACAGGCAGCCTAAAACATCAAGTCACCGGTCTAAATGCCGTCAAATTGGATAGGCAAAAACTGGCTCAATATGTTGGGCAACACCCGGATGCCTATCTGCATGAAATCGCCAAACATTTTGATTGTACGGCAGCCGCCGTTTGCTATGCACTCAAACAGATGGGGATGACGCGCAAAAAAGACCACCACTTACAAAGAACAAGACCCA
>NZ_JH164968.1:135959-143623 GCF_000227275.1 Neisseria sp. GT4A_CT1
GACACAGCTGGCCGAATTTTCCGACTACCAACGTGTTATTTGGATGAACAGGATTTGACCGCTACCTGTCCGTCCCGTATGCCGCAGCCCGAAAGGGCAATAGTGAAAGCGCAGATAAGTGGAAAAAGATACCGACGCTTATCTCTGGTGTCCGCACAAGTCGGCAACCGGCTGATTGCTCCGATGGTTTATCAAAATACGATGACCGGAGTCTTTTTGAAGCGTGGTTTCAGCAATGCCTACTGCCCGCATTGACTCAAAAATCGGTGATTATTTTAGATAATGCACGATTTCACCGTATGGGTGTCTTACGGGAAATGGCGGAAAAATGGGGACATAAGGTATTACCTCTTGCACCTTATTCACCTGAGCTCAACCCGATTGAGAAGGTGTGGGCGAATATTAAGCGGTATCTGCGAACCGTATTGTCTGATTACGCCCGATTTGACGATGCATTACTGTCCTATTTTGATTTTAATTGACTATAAAATCGAAATTTGTCGTTGAGATTTCCATAACAAGCGTACCTCAAATTGAAAGGTTCAAATAAAAAGATCGTCTGAAAACCATAAGTTTTGGGTTTTCAAACGACCTTTTCGCTGATTCAGACAAATCAAATATCGTAAGTGGTCGATGCGGTATCGCCGCCTTTGCCTGTCCAGTTGGTGTGGAAGAATTCGCCGCGCGGTTTGTCGGTACGCTCGTAGGTGTGCGCGCCGAAGTAGTCGCGTTGGGCTTGCAGCAGGTTGGCGGGCAGGCGTTCGGTGGTGTAGCCGTCGAGGAAGGTAATCGCGGAAGCCATGCAGGGCATGGGGATGCCGCATTCGATGGCTTTGGCGACGACTTTGCGCCATGCGGGCAGGCAGTTTTCCAATACGCCTTTGAAATAGGGGTCGGAACCCAAGAACACCAAATCGGGATTGGCTTCGTATGCGTCGCGGATGTTGCCCAAGAACGCGCTGCGGATGATGCAGCCTTCGCGCCACAGAAGGGCGGTGTTGCCGTAGTTCAATGCCCAATCGTTGTTTTCGCTGGCTTCGCGGATGAGCATGAAACCTTGTGCGTAGGAGATGATTTTGGATGCCAACAGGGCTTGGCGCAGGGCTTCGACCCATGCGGCTTTGTCGCCGTCAACGGGGGTAACGGTTTTGCCGAACAAGCGGCCGGTTTGAACGCGTTGGTCTTTGAACGCGGATACGCAGCGGGCGAACACGGCTTCGGAAATCAGCGTCAGCGGGATACCTAAGTCGAGGGCGTTGATGCCGGTCCATTTGCCTGTGCCTTTTTGTCCGGCGGTATCGAGGATTTTTTCGACCAAAGGTTCGCCGTTTTCGTCTTTGTAGCCCAAAATCGCGGCGGTGATTTCAATCAGGTAGGAATCCAGCTCGGTTTGGTTCCATTCGCTGAAAATGCGGTGCATTTCGTCGTAGCTCAGACCCAAGCCGTCTTTCATGAATTGGTAGGCTTCGCAAATCAACTGCATATCGCCGTATTCGATGCCGTTGTGCACCATTTTGACGAAATGGCCTGCGCCGTCGCGGCCGACCCAGTCGCAGCAGGGTTCGCCTTGCGGGGTTTTGGCGGCAATGGCTTGGAAGATGGGTTTGACGGCAGGCCATGCGGCTTCGTCGCCGCCGGGCATGATAGACGGGCCGTGACGCGCGCCTTCTTCACCGCCGGAAACGCCCGCGCCGATAAAGCGGATGCCTTTTGCCGCCAGCTCGTGCGTGCGGCGGGTGGAATCGGGATAGTTGGCGTTGCCGCCGTCAATAATAATGTCGCCTTGGTCCAAAAGCGGGACAAGTTGCTCGATAAAGTCATCCACGACAGAACCTGCGCGTACCATCATCATGATTTTGCGCGGTTTTTCCAGTTTATCCACTAAATCTTGCAATGAATAGGCACCGATAATGTTGGTGCCTTTGGCTGCGCCGTTGAGAAAATCGTCTACTTTAGCAGTGGTCCGGTTGTACGCCACGACTTTGAAACCGTGATCGTTCATATTCAAAATCAAATTTTGACCCATAACGGCCAAGCCGATGACGCCGATATCGCCTTTCATTGATGGAAGCTCCATTATTAATTTAATTTATCAGCCGTAACTCTATCTGATTTACAGAGGTTTAACAATCCTTAACTATCTAATTTTTTGAAAAGATGCCTTTACGTTGCGGGCTTTGGCTGCGCGTTGGGAAACAAACTATAAATAAGATTTTAAATAATAAATGGATGATTATATTGAGTCGCGCATTTGTTTGTGTATAACTTTTATTCCTTTTTCAGTTCAATAAGTTGAATGCAGATTTTGAATGCGGATAAACTGCTGTTTGCCTTGTTTGCAGATGTGGATAATTTTGAAATCCGGTTTGGTTTTGTGTATAACTTTCCGGCTATACACACAGCCTGCCGGTTTTATACCGGGCTCAAACGGAACTGTCCGAAGAGATAAACAGTCCAATCGGTTTTCATGTTTCAGACGACCTTTTGTGTTTTTCAACCGCAGGTCTTCTGAAAAATATCTCAACTAAAAGGGAGCAGATATGAAATTTTCCTTTAGCTTAAACCTGTTGGTTGTTTTGGTTTTGGCAGCGTGCGCGCACCAGCCGATGCAGAAACCTGATGCCGCGCCTGTGCCGACGGCTGTGGATAACCGTGCGCCGGAACAAGGGACGGGGCTGACCGAGCAGAAATTGATCCGCGCCAAACATTATATGGCGGCGTCTGCCAATCCGTTGGCAACCGAGGCGGGATATGAAGTTTTGAAACGCGGCGGTAGCGCGATAGATGCGATGATCGCCATGCAGACCACGCTGGGACTGACCGAGCCGCAGTCTTCCGGTTTGGGCGGCGGTGCGTTTTTGGTGTATTGGGACAATAAGGCGAAAAAACTGACGACGTTTGATGCCCGAGAAACGGCGCCGAAAGCGGCAACGCCGGCGCTTTTCTTGGATGAAAACGGCAAGCCGATGGGCTTTATGAACGCAGTGGTCGGCGGCCGTTCGGTCGGTGTGCCGGGGATTCCGAAGCTGCTGGAAGATGTCCACAAGCGTTACGGCAAATTGCCTTGGGCAAGTCTGTTTGACAAACCGATTGCTTTGGCGGAACAAGGCTTTACCGTTTCACCGCGCATGGCGAAATCCATCGAGCAGAATCTGGAGCCTTTGAAACGTTATCCGCAAACCGCCGCGTATTTCCTGCCCGACGGCAAGCCTTTGGCAGCGGGAACGGTGTTGAAAAACCCTGAATTTGCCCGCTCCGTGCGTCTGTTGGCGGAAAAAGGCAGCGCGCCGTTTTATCAGGGGGCGCAGGCGCAGAATATTGTCCGTGCCGTTACCGGCGCTGTGGATAACCCCGGCAAAATCAGCATGGCGGATTTGAAAAACTACCGCGTTATCGAGCGCGAACCGGTTTGCGCGCCGTATCGTGAATACGAAGTCTGCGGCATGGGCGCGCCAAGTTCGGGCGCGATTGCTTTGGGCGAGATTTTGGGCGTCCTGCAAAATCAGGATATGAAGGCGTTGGGCGCGGAAAATATCCACAGTTGGCGCTGGATAGGCGATGCGTCGCGGATTGCGTTTGCCGACCGTGATTATTACGTCGGCGATCCCGCGTTTGTCAACGTCCCGACCCGTGCCCTGATTTCTCAGGCTTACCTGAAACCGCGTGCCGAAGAAATCCGCCAATCCGACAAGGCGTTGGAAAACATTCAGGCGGGTCGGGTCGGTAAGGCATACGCGCAGGGTATGGCGGTAGAGCTGCCGTCCACCAGCCATTTGGTGGTTGTGGATAAAGACGGCAACGTCGTGTCGATGACGACTTCGATTGAAAACGCGTTCGGCTCGGGACTGATGGCAAACGGTTATCTGCTCAACAATGAATTGACCGATTTTGCTTTCAACCCTGTCGGCGCGGACGGTAAAACGGTGGCAAACAGCGTGGCGGGCGGCAAACGGCCGCGTTCTTCGATGGCGCCGACCATTGTGATGAAAGGCGGCAAGCCTTATTTGGCGGTCGGTTCGCCCGGCGGCAGCCGCATCATCGGTTTCGTCGCCAAAACGCTGGTGGCGCATATCGACTGGGGCATGGACATTCAGGCGGCAATCTCTCTGCCGAATATGCTCAATCGCGGCGGCCAGTATGAAATCGAGGAAAAAACCGCTGCGACGGATAAAGCGATAGCATTGGAAAAACTGGGCTACAAAGTCCAAATCCGCGATTTGAATTCCGGCGTACAAGGCATTGTGATCGGCAAAGACGGTTTGCTCGGCGGTGCCGACCCGCGCCGCGAAGGTAAAGTCATGGGCGATTGATCACCGATCAGCTTGTGGATAAAAGGTCGTCTGAAATCCAAATTTGGGTTTTCAGACGACCTTTTTTATTGCTGGAGAAAAGCTATGGATAAAGTGTGTATAAAATTTGAGAAAAAATATAATCTTTTTATTTTTCAGAAGGATAGATTAGATAGCCATGTGGATAATCATGTCTGAAATATTGGCGGGAGATGGTTTTGTTTTATTGAAAGGTCGTCTGAAAACTTAAAACCAAGATTTCAGACGACCTTTATTCAATAAAAAGGCTGTGGATAAACAATCATCCACAACCTTTTTGTACGCTGTCTTATTTCAAGCCGCCGGCAGCTCGTGGAAGGCGGATGGCAAATTCTCATCGTCACCAAATTCCACCCATTCGTAAGCGGTTTCGTCCGCCAAAACCGCACGCAATAAGGCGTTGTTGATGGCGTGGCCGGATTTGTAGCCTTCAAATGCGCCGATAATCGGGTGTCCGACAATATACAAATCGCCGATGGCATCGAGGATTTTGTGGCGGACAAACTCGTCGGGATAACGCAAACCTTCCGGATTCAAAACGTCCATGTCGTCAATCACGATGGCGTTGTTCAAATTGCCGCCCAGCCCGAGATTGTGGGCGCGCATCATTTCTACTTCGTGCATAAAGCCGAAGGTTCGCGCGCGCGCGATTTCGTCGATGTAGGACTTGCCCGCGAAATCGATTTCAAAAGTGGGCGAGCTGCGGTTGAAAACCGGATGGTCGAATTCGATGGTCAGCGTCACTTTAAAGCCGTCATACGGCGTAAAGCGCACCCATTTGCCCGCCTCCTTGACTTCAACGGGCTTGAGGATTTTCAAAAACCGCTTTTGCGCCTTTTGATCGACAACGCCCGCATCTTGTAAAAGATAAATAAACGGCAGGCTGGAGCCGTCCATAATCGGGATTTCGGGCGCGTTTAACTCAATCAGCGCATTGTCGATGCCGTAGGCGGACAGCGCGGACATGATGTGTTCGATCGTGCCGACACGCACGCCTTTGTCGGTTACGATAGTGGACGACAGGCGCGTATCGTTGATGAGGTAAGGCGTAAGTTTGATGGTTTCGCCCATTTCGCCGTCCAAATCGGTACGGCGGAAAGAAATCCCGCTGTTTTCAGGCGCGGGGTGCAGGGTCAGCGCGACCCGTTCGCCCGAATGCAGCCCGACGCCGGTTACGCTGATGGATTTTGCCAAAGTTCGTTGCAGCATAAACCGCCTCCTTATTCAATAATTGGTTTGATGTTTGGATAATACGATAAAAAGGAAAAAATAATCCATTATTTTTAATAGTATTTGCTAATGTAGGTGTTTCAGAACCATAGATTTTTCAGACGACCCTTTGTACCGGTAAGTTTATCCACAATATGCCGTGTAATCCGAGTGGAAAAATCCGATTTTATCCACAGAAAAATTCAAACGATTACAGATTATCCGACTTTGTTCTCATAAAAAACAAAACTTGAACGCAGCCTTTAAATGAATCCAACAATTTGATTATACAATCAGTAATAAGGTTATCCACAAAACGGGGATACACTCATCACTATCATCATTTTTTAAATAATTACATATTAATTTTAAAAACAACCAAAATTTATCCCCAAATATGGGGACAAACCGTACCAATCTGCATTTTCAGACGACCTATTTCACGGTTTTTTTATTTAAATCAAACATTTTAAAAGTAGCATCGTGTAATTCTAGGTAGTAGTTTTATTTCAGGATACAATAGCCCTTATTGAAATTTATCCCTTTCCCTACTGACAGGAGTATCAAAATGAGCATCAAAGTAGCGATTAACGGTTTCGGCCGCATCGGCCGTCTGGCATTGCGTCAAATTGAAAAAGCCAAAGGCATCGAAGTCGTCGCCGTCAACGACCTGACCCCTGCCGATATGCTGCTGCACCTTTTCAAATACGACAGCACCCAAGGCCGCTTCCAAGGTACTGCCGAATTGAAAGACGATGCCATCGTGGTGAACGGCAAAGAAATCAAAGTCTTCGCCAATCCGAATCCTGAAGAATTGCCTTGGGGCGAATTGGGCGTGGACGTCGTCCTCGAATGTACCGGCTTCTTTACCAGCAAAACCAAAGCCGAAGCCCACATCCGCGCCGGTGCGCGCAAAGTCGTTATTTCCGCCCCCGGCGGCAATGATGTGAAAACCGTCGTATATGGCGTAAACCAAGACATTTTGGACGGCAGCGAAACCGTCATCTCCGCCGCTTCCTGCACCACCAACTGCCTCGCCCCGATGGCGGCAGTCCTGCAAAAAGAGTTCGGCGTAGTCGAAGGCCTGATGACCACCATCCACGCCTATACCGGCGACCAAAATACCCTTGACGCGCCGCACCGCAAAGGCGATTTGCGCCGCGCCCGCGCCGCCGCGCTCAACATCGTGCCCAACAGCACCGGCGCCGCCAAAGCCATCGGTCTGGTTATCCCCGAATTGAACGGCAAACTCGACGGATCTGCCCAACGCGTCCCCGTTGCCACCGGCTCGCTGACCGAATTGGTTTCCGTCCTCGAACGCCCCGTGACCAAAGAAGAAATCAACGCCGCGATGAAAGCCGCCGCCAACGAATCTTACGGATACACCGAAGATCAAATCGTTTCTTCTGATGTCATCGGTATCGAATACGGCTCGCTCTTCGATGCCACCCAAACCCGCGTGATGACCGTAGGCGACAAACAACTGGTGAAAACCGTTGCCTGGTACGACAACGAAATGTCCTACACCTGCCAACTCGTCCGCACTTTGGAATACTTCGCAGGCAAAATCTAAAAGATTTCGGATTGGGTAAACCAGTCTGTGGATAAGTAAGAGAAAAAGGTCGTCTGAAAATTTTTTCAGACGACCTTGTTTTTATAGTCAATTAAAATCAAAATAGGATAGTAATGCATCGTCAAATCGGGCGTAATCAGACAATACGGTTCGCAGATACCGCTTAATATTCGCCCACACCTTCTCAATCGGGTTGAGCTCAGGTGAATAAGGTGCAAGAGGTAATACCTTATGTCCCCATTTTTCCGCCATTTCCCGTAAGACACCCATACGGTGAAATCGTGCATTATCTAAAATAATCACCGATTTTTGAGTCAATGCGGGCAGTAGGCATTGCTGAAACCACGCTTCAAAAAAGACTCCGGTCATCGTATTTTGATAAACCATCGGAGCAATCAGCCGGTTGCCGACTTGTGCGGACACCAGAGATAAGCGTCGGTATCTTTTTCCACTTATCTGCGCTTTCACTATTTGCCCTTTCAGGCTGCGGGCATAGGGACGGAACAGGTAGCGATCAAATCCTGTTTCATCCAAATAAACACGTTGGTAGTCGG
>NZ_JH164968.1:144231-153511 GCF_000227275.1 Neisseria sp. GT4A_CT1
GGCGTACAATCAAAATGTTTGGCGATTTCATGTAGATAGGCATCCTGGTGTTGCTCAACATATTGAGCCAGTTTTTGCCTATCCAATTTGACGGCATTTAGACCGGTAACTTGATGTTTTAGGCTGCCTGTTTGTTTTTTAAGGCGAATCCACAGGTAAAGCGTGTTTCTTGACAAGTTAAACGTTGCTGCGGTTTGGCTGATGTTTTTGCATTGTTCGTAATAGTTTAAAGCTTTGTTTCTTAAGTCCGCAGAGTATGCCATGGTTAGACCTTCAAAGTTGAGTATTGTACTATTTTGTTTTTAATTGATTATACCTTCAATCTACTCCCTCTTCCATCAGATGAGAGAGGGTTGGGGGAGAAGGTGGTTCTACAAGTTGCATGAATTTGATTTTACCTAAAACCATAAAGCCACCCTCATTCTAACCTTCCCCAGCAGGACAGAGGAAGGGACAGATTGCCGTTGCAGCAACGTGTAGCGTGGGCTTTGCCCACGAAATAAAATGCAAGGACAACCACCCCATTCGAATGGTTAAACGGTAGGTTTCGTGGGCAAAGCCCACGCTATGGATTTGGTTTATCTAAAGTGTTCATTGAATAAAATTCGCTTTGATTAAATATAGTGGATTAACTTTAAACCATTACGGCGTTGCCTCGCCTTAGCTCAAAGAGAACGATTCTCTAAGGTGCTGAAGCACCAAGTGAATCGGTTCCGTACTATCTGTACTGTCTGCGGCTTCGTCGCCTTATCCTGATTTAAATTTAATCCACTATAAAAAGGTCGTCTGAAAACCCTGAGATTTGGGGTTTCAGACGACCTTTCTGCATCCTTGTTACGCGGAATAGCCCGTCAAATCACTTCCAAAACGAAGTAATTGCGCAGCTTGTCATACACTTTGTCAGTTACATTGATGCAGCCGTTGGTCATGATGCGGTCAGAGACAACATCAGAGGCAATGCGTTTCATGCGGTGTTCGGAAGGTTTGAGTGTCCAAACGCGGTGCAGGGCGAAGAGGAAGTCTTTTTCCTGCTTGAAGCCGATGACTTCGCCGCCGTAGCCGGGTTTGGAAGTCTTCATCAACTGCATGTCGAATTTGCCTTTTGGCGTGGTTTTACCGATGAGTACGGGGTGGCACTGGCCATCGTCGGCAAAGCACAGCTCGGCTTTGGCGGTGTTGACGATGACTTTTTTGCGTTGCATGTATTCTTTGGCGGCATCGGCTGCTGCAAAGCTGTTCAGCCCTGCCAGCAGCGATACGCCGAGGATGATTCTTTTCAACATGGTTTCCTATTATCTGCGGATGCGGTGGGGTGTTTCGGGCACAACCTCACGGATGATGATTTGAGGTTCGGGCGCAGGTTGTGGGGCAACTTCTTGTACGGGCGGGCAGACGGCATCTTCCGGGAAGACGGCTTTCCAATGGAAGCTGCGGGCGTATTTGTGTTTGTCGAACAAGACTTTGTATTGGCAAGTGGTAATGCCTTCTACGTTGGAGCCGATATCGGGATTGGCGGGAACACCGGGAGTGCGGAAGTGGAAGAGATAGTTCCATTCGCGCACGCCGAACATACCTTCATCGTAGTGCGGACGGCCGAGGATTTTGTAGATGTCGTCTTTGCTCAGACCTGGTTTCATCTGTTCGAGTTCATCGGCGGTAGGGAATGTGCCTTGGTTTTTGTTGAAGGTTACGGAGTAGGGTTTGGGAAAGACGGGGTTGTCCGTCGTTCCGTCGGCTTTAACGTGGCTTTTGCCGGCGCAGGCGGACAGTACGGCTGCGGCAGCGAGGTAAAGGGCGGTTTTGGCGATGCGGGACGTTTTCATGGTTAATCCTTTTTTGTTGCGGCAATTTCAATCAGGCCGCCGTTGCATGGTCAAGATTCGATATTATCCGTGTGCCGCCGTTTTCATTCTGTTGACATTTATTGTCACTTTGTAACAATTTCATACGGACATAAATGAAAGCAATGGTATATCGTCTTCAGGCAAGCGTGTGTTTGGCACGGGTAAAATCGCGTTACTGGTTGTTTCTTTTGATGTTTAATCAAATTTTGGGTGAAACGTGAATTTCTCGGTTGAATTTCATGCAAGTTTTATGCCAATTTTTTGAAGAGGTCGTCTGAAAACCATATTTCGCCGTGTAATTTGGTTTTCAGACGACCTTTTTGAATGGGAGCGGATACTATATTGGATTAACTTTAAATCAGGACAAGGCGACGAAGCCGCAGACAGTACAGATAGTACGGAACCGATTCACTTGGTGCTTCAGCACCTTAGAGAATCGTTCTCTTTGAGCTAAGGCGAGGCAACACCGTACTGGTTTAAAGTTAATCCACTATAAAAATTTAAACAACGCTTATCCCGATAACCGTCGCTCGGTTTCCCTTAATTTGAAACCTGACTTCATAATCCTCTATATTCATGACGTAAATCCGTTCGGGAATATTCTGATAGGCGGGGCGCGGATCTTGGGCAATGCTTTGGCTGATCAGGTTTTGGGTGCTGGCAGATAAATTTTCCGCGCCGATGTTTTCCAGCCATACGACTTCAAGCTCTTCGGGTTTGCCGCTGACGAAGCCGGATGAGGCGTCGGGTTTGGATTCGACAAAGGGGATGTAGGGTTTGATGTCGATAATTGGTGTGCCGTCCAACAGGTCTGCGCCGCTGCAATAGAGGCGGACGGGTTTGCCGGTTTCGATGCGTTCGAGTTTTAAGAGCGATAGTCCGAGGTGATTGGGGCGGTGGGGGCTGCGTGTGGCGAATACGCCCATTTTTTGTTTGCCGCCGAGCCGTGGCGGGCGCACCATTTGTGCCCAGCCTTCATCCAATACGCCGTGAAAGATAAAACTTATCCACACATAATTGAAGTGTTCCAATCCGCGTACGCTGTCTGCGGTAAATTCGGGATTCAGCTCGATACAGACTTCTGCGGCGGGAACCAATCCGGGCTGACGGGCGACGCCGAATTTCTGTTTGTAGGGCGAGCGGGTGGTGGCGATGGGGATGATGGTGTAAGTCATGAGTATTGTGGACAAGTTTTTCGGAAAAACGTTATCTTATCACAGCTGGTTTTACCGCTTTTGGGCAGTAATTTGTTATAATACAGGGCATTTTAATCGCTTTGAAATGATGAGATGATTGTTTCCATTGATGTTGATGCACAAAAAACTTTTACGCCTTTGTGTCCTAAAGAGCTGCCTGTAAACGAGGGGCATTTGATTGTTGAAGAATTGAATGCCCAAGCCGCTTTGGCGGATTTGCGCGTGATGACGAAAGATGCGCATCATGCGGCAGCAAAATGGCTTGTGGATAACCCTGTTGATATGTTAAAGCCGACAGGTTTGCCCGATGCGGATTTGACTTGGGTGGCTCATGCGATGGTCGGTACGCGCGGCTATGAATTGTTGGACGGACTGCCTTCTGCTAAGGAATACGATTATTGCGTTTGGAAAGGCGTTGATCCTGAATTGCATCCTTATGGCGCGTGTTTTCATGATATTGAGGAAAAACTGAGCACAGGGCTGATTGAATGGCTGCGTTGTCAAAATACGGATACGGTCATTGTCGGTGGGTTGGCTACGGATTATTGTGTGAAAACAACGGTTTTGCAGTTGCTCAAAGGCGGCAATTGGCAGGTTATCGTCAATGAAGCGGCTTGTCGGGGCATTGCGCCGGAAACCATCGAAACGGCATGGCAGGAAATGCATTCTGCCGGTGCAATGATTTTAAAAAACGCTGAAGAAATTAAAAAATATATTAATAATCAATAAGTTAAAATTGTTTCACGTGAAACACCCTTCCTAAATATGAAAATTTTGCTTGTCCGCTTGTCCAGTATGGGCGATTTAATTCACACTTTGCCCGCAATCGAAGATTTGGCGCGACAATGCCCTGATGTGGAACTGCATTGGTTGTGTGAAGCCGGATTTTCGGATATTGCGCGCCTGCATCCGTTCGTAAAAAAAATCCATGTGATGAAATGGCGGCAATGGCGCAAACACCTCTTTCAGGCTGAAACTTGGCGAGAAATAGGTCGTCTGAAACAGGTCTTGCGGCAGGAAGCATTTGATTTTGTATTGGACAGTCAAGGTCTGATTAAAAGCGCGTGTTTCGCTAAAATGGCAAAATCCCCTATTTATGGTTTAAATAAAAACAGCGCGCGCGAGGGGTTGGCTGCGTTGGCGTATGCGAAAACATACGCTGTACCAAAAGGGAAAAATGCCGTTTGGCGCAACCGCGAGCTGTTCGCCCAAGTATTTGGATATGCAATGCCGGAAACGCAGGTATTCGGCTTGACTGTTCCTGAAGCAGGTCGTCTGAAAAATTTAGAGCAGCCGTATTATGCGGCTTTGCATGCGACCAGCCGGGACAGTAAGTTATGGCCTGTGGAAAGCTGGCGGGCGTTGCTGCAAAAACTGAATGAAGAACAACAATGCAATGTTTACCTGCCATGGGGAAATGAAACTGAAAAAACGCGTGCCGAACAAATTGCAGACGGACTGCCATTTGCCATTGTGTGCGACAAAATGAATTTATTGCAGGCGGCGTATCTGCTGAAACACGCAGTCGGAATTGTCGGTGTGGATACCGGTTTGCTGCATTTGGCAAATGCTTTGGAAAAACCTGTGATCGGTATTTATACCGATACTGATCCGATTAAAACAGGCGTTCAAGTTTCGGCTATTGCAAAAAATTTGGGCAATATCGGGCAGATTCCAACTGCGGATTTGGTTTATCAAACGTTGATGGATTGTGTGGCTGCTGATGAAGGCTCAAAGGTCGTCTGAAACTGATATAGCGGCATGACATTTTCCAGTTTGTTGAGTGTAGGAATGTATATCCTTCAGCCTGAGTAAATGCTTTAAAAATGGTATAATCGGCAAGCATTATCCGAAAGATTTCTGAATGAATTCGTTTTTAAGAAAAAACGGATTTGATTTTATAGAGAAGAAGGTTTGGTTTCGCTGGATGGTGAAAGCAACGTTCTTTTTAGGAGAATTCAATGAAAGCACTGGTCGCAGTAAAGCGCGTAGTGGACTACAACGTCAAAGTTCGTGTAAGAGCCGATGGTTCGGATGTGGATATCGGCAATGTCAAAATGTCGATGAATCCGTTTGACGAAATCGCTGTGGAAGAAGCCGTCCGTTTGAAAGAAGCCGGAAAAGTAAGCGAAATCGTAGCGGTTTCTTTGGGCGAAAAGAAATGCGAAGAAACGTTGCGTACAGCTTTGGCGATGGGTGCCGACCGTGCAATTCATGTTGAAACCGATACTAAATTGGAGCCGCTGGCAGTTGCCAAGCTGCTGAAAGCCGTTGCGGACAAAGAAAATCCGCAAATTTTCTTTTTGGGCAAACAAGCGATTGATGATGACGCCAACCAAGTGGCGCAAATGCTGGCGGCTTTGCTGAATGCGGCGCAAGGTACGTTTGCGTCCAAAGTACAAATTGAAGGCGATGAAGTGCAGATTGTGCGGGAAATCGATGGCGGCGAAGAAACCATCGCATTGAAACTGCCTGCTGTTATCAGTGCGGATTTGCGTTTGAACGAGCCGCGCTTTGTCAAACTTCCCAATATCATGGCGGCAAAGAAAAAACCTTTGGAAAAACTGGCTCCTGCTGATTTGGTTGCGGATATTTCACCTCGTCTGAAAACGGTGAAATTTGCCGAGCCTAAAGCGCGTCAGGCAGGTGTAAAAGTAGCAAGCGTTGCCGAATTGGTTGAAAAATTGAAAAACGAAGCCAAAGTGATTTGAGGAGACTGAAATGAGCGTATTGATTATTGCTGAACACGACAACAAACAGTTGAATCCTGCCACTTTGCATGCCGTTACCGCTGCCGCCAAACTGGGTAAAGTCGATTTATTGGTTGCCGGAAACGGCGCATCGGCCGTAGTGGAATCCGCGAAACAAGTAGCGGGTGTGGAAAAAGTTTTGGTTGCGGATGCTGCCCATTATGCCGAAGGTTTGGCTGAAGAACTGGCTCCGCTGGTTGTCAAATTGGCGGCGGATTACCGCTATGTTGCAGCAACGGCAACCACATTCGGTAAAAACCTTTTGCCGCGCGTAGCCGCTTTATTAGACGTCCCGCAAATTTCTGATTTGACTGAGATTGTGGATAACACGACTTTTGTGCGCCCGATTTATGCGGGTAATGCATTTGAAACCGTGCAAGCCGATTCGGAAAAATTGGTGCTGACCTTCCGTGCGACGGCTTTTGACGCAGCTCTAGCGCAAGGTGGTCATGCTGAGGTGGTTAATGTTGAAGCGACCCCTGCTCAAAACCTGAGCCGTTTTGTGAACCGTCAGCTCTCCCATTCCGATCGTCCTGAGCTGACTCAGGCAAAAGTCATTGTCTCCGGTGGCCGTGCGTTGGGTAGTGCGGAAAAATTCAATGAAGTGCTGACACCGTTGGCAGATGTTTTAGGTGCGGCAATTGGTGCATCCCGTGCAGCAGTTGATGCCGAATATGCGCCGAATGACGTGCAAGTCGGACAAACCGGTAAAGTGGTTGCACCTCAGCTCTATTTTGCAATCGGTATTTCAGGTGCGATTCAACATGTTGCCGGTATGCAGGACAGCAAAGTCATTGTCGCAATCAACAAAGATGCCGATGCGCCGATTTTCAATGTGGCCGATTACGGATTGGTAGGCGATTTATTCGAAATCGTCCCGCAATTAACAGAAGCATTGAAAAATTGATGTTTCACGTGAAACGTTCAGACGACCTTGTTATTAATGAGGTCGTCTGAAAACATTTCAGCATGATTACGACTTATAAAACCATTACTTCCCCGACGCAGGCTGAGTTTAAAGATAAAGGCAGCCGTTTTATCGCATTTGCCTATCCGATTCGGACATTGGCTGATGTGAAAAAATATCTCGATCCGTTAAAGGAAGAACATCATAAAGCGCGGCATTGGTGCTATGCCTATCGTTTGGGCGTAGATGGTATGCAATTTCGTGCCAACGATGATGGAGAACCGTCAGGAAGCGCGGGTCGGCCGATTTTAGGGCAGATTGATTCGGTGGGCGTAACCGATATTTTGGTTGTGGTCGTCCGCTATTTCGGCGGTACTTTATTGGGTGTTCCCGGTCTAATACATGCGTATAAAGAGGCAACGGCTCAAGCGTTGGCAGTTGCGGAAGTCGTTGAAAAGAATATTGAAAAAACCGTTTGGCTGAAATGTGAATATCCGTTTTTGAATGAAGCGATCCGCATCGCTAAACAATATCAGGCGGATATATTGGAGCAGGATTTACAGTTGGATTGCCGATTGACGGTCAGTTTGTCGTTGGCAAATTATGAGGCCTGTGTTGCGGCTTGGAAGAATACACGGCAGATTGAAGTAAACACAGAAAAGCCTTTTGAATGAAAGGTCGTCTGAAATGCTTTGGATGGTATTTCAGACGACCTCTTCTCTCATAAATCTTCTTGTGTATATCTGTCTAAGGCATCGACGCTGGAGCGCAAATATAGCCAGGCCAATTGATGAAATTCGCCCAGCGCGTTCCATAACGCATCCTCACTCATAATGCTGTATTCGCCTTCCGTACTCAAATCCAGTTCTGCCCCGTCCTCAATGGCTTGATGGCACGCCTGATACTCGTGGGTATAAAAATTGTCCATATCGCGAATCAAAGCGACAGCATGTTTCCAACGCCGGATGTCTTCTTCCAATTGCGGTAGTAGATGACACCATTCGCGGTATTTGCTTTGGATTTCATCAATACGTTTTTGCATGGTTGCTTGTCCTTTTTTAATTTCGTGGATAAGTCAAATAGGTTGCAGAGTGGAATGAAGCGGTCTTTTGTTTGATTCCACTAAAATTTCTTCAAACGGGACAAAAGTCCCCTTGTATCGAGTTTTCGTTAAAAGTACATATTTGTCAAGGAGATGGCATGAAACTGCTGGTTATCGGTAATGGCGGTCGCGAACACGCGCTGGCTTGGAAATTGGCGCAGTCGCCCAAAGTGGAAACAGTATTTGTTGCGCCCGGTAATGCCGGTACGGCGATTGAACCCAAGCTGCAAAACATCGCCTTGACTGCGCATCAGGATTTGATTGAATTCTGCCGTAAAGAAAATATTGCTTTTACTGTCGTCGGACCTGAAGCGCCCTTGGCGGCGGGTATTGTGGATGATTTTCGTGCCGCAGAGCTGAAAATATTTGGC
Source organism: Neisseria sp. GT4A_CT1 (assembly GCF_000227275.1). Lineage (NCBI taxonomy): Bacteria > Pseudomonadati > Pseudomonadota > Betaproteobacteria > Neisseriales > Neisseriaceae > Neisseria > Neisseria sp. GT4A_CT1. Next base: position 152,402 of record NZ_JH164968.1, read on the forward strand.
CCGACACAATATGCGGCGCAGCTGGAAAGTTCTAAAGATTTTGCCAAAGCATTTATGGAGAAATACAACATTCCGACCGCGCAATACCAAACTTTTGAAAACGCCGATGCTGCACATGATTACGTCAATCAGAAAGGTGCGCCCATCGTCATCAAAGCCGATGGTTTGGCGGCAGGTAAAGGCGTGATTGTGGCGATGACTTTGGATGAAGCGCATGCTGCGATTGACGATATGCTGCTAGGCAACAAAATGGGCAATGCCGGCGCGCGCGTTGTGATTGAAGATTTCCTGCAAGGCGAAGAAGCGAGCTTTATCGTCATGGTTGATGGCAATCATGTATTGCCTATGGCGACCAGCCAAGACCACAAGCGTCTTTTAGACAGCGACAAAGGCCCGAATACGGGCGGCATGGGCGCATACAGCCCCGCACCTGTGGTAACGCCTGCCGTGTACGAGCGCGCGATGAACGAGATTATTTTGCCGACCGTGGTAGGTATGAAAGCGGAAGGGCATGAGTTCACCGGCTTCCTGTACGCAGGTTTGATGATTGATCAAAGCGGCGCACCCTATACGATTGAGTTTAACTGCCGTTTTGGCGATCCCGAAACCCAGCCGATTATGAGTCGTCTGAATAGCGACTTATCGGATTTGGTCGAAGCGGCAATAGACGGCAAACTCGATGGCGTAACCGCGGAATGGAACCCGCAAACTGCCGTAGGCGTAGTGCTGGCGGCGCAAAATTACCCCGAAACGCCTAAAAAAGGCGATGTTATTTCCGGTCTGGATGCTGCCAATCAAATCGGCAAAGTTTTCCATGCAGGCACAACGGCAAACGAGAAAGGCGACGTATTGACCAACGGCGGCCGCGTATTGTGTGTCGTAGGATTGGGCGACGATGTGGCTCAAGCCAAAGCCAAGGCGTATAGCGCATTGGAAAAAATCAGCTTCGACGGCATGCAATACCGTAAAGACATTGCCGACAAAGCCATCAACCGTTAATCAAAGAAACAGGTCGTCTGAAAACGTATAGTGGATTAACTTTAAACCAGTACGGCGTTGCCTCGCCTTGCCGTACTATCTGTACTGTCTGCGGCTTCGTCGCCTTGTCCT
>NZ_JH164968.1:153622-179967 GCF_000227275.1 Neisseria sp. GT4A_CT1
TGCCGTAGGCGTAGTGCTGGCGGCGCAAAATTACCCCGAAACGCCTAAAAAAGGCGATGTTATTTCCGGTCTGGATGCTGCCAATCAAATCGGCAAAGTTTTCCATGCAGGCACAACGGCAAACGAGAAAGGCGACGTATTGACCAACGGCGGCCGCGTATTGTGTGTCGTAGGATTGGGCGACGATGTGGCTCAAGCCAAAGCCAAGGCGTATAGCGCATTGGAAAAAATCAGCTTCGACGGCATGCAATACCGTAAAGACATTGCCGACAAAGCCATCAACCGTTAATCAAAGAAACAGGTCGTCTGAAAACGTATAGTGGATTAACTTTAAACCAGTACGGCGTTGCCTCGCCTTGCCGTACTATCTGTACTGTCTGCGGCTTCGTCGCCTTGTCCTGATTTAAATTTAATCCACTATAATTGTGTTTCAGACGACCTTCCCTATCATGCTATTCCCCAGAATCTTTTCAGCTTCGACGCTTCGCAAGCTGCAATCCCATCTTAAAAAAGGCGGCTTGGTCGCCTATCCTACCGAATCCTGCTACGGCATAGGCTGTATCCCGACCTTGCCTAAAGCGCTTAACCGACTGATTCATCTGAAAAAAAGACCGCAACATAAAGGTATGATTGTCATTGGCAACGAATTGGAGCAATTACAGCCCCTACTTAAAAGGTCGTCTGAAAACATTCAAACCATGCTCAGAAACGAATGGCCTGCGCCCAAAACCTTTCTGCTTCCTGCGGCTGCTGACGTTTTACCTGCATTGCGCGGAAAAGGACGCAGCAAACTGGCGGTCAGGGTTCCTGCCCATGCAGGTGCGCGCCGCTTGTGTCAGGCTTTGAAAACGCCTTTGGTCTCAACTTCGTGCAACCGCGCAGGCAAACGCGCGTGTAGGACGGAGCGGGAAGTGAGAAGGCAGTTTGGAAGGGATGTATGGGTAGTCGGCGGTTTAATCGGCAAACAAAGGTCGCCGAGTCAGATTATTGATGGAGAAACGGGCGTTCGTTTGCGTTAGAAATTGAATGGATGGGATGATTAGGAATTATGCTTTGAACCGATAAACCGCTCATTTGAGAAAATGTGGATAATCCTGAATATAACTTTCCCAAAAAAACCAAAAAGGTCGTCTGAATCCCCATATTCATGGTTTTCAGACGACCTTTTGATTTGACTATCTTGTGGATAAGTATGTAGATAAGTTGAGTATTAGAGCTTGCTGCCGCATACGGCTTCGAATTGTTTTTCGGTAATCGTGCCGTTCATCACGCTCATCGGGCGGATATTTGTCGCGGTATAGTTGTGTTTAGAAATTTCTTTGCCGTGTTCGTCAAGAAGCTGCAAAGCAGTCAGGCGGTAGGTTTTGTTGGTGCAATGGATTTCCCAGTCGCCGATGGCGGTTTTGTAGGCAGGCGTGTTGACGAAGCGTTCTTCTTTCATCTTCGAGACGGTTTTTCTATCGCGGAAAGTGACCAAAGTACCGTTTTTCTTGATGCTGTTTTTATCAATCGCCACTTTGATATTGCCGTCGGAAATCGTGCCGATGTTGTCCCAGTTGCCGCTGACGCCGCCGCTTGTGGTCGTAGTCGTTTGACAGGCGCTCAGGAGCAGGGCTGCCGATAAAGTCGAAATAAGGGAAAAGTGTTTGATGTTCATAAGTTTCGGGTGCTTAGGATAAATTATTAGACTGCCGTATTATGCGCGAAGACGGCGGGGCAGTAAATCGGCTTTGCAAAGTCTTAAAACCGCCAAAAAATGAAAAGGTCGTCTGAAAACAGGTTTTCTAGCCGATTGACTTCACACCAATATGCCGCCGCCTCGTCTGAGCTTAAAGAGAACGGTTTTCCGTTTCCAAAGCAAAGAGTGAGCCGGTTGCCTACTATCTGTATTGTCGGCGGTTCCGCCATCTTGTCTCAATCACAAATTACCCCACGATACCCAACCAAGCATAATCCGTTTTCAGACGACCTCATGTGGATAACTCAAATATCCCTCATGCAGGCAGTGTCTAAAACCGCTAAAATAACGCTTTTCCCTCCCTACGGAACTATCATGCCCCAGCCTTTCGCCCAACAGATTTTGCACGAAGTATTCGGCTATCCCGAATTTCGCGGCAAGCAGGAGGCTGTCGTCAATACATTGGCAGGCGGCGGAAGTCTGATGGTATTGATGCCGACGGGCGGGGGCAAGTCGTTGTGTTACCAAATTCCCGCGCTGATGCGTGAAGGCGTTGCCATCGTCGTTTCGCCGCTGATTGCCCTGATGAACGACCAAGTGGCGAGCCTGCACGCCGCAGGCATAGAAGCAGCAGCGGTCAACAGCAGTACAACGGTGGAAGAAGCCCGCGAAGTGGTGGACAAACTTGCCCAAGGTCGTCTGAAACTGCTCTACGTCGCACCGGAGCGGCTCGTTACCGACCGTTTCCTGCGTTTTCTCGATCAGCAAACCATCAGCCTTTTCGCCATAGACGAAGCGCATTGCGTCAGCCAATGGGGGCACGATTTCCGCCCCGAATACCAGCAATTAGGGCTGCTTGCCGAACGCTATCCGCAAGTGCCGCGCATTGCCCTGACCGCGACTGCCGATGCGGCGACCCGCGCCGACATCAAACATTTCCTCCATCTCGAAGACGCGCCCGAATTCATCTCCAGCTTTGACCGCCCGAATATCTATTATCAGGTTATCGAAAAAAACAACGGCAAAAAGCAGCTTCTCGACTTCATCCGCAAAGAAATGGAAGGGCAAAGCGGCATCGTCTATTGCCTCAGCCGCAAAAAAGTCGAAGACATCGCCCAATTCCTCTGCGAAAACGGATTGGACGCGATTCCCTACCATGCCGGCTTGAGCATGGAAGTGCGCGAAGCAAACCAACGCCGTTTTACCCGAGAAGACAACATTATCGTCGTCGCCACCGTTGCCTTCGGTATGGGTATAGACAAACCGGACGTGCGCTTCGTCGCCCATCTCGATATGCCCCAAAGCGTCGAACATTTCTACCAAGAATCCGGCCGCGCCGGGCGGGACGGGCTGCCTGCCGTGAGTTGGCTGTGTTACGGTCTGAACGACTGGGTATTGCTGCGCGAGCGCATCGCCGAAGGCAACAGCGACGAAGTGCAGAAACAAATCGAAATGCAGAAGCTCGATGCCATGCTTTCCGTCTGCGAAACCGCCGCCTGCCGCCGCGTCCTCCTGCTCAAACATTTCGGCGAAGAATCCGCCCCTTGCGGCCATTGCGACAACTGCCTGCATCCGCCCGTACGCTTCGACGGCACCGTCCTCGTACAAAAGCTCCTCAGTTGCGTATATCGCGCCGGACAACGCTTTGCTGCCGGCTATATCATCAACCTGCTGCGCGGTAAAAGCGACGACTGGATACGGCGCAACGGCCACGACAAACTCTCCACCTTCGGCATCGGCAGCGGGCAAACCGACAAAGAATGGCGCAGCGTCATCCGCCAATGCATCAGCCTCGGCTACCTCACCGTCAACGTCGCCCAATATCAGGCATTGCAACTGACTGAAGCCGCAAAAAAAGTCCTTAAAGGCGAAACCGAAGTCATGTTGCGTCCATTGCGCCGCGAAAAAGCCGCCACTCAAAAGCCCAAAGACAACTGGCTGCGTACCGAACGCGAAGAACGCCTATGGCAGGCATTGCGGCATTGGCGGCAGCAGCGCGCCCATGCCGAAGAAGTCCCTGCTTACGTCGTCTGCGGCGACAAAACCCTGCGCGACATCGTCGAAAAAATGCCACAAACACTTGAAGATTTGCACCAAATCTACGGTTTGGGTGAGGCGAAAATCAACAAATTCGGCATCGACATCCTCAATGTCTGCGGGAACGCAGCCGAAAACCAAAGCGGACAAACGGGCAACGAAGAACCCCTATTCACCCCCCAAACCGAGCGCGAACAGCAATTACAGCAAAAGCTTGAAACTTGGCGTGCCGAGCAGGCAGCCGCCAAACAATGCGCCTTGGGCAAAGTCCTTTCCAACATCAGCCTGACCGACCTTGTCGTCTTCACGCCCGCCGAAGAAGCCGACTTGCTCGGTATCTACGGCATAGGCAGCGAAAGAATTGCCCAATACGGGCAGGTAATACTCGACATCTGCCGCCCCTACGCAGACGGGCTTTCCGAGCCGAAACAGGCAGAACGCCAGCTCGCCCGCCACCTGTTCCAATGGTGTCTCGATACCGCCCGATATGAAGGCGGAGAGATGCACGCCGTCGCTAAAAAACAGACTTTACGCGCCATCGCCAAAGCCCGGCCGCAAACTTTGACGGCGCTTTCTAAAATAGACGGCGTGAGCGGGGAATGGTTGGAGCAATACGGCGAAGAAATCGTAGAAATCTGCACGGCGGATTGACCGTTAAAAAGACACAGAAAAAGGTCGTCTGAAAACCCTGTATAAAGGTTTTCAGACGACCTTCTAAATATAGTGGATTAACTTTAAATCAGTACGGCGTTGTCTCGCCTTAGCTCAAAGAGAACGATTCTCTAAGGTGCTGAAGCACCAAGTGAATCGGTTCCGTACTATCTGTACTGTCTGCGGCTTCGTCGCCTTGTCCTGATTTAAATTTAATCCACTATATATTAATATCGTTATAAAACAATAACAAACAAAATTTTTTCAATTCGCTTGTAAGCATTTTCAGACTGCCGCGTCTAATCGGGCATGAAATGATTTTATGAAACGGTTATCATGAAAACGAATATCACAGCCACGTGGCAATCGGCTTTAGGTTTATTGGCTTTGCGCCTGTTTGCCGCTTACGAATTTTGGGAATCGGGCATGCAGAAATGGAGCGGCGAAAACTGGTTTGCCGAAATCAACGACCAATTCCCCTTTCCGTTTTATCTGCTGCCCGACAGCATGAATTGGAACTTGGCGATGTGGGCAGAGCTGGTTTTTCCGGTTTTGCTGCTTTTAGGATTGGCGACCCGCCTGTCCGCCTTAGGATTGATCATTGTAACGGCGGTGGCGTGGGCGGCAGTCCATGCGGGTGCGGGTTATAATGTCTGCGACAACGGCTATAAAATGGCTTTGATTTATATCGTGGTTTTAATCCCAATTCTGCTGCAAGGCGCGGGCTGTTTATCGCTGGATGCGCTGTTGAAAAAACGGTTTTGCCCGAAATGCCGCGTCGGAAATCAATGAAAAAGGTCGGGGAGCGGACTTTAAACGCGCCAACTCAAATTCTTAATCTGTTTAACTTGATACTTTAAAAAGGAAATCAATATGAAAAAAAATGTAGCCGCTGCCCTTGCAGGTGCTTTGTCTTTGTCTTTGGCTGCCGGCGTTGTTGCCGCTGATAAACCGGTAAGCAGCAAAGCAGGCGTTCAAAAATCTGCCCAAGGCTCTTGCGGTGCGGCTAAAGCTGCTGAAGGTTCATGCGGTGCCGCTGCTCCTAAAGCAGGCGAAGGCAAATGTGGCGAGGGTAAATGCGGTTCAACCGTGAAAAAAGCCCCCGCTAAAAACGCCAAAGCAGCAAAAGCCAAAGCTAAAGCAGTTGAAGGCAAATGCGGCGAAGGTAAATGCGGTTCTAAATAATTTAGAACAAAAAGCCGCATTTTATTGATAAATGCGGCTTTTTATCTGATTTTGACAGCAATTTCGCACCAAAACTGTCGGAATACCATCCAAAACGGAGCAACATCATGATTCAACACGCAGGCTTAGGCTACCGCCGCGACTTGGCGGAAGACTTCCTCTCGCTTTCAGACGACAGTCCGATACGCTTTATCGAAGCCGCACCCGAAAACTGGCTGAAAATGGGCGGCAGGGCGCGCAAACAGTTTGACCGCGTGGCGGAACGGCTGCCGTTGGCGTTGCACGGATTATCCATGTCGCTGGGCGGACAAGCCCCGCTGGATACCGCCTTGATAGACGGCATCAAAGAAATGATGCGCCGTTACGATTGCACGTTTTTCTCCGACCATTTGAGCTACTGCCACGACGGCGGCCATCTCTACGACCTGTTGCCGCTGCCCTTCACTGAAGAAATGGTGCGGCATACCGCGCGGCGTATCCGCGAAGTGCAAGACCGATTGGGCTGCCGCATCGCCGTAGAAAACACCTCCTACTACCTGCATTCCCCGCTTGCCGAAATGAACGAAGTCGAGTTCCTCAACGCCGTTGCACGCGAAGCCGACTGCGGCATTCATCTCGATGTGAACAATATCTATGTCAACGCAGTCAATCACGGACTGTTGTCGCCAGAGGCCTTTTTAGAAAACGTCGACGCAGAGCGCGTGTGTTACATCCACATCGCCGGACACGATGTCGAAACGCCAGAATTATTGATTGATACTCACGGCGCGGCGGTTTTACCGACCGTTTGGGACTTGCTCGAACTCGCCTATACCAAGCTGCCGACCATCCCGCCCACCCTTTTGGAACGCGATTTCAATTTCCCGCCTTTTGCCGAACTCGAAGCCGAAGTCGCCAAAATCGCCGAATATCAAACGCGCGCCGGAAAGGAATACCGCCGTGCAGCCTGAAACCTCCGCCCAATATCAACAACGCTTTGCCCAAGCCATACGCGAAGGCGAAGCCGCCGACGGACTGCCGCAAGACCGCTTGAACGTCTATATCCGCCTGATACGCAACAATATCCACAGCTTCATCGACCGCTGTTATACCGAAACGCCGCAATATCTCGACAGCGGAGAATGGGGTCGTCTGAAAGAAGACTTCATCCGAGACGCGCGCGCCCAAACCCCCTATTTCCAAGAAATCGCCGGCGAATTCCTCCAATACTGCCAAAGCCTGCCACTTTCAGACGACCTCTTGGCACTGATGGACTTCGAACACACCCAACTGCTCGCCGAAGTCGTCCAAACCAACAGCCAAGCCTCGCCCGCCGATTCAGACGATTTGGCGTACACCCTTTCTCCCGCTGCCTTCGTGCGCTGCTACCACTACGACGTTACCGACGAATTGCAGGCGGTGGAAACCGCTGTTTTGGTGTGGCGCAACAGCGAAGACGACGTGATGTACCAAACCCTCGACGATTTCGACGCATTATTGCTGGAAACGCTGGCAGACACGCCCGCCTCCCTGAACGGACTGCAAGCCATGCTGGCAGAGTTCATGTCGTCTGAAAGCGGCTGGCAGGACGCATTAAGGCAAAAATGGACGGATTGGCTGGAACAAGGTATTTTGGTTGTTGCATCAGCCGAGGTCGTCTGAAATGGTCGAATTGACGTAGTGAGCAGGAAATTTCTATAAAGGCACTATCGCAGCCCCCTCTTTCCGAAAGAAAAGGTAAAGATGGGGAAGAAATCGAAATATCGGCGGCCTTTACTGTTTTCAGACGACCTTTTTTATATTGGGGGTAAAGACCCGCTAAAAGGCTTGGCAGGTCGTCTGAAAACGCGTAACCGGTTACTGAGAAACAAAAAAGCTACGTCAATCATTTATGTATTTGATGACACGAATGCTCAGTATCAGCGTAAAATTAGAAGTTCACAGCCATAATTCATTCAATGCTGATACATTATGTCCCTACCCGAATTGACTGACACCGAGCTTGCCGAATCCCGCAAGCTGCTCCTGCGTTTCGCCCGTATCCAGTTGCCCGACCGCCCCGATTTGGCGGAAGACCTTGTGCAGGAAACCATGCTTTCCGCCTACCGCGCTGCCGAAGGTTTCAAAGGAGATGCACAAGTGGGCAGCTGGTTGTTTGCCATTCTGAAAAACAAAATCACCGACTGCCTGCGCCAAATCGGACGGCAGCGCGAAATATTCGCCACGCCTACGGAAGAAATGTTGGACGAAGCCTTTGAAGAACGGTTTGCATCAGACGGGCATTGGACGGCGGACGGCCATCCGCAAACTTGGTCCTCGCCCGAAAAAACGTTGGACAACAAAGAGTTTCGTGAAATCCTGCAAACCTGCCTCTACCAAATGCCCGAAAACACCGCCCGCGTGTTTACCATGAAGGAAATCCTCGGCTTCTCATCCGACGAAATCCGCGAGCAATGCGGCATCAGTATGTCCAACTACCACACCATCATGCACCGCGCCCGCGAAACCCTGCGCCAATGCCTGCAAATCAAATGGTTCGGCAATGCAGGACATGCCGGTTAAACCCGTTAGGAAAACACGATGAACAAATGCCGCAAAACCGCCTACCTGCTCTCCAAAAAACAGGACGAAACCCGCCTGACCGTTCCCGAACGCGTTTTTCTGGGCAGCCACCTGCTGATATGCCCCCATTGCCGAGAATATAAAAAACAACTCGACCTTATTCATAAAGCCATGAAAAAGATGTTTTGAGGCTGGCGGATAAGGTTAAGAAGGTCGTCTGAAACCTGATGTAGGGTTTCAGACGACCTTTTTTGATGAAAAAAGAAAATAGGGATTGATTTGAGCATGAGTTGGGATGAAATGGCGCGCCCATAAAAAAGCCGGCTTTTTAAGCCGGGATTTTGAAATTGGGCAGGATTTGGGCGGATTTAAAGGCATGGCAAACAAGGTTCAAACCGTCCAATAAGCCGGAGGCTATATAGGAATGATTGCGTGGGTGTCAACATTTTCTGCCTTTTTTCAGAACAAAACATGACTTATGCCAATATTTGTTACTACAACCCACTACATCGGCGGGAACATGAAAATGATGTGTGTTAGAATTTTTCCAGCTGTTTTATAAAACAGTACCTTAACTAAAAAATTTAAGAAGGATAGAACATGAACAAATTACTAATTGCTGCGATGATGATGGCCGCTTTGTCGGCTTGTTCCCAAGAAGCCAAACAGGAAACTAAGGAGGCGGCTTCTGCCGTAGCTTCCGAGGTTAAAGACGCTGCGGCTTCTGCTACCGATGCTGCTGCATCTTCCGCTCAAGCAGCGGCGAGCAAAGTAGAAGATACTGCCGCCAAAGCCGCATCAGAAGTAAAAGAAGCTCCTGCCTCTGAAACCAAACCGGCAGAAAAAACAGAAGCTGCGCCTGCCGACGAGAAAAAAGATGCCTCGTCCGCCAAAGTGGACGGCAAAGCCGTTTTCGAAGCCAACTGTAAAATGTGCCACGGCGGTACCATCCCGGGCGCTCCGGTCGTCGGTAAAAATGATGATTGGGCTCCGCGCATCAAACAAGGCAAAGAAACCCTGCATAAACATGCACTCGAAGGCTTCAACACCATGCCGGCAAAAGGCGGCAACACCAGCCTGAGCGATGACGAAGTCAAAGCGGCGGTTGACTATATGGCAAACCAATCCGGCGCCAAATTCTAAGCTGTACAAATCAAAACGCACCTTGCAATAAGGTGCGTTTTTTATGGGAAAACAGCCAAGCGTCGAGACGGTTCGGATTTGCTTTGATGGGAAACGGTATAAGATTAAGCTGAAATCAATGCGGTGTTGCTTCGCCTTGTCTTGATTCAAGCTTACTTGAACCACTACACAGGAAGTTGAGGGAAGCTTGTCTGAAACATCATCCTGTTTACAGACGACCTGATCTTTGATTAACGATGGTGCGGTCTGAATGTTAGAACTAAGGCAGAAAGGCAATAAAAAAGCTGAGTTTTTCAACTCAGCTTTTTAAATTTGGTGGGTCGTGAGCGATTCGAACGCTCGACCAACGGATTAAAAGTCCGCTGCTCTACCGACTGAGCTAACGACCCGATAAGCTGTGAATTTTATAGAAACAGATGAGCAGTGTCAATGTTTTTCTGTATTTTTTCGGAACAAAATAGAACTTAAAGCACTGTTTATCGTCATATAGAAGAGATTATTAACATGATATGTGTTACAATTTTTCGGGCTGTTTATATAAAACAGCATTTTAACCAAAATCTTAACCAAAAATTCAAGAAGGATAGGACATGAAAAAATTACTGATTGCCGCAATGATGGCGGCTGCTTTGGCGGCTTGTTCCCAAGAGACCAAGCAAGAAACTAAGGAAGCGGCACAAGCCGTTGCGTCCGATGTTAAAAATACCGCAGCTTCTGCCGCTGATTCTGCTGCCTCTGCCGCTCAAGAAGCGAAAGATAAAGTCAAAGACGCTGCGGCTGATGCAAAAGAAACTGCCGATAAAGCCATGACTGAAACTAAAGAAGCTGCCGACAAAGCAGCTACCGATGTAAAAGAAGCGGCAGATAAAGCCGTTACCGAAACTAAAGAAGCGGCCGGTAAAGCCAAAGAAGCGGCTACCGATGCAGCCAAAGATTCTTTGAACAAAGCTGCTGATGCGACTCAAGAAGCTGCGGACAAAATGAAAGACGCTGCTAAATAATTTGTCGTGTTGACATAAAAAGGTCGTCTGTAAACCGAAGTCGGTTTTCAGACGACCTTTTGGTTTATATAGTGGATTAACTTTAAACCAGTACGGCGTTGCCTCGCCTTAGCTCAAAGAGAACGATTCTCTAAGGTGCTGAAGCACCAAGTGAATCGGTTCCGTACTATCTGTACTGTCTGCGGCTTCGTCGCCTTGTCCTGATTTAAAGTTAATCCACTATAGAAACCTTGTTTACGCCTGCGCTATCGGGCTGTCTTCTTCCTGCCGCTCTTCTTCGTGTTCCGCGCTGTTGAGCAATTTCAGCAGCTTTTCGGTTTTTTCCGAGTCTTCGCTGCGGAGGATTTTGGCGGTTTCGGTTTCGAGCAGGGCGGTGTTGCTGTGCAGGATGATGTTTTTGACGGGGAGCAGGTTGTTGGGGTTCATGGAGAATCGGCGCAGCCCCATGCCCAGCAGCATCCGCGTGTAGGTGGTGTCGCCTGCCATTTCGCCGCATATGGAGACGCTTTTTTCCATGCGGTTGGCGGTGCGGATGATGTGCTGGATGGTTTTCAACACGGCGGGGTGGCCTGGCTGGTAGAGGTGGCTGACGCTGTCGTCGCCGCGGTCAACCGACAAGATGTATTGGATCAGGTCGTTGGTGCCGATGGAGATGAAGTCGGTCAGTTTCAGGATGCTGCCGACGGTCATGGCGGCGGACGGGATTTCAATCATGCAGCCGACGCTGACGGTGCCGAAGGTTTCGCCGCGTTCGGTAAGCTGGCGTTGGGCGGTGTCGAGGTGGATCAGGCATTGGCGCACTTCGGATAGGGAGGTAATCATCGGCCACATCATGCGCACGGGGCCGTGGACGGCGGCGCGGAGGATGGCGCGCATTTGGGTGCGGAACATGACCGGTTCGGCGAGGCACAGGCGGATGCCGGTGAGTCCGAGCGCGGGGTTGAGGCTGCCGTTGGGGGTGGAATTTTGACCGAACCAGCGGGGATTTTTGTCCACGCCCAAATCGACGGTGCGGATGGTGATGCTTTTGCCTTTCATTTTTTTCACAATCGCGCTGTACACTTCGTACTGCTCGTCTTCGGTCGGCATGGTGTCGCGGTTGAGATAGAGGAATTCGCTGCGGAAGAGTCCGACGCCGTCTGCGCCGAAGTTGTGCAGGGCTTTGATGTCTTCGGCAGATTCGATGTTGGCGAGCAGCTCGATGTTGATGCCGTCGGCGGTGGTGGCGGCAGTTTTTTTGAGCTTGTTGAGTTCGCGCTTGTGGAGGCGGTATTCGCGGGCGAGGCGGCGGTATTCGTTGAGGACGACTTCGTCCGGATCGATGATGAGGACGCCGTTGATGCCGTCAACGATGACGGTTTCGTTTTCGGTAATGAGCCTGCGGGCGTTGTGCAGCCCGATGACGGAAGGGATGTCAAGGCTGCGGCCTAGGATGGCGGTGTGGCTGGTCGGGCCGCCGACATCGGTAACGAAGGCGGTGATGCGCTGCTCTTTAAAGAGGACGGTGTCGGCGGGTGAGAGGTCGTGGGCAATCAGGATGGTGTCTTCAAACAAGCCTTCGTTGAGGTTTAAGTCGTTGCTTTGTCCGACGAGGTTGTTGTGGATGCGGCGGACGACTTGCAGCATGTCTTGTTTGCGTTCGCGCAGGTAGTCGTCTTCGATGCTGTCGAACTGGGCGGCGAGCTTGTCGCTTTGTTGTTTCAACGCCCATTCGGCGTTGATTTTTTGTTCTTTTAAAATATCGACGGGTTCGCGCGAGAGGGTTACGTCGGTCAGCAGCATGAGGTGCAGCGAAATAAACGCGCCCAATTCGGTCGGCGCATTTTCGGGAATCGCGCTGCGCAGTTGTTCCAACTCTTTGCGCGTGGCTTTGATGGCGGCATCGAAACGGGCGGCTTCGGCGTCGATGAGGTCGTCTGAAACGTCGTATTGCGGCACTTCCGCCGTTCCGCGCGTAATCAGGTGGGCTTGTCCGATGGCGATGCCTTTGCCCGCGGCGACACCGTGCAGCACGATACTCATTATTCGCCCTCGCCGAAGTAGTCGTTGATTAAGTCGGTCAATGCCTTCATAGCGGCGACTTCGTCCAAGCCGTCGGTTTCCAGCTCGATGATTGTGCCTTTGGCGGCGGCGAGCATCATTAAGCCCATGATGCTTTTGCCGTTGACGCGGCTTCCGTTTTTCGTTACCCAGACTTCGCTTTGAAACTGAGACGCGGTTTGGGTGAATTTGCTGGAAGCGCGGGCGTGGAGTCCGAGTTTGTTGATGATTTCGATTTGTTGTTTTTGCATGTTCGGCTTTCGGGTGTGCGGGGTCGTCTGAAAACGTGTCGGTAGGCTTAGACGGCTTCGGCGTGCTGTTTGCACACCAAATCTTCCGGTTCGGCGGTGATGGCGAAAATGCCTTTGACGGCGGCTTCCCTGACCGTTTCAGTAAAGGCGGCTAGGTCTTCCGCCATGGGCGAGTATTGGGTCGCTTTAATCATCATCGGCGCGTTCAGTCCGGTCAGGATGGCGGATTTGCCCGCGCGAACCAGCCTGCGGGCGGCATTGCACGGCGTCGCGCCGAAGATGTCGGTCATAATCAATACGCCGTGGTTTTCAGGAAACTCTTGCAGCGCGGCGATGGCGTTGTTGATGATGTCATTTTGGTCTTCGTCAGGCTCTACGCCGAGGATGCGGATGTTTTCCGGCATGCCCGTCGGAAAGAAATGATGGGTCAGGCTGCGGTAGGCTTCGCCTACTGCCTCGTGGGTAATGATTAAAAGGTTGATCATGATGTGTTCCCTGATGATTTTATTCGGCCGGTGTGGGCGAAAGTATCGTCCGTTCACCCGCCACATAGCGCGATATGGTGGCACAAAGGTCGTCTGAAAAGGTTTTCAGACGACCTTTTTTAATCTTGTCTCAGCCTTGGTTAAGCGCGTAAATCTCGCCCAAATTGCGCCAGCAGCCCGCCGCATCCATACCGTAGCCGAAGACGTAGCGGTTGGGAACATCCAGCCCGACATAATCCGCCTTGGTTGGTTTTTCCTTGTCGATCAACTTGTTGGCAAACACAGCCGCACGGCAGCTTGCCGCCTCCATTTCCAAGAGCTTGGACTGAATCGCCGACATCGTGTGCCCCTCGTCCAAAATATCGTCCAACACAACCACATGACGGCCCCGAATCTGCTCCGGGTCGGGCATCCGTTTCCAGTTGAACGCGCCGCCCGCCAGCTTGTCGCCGTAACGGGAAACATGAACATAATCAAAGTCCAACGGAAAGCGCAACAGCGGCAGCAACTGCCCCGTAAACACCACCGCCCCGCCCATCACAGGCAGCAGGAGCGGATATTTGTCCCCCAAGTCGCGCGTAATCTCGTCCGCCACTTTTTGCAGCGCGGCACGGCATTGGTCTTGGTCGAACAAAAGCTCGGCATTATCAAGCATAGCTTGGGTTTCAAGGCGTTTGGTTTCTAAATCGATCATGGTAAACGGGGAAATCAGTTGGCAAAAAGGAAATTATAAACCCAAATCGGGCTGAGGTCGTCTGAAAACAGAGAAGCGGGTTTTGCCATCGCTTTCAATACACCGGCCTAGCTATCAGTTGCAGTAGCAGTAGGTCGGATTCTCGAATCCGACGGCTTTTGAGATGGCGGGTTTTTGTCTACGGCTGGCTCGGCATTGCCGCGCAAACCAACCTACTTATTCGGCGGATTAATCGGCAGCGTCGAGCGGGAGACTTTGACGTCGGGGCATTTTTGCTTCATTTGATAGCGGAACACCTCCGCCTTGCGTTGATTGCCGGTTTTTTCGTAATTCGTACCCAAAATCACCTCGTCCGCCAGATTCCGTATATCGGCATAAGGGATATAGACGGATTGGGTCGTCTCACAATGTTCGATTTCTTCCGAATCGATTGGTTTGATGACCAACAGGCGGAACTCTTCTTCGTCGCGGAAAGCAAAGTCTTTAAACAGATAGCGGATGTATTCCAAGGCTTCTTTATCGTCGTCGCTGACGGTGGATGTATTGAAAAACCTGATAAGCTCTTCCAGTGCTTCTTTTAATTTTCCCAAGCGAAACTGATGCCAGTCTTCATTGCCGACGGGTTTCAGGCGGATACCGAATCGACTGATATTTGCATCTAATATAAATCGAATGGATGAGCCCAACTTTTCTTGTGCTAAATTTTGATGAAGGTTGAAAGCCTTATTGGGTGCAGAAAGCCATATCCCGCATTTCTTTTCCGCAATATATTCATCTTTGTAAGCGACATAAGCGACTTGATAAAGTGGCAGTTTTTCATATTCATTAACTTTTGGCAGGTCGTCTGAATTCTGCCCAGACATTTCGGATAGACTGCGAAATGGGACAGAAACATCCGCTTCCCTCAGCCAATCCCCGTTTTTATTGAACACCAGGCAGCAGCCCGAAGCCTCCACGCCGTCTTCTTTCCCATACAGGCGAAACTGGTTCAAATCGTTGACGCGGCTGGAGAAACAGGTAAAAAAGGCATTGTGGGACGCGCCATCCGCTTTGTTTTCCAACTCCAAATCCTGCTGGTTCAGCAAGTCCAACAATGCCTTGCCTTCGGATGGGTCGTTCATATAAGTAGAACTGCCGAGCCGCATCGGACTGGCGGTTTCGTTGCCGCCGATGCCGAATAATATATGACATACATGGGGCGAAGTGTAATGCGCCATCGGGGTAAAGCCCAACTCTATCGGCGTAATATGGAGAACCGCCAATACGGTTGCAACGGCGTCTTGCGATTGTGAAGTTTCCTCTTTGAAAAGCGATTCCTGTATTTCTTGTTTTTTCTTTTCGAAATAGGAATTCCAGTCTTCATTGAGGTAATCAATCTCCCTTAAACCTAGACGGATTATTTTTTCCCATACCTTTTTTTCTTTTTCATCACTTAATTGTGGTAATTGTTCGTAGGCGGCTAAAAAATTTTCGCTAGCCTGTTTAACAAATATTTCCGCTTCGGATGTGCTTTTACTTCTCTTAATCTGTTCAATATAACAACCTCCAAGCCCAGATTGGGCATAGATTTGTTGTTGAATACGATCTTGTTTATCCGTCAGTTGCTTGGTAAGTTTTAACAATTCTCGAAGGTGTTCAACAGCTTTTTCAAACAGTTTATTTGCTTTATCCGTATCTTTGGTTTTTTGAGCCTGTTCTAAATAACAAGTGCCAAGCTCATATTGTGCAAGGATTTGATACTGAATCTTGGCTTGTTTATCTTCCAGCTGTTCGGTAAGCTCCAATTCCTTCTTAAAATCTTCAACAGCCTGCCCGAACCGTTTGTCTGCTTTATTCGTATCTTTAGTTTTTTTGGCCTGTTCGAAATAACAGCTGCCAAGCCGAAATTGGGCAACAATTTGCTTATGAATCTTGTCCTGTCCATCTTTTAGCTGTTTGGTAAGCTCCAACCGTTTCCTAGAATATTCAACGGCATGTCCGAATAGTTTGTCTGCTTTGTCCGTATCTTTGGTTTTTTGGGCATGTTTCAAATAACAAAAGCTAAGCCGAAATTGGGCAATAATTTGCTCCTCAATCTTGTTCTGTTCATCTTCCAGCTGTTTGGTAAGCTGCAATAATTCCTGAAAATGCCAAACGGCCTGTTCGAATAGTCCGTCTGCTTTATCCGTATCTTTGGCATTTATGGCTTGTTCCAAATAACAACCGCCAAGCCGATTTTGAATCTTAATTTGCTCTGGAATTTGAGTATTTTTATCCGTAATCCCGTCCCAAGCCTGATGAAGTATTTCAATCGCTTCAGCGTATTTTTTCTCATTAAATAATTGGACTGCTGCACTAATCAAATCATTAACATCCATCATTTATCCCTCTATCAAACCAATCCATTAAAAATCAATCAGGCGGAAATTGTACATGATAATAATCAATTAACTTACTCCGATACGTTGTTTACCGCTGCCGTCATTCCCGCGCAGGCGGGAATCCAGGATGCGGAATTGAGGAAACCTTTTTGCCCGATAAGTTTCCGTACGGATAGGACTGGATTCCCGCCTGCGCGGGAATGACGGGGCTAAAGGGAATGACGAGGCTAAATAAGCTGCTGTATCAAAGGTTAAATTATCCGCGATATACCAAAGTTCCCTCTTCCTGCCCCCAAAGCAGAAAACCGTTTCAGTATCCCTCAAACTTGTGAAAAGGTCGTCTGAAAACCCAAAAATCCGGTTTTCAGACGACCTTTCGACCATCGGCTCTTACCTGTCCGTCCTGACCCGCACAAACGTCGCAAATTTCGGCGTGCCCTTTTGTGTGAAGCCGCGGTAGCGGTATGTGATGACCGCACCGATTTTGGGCGGGTTGTCGCGGTCTTTGTCTTTGAAGCCGCTGCCGATGCGGAATTCGCCGTGTTGGTTTTTGCAGCCGACCGCGCCCAGCCGTCCGGCGTTGCGCCCTTTGCCTTCATAATGCCGCGTTACCGTGCATTCGTCGTCGTATTGGCTTTTCAGCTTCAATAATTGGCTGCTTCTGCCGCCGCTGTAACGCGATTCGGGTTGGCGCAGCATCACGCCTTCGCCGCCTTGCGCTTCGATTTGTTTTAAAAAGTCCATCGCGTGCTGCCGGTCGCGGACTTTGGTTTGCGGGATGATGGTAATCGGAGCGTTCGGATGCGTTTTCAGCCATTGCGTCGCGACTGCGAGGCGTTGGTAGAGGTTACCCTGCGCTTTGGGGACGTCAAAAACGTGCAGGCGGATGCCGCGCCAATCGCCGGAAGACGAGCGCACGGCGGCGGAAATCTGTTCAAACTGTCCGCGTCCGCTATACAGCTCGCCGTCAAGCGGATAGGGCGGGAACTGCGCGGTAAAACCTTTGGGCGGGGTAAACGCGTAGCCCTGCCTGCTGACCAGTTGCCGCCCGTCCCAATACGCGCGCACGCCGTCGAGCTTTTCGCTCATCGCCCAGCCTGTAATGTCTTGGTCTTTGTATTCCTGCGCCAGCATCAAATCCGCGCCGAGCGCCGTTTGGATGAAAAAAGCGGCAAAAATCGGTATCATGCCCTGCATTGAAGTTCTCATAAACGTTCCAGTAATGTGAGTGATTATTTCAAATATAATAATGATACCGCATAAACAGACCGAAGGTCGTCTGAAAATATCCGCCCCGTCCAACCACTACCCAAGGAATTCCGCCTCATGGCACTTCAAGCCGAAATCATTGCCGTTACCCCTTTCCGCCAAAACTGTACCCTCTTGTGGGATGACGAAACCCGCGAAGCCGTCCTGACCGATGTCGGCGGCGACGTTCCCTACCTGCTGCAAGAGCTGGACGCGAAAAATCTCACCCTGACCGCCATTTGGCTGACCCACGGACACCTCGACCATGCCGGCGGCGTGGTGGAATTGCGGGAACACCGCCCCGTCCCCGTCATCGGCCCTCATGCAGACGACAATTTCCTGCTGCAAGCCCTGCCCGAAACGACCGCCCAATACGGCTTTCCCGTTTCCCCCGCGTTCGAGCCGACCCGCTGGCTGACCGAAGGCGAAACGCTCAAGGTCGGCAGCCACGCCTTCCAAGTCCTGCACATCCCCGGCCACACGCCCGGCCACGTCGTTTTCTACTGCGCCGAAGCGGGGCTGCTCATCGCGGGCGACGTATTGTTTTACGAAACCATAGGCAGAACCGACTTCCCGCGCGGCAACCACGCCGACCTCATCCATAATATCCGCACCAAACTGTTCGTCCTGCCCGAAGACACCCGCGTCATCGCCGGACACGGCAGAATGACCGACATCGGGCATGAAAAACGGCACAATCCGTTTTTTTAAATCCTGAAAGCGAAAGGTCGTCTGAAACACGGATAAGCGTTTCAGACGACCTTTTTATAGAAAATGAGTAAAATGCAATGGAATACACTTCAAAGGAAATTCGTAATATGAAAACCGCGCATGAAACATTAGCTGAGTTCATTCAAAAAATGAAAGATTATGAATTGTATTGGGGAGGGCTTACTCAAAAAAGTTTGGATGAAGGTACTTTTTTTGAAATTGATGAAGATGAAAACAGCAAAAAAAGATCTGATGAAATCAAAAAAATACACCAACAATTTTTATCTAAAAAAGCTTTATCTTTAAAGCAAGCTAGACAAGAAGCCCCTGATTTTGGAATGCCACCGGAATATAACCAAACCATTACAGCCGAAAGGAAAATCAGTGATAAAAAATATGAAATAGATGTGTTGAGTGAAAGAGGGGAAAAGAAAACCTATACGCTGGTTTTGGAAGGCGGGGAATGGAAAATCGATCAAATGGGTTTTATGTATTACGATAAATGGAAGAAGTCCCGCCAATTGTTTTGAAGAAACGATAATTTGTCATCGGTTGGCTTAAGAATCAATACCTTGATAAAGTTGGTTGAAGGGCTGATTCTCAGAAAATTTGTTTTCTTAAAAAGGTCGTCTGAAAAGTCCAAAATCTTTTTATAGGGAATGAGTAAAATGTAATGGAATACACTTCAAAGGAAATTCGTCATATGAAAACCGCGCATGAAACATTAGCTGAGTTCATTCAGCTAATGAAAAATTTTGAACTGTATTGGGGAGAAATTCTTCAAAATTATATGGATAAGGATAATTTTGGAGAGTTCTATTCAGAAGAAAATAAAGTTAAGCTTTCAGAGGGAATTAAAAGCATACAACATAAATTTTTATCAAAAAGGGCGCTGTCATTGAAACAGTCTCGACTGGAAGCGTTAACTTTTCGAATGCCTCCAGAATATAACCAAACCATTACAGCCGAACGGAAAATCAGCGATAAAAAATACGAAATAGATGTGTTGGAAGATGGAGAGGAAAAGAAAACCTATACGCTGGTTTTGGAAGGCGGGGAATGGAAAATCGATCAGATGGGTTTTATGTATTACGATAAATGGAAGAAGTCCCGCCAATTGTTTTGAAGAAACGATAATTTGTCATCGGTTGGCTTAAGAATCAATACCTTGATAAAGTTGGTTGAAGGGCTGATTCCCGGAAAATTTGTTTTCTTAAAAAGGTCGTCTGAAAAGTCCAAAATCTTTTTCAGACGACCTTTGACGACTTTGACCGCGCTCAAACCTGCTGCGCTCCGCCCATGCTGCCTGATTTAAAATAATTTGTTTAAAAATAAAAGGATAGGTTTGAATTTTGCCTGAGGTCGTCTGAAAACCTGCGCTTTGCAAACCTGTGGTTTAGGATTAGTATAACTATACCAATTTATCCCAAATCCATTTCAAATCATTCACTTCGGAGAGATTCCATGAGCTACACGGCCCCTGTAAACGAATTGCGTTTCGGCATCCGCGTGCACGGCAGGTTGGACGAAATCCTGCAACTGCCCCATGCGGAAGGTTTGGATGCGGAAACGGTGGATGCGGTGCTAGACGAAGCGGCGCGGTTTGCCTCGGAACAATGGGCGGACACCAACCGCACCGGTGACCTGCACGGCGCGGGTTTTTCAGACGACCTGATCACCACCCATCCGGATTTGGCGCGTGCCTACCGTGATTTCTGCGAAGCGGGCTGGACGGGTTTGCGCGCGCCGGCGGAGTTTGGCGGGCAGGGGCTGCCGGCGGTCGTGTCGGCGGCGTGTGAAGAGATGTGGTGCGCCGCCAACCTCGCCCTGTCATTGATGCCGATGCTGACGCTGGGTGCGGTGGACGCGCTGTTCAAACACGGCAGCGAGGAGCAGAAACAGACCTACCTGCCGAAAATGTGCAGCGGCGAATGGGCGGGAACGATGAATTTGAGCGAGCCGCAGGCGGGTTCGGATTTGAACCACATCGCCACCCGCGCCGTGCCGAAAGAAAACGGTGCGTATGCTCTCAGCGGTCAGAAAATCTTCATCACTTGGGGCGATCAGGAAATGACGGAAAACATCGTCCATCTGGTGCTGGCGCGCCTGCCCGATGCCGCGCCGGGTGTGCAGGGCGTGTCGATGTTTATCGTGCCGAAATATTTGGTGAACGCGGACGGCAGCTTGGGCGTACGCAACGGCGTGCGCGCCATCGGTATCGAACACAAGCTCGGCATACACGCCAGCCCGACCTGTACGATGGAGTTCGACAACGCCGAAGGCTATCTGGTCGGCAGGGCGGGCAAGGGTTTGGCGTATATGTTTACCATGATGAAGACCGCGCGGCTGAACGTCGGCATCGAAGGCCACGCCGTCGCCGAACGCGCCTACCAAAACGCGCTCGCCTATGCCAAAGAACGCGTACAGGGACGCGACGAGGCGGACGGTTCAGACGACGTAGCGATTATCCGCCATCCCGACGTGCACCGTATGTTGTTGATACAAAAGGCAACGCTCGCTGCCCAACGCGCCCTCTATCTGCGCGCCGCCGCCCTGACCGATTTTGCCGCCGCCTGCCCCGACAACGTATTGCGCAAAGAAGCCGAGCGCGAACTGGATTTCCTGATTCCCATCGTCAAAGCCTGGCCGACCGATAACGGCGTCGTCCTGACCAACCTCGCCGTCCAGATTTACGGCGGCGCGGGTTATGTCGAAGAAAGCGGCGTGGCGCAATACCTGCGCGACGTGCGGATTACGCCGATTTATGAAGGCACCAACGGCATACAGGCCGCCGATTTGGCAGGGCGCAAAACCACCGGCAAAAACGGTGCGCTGCCTTTGAAGCTGCTCGCCGAAGGCAAAGAGCTGGCGGACAAACTCGCCGCCGCCGAACCCGCCGCCGCGCAGCAACTGGCGCAAGCCATTGAAACGGCGGAACAAAGCATCACCCGCATGGTCGGATACGCTGACCGTCCCGCCCTCGCCGCCGCCGCGTCCAACGCCTACCTGCAACAAATGGGACTGACGCTCGGCGCCATCGGACTCGCCCGCGCCTACCTTGCCGCCGAAGCCGCCCGAACGGAAGACGCCGACAGCTTCGGCAGCAGTTTCTACGCCGCGCAGCAACACAACGCCCGCGTCTATTGCGCCCACGTCCTGCCGCAGGTTTACGCCTGCGCCGCGCAGATTGAAAACGTGCAGGCATTGCTGGACGTGCCGTTAGAGCTTTATTGACAGATACGGGTTTGAAAAGAGGTCGTCTGAAATCGGATTTTGGGTTTCAGACGACCTTCTTTTGTCAGCGTTAGCGTGGATTGAAGCAGAACGCCTGAGTCGAATTGAGCCATCTGTCCGATCGGGCATTGGACGGAAATGGAAAGGAAACAGGATTGCCGCCACGTAAAAAGGTCGTCTGAAAACGTTTTAACGCCATTCGTCAGACGTTTTCAGACGATCTTTTATAGTGGATTAACTTTAAACCAGTACGGCGTTGCCTCGCCTTAGCTCAAAGAGAACGATTCTCTAAGGTGCTGAAACACCAAGTGAATCGGTTCCGTACTATCTGTACTGTCTGCGGCTTCGTCGCCTTGTCCTGATTTAAATTTACTCCACTATATTTATTCCGCCAAACCGTTCAGCCTTTCGGATAAAACCGCACCACGTTTTCCCCCTCGGGCAGCGTCAGTTTCTTCACGGCATGGCCGTACACGGTTTCGAGCGTGACGGTCAGACCGCCTTCGGTTTCGAAAATCTTATCCACAAACGCTTCAGCCGCTTGGGCGTCGCTGAATTTCAAGACGTGCCACAAGCCCAGGGTTTCCATGTCCTGCCAGAACGTCGCCGCCTTGCGGTAGCTCAATTCGAGCTTGGCGGTATCGGTAACGGGGTCGTAGAAACCGTTGTCGGCAAGTATGTCGCCGAGGTCGTGCATATCGATGAGGGTTGGCGTTTCACACGCTATCCCCGCGCTTTTCAGACGACCTGTCAGCTCGGTCAGGCTGTCGCGGCCAAAATGGGTGAAGAATAATAAACCGTCTGTTTTCAAGGCGTTTGCCCAATTTTTCAGGACGGGCAGGATTTCGTCCGCGCGGGGCAGGCTGAGGTTCGCCCACAACATATCGGCACAGGCTTCGGGCAGCGGGGCGGTCAGGGCTTGGCAGTGTTGCGGGACGGTTTTGCCGGTGAGCTTTTGCCAAAAACCGCTTTTACGCGCGGCTGCGGCGGTTTGGAGGAAGTCGGCGCGCGGGTCGTATTCTTCGAATACCGCATTCGGATAGCGCGCGGCAAGCAGGCTGCGGCTGATGTCCGCGTCCGCACCGACCAGCAGGACGCGTTTGGGCGCGTTGCGGACGATTTGCAGCCGCTCGTCGGTGTCTTGGGCGAGATGGCGGTGGATTTGCCAGCGTTTGTCTTGGGGGTTCATGTTTCAGACGACCTTTTTCTTCTTTTTTGAAGGGTGGGTTTGCGTACCGCCATTTAGGGTGTACAAGAATGGCGGTATGGATTTCTTTTAATTTCAATCGACTATGTTAAAAAACAGCAACTGCCGCACTCGGTTATCTGCTTCTTCTTTTGTCCGGCGGAAGAGGATGGCTCTATTTTATTCCGTACATCTTAGCCCCCCATCCTAACCTTCCCCCGCCGGACGGGGGAAGGGATAAGGCTGGCGTTGCGGTAACGAGGCATCGTTCCCGCCGACGGATTTCACACTCTGAAGCCTCGTCATTCTTTAAGTTTTGGATTTACGCCTGAACGGCAACAGCGGCACAAGGTTTTCAGACGACCTTTTCGACAAAGCCGCGGTAACGCTCGGCAAATTCGTCGGCGTGGCTTAAAAACGGGGCGTGTGCCGCTTTTTCCATCAATACCAATTCGCTGTCCGCCAGATGGCGGTTGAGGTATTCGCCCATGCGCGGCGGGGTGATGGCGTCTTTTTGTCCGAACACCAAAAGCGACGGGGCTTGGATGCTTGAAAGCAGGGGGCGGGCATCGGCTTGGTTGACGGCATCCAACGCGGCTTGCAGGGCGGGCGGTGCGCCGTGGCGGGAGAGGTCGGGCAGGATGTTGCCGATGATTTCGGCGGCGTTTGGTGTGTGCAGCAACTGTAATTGTAGAAACTGTTTGATATGTTTGGCATAATCCTGCCGGAACGCGCCGACCATCTTGCCTAAAGCAGGATTGGACAGTCCTTCGGGGTAGTCCGCGTCGGCGGTCAGGCGGGCGAAACTTGCGGTCAGGCAGAGCGAGCGGACTTTGTCGGGACGGCGTGCGGCAAGATGGAGCGCGACCAAGCCGCCGAGCGACCAGCCGAGGATGTGGGCGGGCGTGTCGATTTCTTTGGCGAAGGCTTCGGCAATCGCAGCGATGTTGAAGTTTTCGGCAAAGGGCGCGTCGCCGTGTCCGGGCAGGTCGAGCGCGCGGATGTCCCAATCGGCGGGTAGGCGCGGAATGAGGTCGTCGAAGACGTGGCGGTTCGCTGCCCAGCCGTGTATCAGATAAACTTTTTTGGCGGAGTGCGGCATGGCTGTTTTCTCTATGAATGTGTTTTCTTGGTGGCGCAATACGGGATGGTGGCACAAAAGCCGTTGCGTATTATGCCACGCCTTGGTTTCAGCGTGCGAAACCCGGCCGTATGGCGGTTTTTGCGACGGTTGCGCGGCGGACTTGGAAGAGTTTTTTACGGACGCGGCAAACAGTTGCCTCTTGTGTTTCCGCACTATACAGGGCGGGGCGGTGTGCGGCGGCTGTCAGAAGAAGCCGCCGGCATTTGAGCGGATGTGGGCTTCGCTGTATTATGAGCCGCCCGTCAGCAGTATGATACGCGCGTTGAAGCATTTGGCAGACCTCGGCATGAGCCGTCCGCTGGCGGAACTGATGCGCCGCCATGCGCCCGACTGGCTGGAAACGGAGCATTTCGATTTTGTGCTGCCCGTGCCGTTGAGCAAAGAAAGGCGACTGCACCGCGGCTTCAACCAAAGCGAGGAATTGGCGGATATTCTGTCCGAACATTACGGCTGGACGCTGCTGCCGCGGCAGACGGTTTTCAGACGACATCGCGAGCCGCAAAGCACGCTGAAAAGCGCAGACAGGGTGCGCAATATAAAAAATGCTTTTGAAATCAATGGTCATATCCCGAAAAACTGTAATATTTTGTTAATCGACGATGTATTCACCACCGGCTCGACGCTGGACGAATTGGCGCGGACGCTGAAAAAATCAGGCGCAGGCAAGATTTTTTGCTGGAGTTTGGCGCGTCCGCCAATGAAAAAATAGCTAAAGTTTTTGACACCTGCGGAACATTTCGGCATTATGCCCCTCTATAAGTGATTGATTTATATGTTTACCATAGTTTTGTACCAACCCGAAATCCCGCCCAATACGGGCAATATCATCCGATTGTGCGCCAACACCGGAGCCGATTTGCATCTGGTTAAGCCGCTCGGTTTTCCGCTGGATTCGGCAAAAATGAAGCGCGCAGGTTTGGATTATCACGAGTTTGCAAAACTGACGGTACACGAGAATTTCGAAGATTGTCTCAAAGCCCTGGAAGGACGCCGCATTTTCGCGCTGACCACCAAAGGCAAAACCCGTCCTGACGAAGTTTCCTTTGTTGAGGGCGATGTCTTTTTGTTCGGCCCGGAGACACGCGGCCTGCCCGCCGAAATCCTCGACACCCTGCCCCAAGGGCAAAAGCTGCGCCTGCCCATGAAGCCCGGCAGCAGGAGCATGAATCTTTCCAACACCGTCGCCGTGATTCTGTTTGAAGCATGGCGGCAAAACGGTTACGCAGGCGGTGTATAACATCCGCTGGGGAGTCTCCCTGAGCCGTTTGACAAAAACCAAGACGATACTGTCCGACAACAGCTTGGTTTTTGTCAAACCGCCGATACGTCGTCTGAAACCGCCTGGGAGCCATCCCGCCGCGTTATCAACTCAAGAACGGACTACGTTTTGACTTTATCTAAAACCGCCCTTTTCTCCACCCTGACTGCCGTCGCAATCAGCATCCTTTCCATTCATTCCGCCTCTGCCGACTCCATCGTCCGCGCCGAGAAGCTGCATTCCTCCGCCAACCGCAGCTACAAAGTCGCCGGCAAACGCTACACGCCGATGACCAAAGTATCCTCCTTCGTCCAAACCGGCAACGCCTCATGGTACGGCAACCAGTTCCACGGCCGTAAAACCTCCAGCGGCGAGCGTTACAACATGAACGCCCTGACCGCCGCCCACAAAACCCTCCCCATTCCCAGCTACGCCCGTGTGACCAACACCAAAAACGGTAAAAGCGTCATCGTCCGCGTCAACGACCGCGGTCCTTTCCACGGCAACCGCGTGATCGACGTGTCCAAAGCCGCCGCCCAGCAATTGGGTTTCATCAACCAAGGCACGGCACATGTCAAAGTCGAACAAATCGTACCGGGTCAAAGCACCCAAGTTTATGATGGCAAAGACATTTTCGTCGATTTGAAATCCTTCGGTACCGAACGCGAAGCGCAAGCCTATATGAACCAGGCGGCGAGAAACCTTTCCGCCGGCATGATGAGCCCGAGAGTTTCCATGGAGAAACGCGACTACGAATACGTCGTCAAAATGGGTCCGTTCACCTCGCAAGAGCGTGCCGCCGAAGCCGAAGCCAAAGCACGCGGTCTGATTCAGGCAGCTTCGCTGTCCCTCTAAGCCGCATCCGTGTTTTCAGACGACCTGTTGCAAGACAGGTCGTTTTGTATTGAAGCTAGGTATAAAGCCGTCGTATCCTTGCCTCCTTTCCCTTATATAGTGGATTAAAATTGCAATGATACGGCGTTGCCAACGCCCTTATGTATAGTCAATTAAAATCAAAATAGGACAGTAATGCATCGTCAAATCGGGCGTAATCAGACAATACGGTTCGCAGATACCGCTTAATATTCGCCCACACCTTCTCAATCGGGTTGAGCTCAGGTGAATAAGGTGCAAGAGGCAATACCTTATGTCCCCATTTTTCCGCCATTTCCCGTAAGACACCCATACGGTGAAATCGTGCATTATCTAAAATAATCACCGATTTTTGAGTCAATGCGGGCAGTAGGCATTGCTGAAACCACGCTTCAAAAAAGACTCCGGTCATCGTATTTTGATAAACCATCGGAGCAATCAGCCGGTTGCCGACTTGTGCGGACACCAGAGATAAGCGTCGGTATCTTTTTCCACTTATCTGCGCTTTCACTATTTGCCCTTTCAGGCTGCGGGCATAGGGACGGAACAGGTAGCGATCAAATCCTGTTTCATCCAAATAAACACGTTGGTAGTCGGAAAATTCGGCCAGCTGTGTCAAATAATG